>DATMOB010000118.1:0-29535 GCA_035568455.1 Granulicella sp.
TTACACTCTGTTTGCAAAGGCCGCTCCTTTTCAAGGCAAGTAACTTCGTCTAGACAACCTAGTTATGCCTGAAAAGAACGGCCTTTTGCCACTTATTTCTTCGTTAGCTCTTTACTCCTTGCCTACACCGTGTGAGAAATGCGGGTTAGCGGCCCGCCCCGGCCCATAAAAACACCACCCGGCATGCGGGTCCGCTGGCGCTCCAAAAAGAAGGCCGAGCCACCCGGGCTCGGCCTTTATGTCTGCCAGAGAAACTAGACCGCACGCCGCCCCGACACCAGATGCATGATGAGCGAGATCACGGCGAAGAGCAGCAGCAGATGGATGAGGAATCCAGTGACATGGAACAGGGCGAAGCCACCGAGCCACAGAGCCACTAGAACGACAGCCAGAATGAGGAACATGGGGCCTCTTCCTTCCTGATCGAGTAGGATCGTGCCTGCCCGATCAGTCCAGTCCATGAGAGCCTGTCGCGGCGGAAAGCGTTGCTCGATTCCTTTACCCTTCGGTAACGAGGTAAGTCGATAACCGACGTTCGCAGAAGCCTCGCCATCAGGCGCAAAGGGGATACGAGCTCTACGCCCGTACCCCCCTTTGCGCCTCTTGAAAACGAAAACTAGCAGCCGCCGCCGGCGATCGACGGAATCAACATGATCTCGTCCCCATCCTGGAAGGCGTAGGCTTCGCCGCCGAGGAAGCGGATGTCTTCGTCATTGATGTAGATGTTTATGAAGCGGCGCAGCTTGCCCTCCTCGTCCTTGATCTGCGTGCCGAGCGCCGGAAAGGTCTGGTCGATCTCGGCCAGCAGCCCGGCCAGGTTGGATGCGGTGGAGGCGAACTGCTTCTGCCCGTCGGTATGACGCACAAAGGCGGTGGGGAGAACGATTTTAACGGCCAAGGATGCCTCCTGCGATGGCGAGTTCCGGTTCTGCTGCTGCGATACCCGGGATGCCATCCAGCTCCTGCAGGTACTCCGCAAAGTCAGCCAGGCGCGGGCGCACGGCCCGCTCCTGAAGGTAGTGGTGAGCGAGCGGGTCGGTGGTCTTCAGACCATTACCGGTGATGCAGACGACCGTGGTCTCATCCGCTCCGATGCGGCCATCGGCGTAGAGCCGCGCCGTCACAGCCGTGGTGACGCCGCCTGCCGTCTCCGTGAAGATGCCCTCGCTCTCGGCCAGCTCCTGCATCCCGGAGACGATCTCCACGTCGGAGACATCCTCGGCCCAGCCGCCGTTGGCCTGGATCATCTTGGCCGCGGCCGGTCCGTCGGCCGGGTTGCCGATCGCCAGCGAGCGCGCGATCGTGTTCGGCTTCTGCGGCTCGATGTAGTCCCTGCCCTGCTTGACCGCCTGCGAGATGGGCGAGCAACCGGTGGCCTGCGCGCCGAAGAAGCGCACCGGCTTGTCCTCCACCAGGCCCAGCGCGATCAGCTCATTGAACGCCTTGCGAATCTTGCGGATCAGCGACCCGCCCGCCATCGGGCAGACCACATTGTCCGGCAGACGCCAGCCCAGCTGCTCGGCGATCTCGTACCCAACCGTCTTCGAGCCCTCCGCATAGTAGGGGCGCAGGTTCACATTCACGAAGCCCCAGCTGTACTCATCCGCAATCTGCGTGCAGAGCCGGTTGACGTGGTCGTAGTTGCCGTCGATGCGCACCAGCCGCGCTCCGTACACCTGCGTGTTCAGCACCTTCGCGGCCTCGAGGTCCGCCGGCACCAGGATGCACGCCTTCAGCCCCAACCGCGCCGACTGCGCCGCCACCGAGTTGGCCAGGTTGCCCGTCGACGAGCAGCCCACCGTCTCGAAGCCGAAGGCCTGCGCGTTCGCTAGCGCCACCGACACCACGCGATCCTTGAAGCTCAGCGTGGGAAAGCAGACGGCGTCGTTCTTCACGTAAAGGTTGGTCGCGCCGATGCGCTTGCCCAGGTTGCGCGCCCGCAGCAACGGCGTGAAGCCCACCGGAAGATCGGGCTCAAAGCCCTTGGGAATCGGCAGCAGCGCGGCATAGCGCCAGATGTTCGCCGGGCCAGCGGAGATGGTCGTGCGGGTAAAGGTATCGCGAACCGCATTCAAATCGTAGTGAACTTCTAACGGAGCCAGGCAGTTGTCGCAGGCGGAGAGTGGCTGGTTGCCGAAGCTTTTGCCACACTCATTGCACTTCAACTCATACGCCGAACAGGAATAGGCCATTGCACTCTCTTCTTCTGGAGGAGGGGTGCGGCTAACTGTGACTTACTGTCTCTGGGAGGTGCCGCCGCGTACGGCCGGGGGGAAGAGGAAACGCGGGGTGCAGTCCTTCAATCCGGACTGCGTGCTCCGAATCTCATGTTCCCTGGCAACTTGCCTTCCAGGAGAGAGTTGACACCGGTACGCACTTGCTCTGTCCGGTTGTCGTGGCGTCACAGGGCTCGTCCCTCAACCACTCTGCATGAAATTCAAATCTGCCCTAAAGCAGACTGGAATAACTACTTGTACCACAAGAGAGTTGCGCGGTGCAAGCAAACCTCAACTCGGAATGGAGCAAGGCCCTAGGTGCGGGTTGGCCGTCATACGGCCAGAATCCGGCCCAGACCTGATTGCAGTTGCGCCTGAGCAACTCCGGCGAGAAAGGAACTAGGTGCTCGCAACTCGATCCCACGAGGGGCTTTGGCTCACCCATTCGCTGGACTCGCACCAACTCGTCTCCATCTCCGGGATGCTCAGCGCTCCATGACCTTGTTTGCAGATCAGCTCCGAGCCACTCCACTCGAGGAGATTGTGAGAGGGGCGGCCGATAGGTGTCGGCGAGGCGAGCGAGCGGAGGCACTGCTTACAACGCTGCCCGTGGTCATGCAAAGCCCAGCGCAAACCGACGAGCGCCAGGATCGTGAACGAGAAAATCTGCAGGAAGTCTGCGACGTTGGGAGTAGCCGCATGCATCGGCTGACAGAGGTCAGCGCTCAGCAGAAACATGAGCAGCAAGGTGAGAGAGGTTTTTGCGCCCAAGAAGAGTTGCCGCTTGAGCCAGTAGAGCTTTCGGCTTGTGGCGCTTTGATCGGTATGTCTGCGTGGGGAGATGGCAAGGGTGACGAAGAGAATGAGCGGCACCTCGACAAGGAACCGTTTGAACTGGTCGGCAAGCGAGGAGGCCAGCGATTGCCAACTTCCATTGAGTACCAGCCCGGCTGCCGCGGCGAGCACGAAGAGACTGAGGAGCACCGCCAGGCAGAGCGTAGCGGTTCCCTGAAAGGTGCGTCTCCAGCCATCACCCCAGAGCCAGAGCGCATCGCGAATCAGCCCTGTCGTGAGATCGGGAGCAGGAAAGGCGAACTGCGTGCGACGCGCGAGATGGTGTTTGTGCCATAGCTCGGACTGCCATGCCAATAACCACTCCTCTCGCTCAGAGGCTGGGACGAACTTCTCCATGACAGACAAGAGATAGCGATCGAAGGGCGGCAGAGGCGAGGGAAGGAGATGGCTCATGCGTGCTTCTCCGGAACGAGGTGGGCCAGCAGTGGATACCTCTCGGTAGCGGCGAGCGCGGCAGCCTTCCCTTCGCGTGTTACTTCATAGTAGCGCCGAGCCGGGCGCTGACTGGCCACCGCGTCTTCCTCAGGCTCCCATCTGGAGGCGACGAGCGCGTCGCGTTCTAATCGACGCAGCGCAGGGTAGACGGTGCCACTCGGCAGGCCGGTGACCTCCATAACATCGAAGCCGTAGCGGTAGCCAAGGCTAAGCGCCTTGAGGATGAGAGCCGCACTGTGGGAGAGTCGAGGGTTGCTCATTGCTATGTAGTATGCTATCACATACTAGTGTACTACATAGGGGTGAGGGTTTCCATGCTCGAGGTCAAAGCTCTGTCCAAACGCTATCGTGGTCTTCCCGCCATCGACAACGTCAGCTTTCGCGTCGGTGCTGGCGAGATCGTCGGCTATGTCGGGCCCAATGGCTCCGGCAAGTCCACCACCGTGAAGATCATCACCGGCCTCATGGAGCCAAGCGAAGGCCAGGTGTTGTTTGAAGGGGAGAGTATCCGCACCAACCTTCAGGACTACCGCTCGGTCTTCGGCTACGTTCCCGAGGAGGCCCATGTCTACACCCACCTCTCCGGACTCGAGTACCTCCAGCTCGTCGGCCGTCTGCGCAATCTGCCCGAGGCCCTCATCGAGCTCAAGGCCAACCGGCTTCTGGCCCTGCTGAGCCTCGACCCCTGGCGTCACTCGCCCATCTCTCTCTACTCCAAGGGGATGAAGCAGCGCGTTCTCATCGCTGCGGCCCTGTTGCACGATCCCAAGCTGCTGGTCTTCGATGAGCCTCTCTCCGGCCTCGATGTCGTCTCCGCCCGTCTGTTCAAGGATCTTCTGCAGCAGCTCGCGGCACAGGGCAAGGCCATTCTCTACATTTCGCACGTCCTCGAGGTGGTCGAGCTCGTCTGCCATCGCGTGATCGTCATCGCCAAGGGAAAGATCCTCGCGGACGCTCCTCCCTCTGAACTGAAGAACTCGCTCCAGCTTGCCAATCTCGAAAGCGTCTTCGCCCAATTGGTCCAGCAGCAGGACACCCTAAGCGTAGCCAAAGAACTCGTCGACGTCATGGCGGTGCATCATGGCTGAGCGAGACGGACTCTTCTCCACCCCCAATCGCCCAGTCGAGTCTCTCGCCGTTCAGGCCAGCTCCGCAATCGCGAGGCGGGAACAGACCCAGTTCGAGGTTCTGGTTCGGCACCTCCTCCATCGCTTCTTTCACAACGAACTTCTGTCGCCGGACGACGAGACCAAACGCGTCATGCTCCTCAGTTATGCCGCTGCTCTTCCCGGCCTGCTGGTCGCGCTCTTCCTGTTTCCCGCGTACCACGCCTTTCCCCCGGCTCCGCTTCACCGCCCCTTCTGGTCGCAGGCGGGAGACCACTACTTCTATGTGAGCTACCCGTTCGTCGTCATGGGGATTGCCACCGTCTATGAGTGGGACCTCCTCTTCCCCGATCTGCTCGATGTCTTTGTTCTCTCCAATCTTCCCATCCCGATGCGTCGCCTCTTCGCCGCCCGTGTCCTTGCGCTCGCCATCTTCCTCTCGCTGGTACTGCTCGGAACCAACGGGCTCGGCATTGTCTTCTTCCCTATGATCGCCGAGCTACCCGGCATCGGCCGCCACTTTCTTGCCCATGCCATCGCGGCTCTGATGAGCGGAACCTTCGCCGCAACCACCTTCCTCGCGCTCCAGGGGATCCTGCTGAACACGTTGGGCGAGCATCTCTTCCGCCGCATCACGCCTCTGCTTCAGGGAGCGTCGCTGATGGTTCTGCTCGCCGTCTTGCTTGTCTTTCCGATGGTCGCGCAGTCGCTCCAGGCACTGCTCACCTCGAACGCCGCGGCCGTACGCTCCTTTCCTCCCTTCTGGTTTCTTGGCATCTACGAACGGATCCTCGCGGGACCATCCGCCCCGCTCATCTTCCACACGCTCGCCCACACGGGATGCTGGGCTGTCCTGCTGATGATCGCGTGCACATTGCTCACCTATCCGCTCGCCTACCGCCGCCGGGTGCGTCAGCTCATTGAGGGAGCCAGCTTCATTCATAAGACAAGCCGGACCGCCGGGCCCATCGAGAGGCTCTTGCATGCCAGCATCCTTCTTCTGCCGGCTCAGCGAGCCATCTTCCACTTCGTCAGCCAGACGATTCTGCGCAACCAGCGCCAGCGCGTTATGCTCGCTATGTACGGCGGTCTTGGCATCGCGATCGCCCTCTCCGAGATGTTGGTCCTGCGCACCTCGTCTGGCCACCTCCATCTGTCCTTACTTCCCGAGGGCATCCGGTCGGCCGTTCCGATCATGGCCTTTTGGACGATAGCCGGCCTCAGCTCCGTCCTCGCCACGCCGATCGACCGCCGCGGGGCGTGGCTCTTTCAAGTTCTTCTCGGTCGCGCGCGCGCCGACCATCTGGCCGGCGCTCGCCTCTGGATCACGCTATGGGCTCTGCTGGTTAGCCTGGGCACAGTTCTCGTCCTTCATCCGCTCTCCCCGGCCAGCCTGCGGAACATCCCAGCCACAGTGGATCAACTGTTCATCGCCGTAAGCGTCTCGTTCCTGCTCGCCGACATCTTCTTCTTGAATGCCCGCACTCTCCCGTTCACGCACCTGAGGAAAGGATCGATCACCGATCTTCCGCTTAGAGTCGTGCGCTACTTTGTGCTCTTTCCATTCTTCGTTGCAGTCCTGGTTGGCTTGGAACCATGGATCGAGTCGAACGTTCATCATCTTCTTGGGCTTGTATGTATCCTTGGCGGGCTTCATCTTCTACTGGTCCATGAGCACACCCGGTCGGTGCAGGATAGCGCTGCGGCCCTACCTGCCGACGACGCCGACGACTTTCCTCAGAGCCTGGGACTGCGGGATAGCTGAACTCCTCGAGAGCCCGCGCACGCGTCTGCAATTAGACCTTCTCACAACTCGGCCTTGCCAAAGGGGGCGCTACTGGGTTCCGGACGGTTGGCCGCACTCGAGCAGTGATGGCAAGCCCCACGGTCCCTCAAAAACGAGAAATCGCCAACAAAGACGCGCCTTCCCAGAGCGAAAGAAACTTGGCGCACCCACCCCTGCCCCACCCGCTACAATTTAAATAGAGATAAATAAAAAGGACTTATGCTTCATTCCCCACAGGAACGAGGCATAAGTCCTTTGCAATCTGATTTTTACCCGTAGCCGGCCTGGAATGAGATATTTGCGCCGCCGCCTACGACGCAAATATAAGCAACCAAAGGATTTACTGCCGGGCAATATGGGGGGGGGACCGGGGGGACCCCCTGGGGCCCCCCTCTCGGCTAGGCCAGGCTCTCGGCGATGTCTTTGGAGGAGTGGACGGCGTCGGGCATCGTGTGCACCTGTACCAGCAGGTCTTCCTTGCGCATCACCAGGGTGGTGGCGTTCAGGCTGGCCAGCTCGAAGCCGTGGCCGTGGGTGATGGCGTCGGTAGGGCAGGCCTCGACGCAGTAGCCGCAGAAGATGCAGCGGTTGTAGTCGATGTTGTAGACCTTGGCGTAGCGCTCGGCGCTCGAGATGCGCGTGGTCTCGGTGTTCTCCGCGGCCTCGATGTAGATGCAGTTGGAAGGGCAGGCCGCCGCGCACAGGAAGCAGGCTACGCACTTCTCCAGTCCGTTCTCGTCGCGCTGCAGCTGGTGCTTGCCACGGAAGCGCTCCTGGAACTTGGCGCCGCGCATGGGGCCCTTGCCGTCGGGATAGTTCTCGACCTCGGTCGGCTGGAACATCTCACGGAGGGTGATGCTCATCCCCTTGGCGATGGCGGCTGCATTCTTGGCTATGGACATGCGACGAGTATAAACCCGCTCCCGGGCGAGTTACGATGGAGGCATGAAAAAGCAGACGGTAATCGCCCTACGCTCGCATATGCTTGGAATCGCGCTACTTCTATCCGTTGTGTGCAACGCTGGCTCTGCCCCCGCACAGATGTCCAGCCAGATGCCCGGCATGGGCGAGGCTCACAAGGAAGCCGTGCGCTCTACCGCACTCGCTGTCACGGTTGCCGGCAAGACGCAGACCTTTCCGGCGGCGGAGATCGCAGCCATGCCGCACGAGACGGTCAGCGTGATGAACGCTCACCTGAAGAAGACCGAGAGCTACAGCGGCGTTCCCTTGACCGCGCTGCTCGAACGGATGGGCCTGCCCTTCACGAAGGCGAACGAGCACACCCTGATGCACAGCTACTGGATCGCGGAGGGCACCGACGGATACCAGGTCGTGCTCTCGGCCTACGAGGCTATCCCCGCGGTTCATATGGACTCAGTGCTGGTCGCCGATGCGAGCGACGGCAAGCCGCTCGAGAAGGACGGTGCGCTGAAGCTGGTCATCAGCGGCGACAAACGGCCTCAGCGCTGGGTGCAGAACCTGAAGTCGCTCACGCTGAAGACGATCGAGTAGCTAACGCCCGAAGCTGTAGGTCAGCTTCAGAAGCCCATTGTCCACGCCCGGGTTGCTGTTCGCGGTGTTGTGATTGGAGAAGTGCTGCACCTGGTACTCGAGCCGCACCGAGCTGCGCGGGCTGCGGTAGTACTCCAGTCCGGCGCCGATCTCGAAGTCGAAGTTGAACGAACCTGAGTTCACCGAGGGCACCGGCTGCGTCGAGAAAATGTAACCTTCATAGCTACTGAAGGTGGGCTGCAGCCGCGACCGTGTGGGCAGGTTCAGCTTCATGCCGAAGGGAGAGAATCCCTGCGCGTAGATTGTTTGGCGTCCGCAACGGGCGTAGAAGGATCCAGCGGTTACGACCCCGGTCTTCAAATCCGTAAACTGGAAGGACTCCGACGACGCGACACACTTCGGCGTCACTTGGGGCGATCCCGTAATGGTAACGGCTATTGGCAGGGTGTACGCGGTGGTGTACGTGACGGCGGGGATGCTTTCGAGGATCACCGGCCGAAACTCCATGGCGTAAGACCAGACCAGATGGCGATTGGCGATGAGCCGCCGCTGGTACTGCAGTCCGACCGCGCCCAGCTTCACGTTGACCGCGGTCCCCATGAGGATGCGGCTCGAGTCATTGGAGTACTCGGCCGTCACCCCAAAGGTGTTGCGAGACCCGGGAAGACCTGGGCGCGCGGTCTGTGCCTGAAGCGTTGCTGCAACCGTCAAGACAACGACACCGGCAAAGAGCCCCGCAGGCCATCGCGTCATTCAATCTCCAGTTTTGTCCAGATGGAATCCACCTAGACTTTACCTCAGAGACCATCGCGTGGTGCATATGGACATGGTGCTGGCCGCCGACCGAGCAAAGGCAAGCCAATTGCGACCTGCAGCTGCCGCAATTCGGCGCTTCCCTACTCGATCCCCAGCTTCTTCCAGATTGCGTCGACCTTCGCCTTTACGCCGGCATCCATGGTGAGCATCGGCGGCCAGGGGCGGTTGAAGCCCTCCGCCGCCCACTTGCGGGTGGCGTCGATGCCCATCTTGCTGCCGAAGTTCGGCAGCCGCGAGGCGTGGTCGAGCGAGTCCACCGGGCCCAGCGTGAACTGGATGTCGCGTTCGGGATCGATATTGTTGGTAACCCGCAGCGTCACCTCCGCCACGTCCTGCACATCGCAGTCCTCATCGACGACGATGATGCACTTGGTGAACATCGCCTGTCCCATGCCCCAGATGCCGTTCATGACCTTGCGCGCCTGGCCGGCGTAGCTCTTGCGAATCGCCACGATCATCAGGTTATGGAAGACGCCCTCGGCGGGCAGGTTGACGTCGACGATCTCCGGCATGGTCAGCTGCATCAGCGGCAGGAAGATGCGCTCGACCGCCTTGCCCATCCACGCGTCCTCCATCGGCGGCTTGCCCACAATGGTGGCGGCGTAGATCGGGTCCTTGCGGTGGGTGATGCAGGTAATGTGGAAGACCGGGTAGTCGTCCTGCATGGTGTAGAAGCCGGTGTGGTCGCCGAAGGGTCCCTCGGTGCGCAGCTCGCCCAGCTCGACGTAGCCTTCGAGGACGATCTCGGCGTGCGCGGGGACCTCGAGGTCGACAGTCTCGCACTTGACCAGCTCGACCGGGCTCTGGCGCAGGAAGCCGGCGATGAGGTACTCCTCGACCTCGGGCGGCGCGGGCACGATGGCGCTGAAGGTGATGGTCGGATCGGTGCCGATGGCGACGGCGACCTCCATCCGCTCACCGAGGATCTTGGTCTTGGTGATGGAAGGAATGCTGCGGGAGGCCTCTGCGGTTCCGCCTGCGGTCAGCGCCATCAGGTCGACTCGGCCGGCGGCGTCGACCGAGGCCGCACGCAGCCGGTCGCGCAGATGTTCGGCGGCGTTCTTCTGGCGCTGCCAGTGCATGCCGGTAGTCTGGCCATCGTAGACCTGCATGCGGTACATGCCGACGTTGCGCTTGCCGGTCTTGGGATCGCGCGTGGTCACGCACGGCAGCGTGATGAAGCGGCCGCCGTCCTGCGGCCAGGTCTGGAGCACGGGGAAGTCGAGAACGTTGATCGTATCGCCCTTGTCCGCTCGGCGGATCACCTGCTTGCAGGCTGCGTCGCGGCTGGAGATGACCTTGGGGAAGAAGCTACCCACCTGCGCCAGCATGGGCAGCAGCTTCAGCTTGTCCATCATGCTGGTGGGGGTCTGGGGATGCAGCAGGACGCGGATGCGGTCGGCGATGGCGTCGAGCGAGTCGGTCTCAAGGGCCAGCTTCATTCGCCGCTCGCTGCCGAACTGATTCATCAGCACGCGCGCTCCGGGATAACCCTTGACGTTCTCGAACAGCAGCGCCGGCCCGCCCGCCTTGGAGGTGCCGCGGCCCAGCTTCGCGGCGCGATCGGCGATCTCCGCCATCTCCAGAATGGGGTCCACCTCCACGGTGATGCGCTTCAGTTCCCCTGCCTTGTCGAGCTTCTTTATCCAGTCGCGCAGATCGTCGTAGGCCAATTCCCTCTCCTGCCGCGGCGTCGCCCCGGCCCAAGGATCATGGTAACGCCTGCGGGTGCGAAGGCTCTGTTGAAGACGCGAAAGCACTTTTGCGGGAACCTTGCCATCGCTCCGGTGTCTAAGCAGACAGAGCGGCCGCATCCTCGCCTGGTGCCGACCCATTCCGAAGCGTTTTGCCTTTTGGAATACGGAGCGTGACCTATGTTCGAGGAGAGTCTGGTCGAATCGCAAGGCGCGCTGGGCGCGTCGAACCGGCCCTGGACGACGGTCGTCTCGGTGGTGCTGCAGTGCAGCCTGGCCACGCTGCTGGCAACCATTCCACTGCTGCACCCGGAGACGCTGCGCGTCCACGTCGAGGCTCCGCGGGTGCTGCCCACACTGCGGCGCGATCCTCCACCGGTTGCCAGGGCCGTGCCGGCCCACGCCGCGACAACCGCGATGGCAACCGCTCCGGCGATGCTCAGCCGCGGCAGGCCGCTCATCGCACCCAACAGCCTGCCTAGTCGCATCGACAGCAGCGACGCACCGATCGCGAGCTTCAGCGAAGGCCCGATGGGCGCACCTCTGCCAACCGGCCTGAGCGGCGGCACAACCGGCCACGGCATCAGAGTCGTGCCGGCGCCGACGGCTGCGAGCCGGACAGTGCGGGTCTCCGAGGGCGTCTCAGCGGGGCTGCTGCTAGAACCCATCCGGCCGGTCTATCCAAGAATTGCGGCGATCTCGCGCGTCGAAGGCACCGTTGTGGTCGAAGCGATCCTTTCAAAGAGCGGGCGGATCGAGAGCGCCCACGTCTTGAGCGGTCCAGTCATGCTGCGCCAGGCAGCACTCGAGGCGGTCACCGGCGCACGTTACTCGCCCTACAAGCTGAACGGCGAGCCCACAGACGTAGAAACCACGATCACGATCAACTTCCGGTTAGGAGGTTGATCGCGATCGTGGTTGGGATGCTGCAGAGTGACAGGGTTGCGACTAGCCGCCGTAGTTGACCGACTCGATGCCGAGATAGTCGGCCGACTGCCCAAGTTCTTCCTCGATGCGCAGCAGCTGGTTGTACTTCGCGATGCGATCGGTGCGGCTGGCCGATCCAGTCTTGATCTGACCCGCGCCGGTGCCCACGGCGAGGTCGGCGATGAAGGTGTCCTCGGTCTCGCCCGAGCGGTGGCTGATGATGCTGGTATAGCCGAAGCGCCGCGCCAGCTCGATCGCCTCCAGCGTCTCGGAGATGGTGCCGATCTGGTTCACCTTGATCAGGATCGAGTTTGCAACCTTCTGCTCGATGCCCTGCTGCAGGCGCTTGCTGTTGGTGACGAACAGGTCGTCGCCCACCAGCTGGATGCGGTCGCCGATCTTGTTGGTGAGGATCTTCCAGCCCTCCCAGTCGTCCTCGGCCAGGCCATCCTCGATGCTGATGATGGGGTACTGCTTGGTCCAGGACTCCCAGAACTCGGCCATCTCGAGCGAGGTCTTCTCGCTCCTGTCGGACTTCTTGAAGATGTACTTGCCGGTCTCCTTGTTGTAGAACTCGCTGGCGGCGGGGTCGAGCGCCAGTGCGATCTCTTCGCCGGGCTTGTAGCCGGCCAACTCGATGGCCTCGAGAATCAGCTCCACAGCCTCGGCGTTCGACTTCAGCGACGGCGCGAAGCCGCCCTCATCGCCGACGGCGGTGTTGTAGCCGCGCTTCTTCAGCACGCCCTTGAGCGTATGGAAGACCTCTGTGCCCCAGCGCAGCGCGTCCGAGAAGCTCTCGGCGCCGACCGGCATCACCATGAACTCCTGGAAGTCGACGTTCGAATCGGCGTGCGAGCCTCCGTTGATGATGTTCATCATCGGAGTCGGCAGCAGCGATGCATTCACGCCGCCGAGGTAGCGGTAGAGCGGCATCTTCAGCGCCTTGGCCGAGGCGCGGGCGCAGGCCATCGACACCGCCAGCACCGCGTTCGCACCCAGGCGCGACTTGTTCTCCGTGCCGTCGATGGCGATCATGGTGGCGTCGATCATGCGCTGGTTGGTCGCATCCATGCCCTGCAGTTCGGGGGCGATGTTCGACTCGACGTTCTCGACCGCGTTCAGAACGCCCTTGCCCAGATAATGCTCCATGTCGCCGTCGCGCAGCTCCACGGCCTCGTGCTCGCCGGTCGAGGCGCCGCTCGGTACCGCCGCGCGCCCCATCGCTCCGCCTGCGAGCGTAACGTCGGCTTCAACCGTGGGATTCCCACGCGAATCAAGAATTTCGCGGGCATGGATAGAAACAATTTCAGTCATAGTGCTCCTGTCGGTAGTAGGGGATTCGGATGGCTGCCAGGCAACGACGCGATGGGTCAGACGTTCATTCAACTTGGGCCGGCGATCGACCGCGACCGCACGACCGCCCACGCCTCCGATCGTCTCCACCAGCTCCACTTTTTTGTTTGTGCTCACCAAGCGGATTCTAACAAAGCTCTGTGAGCCACGGTTTACCGATGGCGGCCAGGGCTCAGTCTTAATAGTGCCAGCTTCGATTCCCACGCCGCATTTTCACGCCCGCGCTGGACGAAAACCTCTATGCTGGAAGCTGGCAACGCTGGGTTGGAAGGCGCTGCCAGACAAGCTTGCCGCACATTTGCCGTTCCGGTGCTGCTCGGAGGTTCCTCATCATGAAGATCACGCACACGACCGCCCTATTCGCCCTTGTCGCCGCAGCCCCCGCGCTGGCCCAGACCACCGGCGTCTCCAATCCTCCGGCGGCGATGATCGAGGCCACACCGGACGATCAGCCCACGCCGGCGCCGCAGCCGAAGCCCTCGGCGGCCGTCGCCGTTCGGCCTCACGTTCAAAGCCAATCCCAGCCGCAGAGCCAGAACGAGTACCAGCCCTACCAGCCTCAGGGCCGCCCGCAGCCGGCGACGCCCGCCTACGCGACCAGCCCCGCCCCGGTGCGCGATCCCGACGCCGAGATCGTCACCACCGCGCCGCAGCCCGCCGAGCACGAGAACGACGACGACGGAGTGGTGACCTACATCCCCGGCGGCCCCAATGAGGTTCCTCCCGGAACGCTGCTGCGCACGCGCATCCACGAGACCATCTCCACCACCAGCACGGCCCCGGGAACGCTCTTCAGCGCCGAGGTGATCGCTCCGATGGAGCGCGCCGGCCAGGTCATCATTCCCACCGGCTCGGTCGTACACGGCCGCGTGACCGTGGTGCGCGGCGGCCGGCGCATCTCCGGAGCGGCGGCGATCCATCTTCTGCCCGAGTACGTCTCCCTGCCCGACGGCACGCAGTACACCATCCACGCCCAGGTGATCGACACCGATGAGTCCAACGCCACGCGCGTCGACGAGGAGGGCACCATTCTGCGCCGCGATCACCCCGCCAGCACGCTGGCGGCGATGTCGCTCACGACCGGCGGAGCAGCGGCGGCGGGTGCCGTGGTCGGCGGGGGCGTAGGCGCGCTGGTCGGAGCCGGCATCGGCGCCGGAGTGAGCACCGTCTGGTGGTTGAAGCAGGACCGTCAAGAGACCATCCCGCAGGATACCGGCATCGTCTTCAGCCTGCTCGCTCCCCTGACCGCCTCGCCCCGGAGCATGGGCACGCGCTAGAGCGTATTGAAATGTAAGACTTCGGAGCGCAGCGGAGTCGAAGGACCCCGAAAATCTCCGCACCCACCTGTGTCCTCTCGCCCCTATCTCCCGGGACTCAGCTCTCCTGGGTTTCTACTCAGAAGCGGGGTCACGTCTCCAGCGGCGTTGCCCAGGCGGGTATGGAGAGCGCGCCTTCCGCCCTTCCCTGGCAGGTGGCACGAATTCCTTTGACCCTTGGCAGGTAAAACAAATTCAAAAGCGCCCGGTTTCGAGCATTCTGCGGATTGCTCAAAACCGGGCGCTCTCGCTTTGTGCTCAAGCATGCAGACCGTGGGAGTTTCTCTGTCGGTCGCGCACCTGCGCCAGCAGCCGCTTCCAGTTCTTCTGATTCCGCCGATAGCTCTTCTTCAGGTCTTCGAGGATCCGTTCGAAGTCGGCATGGCCCACCAGCTTGCGCCACGCCGGGTTCTTCGAGAACCAGGGATAGTTCTCGTTTCCCAGATAGATGGCCCGGCGCAGCCAGTGCAGCGCCTCCGACTCATCGCCATCGAGCGCGAAGTAGGTAGCCAGCCGATAGGCCATCTCGCTGTCCGCCTCCGCCGCCGAGAGCGTCTCCTCGAGGATGAATGAGGCTGCCTTCTGCCGGTCGCCCAGCTGCACGTAGCAGAGCGCGATCGTGGGAAAGACAATGCGCAGCGAACTCTCGTCGCTGATGACGTTCTCGAGCGTCTGAATCGCCTTGTTTAGGTCGCCCAACCGCATCTGCTGATAGCCAAGCGAGATGCGCAGCAGCGGCTGGCGCGGCTCGAGGGTCAGCCCCTTCTCGATCTCCTCGCCGGCCAACTCCAGCTGGTTCTGATACTGGTAGACGCGCGCCCGGTGGTTGTAGATCATGGCCGCGTTCGACGGGTTCATGCGCAGCGAGAGGTTGAACTGCTCCAGCGCCTCCTCGTACATGCCGTCGATACGCAGCGTCTGCCCCGCGACCAGGTGCACGTTCCAATCGTTGCCCGCTGTCTGCAGCAGATTCTCGATGCCGTGGCGAGCCGACTCCTTCTCGCCGCGCGACAGCAGCATATACACGCGATAGAGGTTGGCCTCGACCGATCCGGGATCAAGCGCCAGCGCCTTGTCGAAGGCGCGCCGCGCCTCAAGCACATGCATCTGCCCGCCCAGACCGTGGCGAGCGTACTGCAGATGGGTGATGCCCAGCCCCGACCATCCCGGAGCGTAGTTCTCATCCTGCTGCACGACGCTCTCGAAGAGCTCACGCGCGCGATCAAGATCGTCCCGGCTGCCCGTCCTCGAGATGAAGGAGGACAACACCGCCCGGCCCTGCAGATACTCCTCCGACAAGTCCTGGGTCAGCGAGGCGTCACGCGCGTTGTCGGCCGCGCCCTTCAGGTCGCCAAAGCCGCGCAGCGTGCTGAACACCTCGTTGCAAATCTCGGTCTGCACCGAGATCAGATCGAAGGATTCGACGTTGATCGAGCCGCCGGCGCGAACGCTCTGCCCTGGCACATCGAGCAGCTGCCAGTTCAGATCGAAGCCCTTGTCCGAGCGCAGGAAGTTGCCAGCCAGCACATAGTGCACCAGCAGCTTCTTGCCGATGCTGAGCGGGTCCAGCTGCTGCGTCGACACCGCCATCAGTGTGCTCGACGGCCGCACGATCAGCGACGGCATGCGCGCCAGCCGGGCGCCGACCGCGTCGGCCAGCGCGTAGCCATAGAGCGGCGCCACGTCGCCCGAGTTCGCGCCCGCCTTGCCATGATTGCCGAGATTCACGAAGGGCAGCACGACGATGCTGTTCTGGCGCGCCGCCGCGGTCGCGCTAGGCTCGCGGAAACGCTCCGCCAGCATCGACAGGATGCCGGTGGTACGCTTCTCCTCCTCGGGGCTCGCCACCGCCAGCCGGTTCTGCGAGGGCAGCAGCGCCAGCGACTCGCCGGGCATGCCGACCGCGTCCAGCTGCATCTTCATCATGATCGTCTTCAGCGACTCGCGCACGTCGGCAGCCGAGGCGAAGCGCTCCGAGGGCTGCTTCTCCAGGCAGCGCAGGATCACCGACTCCAGCTCCACCGGAAGATTGGGCGCGATCTCGCGGATGGGCGGCGGATCGGCAAACTGAATGGCGCGAATGCTCTGGAACTCCTGCGCGTCGGGACGATGAAACGGGTGACGCCCAGTGGCCAGCTCGTAGAGGATCAACCCCAGCGCGAACAGGTCCGACTGCACGCTGGACTGCCCCGTCACAAACTGCTCCGGCGCCATGTAGGCGATGGTGCCGCCACGCGCCGTGTAGGTACCTCCGCCCGATGCGGTGCGCTTGTTGGTGGGCCGCGCCGGATCGAACTCGGCCTCCTCCGCGTTGAGGCGCCGCGCCAGGCCGAAGTCGAGAATCTTCACCAAACCGCCCTCGGTCAGCATGACGTTGGCCGGCTTCAGATCGCGATGGAAGATGCCCAGCTGGTGCGCAGCGGAGAGCCCGTCGGCGATCTGAATGCCCGCCGACAGCACCAGCTGCAGGCTCGACGGCCCGCCGGCGATGATCTTGTCCAGGCTCTTGCCCGGAATGTACTGCATGACAATGTACGCCTCATCGACCGAGCCCGACTCCGACGGCGCCTCGCCCACGTCGTAGATGGCGCACACATTGGGATGGTCGATGGCGGAGGCCAGCCGCGCCTCACGCAGCTGCGTGGTGCGCATCTGCGCCAGCGTGAGCGCGCCGCGCTTCAACAGCTTCAGAACCACCGGCCGCTGCAGCAGCGTATCGTTGGCGAGATACACCACTCCGCTGCCACCTGTACCGATCTTGCGCACAAATTCGTACTGCTCGATTACTCGACGGGCCATACTCCATTATCGCAGCTTGGGCAAACCGCCAGTGTGGATATGCCGGAGTGGCAAGATCCTAATGGCGCGGCTGAGCCGGGCCGCCCCGCTCCCACGGCCGCGGCGTGACCGGATCGTCCTGCCACTTCTGTCTGCGTCCGATGAAGAACATGATCGCCCCGAAGACGAACATCACCAGCCCCCAGGTGAGGTTGACATTCATCCCCATCGATTTGTGATAGATCTCGCTGCCGCGCGTGAACAGACCATAGAGCGAGAGGATGCCTCCGGTAACGAGGAAGATCAGTCCCAGCGGGATGCGTATGTCGAGTCCCATAAATGTCCCTCAATCACATCATAGACAACTGATCCGACCGGCCGCGGCCGATTGGATCAGGCAAACACCAGGTTCAAGGCCACCAGCAGCACCAGCACGGCGATGGCCAGCGTCATCGGCTTCTGCCACCAGCTCAGGTGGGTCTCAACCGGCTTCGGGGTCAGCGAGTAGACCAGACCGACCAGCTCCGCCTCGGGCCGAGCCTCGGTCGCCAGGCTCACCAGAATGGTCACCACAAGATTGACCGAGAAGGCGAAGATAGCGGTCCAGAAGTTCTGCGCCATATCGCTCGGATAATGATGCACCACAGCGATCCAGCCGCCGTGAATGCCCGGCATAGCGTCCGCGGGCAGGGTCAGGCCGTGATGCAGCAGCGCCGCGGCCGTGCCGGCGAGCAGCCCGGTGAAGGCGCCATGCCCGGTGGTCCGCTTCCAGAACATGCCCAAAAGGAAGGTCGCGAACAACGGTGCGTTCACCAGCGAGAAGATCAGCTGCAGCGCATCCATGATGTTGTTGAAGTTGGTCGCCGCATAGGCCGCGCCGATCGACAGCAGCACGCCGCCGACGGTCGCCATCCGCCCCATCCACAGGTAGTGGGCGTCGGTTCCCTTCTTGTTGATGTAGGCCTGGTAGATGTCGTAGGTCCACACCGTATTGAAGGCGGTGACGTTGCCCGCCATGCCCGACATGAAGCTCGCCATCAGCGCGGTCAGCCCCAAGCCGAGCAGGCCGGTGGGAAAGAAGTGGAGCAGCAGCACGGGAATCGCGAGGTCGTAGTTATAGACCGGGTTGCCGTTGGTATCGAGAACCTCCTGTCCGCTGACCGCATCGGTCTTCACAGGGATGATGCCGTGGGGATGCTGTTCGTCTAGCGGTAGCGAGCCGTGCGCGGTCGGCAGCGAGCCCACCGTGCCGGGCAGCGCATGGGCGGCGCTCGTGACCGCCGCCGCCGGAGCTCCCGCCCCGGGCATGCGCGAGGTCACCGTGATGGCGATCAGCCCCGGCAGGATCACGAGGAAGGGAAAGAACATCTTCGGGACCGAGGCGATCAGCGGCACCCGCCGCGCCGACACCTCCGAGTTCGCCGCCATCGCCCGCTGGATCACCAGGAAGTCCGTGCACCAGTAGCCGAACGAGAGCACGAAGCCCAGCCCCATCGCCAGGCCTACCCACTCCACCCCCAGCGTATTGGTCGAGGCATGCCGCATACCATGCCAGGAGTGCGTCATCGCCGCCGGCAGCGTCTGCTTGATTCCCTGCCAGCCGCCCACATTGCGCAGCCCGATCCACACCAGCGGAGCGAACCCGGCGACGATCAGGAAGAACTGCAGAACCTCGTTGTAGATGGCGCTGGTCAGCCCGCCCAGGAAGATGTATCCGAGCACGATCGCGCCCGACAGCAGCACCGAGACGTGGAAGATGTAGGGGTCGGGGACGATGCCCTTGAGCAGCCCCAGCGTCTGGATGAGCAGCGCCATGGCATACATCGAGATGCCCGAGCTGAACACCGTCATGATGGCGAAGGAGAAGGCATTGACCGCGCGCGTCTTCTCATCGAAGCGCATGCGCAGGTACTCCGGCACCGAACGCGCCTTCGAGCCGTAGTAGAACGGCATCATGAACACGCCGACGAAGACCATCGCCGGGATCGCACCGATCCAGTAGAACTGGCTGGTGACGATGCCGTACTTGGCGCCCGACGCGCCCATGCCGATCACCTCCTGCGCCCCCAGGTTGGCGGAGATGAAGGCAAGACCACACACCCACGCTGGAATCGAGCGGCCGGCGAGGAAAAAGTCATTGCTGGTGCGCATATACCGCTTCAGCGCGAAACCAATGCCCAGCACGAAGGCGAAGTAGACCAGCATGATCAGCCAGTCGATGAAGGAGAGAGTCACGGATTCCCTTGTCGGTCGCAGCCGGTTGAAGTGTCTATTGTTCTAGTTCGTCAGTTTAGCTCATTACCTGGCCCGACCAGTCCATCTGCGCAAGATCGCTCCGGACGGATCGGAAGCTTCGAGCCAGAGTATGCTGGCATCCTTTTGGCATCCTGTGTATCCGCATCCCATTAAACCAGAACCATCGCCTGGTCCAAATCGTGGCCTGGCACGAGTTAGAATCCTAGTCCAAAACGGAATCGGAGGCAGACTCGTTGTCCGCACATACGACCTCCATCCGTTTTTCCGCATCGTAGCCAAGTATCAGACACGGTGCGAACAGCTTTCCGACATCGATCTCACGGGGAACCGCTTGAACAATCTCCTTAATCCAGACATTACCCAGCATGCAGAGGCCAAGCAATTGACGAACGAAATCACGCCGACAGTCTTGTTAATCGACGACAATGCTGTGCAGGCCTCCACCAGACAGACCATCCTCACACGAGCGGGTTACCTGGTCATCGCCGCGTTGAGCCCACAGCGCGCCCTCGAACAGCTTCGCACCGGGGAGTTCCCCGAGGACCTCTCCCTGGTCATCACCGACCACCTGATGCCCGGCATGACCGGCGCCACCTTCGTCGCCGAACTGCGCAAGAGCCATCCCGATCTCCCCGTCCTGGTCATCAGCGGTCTCGAGGAGGCCGAAGCCGAGTACGCCGGCCTCAATGTCCTGTTCCGCCTCAAGCCGCTGCTCCCCGACAACCTCCTCGCCAGCGTGCACTCCCTGGTTCAGAGGCCCTGATCGAGCGCCCGGGAGATCAGGAGGTTCAGTCCTTGACCATCTGGAGCACCCCAGCCAGTTAGATCCCGGTTCGATCCTTGTCCCCCCTCTTGGCGCGGCCGGGAGAGCGCCGCTTATTGCCCATACCGCCTTTCGGCTGAGAGAATAGGCATGTACTAACTGGGGCGACTACATGCCATTGCATCCAATGCCAGAGTTCGGAAGCTGGTCCCTGCTGCTCGCGCTGGTGCTCAGCGCTTACACACTGGTGGCCGGAGCGCTTGCTCTCTGGCGCACACCCGCTCAGGCCTACACGCCTCCCAACGGCCAGCTCGACCCCGCCGGTCGCCTGGGCGAGACCGCCCGCCGCGCCGGCATTGCCAGCTTCATCGCCATGTGCTGCGCCGCCTTCGCTCTGGTCTGGGCCTCGTTCACCAACGACTACTCCGTCTCCTACATCCTGCACCACACCAACCGCGCCCTGCCCGGTGCCTACAAGTTCTCCGCGCTCTGGTCGGGACAGGAGGGATCGCTGCTCCTGTGGGCCTGGCTACTGGCCGCCTACGGCTTCGTCCTCCGCATCAAGCACCGCGTCGACGTCCGCCTGTCCGCCTTCGCCTCCACCATCTTGGCCGGGGTACAGGTCTTCTTCCTCCTGCTGCTAAACTTCGCCGCGCTACCCTTCAGCATCCAGCCCGGCCCGGTCGCGCAGGACGGCTTCGGCCTCAACCCCCTGCTGCAGTATCCCGAGATGGTCATCCACCCGCCGATGCTCTACCTCGGCTACGTGGGCTTCGCCGTCCCCTTCGCCTTCGCGCTGGGCGCTCTGATGATGCGCTACCCCGGCGAGAAGTGGATCCACATCACTCGCCGCTGGACCATGGTCACCTGGCTGTTTCTCACCTGCGGCATCTCGCTCGGCGCCCACTGGGCCTACGCGGTACTCGGCTGGGGAGGCTATTGGGGCTGGGACCCGGTCGAGAACGCCTCGCTGATGCCCTGGCTCACCGGCACCGCCTTCCTGCACTCGGTCATGATGCAGGAGAAGCGCGGCATGATGAAGAGCTGGAACGTCTGGCTGATCTTCTCCACCTTCATGCTGACCATCCTGGGCACGCTGCTCACCCGCTCCGGCCTGGTATCGAGCGTCCACGCCTTCGCCCAATCCTCCATCGGCGGCTGGTTCTATGGCTTCATCCTGATCGTCTTCGCCGTCTGCCTGTTCACCTTCTTCAAGCAGCGCGACCACCTCGGGACCGAGAATCGGTTCGAATCCGTCGTCTCCCGCGAGGCCAGCTTCCTGTTCAACAACATGATCCTTCTGGTCGCCTGCTTCACCGTGCTCTGGGGAACGCTCTTCCCGGTACTCTCGGAGTACGTCACCGGCTCGAAGGTCACCGTCGGCGCGCCGTTCTATAACCGCGTCAACATCCCCATCGGCCTCTTCCTGCTCTTCCTCACCGGCATCGGACCCCTGCTGGCCTGGCGCTCCACCTCACTGCGGGCGATCCGCCGCAACTTCGTGCTCCCCGGAGCCGCCGTCGCCGCCACCGCCATCGTCCTCATGGCCGCCGGCATTCGTCCCTGGCAGGACGGCGACGACATGCACTCGACCCTGTTCTCCCTGATGGCCTTCTCGCTCGGCGCCGGGGTCATCACCGCCGTGGGCAGCGAGTTTCTGCGCGGGGCCGGAGTCATCCGCACACAGACCGGCAAGAACCTCGCCGCCGCGACCGTGCTCCTCATCCGCCGCAACACCCGCCGCTACGGCGGCTACATCGTCCACTTCGGCATCGTCGTTCTGTTCATCGGGATCGCCGGCGGCGCCTTCAACCAGTCGCGCGAGGCCGAGATGGGCTTCGGCGACTCCTTGAACATCGGCCCCTACAAGCTCGTCTGCCAGTCCTTCACCCAGGATTCGAACCCCAACTACGACACCGAGTACGCTCTGCTCGACGTCTACAAGTACGGGAAGAAGCTCTACCAGCTCGCTCCCGAGAAGCGCTTCTACACCGCCAGCCAGCAGCCGGGGACGATCGTCGCCAACCATTCCACACTCGAGAACGACCTCTACACCATCTACGAGGGCAAGAACCCCGACTCCGGCCGCCCCATCATCAAGGTCTTCATCAATCCCCTGATCGCCTGGATCTGGATCGGAGTCGCCATCGTCGGCTTCGGCACCGTGCTCGCCCTGGTCCCCAACCTGA
Organism: Granulicella sp.; assembly: GCA_035568455.1. GTDB lineage: Bacteria > Acidobacteriota > Terriglobia > Terriglobales > Acidobacteriaceae > Edaphobacter. The sequence continues at coordinate 22,003 of DATMOB010000118.1, forward strand.
CTCGCGCCGCCTTCCGGGCCCCGATCGAGGTTCCCGCCGCGATTCCCAGCTCCGCGCCGCCAGCGATCCTGACTACGGCGAAGGTACCCAATGCTTAAGCGGGCCCATCTGCTGCTCGCCGCCTTGAAGCGCCCCATTCAGGCGGTCGTCCTCTGCGTGGCCATGATCACCATGCTCGGCGCGGGCGACTCCAACTCCCGCTACGAGCGCGTCGGCCACGAACTGATGTGCGCCTGCGGCTGCGGCCAGATTCTGCTCGAGTGCAACCACGTCGGCTGCCCCGACTCGGCCCGCATGATCGGCGAGCTGCGTTCGCAGATTGGGATGCCCGCGGTCGCAGGCGACGGTTCCACCACGCCGTCCACCGATGGCGGACCGCTGCCTCCGCTCGCCGGCTCCGACAAGCAGATCCTCGACTGGTTCGTCGCCAAGTACGGCGCCATCGTGCTCGCCGCCCCCATCCGCGGAGGCTTCGACAACGTCGCCTGGATCACCCCGATCGCCATCTTCCTGCTCGCCACCCTGGGCACCGCCGTCCTGGTCCGCGTCTGGAGATCGAGAAACCCCGCGCCCGCCCGCGCCCCCGGCCTGGACGACGCCGCCATCAACACCCAGGAGCTGCGCGACCGCATCCGCAAGGAGACCCAATACTGATGATGAGCCTGCTTCCCATCGCGCTCCTGACCCTGGGCCTATTCGCCTACATCTTCTGGCCGGACCACCACCCCTTCCGGCAACGCGACAAGACCCGCGCCGACTACCTGCGCGAGCGCAAAGAGGCCATCTACGAGAACCTGCGCGACCTCAGCTTCGAGTACTTGGCCGGCAAGCACCCCGAGCAGGACTACGCCGAGCAGCGCGCCAGCCTCGAGGATGAGGCCGCCCACGTCGTCGCCGAGCTCGACCGTCTCGATTCCAGCCACCCAGCCTGAAGCTCAACCCATCTCTTCGCTACACTGAGGCGTGACCCTCCACATGACATCTAGATCGACAAGCCGCTTCGCCCGCACGCTCCTGGCCTTTTTCGCCGTCGCCGCGCTCTCCGGCTCCGCGCTCGCCGACTCCATCACCGGCGTCGTCACCAACAAGACCAACAACAAGCCCGCGGCCGGCGACGACGTCGTCCTCATCCGTCTCTCGCAGGGCATGCAGGAGTCGACCCGCACCAAGACCGACAGCCGCGGCCACTTCTCGCTCGACGTCCCCGATCCCGGCGGCATGCACCTGGTCCGCGTCACCCACGACAAGGCCAACTACTTCCAGCCGGTTCAGCCCGGGACCAACTCCCTCCAGGTCGACGTCTACACTGCCGCGGCCAAGGTGGAAGGCGTCAGCGGCGAGGCCGACGTGCTCAAGATCCAGTCCGAGCCCGGCGGCGCCAACCTCTCGGTCATCGAGATGTTCTTCGTCAAGAACGAGTCCAACCCGCCCAAGACGCAGTTCAGCGACCGCCCCTTCGACTTCTACCTGCCGGATGGCGCGGTGGTCGAAGGATCCGTCGCGCTGAGCCCCGGCGGCATGCCCGTGCGCTCAGCCCCGGTCCCGCTCGGCGACCAACCCAACCACTACGCCTTCATCTTCCCGCTGCGTCCCGGCGAGAGCCGCTTCCAGGTCACCTACAAGCTTCCCTACAAGGGCAGCTTCAACTTCACCCCGCACCCCGGCCTGCCCACCGATACCGTCGCCATCGTCATGCCCAAGAGCATGAAGTTCCAGGCTCCGCAGACCTCGCCCTACCAGCGGGTCACGGAGGAGACCAGCGCCCAGGCCTACGCCGCCCGCAACGTCTCCCCCTCCGAGCCGCTCGGCTTCACCGTCTCCGGCATCGGCGAGCTGCCGCGTGACTCCGACGCCGCCCCCGCTCCGAACGCCGACTCGAGTGGGCAAGGAGCTGACGCCAATGGGGGATCGGCCGCCGCCGACAACCGCCCCGGCGGCGGCCTCGGCAAGCCCATCGACCCCGAAGGCGCCAACGATCCCTGGGCCAAGTACAAGTGGTGGATTCTGGGCGGCCTCGGCCTGTTCTTGGCCGCCGGCGCCGGCGTCATGTTGAAGCAGCCCGTCCCCGCCGTGGCCGGTGCAGCTCCCGCAACTCCTGCATCTCCCGCAACCGCCGCAGCCTCGAGCCCGGTAGCGCCGCCCGCAGCCGCCGGCGGCGGCGTGCTTGCGACCCTCCGCGACGAGCTCTTCGCGCTCGAGACCGACCGCCTCCAGGGCCGGCTCTCCGAGGCCGAGTACCTCGACCAGAAGGCCGCCCTCGAGGTCGTCCTTCGCCGCGCCCTGGCGCGCAGCCAAGCCTCCGGTTCCGCGTAGAATACGTCCAATACATAGCGTTCGCAGGGCCCGGGTGGCCAGCTATGAACACTCTTAAGACGACGCTTCTACTCACCGTCCTCACGCTGTTCCTTCTGTTCATCGGTGCGAGTGTAGGCGGGCGCAACGGCATGCTGCTGGCGCTCCTCATCTCCGTGGTGATGAACTTCGGCAGCTACTTCTACTCCGACAAGATCGCCCTCGCCCTCTACCGCGCCCAGCCGGTGACGCGCGCCGATCTGCCCCGCGCCTGGGACGTGCTCGAGCGGCTCACCGCCCGCCAGGGCCTGCCCATGCCCAAGCTCTACGTCATCCCAACGGAGTCGCCCAACGCCTTCGCCACCGGCCGCAATCCGCAGCATGCCTCCGTCGCGGTGACCCACGGCATCCTCCGTCTGCTCGACGACGAGGAGCTCGAAGGCGTGCTCGCCCACGAGCTCGGCCACGTCAAGAACCGCGACATCCTCACCAGCTCCATCGCCGCCACCCTCGCCGGCGCCATCACCATGATCGCCCGCATGGGCTACTTCGCCGAGATCTTCGGCATGGGCGGCGGAGGAGGCGACCGGCGCGATCGCGGCGGCGGCCTCAGCGCCCTCTTCATGATCATCCTCGCCCCCATCGCCGCGGCCCTCATCCAGCTCGCCATCTCTCGCTCCCGCGAGTACGGGGCCGACGCCACCGGCGCCCGTGTCACCGGCAATCCCTACGCGCTGGCCCGCGCGCTGCAGAAGCTCGACGAATACTCGCGCCGCATCCCCCTCGAGGCCAGCCCCTCCACCGCGCACCTGTTCATCGTCGCGCCGATGCTCGGCTCCGGAGGCATCGCCAGCCTCTTCTCCACCCATCCCCCGATCAAGGACCGCATCCGCCGCCTCATCGGCCGCGAGTTCGTCTGACCCATGCGAAGTCCGGGTGCCCCATCCTCGCGGCAGTTTCATCGACGCAGGGTGGGGTCCCCTGCGGAGGCTCTTGTCCGCAGGGGTGGAGCGTGGGTATCGAGCGCAACGAGACCGCACTCTCCTCACACCGCAGCCAGACCGCTCTCTCTCCCTCACCCATCACCACGATGTCACAATAGAGCTATGTCCACGCTGCTCCGCATCCTTCGTCTCCTCAGCATGGTCGTCTGGGTAGGAGGCATCATCTTCTTCGCCTTCGTCCTGGCTCCCATCGCCTTCGCCACCCTGCCCAGCACCCACGAGGCCGGCGAGGTCGTCGGAGCCACGCTGAGGGTCCTGCATCTCATGGGCCTGATCGCCGGCGGCATCTTCGCGATTTGCACCGCCATCCTCTTCCTGCAATCCGGAGCCGGCAGCAAAGGACGCTACCAGAACCAGCTCCTGCTCGTCGCCATGATGCTCGCCGCCACCGCATATCTCCAGGCCAGCGTCCTCCCAGCCATGGAGCAGGACCGCGTCGCCGCCGGCGGCAACATCGACGCCGCCCCGCGCACCTCCGGACCGCGCACTCACTTCGAGCGCCTCCATGTCCGCTCCGAACGAATCGAAGGCGGCATCCTCCTCTGCGGCCTTGGCATCATCCTCCTGATGGCACGCGAGTCTCTGCCCGTGCTGGCACCATCGCAAAGACGATAAACTGATTCCTGACATGAAGATTGGAACGATCGGCTTGCCGCAGGCAGTAAATAGGAAGGGCGGCGACATGATGAACACTCGCGACTGCGGATGATGCGTCTGTCCAGCTTCTGGCTCAGCCTCACACTCGGCCTGGGCGCCGGCCTCGCCGACTACATCGGCGGCTTTCTGCTTGTGCGCCGCTCGCCTTCCACCAAGGCATTGCGCTACTTCGTCGCCCTCGGCTCCGGCTTCATGCTGGGCGCTGCCCTGCTCGAGATGGTCCCCGAAGGCATGGCCATCAACCACAAGTGGGGACCGCTCCTGATCCTCACCGGCTACTGTGGCGTTCATTTCCTGCAGCACACCCTGGTCCACCACTTCCACTTCGGCGAGGAGACCCATCACCACGGCCACGGCGCCCACATCACCGCCAAGACCAGCTACTCCGTGCTCTTCGGCCTGGCCACCCACACCTTCTTCGACGGGGTCGCCATCGGCTCCGGCTTCGTCCTTTCCACCTGGCTCGGATGGATCCTCTTCTTCGCCGTCTTCCTGCACAAGTTCCCCGAGGGCTTTACCGTCGCCAGCGTGATGATGGCCGGCGGCCAGGGCAAGCGTGCCGCGCTCAACTCCGCGCTCTTTCTGGGCGCGACCACCGTCGCCGGCGTGCTGATGATCAGCCTCCAACCCTGGCTCGTCCGCGCCGGCCTGCCGCTCTCCGCCGGAGTCACCATCTACGTAGCCGCCACCGACCTCGTCCCCGAGGTCAACCGCGAGCCCGGCATTCGCATGGCCCTGGTCTTCTTTCTCGGCGTCATCGCCTTCTTCCTGCTGCGTCAGTTCGCCCCGGCGTAGACTCTACTCCACCACCAGCGTCACTACCCCGGCGTGCGTCAGCGACGCTCCGCTCGCGCTCGTCCCCGTTGCCGTAACCGTCACCGCATAGCTCTTGGTCGCCGCAGCCGTAGTGCTGTAGCTGTAGATCCGGTTTCCGCAGCCGCTCAAACAAATCCCGGCCGCACCCAGGCAGGGCCGCCCCAGCAGCATCCCCCCAACATCCCTCAGCCGGGGCACAAAGAAGACCAGCCACGGCAGCCCCAACCCAGCCACAACCACCGGCCCCCACTCGCATCTGCCTTTCCACAGACCCGACGCAACCACCGCCGCTACGGGGCGTCTGGATCGTCAACGTCACCGCGGTATCGACCGCCCCGGCGGCACATACGTCGGACTGAACGAGGCCGTCGCCCCTACCGGCAGCCCCGCCGCGCTCAGCACCAGCTGGCTGGGAAGACCGTTGCCCTGCACGTCGAGCGTAAACCCGAAGCTCGCCGCCGTCCCCGCCGGCACCGTCTGCGTCGCCCCGCTCGCAGCCAGGCTGAAGTCCGTCCCCGCCGCCGTGGTCACCGTCTCCACCGTCACCGGAGAGCTCGCCGGCAGAAAGTTTCCGTCCCCCACTTACGCCGCCGACAGTCCTCCACCTACGCCGCCGACAAGGGATGCATCCCCGGCGCGCCGAAGCTCACCGTAAACAGCGCAACCCCGCCCGGCGACAGCTTCGCGCTCTGCAGCTGCGCTCCCCCATCGAGCAGCGTCACCGAGCCTCCCGGCACCCCGCTGGTCGCAACCGTCACCATCTTCCCGGTCGCCGCCAGAATCTCCCGAACCCGGTGGTTCCCCGTATTGCTAAAGAACACATCCCCAGGGCCGTCGACCGCCAGCGCCATAGGCAGGCTCAACATCGCCGCCGTCGCCGGACCGCCGTCTCCCGAAAATCCAGCCGCACCCTTGCCCGCAATCGTCGTAATCGTCCCCGTCGCCGCCGCCACCCGGCGAATCCGCTGGTTGTGCGCGTCCGCGATATAGAGGTTCTGCCCTGCGTCGAGCGCAATCCCAGCGGCGAGTCGCGCTGCGCCTCAACCGCCGGCCCGCCATCCCCCCAAACCCCTGCACCCCGCTCCCCGCAACCGTCGTGATGACTCCCGCCGTGTCCACCCGGCGGATCGCATGGTTATTGGTCTCAGCGACATACAGGTTCCTCTGCGGATCGAACACGATCCCGGTCGGCCGCGCCAGCGGCACCGTCCGCGCCTGCACGCTCTGCGCGCTCGCCCCGCCGCACGCCCCACTCCCGACCGAGCCCCAAACCGCGGCCCACATTATGCCCGCCCGGCTCCCGGCGCGCAGCACAGATCGCGCCCGCCCCCCGAAGCGCCAGCAGCAACGTGCTGCAGAGCAGGCAGTTCCAGAGAATCTCGTATGGGCGCAGAGCGTGCGTGCCAGACCGGTCATATGTCCACGGTTCTCGATGCCATCGCGCCGCTCCGAATCGCCTCCGCGACTTTGCCAGGGGCGCAGTTTCCAGGGGCCGCAGTTCTAAGGAAGGATGGCTGCGAGTTTAGCCCCTCCCGCCCACTGCGCAACGGTCGAGTCAGGAGAGCCATCTATCCTCTGCGCGGAGCCATCTATCCTCTGATAGTCCCGCTTGATAGTCCCGCTGCAATTTGAGGAAAAAACGCAATGCGCACAAGACCCATCACGCCGCTCGCCGCCTCCCTCCTCGCCGCCTCCCTGCTGCTCGGAGCCTGCAACAAGCCGACGCCCCCGCCAGCCCAGGCCAACCCCCAGAATCAGCTGCAGGCCACGCCGAATCAGACCGCCGCGAACAATCCGAATCCGAACAATCCGAATCAAGGCACGCTCAACTCCGACGGAACCAGCAATCCGCCCAACGCCGCCGCACTCAACCCGCAAACCGGCCAGCAGCCGTATCCTGCGCAGAATCAAGCCCAGGTCCAGCCGCAATCCCCCGAGAACGCCCAGCCCGCTCCTCCGAATGCACCACCCGCTCCCGCCCCGCCCCGGCCCGCCCTCATCGTCCCCAGTGGAGCTCAGGTCACCGTCCGCGTCACCGAGAGCCTCAGCGCCAGCCACAATGAGGTCGGCGACTCCTTCAACGGAACCCTCGACGAGCCCCTGGTCAGCCACGGCAAGGTCGTCTTCCCCCGCGGCACGCCGGTCGCTGGCACCGTCATCGCCGCCAAGGGCCGCGGCCGCTTCAAGGGAGCAGGCGCGCTCGGCATCGAGCTCACCCGCATCGGCAACGTCCGAGTCCACACCACCGAGTACGAGCAGGAGGAGAAGGGACGCGGCAAACGCAGCGCCGGCCTGATCGGTGGAGGCGCCGGCCTCGGCGCCATCATCGGCGGCATCGCCGGGGGCGGCAAGGGTGCCGCCATCGGTGGCCTGGCGGGAGCCGGAGCCGGCACCGCCGGCGCAGCCTACACCGGCAAACGCGACGTCGTCATCCCCTCGGAGTCCCGCGTCACCTTCCGCCTCACCGAACCGATCCGGCGCTGATCGCCAACCAGCGGAGACCGGGTGCCCATGTCTCGATTCTGAGACATGGGACTCCCCCCAGGGGCACTGCCCCTCGAAGCTCAACCCAAACGGGCCGAGACTCCGGGCAGCATCGACAAATAGGCGCTCGGCAGGTATCAGTTGACATCCTCCCCTCCCTAAAGGAAGGGGATTCCTACGATGGCCGCCTAGCGGCCATTTCGGTGGGTTCTTGCTGCTGACGGCTTACCTCGCCATTCACTTCACAGGCTAACCGGGCGTGTCCCGCCCTTAGAACATT
>DATMOB010000119.1:0-30977 GCA_035568455.1 Granulicella sp.
CAAGCGGCTGGTATTTTTGACCAACAACTTCGCGCTGCCAGCCGCAACCATCGCCGCCATCTACAAGCAGCGCTGGCAGGTAGAACTGTTCTTCAAATGGATCAAGCAGCACCTGCGCATCAAGGCCTTCTACGGCACCAGTGAGAATGCCGTGAAAACCCAAATCTGGATCGCTGTCTCGGTTTACGTACTGGTGGCCATCGTGCGAAAGCGCCTCGGCATCGAAGCTACTCTCTACCAAATCCTACAGGTCCTCAGCCTTACCCAGTTCGAGAAAACCCCCTTTTACGGGCATTTCAGCAGATCGACTCCCAAGACGATTTACCATGCCCCGCTAACCAATTGAATCTGTTTAACTTATAGCCGGACAGCAGTGAGGAAGGCCCATCGCTCATACATTCAGGAGATATTTTGGTCACCGCCAATCCAAGAGAAACCATGGCCCCCATGTATGTAACCTCGACGGTTACATTTTCGGTGCAATAGCGGCACACTCATCAGCTTTTCCCTGTTGCGATAAATTACGTTAAATTACAGTTGCTCAGTTACTTAGGGCTACGCTTGATTACGCTCGCTTTTCTTGTATTATCCTAGACTTACAGGGATATCCGGAAACTCAAAATCCGCCGACCGCAAGGTCGTGGGGCTTCGCCCTGGGGGACCTCCCCGCAAAGTCCAGGAATCGCCCCTGCGATCCGGCCGATCGCAACGCCGAAACTCAGGCCGCTGCGATGCGATGGACCAGATCGTTCTGCTCCGACTGGCTCTCCGCCCCGATGGTAAACGCGTCCAGCACGCCGCTGCCGAGCGCATAGCGCAGCGCCTCGCTGGGACGGTCGCGCATCGCACCCTGGCCCAGGATCTTCATCCCCACAATCGCCTTGCCCTGCGCCCGCATCTGCCGGATCACGCCCTGCGCCGTGTTGGGATCGGCGTCCATGTGCGCCTGCACCGGATTCAGCCGCACCAGATCCAGATCCACCCAGGGTGAGGCCGCCGCCTCCCGCAGCGCCCCAATGCTATGGCAGGAGACGCCATGCGCCCGGATGACGCCCTTCTCCTTCGCCTCCGAGAGCACGTCCATCACGCCCCGGTACCGCGTCGTCCAGTCATCCTCGGTGACGCAGTGGATCAGCACGATGTCGATATGCTCGGTGCCCAACTCGCGGCGGAAGCGGTCGAGGTCGGCGCGAACCCCCGCCGGGTCGCGGTTGTCCGTCTTGGTCAGCACCGTCACCTGGTCGCGCGGCACCTGCTTGAGCGCCGCCGCCACGTAGGGATGGCTGCCGTAGGAGTCAGCGGTATCGTAGAGCCGCAGCCCGTTCTCGTGGTAGCCCGCGACCAGCATGCGCGTGACCCGGTCGTTACCCAGCCGCGTCTGGTTGGACTGCCCGCCATACCCGATCGTGCCGGTCCCCATGGCGAGCCGGCTGGTGCGGATCCCCGTCCGCCCCAGCACCACCTCATCATGCGCCTGAAATTTTCGGGGAAGAGGCTCCGATTCGAAGGGAGCGGCTTGGGCTAGGCGGCCGCCCAGCCAGGCGGCGCCGATGCCGGTGGCCGCATGCCGAAGAAAGTCTCTGCGCTGCATGGAGTGCTCCTTTGCAGAAGATGCAGAAAAGACGTTCGCTAAGATGAACTACCCGCTCGCAACTCCTATCCCTGATCAACCCTCATGCGAGCCTCGGTGCGCGCGGGCAGGAGAAAACTGTGCTGTCTATTTTTACACCGGCGAGCTTACTTTGCGACAACCCCGCTGAATCTGACACCGCCAAGCGCTTGAGAAAGAACTGGCATCTCCCAGGCGCTTGGCGAGTTTCTCCAACTTCCCCTTCGGCTTAGCGGTTGAGAGCGCCGAGAGCGAGATCGATGAGGGTATGCTCCTCGAGCTCGTGTGCCTTGGCCGAGCCGGTTGCCGGGCTGGCGCTGGCCGAGCGCTTGACGCTGAGCAGCGGGCGGTCGCCGACAAGACGCTTGAGCTGCGGCATGACATAGGAGAGTGCCCCCATATTGGCCGGCTCCTCCTGCACCCAGACGATCTCCTGCGCGTTGGGATGCTGGTCGAGAGCGGCCTGCAACTCCGCCTCTGGCCACGGAAAGAGCTGTTCGAGGAAGACGATGCCCACCGAGAGGTCCTTGCGTTTCTCCCGCTCCACCCGCAGGTTGTGACCGATCTTGCCGGAGCATATCAGCAGCCGTCGTGGGTCTTTGACGTCATTGTCGGGCAGCACATTCTGGAAGCGCGGCAGAGCGAAGTCGGCCAGCGTCGAGGAGGCGTCGGGATGGCGCAGCATGCTCTTCGGCGTGAAGACGACCAGCGGCTTCCTCCATGAACGCAGCGCCTGGCGGCGTAGCAGATGGAAGTACTGCGCGGCGTTCGAGGGCTGGCAGATCTGGATGTTGTCGTTGGCGGCGAGTTGCAGATAGCGCTCCATGCGGGCGCTGGAGTGCTCCGGCCCCTGTCCCTCGTAGCCGTGCGGCAGCAGCAGGACCACACCCGAGAGCAGCCCCCACTTGGCCTCGCCCGCGGCGATGAACTGGTCGATGATGATCTGGGCGCCGTTGGCGAAGTCGCCGAACTGCGCCTCCCACAGCACCAGAGCCTCCGGATAGTCGCGCGAATAGCCGTACTCGAAGCCAAGCACCGCGGCCTCGGACAACATGGAGTTGTAGACCTCGAAACTGGCCTGATCCTTGCCGATGTGGGCCAGCGGGATATAGCGGGCCTCGGTCTCGACGTCGACCATGACGGCGTGGCGCTGGTTGAAGGTGCCGCGCTGAGAGTCCTGGCCGCTGAGCCGGACGGGAGTTCCGGTAGTCAGCAGCGACGCATAAGCCACCAGCTCCGCCATGCCGTAGTCGAAGGGACGAGCCCCGGCTCCCATCTCCAGGCGCTGCTCAAATAGCTTCTTAACCTTGGGATGGATGTGGAAACCCGCGGGGTAGTTGGTGGTGAGGCGCGCCAGTTCGTTAATTCGCTCTGCAGGCAGACCGGTGTCCACGTCATCGTCGGGATCGAGCTCCCCGCCCTTGTACGGGCTCCAGTAAGCGGGAAGCTGTGCCAGCCGAGGCTTGTGCTCGGCTTTGGTGGCGAGCTTCTGATCATCGAGAAAATGCTGCTGGACGGCAAGCACCTCGGCTGCGGGATCGACACCGATCCGCTGCGCATAGATCTGATAGAGCGTCGGGTGGTCCTTGATCAGAGCGTAGCGCCGGGGCTGGGTGACCGTGGGGTCATCCACCTCGCTGTGTCCGTGACGGCGGTAGCCAACCAAATCGACGACGATATCGGAGTGGAAGCGCGCGCGGTACTCGGCCGCAATGCGAGCGACCCGGACGACTGCGTCGGGATCTTCTGCATTCACGTGGAAGATGGGAATCGGCAGCCGTTTGGCGAGATCGGACGCAAAGCGCGAGGCGTTCGACTCCTCGGGCAGCGCGGTGAACCCGAGCAGGTTATTGACGATGATGTGGACGGTGCCGCCAACGTCGTAGCCCTGCAGCGAGCCCAGCACCAGCGACTCGGCGAAGATACCCTGGCCGGCGAACGCGGCATCGCCGTGAATGATCATCGGCAGGACCTTCTCGCGCCCATCGGTCCCCGCTTGCAGCCCGGTACGCACCTGCTTGGCGCGGGCACGACCGAGCGCGACCGGATCCACCGCCTCCAGATGGCTCGGATTCGAGGCAAGATGCAGCGCGATGGTGCGGCCGTCCGGAGAGCGGTACTCGCCGGTAGCGCCCACATGGTACTTGACGTCGCCGCCGCCCAGCGTGCTGCGCGGATCCACGTCTTCGAACTTCGCGAAGATCTCGGAGGCGGAGCGGCCAACCGTGTTGGTCATCACATTGAGACGGCCGCGATGACTCATCGCGAAGATCGACTTCTCCACCCCGAACCCGGCGCTCACCTCAAAGACCGCGTCCAAAAACGGGATCAGCGCGGTGAGGCCTTCGAGCGAAAAGCGTTTGGTACCGAGATATCGCGACTGAATGACCTGCTCAAAGATGTCAGCGCGAATAAGCTGCGAGAGGATGTGCGCCTGACCGTTCGGTGCCGGCTGCTGCTCCATCTGCTCTTGGAGCCACTGACGCTTCTCCGAGCTCGGAATGTGCATGAACTCGGCCGCGATCGTCCCGCAGTAGTAGCGGCGCGCCTCGTCGGTGAACTCGCTCTCGGGAATCGGGAGGGGAAAGGGCTCAGGAGGAAGATATTGGCCGAGCGGATCAAGCGATGCCTGCAGGTACCCCCAGCGGCGGAAGAGAAGGAAGACGTTTTCGCGATCCTGTTCGCGGCTTTGGGAATCTACGGTAAGAACCCGGGGAGTATCTCTCTCAACTCTGGCAGCCATAACTTCCTTTCGTCGTCGGCACGGACAGCGGAGGTCTACGCGCTGCAGGCCGTACCCATAATGCTAGACCTTTCAAAGTGGGCTCGCACACGGATTCCGATAATCGCCCGGGAAATACACAGGTGTTCTCTTCCTGTTACGGGGCACTTGCAGCAAGGCGGATGCGGGTTCGGAATTACGAGACTCGCTATAGTGGGAGGGATGGCCTTGCCGCGCACACTCCGGAGAACACTCTGCTGGCTGGCGCTTGCGCTTGCGTCGCCGCTCGCTGCCGGGATCGCGCTCGGCGAGGGGCAGCCGGCTCCGCGGGATATCTCCCAGACACATGCAGAGACTCCTCCGCAAGGTGCGACAGGAACGGGCTCTGAAACCAAGAGCCCTGCACAACCCGACGGACAAGACGCAGCAAAGCCGGCTCCGTCTGATCCCAATCGCCCTCTGCCTGACATCCCGACATTGATGCAGAAGGTGGAGGCACAGCAAAGAGCCTCCGAGGCGATCCAGAAGAACTACGTCTACCGCTCGGTCGAGACGCTGCAAGAGATCAACGGCCATGGCGTCCAGAAGTCTGAGGTAAACCAGTACGACGTCCTGTGGATCAACGGCGTGCAGGTGCGGCGGCTGTTGATGAAGGATGGCAAAGTACTTACGGAAGACGAGAGCAAGAAGGAAGACGAGCGCCTCGACAAGGAGTCGGCTAAGGCGCGTGAGCGGCGCGATAAAGCCGAGGCTGCAGGACGACAGACGAGTCCCCGCGGAGAAGAGGTAGTGACAGTCTCCCGGATACTCGAACTGGGGCGCTTTTCGAATGCGCACCGGGTCGTCTTCCACGGGCGGAATACCATTGTGGTCGACTATACCGGCGATCCCAACGCCAAACCGCGCAACAGCTTCGAAAAGGTGATCCGCGACCTGGTGGGAACCATCTGGGTGGACGAGCAGGACCAGGCGATCGCAAGGCTTGAAGGACACTTTGTCGACAACTTCAAGATCGGCGGCGGGCTGCTGGTGAACATCCACAAGGGATTCAGCTTCTCGATGGAGCAGGTGCGCGTCAACAACGAGGTGTGGTTTCCGGCGTCGGTGAGCGCAGATGGGTCGGCGCGCATCCTGTTATTCCGGAATGTGAACGGCAGCATTCGGGTGACCGACTCGGAGTACCGCAAGTTCAAGGCGGACTCCACCATCGTTTCGGCAGGATCGCATGCCTTGGACGAACCCGCGCAGCCGGCAGACGGAACCACCTCCGACCCGCCCAAGTAGTGGTGCTTAAACACGGAGAGGGACAGCAAAAGCCGTCCCCCCCGCCAATCTTGGTGTGCGCACGGTGCCTTCCAGAGGATCCGCCAGTGGCGGAAGTTCAGCTAGATACAACCTGCGGCCAAAGACTGAAGAGTTGACTACAGAGGCTGAACGTCAGACGCCTGCCAACCCTTGGGTCCCTTGACCACATTGAACTGCACTGCCTGGCCTTCTTGAAGGCTCTTGAAGCCATTTGAGTTGATCGCCGAGTAATGCACGAACACATCCTCGCCGTTCTGACGGCTGATGAAGCCAAACCCCTTGGCGTCGTTAAACCACTTCACTGTTCCCTGTTCCATAATCGTTTATTTCCTTAGTGCGAATGAATTTGCCGCTAGATCCAAATCGGGGTTCGTACAATAACAGCCATGCAGAAAACCAATCTGTTTCAAACGATGACTGAAGGTTAGCACCTTTACTTCATTCTGTGTGGAAAAAGTTCTAAATACTTTTATTTGCACTAATTTATGTGCAAATCGCGCTGCGATTCAAAAAAAAACGTGTCCCGTGAAATCCTTACAATCCCTGCTCCAGATGCGTGCGGACAATCTGCTCCACCTGCTCCAGCACCTGTTCGAGCGTGAGGCTGGTGGAATCCACGATAATGGCGTCCGCAGCCGGTTTCAGTGGAGATTCGGTACGGTTGCGGTCGCGCTCGTCGCGGTCGCGCATCGCGCGCACCAGATCGACCAGAGCGGCCTCACTCACCTGGGGTGCCGCTGTCTGCGCGCCCGGGATCTGACGGTAACGGCGATTGCCGCGCACCTCCGGCGCCGCGTCGAGAAAGATCTTTACCTCGGCATCCGGAAATACCGCGGTGCCGATATCGCGACCCTCCATGACCACGCCCCCGGCCCGGCCAAGGACGCGCTGCTCGGCGACCATCCAGGCGCGCAGCCGCGGATGCACCGAGATCTGCGAGGCCGCCGAGGTGACGTCGGCCTCGCGAATACGCCGGGAGACGTCCATTCCGTCGAGCAGGACGCGATTGCCCTCCACCTGCGGCTCGAGGGCGATCCGTGTCTTACCCGCCAGGGCGAGCAGAGGAGCCTCCTCGTCGAAGGCCAGGTCATTCTCGATGGCCTTCAGAGCCAGCGCGCGATACATCGCGCCGGTCTCCAGATTGAGGAACCCGAAGCGGCGAGCGAGATGCGCGGCCAGCGTGCTCTTGCCCGCGCCAGCAGGACCATCGATGGCGATGATCGGGCGCTGGCGCTTCGGGCTGGAGAGTGCTTCGGGAACGGTCTGAACATGCGGCGTCGACATGCTGGCTTACTCTCCTGCCTCGGGTTTGCGCTTGCGGTACGCGGGCTTGTCGAATCCACCGGTCGCCTTGCCCTTGAAGCTGTTGCCCTTGCCCCCAGGTTTGCCGGGCTTACGGAAGGGATTCTTTCCATCGGCGAACTTGGTGAAGGTGTTGACGGGCTTGCCGGCGAAGCCGCCGGGCTTGCTCGATTTATCGAACGGCTTCTTCGCTCCAAAGCCAGCGCCAGTAGGCTTGCTGTAGGGACGAGCCGGACGATCGCCGCGCTCCTGATTTCTATCGAAGCCGCGATCTGAGCCGCGATCCGGGCGGGCGTAGCCCTCGCGGTTCGACGGACGTGCGCTGTAGGGACGCGCCGGGCGGTCTTGCCGGTCTGGCCGATCCGAGCGATCCTGCCAGGGGCGGGACGGGCGATCGCCGCTGGGCCGCGGGGAGCGGGGAGCGTCGAACTTGCGGTAGACCGGGCGAGCGCCGCGCTCGTCTTGAGAGCCTCCCTGCGCCTCGCGGTCGCGGGGAACGAAGGGCTTGCGCGGAGCGAAGCCGCCGGAGGACCTATCGCCAAAGCCCTCGCGCTTGCGCCCGAAGGTGCCGGGCTTGGAGAAGGTCTTGCGTGGGCCGCTGGCCTCGTTCTCGGAGCGCGGAGTGAACTCGCGGCGCGGCGGACGGCCGGAGTCCTCGGCGTTATCGCGGCGGAAGGACGGCCGCGGCGAGAAGCCCTCGCGACGGTCGCTGAAGCCGCGTTTGTCGGCAAAGCCGGGGCGGGAGCCGAAGGCGGGCTTGCGGCCAAAGGCGGGTCGGCTGCCATCTCGGCGGTCCGGCCGGTCAGCACGCTCCGGGCGGTTCTCCCGGTCGAAGCGGGGTTTGCTCTCCCGGCCCTCATAGCTGCGTGCCGGACGGGCCGGACGCTGGAAGCCTTCCGACTGCTCGGAGGCCTCGCCGCCGGCGGCCGGGCGGGCTGCGCGCTCCTCGTTCCAGGGCTTGTCGAAGCTCGGGCGGGCATCACGCTTGGGCTTGGCTCCGCGCTCGAACGGCCTGCGATCGCGGTCGTCGAGCGGTGCTCCGCTGAACTTGCGTCCGTAGTCCGAGGGGAAGCCGGTACCGACCTTGCGCGGCTTAGCCACGAACTTCGAGATGCGGGGAGCGTCGGTCGGCAGCAGGGTGGCCGCGGGCTCGACCTCGATGAACTCCACCGGCTTGGCGGGGGTCTCGGTCTCTTCCTTCGGCGCGATGAAGGCGGCCAGCGCGCCCGAGACATGCAGCAGGGTGCGGCCGTCGACGGCCAGCGTCTCGAGCTCACGCGCGCCCAGCAGCGCATGGATGACGTCGCGGATGCGCGAGCGGGCGGCCAGGGGGGAGAGGAAGGTCTCGATCTCCTCCTCGGAGGCCAGCAGCGCCGATCCGAGGTAGAGCGAGATCAGTGCGGAGAGCGCGGAGGGCTGGCCGGCGTTGGCTCCGGCCTTGATCTGCTTGGTGAAGCGGGTTCCGGCCAGCTCCCAGAGGGTGGCGCCGCCGTCGGGCTGGCCGACGGGGAGAACGCGCAGGTGCGACCAGAGCTCGTTGAGGGCGCGCAGCACGGCGGTCTCGGTGACCTCCTTGCCCAGCTCGGTGGCCAGATCGGCGGCCGACATCATGGGCCGCTTGGTGAGGATCTCGTAGGTGGCGGCGGACAGCGGCGAGACCTTGACGGCGCCGCTGGTGACCGGCGGCTGCTTCCAGGCCTTGTCGCCGCGCAGCGTGAAGATGTAGGAGAAGACGGGCGCGGAGACGATGAAGTCGGGCACGTCGCCCGTGTTCTGCGTGGGCGTTCCCAGCAGGTTCAGCGGAACGGCGATGCCTTCGGCCATCAGCCGGTCGAGCAGGCTGCGGGCCTGTTCGATGTCGGCGAGGGTGGGCTCGGAGTTGGCGGCGCCAAGCACGGCTTCGACGAAGCTGGGGGCGGGCGAGGGAAGCTGCTGCGGGCGCGGGGTGAAGAGCACCAGGCCGGCAACGTTCATCCAGCTGCGCAGGTTTTCAAAGGTGAGCAGGGCCTCGCCGTTCTGGTGCCATTGCGAAAGCCGTGCCTGGCCGAGTTGCTCGGCGGTGGGAATCATAGGGGAACTCAAGGTATTGCCTTCCTGCTGGGCTACACGCTGGTGCGGGCTACAGCATTCCTTCGCGCGACGTACTGGACCAGTTGCGGGGCCAGATGCGGCTCGGGATGACGCTCAATTTTCAAATCGGAACCGTGTGCATTCGGTGCGCGGACACGCGCTGCCTATCTCGCGCGCGGCACAACTCTACAAGGATACCGCACTTGGGCGCGGTTCCGGCATCGGCTGCCTATCTCGTTCGCTTGCTTCGCAGGCGGCGACAAATAAATCTTCAAAGCGAGGAGAGATAGAGGCCCTGGGGCTCCGATGATGCCCTCTCCTGCCTGTTTCGACCGCGGTTGCGAGGTACCACCTCCCGTACTTCAAGCCCTAAAGTATAGAAAGTAAATAACCTAAGTCCAAATGAGGTCTCCCGGAGGTCTAGACCTGGTCTGGACCTGGTCTGGACCTCGATTCATACTGATATCTCTTTCATTATAAATGGCTTGTCAAGGAATTTCGCGTCCTGCCGGACAGGCCCACTGCGCGTGGGGCGGCCACTCCGTGGCGTTTTAACTTGTCGGATTCCGACCAACGGGAGGACCGATGCAGCCGGCGCTGCCTAGTGAAAGTAAAAAAGGCGTGGAACGTCCGCCCCGCGCGCAGTGGGCCTGTCCGGCAGGACATCGCTTCTAGGTGCGCTGGAAGGCCTTTTCGATGTCCTTGTGGGTGTACTTGAGGGCGATGGGGCGGCCGTGGGGGCAGTTGGTGGGGTGCTCCGTCTTGGCCAGCTCCTGGAGGAGCCAGTCGATCTTGGCAGGGTCGAGCGGCATGTTGATCTTGACGGCGGCGTGGCAGGCGATGGAGGCGGCGATGCGGCGGCGGCGGGTGTCGGCGTTCTCGGTCTGCTGCTCGCGCTCGGGGACGGCGAGGACTTCCTCGAGCATGCGTTCGAGCTCCTTGCCCTCGAGCCCGACCGGAGCGGCCTTGATGGCGAGGGTGCGCGGGCCGAAGGGCTCGGCCTCGAAGCCGTTGCGCTCGAGCTCGGCGGCGATCTGGGCGAAGGCGATCATCTGACCGGGGAGCAGGTCGACCAGCAGCGGCATCAGCAGGCGCTGGCGCTCGACCGCCTCGACCTGGCGTTCGCGCAGGATCTTTTCAAAGAGGATGCGTTCGTGGGCGACGTGCTGGTCGACGATCCAGAGGCCCTCGTCGTTGACGGCGAGGATGAAGGAGTTGCGCAGCTGGCCGAGCGGCTTGAGCGTGGCCAGAGCGCTGAGGGTGGAGGGTGGAGCGTCCTGGTAGACGGCTGTAGGACGGCCGTTGGAGACCGAGGGGAGCTCGTAGCCGACGTTATAGCCGACGGGGATGCTGCCGCCGCTGAAGGCGAGACGGCCGGCTGATGCAGCGACGCTGGACGGCGCGAGGTTGAAAAACGCAGCGTCGGCGGAGGCGGGGTCGGGCTCCGATTGCGGGAAGCCGGTGGCCGAGCCGGGTTGGAAGAAGGGTGTGCCGGGCGCGCCGGACGCGTCGGGCAGCGGGCTGACATTGCTCAGTAGCGAGTCCAAGGCCTGTGGAGCGCTGGTGAGCGCGGAGGCGAAGCTGGCGGCGGGGCGGGCGACCATCAGCGTGGTGCGGATGGTGTCGCGGATGAAGTCGTGCACGAAGCTGGACTGGCGGAAGCGGACCTCGGTCTTGGCGGGGTGGACGTTGACGTCGATCTCGTGCGGCGGCATCTCCAGGAAGAGCAGGACGACCGGGAAGGACGTGGGCGGGATGACGTTGCGGTAGGCCTCGGTGAGCGCGTGGATGACGAGGCGATCGCGGACCAGCCGCTGATTGACGAAGACGTAGATGGAGTTGCGGTTGAGCTTCTGCAGCTCGGGCTTGGAGACGAAGCCGGTGATGCGGAGGAAGCCGGGGTCGGGCGGGGTGTAGTCGGCCTCGCGCTTCCAGGGTGGGGGCTCGGGCAGGCCGGCGCGGGTGAAGTCGAGCTCGGCGGCGGTGGGCAGCATACGGTCGGCGGTGTCGCGGCCGAAGATCTGGAAGAGGCGGTCTTGATTGTCGCGGACAGCAGGGGCGACCAGCAGGGCCTGGGTGGCGGAGTGCAGCTCGAAGTGCTTGTCTGGGTGCGCCAGGGCGTAGTGAGTGACTAAGGCCGCGATGTGGCCCAGCTCGGTCTGCTCGGACTTGAGGAACTTGCGTCGCGCGGGGGTGTTGTAAAAGAGGTCGGAGATGGTGAGGGTGGTGCCGTGGGGCAGGCCGGCGGGCTCAACGCGCAGGATCTTTCCGCCGGCGATCTCGACTAAAGTGCCCGCCTCTTCTTCGGCGGCGCGGGTGTGCAGCTCGAGGCGGGAGACGCTGGCGATGGAGGGCAGGGCCTCGCCGCGGAAGCCGAGGGTGGCGATGGAGAGCAGGTCGTCGGAGCTGCGGAGCTTGGAGGTGGCGTGACGCTCGAAGGCGAGCAGGGCGTCGTCCTGGCCCATGCCGTGGCCGTTGTCGGCGATGCGGATGAGCTTGCGGCCGCCGCCTTCGACCTCGATGCGGATGCGGGTGGCGCCGGCGTCGAGCGCGTTCTCGAGCAGCTCTTTGACGACGGAGGCTGGACGCTCGACGACCTCGCCGGCGGCGATCTGGTTCGCGACCTGGTCGGAGAGAATGCGGATGCGGCCCATCTTGTGATTGTAGGGGAGATGAAGGTGAGGCGCTCGCGCGCCGGACGCGGCTTTGACGAGACAAGCCGCGTCCGGCGAGGAGGTACAGGCTCAGGCCTGGCGGTTGCGGGCGGCGGACTCGTACATCTGCATCATCAGAGTGACGTCGCGCAGCCCCTCTTCGCCGGAGGGTCCGGGCTGGGTGTGGTTGAGGATGCACTTCGAGAAGTAATCGGACTCGACGACGAACTGCGCGGGGTCGCTGCCCTGCTCGAGGACGTCGATGTTCTCGCCGGGGTCGCCGTGGAACTTGCCGTTGAGGTGGGCGGAGAGGTGGATGCTGGAGTAGCCGAAGCCGTTGAGGGTGAGCGATCCTTTGGAGCCGTGCAGGCGGATGTAGCCGTCCAGGTTGGCGCCGTAGCTGGTGGTGCAGCTGGCGACGGTGCCGGAGGGGAACTGCATGGTCCAGGAGAGGTTCTCCTCGACCTGGTCGAAGCGGCCGTCGTGGTCGATGACGGAGCTGTAGGCGGAGAGCGCGACCGGCTCCTCGCCGGTGAGGAAGCGGCAGGCGTTGAGCGAGTAGATGCCGACGTCCATCAGCGGACCGCCGCCGGCGAGCGCGCGGTTGAGCCGCCACTCGCCGGGGGCGATGTTGAAGCCGTTGGCGCTCTCGATGGCCTGGATCTTGCCCAGGGCGCCACTCTGCACGATGCTGCGGGCGCGCAGGGTGGTGGCCTCGAGCTGGCAGCGGTAGGCGATCATGAGCATCTTGTCGGCCTGCTTGCAGGCGGCGATCATGGCCTCGCACTCGGCGACGGTGTTGGCCATGGGCTTCTCGCAGAGCACGTGTTTGCCGGCCTGGGCGGCGCGGATGGTGTACTCGGCGTGCATGCTGTTGGGGAGGCCGATGTAGACGGCGTCGATGTTGGGGTTGTCGCGGATCTGGTCGTAGTTCTCGTAGCTGTAGATGGAGCTCTCGGGGATGCCGTACTGGGCGGCGAGCTTCTTCGCCTTTTCGGGGTGGCCGCTGACCAGAGCGGTGATCTCGCCGAGCGAACCCTGCTTTGTCCCGGGCATGAAGTGGTCGGCGGTGATTCGGCCGAGACCGACGGCGGCGTAGCGGACCTTGCGCGCGGGAGCGGCTTGGGAGAAGGCAGCGCGGGGCAGGATCGTGGCGGCGGCGGCAAGGCGAGCGAAGTCTCTACGGCTGAGGGGCACGGGCTTCTCCTGAGTACATGGGTAGGAATTACGGACCAAACGAACTATAACGAATTTTCTTGGTTGGCGCGTTTGAAGCAGTTTAGGGGATCGGGAGGGACGATTTTTTGGGATCTCCCCCCTCCCGGCGGTAAGCCCTAAAGTCTTCCAACGAGGTGAGATAAGTCCAAATCAAGTACCCTGACTTGGCCAAGCCCGGGCTTGCTTTGGTCCCGTACAAAAGGCCAGGCCACCCGCCTGGCCTTCTGAGGTAGGGTCTCGTCCAGTTGTGCGTCGTCCACGTGGGCGACCCAGGCTTGAGTGCGTGCGAGGAGCGGGGCCTGAGCAGATTCCTCCGCTCCGCTGCGGAATGACAACCAAAGTGCGTGGATGACACGTTTCTTTTTTGCCTTATGACTGACCACGCTATTCGGTGCCTTCGCGGGCTCCCTTCCAGAGGTCGATGGCGCCTTCGACGGCGTGGCGGTTGATCTCCGCAAGCTCGGCCGCGGTGAAGGAGAGCTTGTGCACGGCGTCGAGCGAGTCGTTGAGCTGCTCCAGGTTGCGGGCTCCGATCAGTGACGAGGTGACGCGGCGATCGCGCAGCGTCCAGGCGATGGCCATCTGGGCGAGGGTCTGGCCGCGGCTGGCGGCGAGATCGTTGAGGGCGAGGACGCGCTTCAGGTTCTCGGGGTTGAGAAAGTCCTTCGAGAGCGAGGAGCCGCCGAGGCTGGCGCGGGAGTTGTCGGGTACGCCCTTGAGGTACTTGCTGGTGAGCAGGCCCTGGGCGAGCGGCGAGAAGGCGATGCAGCCGACGCCGAGCTCGTCGAGCGTGTCCAGCAGACCGTCCTCGATCCAGCGGTTGAGCATGGAGTAGGAGGGCTGATGGATGAGCAGCGGGACGCCCTCGCTCTTGAGGATGCGATGGGCCTCGCGGGTGGCCTCGGGGCTGTAGGAGGAGATGCCGACGTAGAGGGCCTTGCCGCTGCGCACGGCGTGGGCGAGCGCGCCCATTGTCTCCTCGAGCGGGACGTCGGGCGAGGGGCGGTGGGAGTAGAAGATGTCGACGTAGTCGAGGCCCATGCGCTCGAGGCTCTCGTCGAGCGAGGCGAGCAGGTACTTGCGCGATCCGCCGAAGCCGTAGGGGCCGGGCCACATATCCCAGCCGGCCTTGGAGGAGATGAGGAGTTCGTTGCGGTGCGAGCTAAAGTCCTTGCGCAGGATCTGGCCGAAGTTCTCCTCGGCCGAGCCGTAGGGCGGGCCATAGTTGTTGGCGAGGTCGAAGTGGGTGACGCCGCGGTCGAAAGCGCGACGGATGATGGCGCGGCCGGTCTCGAAGACGTCGGCGCCGCCGAAGTTCTGCCACAGGCCGAGCGAGACCGGGGGAAGGACGATGCCGGAGCGTCCGCAGCGGCGGAACGGGGCGTCTTCGTAGCGGTTTTCATTGGGGACGTACGTCATCTACAGAGATCTCCTTGAATGCTGTTGCACTTGTCCTTCGATGCTCGCGGGAAGAGAACGATCCTGCGGTGGTGTTGGCACAGTATGGCATAGGGCGCTGGCGATTCTGTGATGGCAGCGAAGAGAAGAAGGCGGTCGCGCACTTCCGTGCCTGATACCACCCCCCTAGGTTAAGGCTGTCGCGAGGATGGGGCACCTTACGATGGTGGGGCGCCCGAACGTGCTTCACGTAGAATACGTGAAGCACGTTTTTACGTAGGGACGGTGGTATGACTCAGGCCCGGAGGCAAAACCTAACGGTGAGCCTCAGCGTACAGACGATTCAAAAGGCGAAGGTCTTGGCGGCGCAACGCTCGACCTCGATCAGCCGGCTTTTGGCGGAGCAGATTGAGACGCTTGTGGGCGAGAATGATGCGTACGAACGAGCTGCCGCATCCGCCATTGCGCGCATGGAACGCGGCCTTCACCTGGGCGGCGGCCTGATGGCAAACCGCGATGCGTTGCATGAGCGGTAAGACGTTCGTCGATACGAAGGTGCTCTGGCTTTTCTTCCAAGGCCTTCCGCTGGTCGCGCCAGCTTTGCGCCGTGATCTCCCAAATCTCTGCAGGCAACCGACCGGAGACATAATCGCGCTCCAGAGTGGCAATCAGCACCATGCCGGTCTTCTCCGAGATTCGCTTGGATGCCACGTTGGCGGCCGCCTTGGGAGCACCGAGGACGCTGAATCCGAGCACATCGAACCAGAAGTCGTTGACCGCGGTTACGGCCTCCGTCATCAGGCCTTGGCCGTGCCAGGGCAGGCCCAGCCAGGAGCCGCGGCTGTCCCACTCCTCGCGTTGAAGACGAATGACCCAATATGCTGCTCCGGCGACCGCTTCAATCGCAGCGTCCAGTGCCACGCCTCTCCACGCTCGATCGCGGGAAGGGTTGTGTCCCGGTACCACTCGAGTACACGGCCTGCTGGGTAGGGCCATGGAACCGTCGAGGTGAGGAACTTTACGATCTCCACTGCGGAAACAGACGCTGCGTCTGTTCCGCGTCGGCAAGCTGCAACGGTCGCAGCACGAGGCGCTCAGTTTCAAGTTCAGGGATCATGCAGACAAGCCACATGGGAGTCGATTGAGCGCCAAGGGATAAGCACCGGACACAGGCATTTCAATACAGGCCGGGGATGAGGCGTTTGGTGGTCTTGCAGTAGTCGCTGTAGTCCTGGCCGAAGGCTTGGTTGAGCGCGGCCTCTTCGACCTGAATGCGGTAGAGCAGGGCTGCGGTGGTGGGCAGGAGCATGATGGCGAGGTCGCCCCAGTTGCGGGTGCAGAGACCGATGGCGGCGAAGATGAGCAGCATCCCCGAGTAGGACGGATGGCGTAGGAAGCGATAGAGTCCTGCCCGCTGAACGCTTTGGTTTGGGCGAATGGCGACGTTCGAACTGAAGAATCGACCGAGCGTTGCGATCGCCGACCAGCGCACGGCGAGACCGATCGCAAAGAGAACCAGGCCGGCGGTGACCAGCCAAGGCGCTCCACCGAAGAGGTTGTGCGGCGCCGGGCCTTGCAGGGCCAGGGTGACCGAGACGAAGATCACGGGTAAGAGAATCCGCAGCGAGCCGCGGTCCTGCACGTCGCCGGCGCCGCTGCGGGTGCGCGTGAGCACGATGATCAAGACCTCGGATGCGGTCCAGGTCCAGAGAAGGGTGTTGAAGAGTGCCGCCTTGTTCACTTGCACCTCGCGGAGGTCTTCGCTTCCCTTCTCTCTACGTTGGAAGCGCGATCAAGGTTCCGAGAAACTGCGCGATGGATGGGGCATCCGGCAACGTAGGTCATTCTGCGAGGATCTCCTTTTTGGTGGGTGGAGCAACCCGTCTGCTTAGATGGTCGCCGGAAGCGAAGCATCTTGCGGCGACGGCAGCTGATCCACGTGCCCCGCGTGCGCGCAGACGCCAAAGAGGGACAGCCGGAGCTGTCCCTCTTTTGGCGACTGCTGTTTTGCGTGAGGTGATGTTAGCGCTTACGCGTGGGAGACCAGCGCAGGCCACCGCCGAAGGTCTGGCGGTAGAACTCGCGCTGAATCGGGTAAATCGTGCTGCCATTGTAGAAGCCGAAGGCTTCGTTGTTGAGATTGAGGGCGTAGGCGACAGCGGTGAAGCCCTTGGGCAGGTTGTAGGTGCCCTGCAGATCGAGCTGCAGATGCGAGTAGAAGTAGGTATCGCCGTTCGGACCGGTGGTTCCACCCCCCGCACCGCCGGGCAGCAGCGGACCGGAGTTGTTGGTGGTGTACTGGTAGGCGTAGATGTTGGCCTGGTTGTAGGTCATGCCGAGACGGACCGAGAGGTTCTTCTTGTCGTAGGTCGGGCTGAAGTTGAAGCTGTTCGGAGCTTGACCGATCAGCGCCGGCTTCGCGCCTTCGGGGCCACGGTTCGGACCGCTGATGGTTCCCGCCGGAAGGTTGGGCTGGGTGGTGTCGACATACGGCGGCAGGTTAGCCTGCGATGCCGTATAGCCGTAGTTGGTGGAGAGTCCAAGGCCATTCAGAGCGCCCGGCAGGCGCGTGAAGTGCTCCTGGAAGGCGACCTCGAAGCCATAGACGTAGGCGCTTCCGGCGTTGATGCTCTGATTGAGAATGTTCCCCGGCGAGGTCACGGTCGTGGTGGCGACGATGGGATTGCTGAGGTGCTTGTAAAAGAACCCGGCCTGCAGCAGACCTTTCCGCGAGAGGTTGTTCTCGTACAGCAGATCGACGTCATCTCCGGTCTCGGCCTTCAGGTTCGGATTGCCCTGGGTCGTCGTGTTGCGCGCCGCGCCGCCGCTCGAAACACTCTGGAACGGAATCAGGTCGCTGAAGTTAGGACGCGAGATGCCGCGGCCGTACACCAGTCGAACGTCGGAGGTCGGGGTGAGGGGATAGCGCAGCGACGCACTCGGAAGCACGTCGATGTAGCTGCCGACCGCACGCACCGCGGTGGTGCCCGGACCGTTGGAGTTGGTGGCTCCGACGTAGCCCAGGTTGTTTTCGTTGGTGGCCTCGATACGGAGACCAGTGACCAGGCGAATCTTGCCCAGGTTGGTGGTGTTCATTACGTAACCGGCAGAGACCTTTTCCAGCTGATCGAAGGAGTTGCCGAGAACATTGCGGTGCTTGGGATTGGGATCCGGTCCGAGGGCGCTGAAGGCCAGAACCTTGTCGTACGACACGGCCGGACCGAAGGTATAGGCGCGGCCGTAGTAGTTCGGATCGGAGAAGTCATTCAGGAAGTTGGTCATCGCGAGCGTCGGGTCTTCCGGGTTCGCACCCGCCGCAAGCGGAGCATAGTAGTGCGTGTCCTGGTTGATGAATTTGTGCTCGTTGCGGAACAGACCTCCGAACTCGAAGATGCTCGCGTGGCCGTTCCAGCTATAGGGCGCCGCCAGCGATCCGCCGAGGCCAAGATCGACCTCCGGACTGTAGGTATTGGCTACCTGCTCGTAGGTGTAGAAGTACTTGGTCGGGTCGAAGATGTTGACGCCGTTCTGCACATTCAAGTGGGGCTCGAGCGGGTTGCTCAGGTCCAGGCCATACTGAATGTTGTTCAGCGGGTTGGTGGCGGATCCAGGCGCGAAGTGCGCCGTGTCATAGCCCGCATCCCGCGTGCGTGCCACCGAGGCGTTCACATCCCAGGAGAGCAACGCGCGACCGAGGACATGATGGCCGCCAAGCTGGGTGCCGCCGATATCCTGAATGGGACGACGACGCAATGCCTGGAAGGAGATTGAGCCGGTGCTGTCGCCCTGGGTGGCAGTGACGAAGTTATTGATCGTCGGGCTGTAGATCCAGTCATCCCCGTAGTCGTCGAAGTGCGAGTAGAGTCCTTTGAGATAGATACTGGAGGTCTCGTTGAAGCGATAGTCGAGCGTACCGCCGATGCCGCGACGATCGCGGAAGTAGCGGTAGTCGCGCAGGTCGTAGGTGCCGGTAACCGCAGGCCCCGGCTCCAGGTCGTTGATGCCGCGACCGTTCCAGTCATACGAGCCGCTGATCAGCGCGCCAAGCTTCTTGCCTTCGAGGAAGCGTCTGCCCACCGTTCCATCGAACTGATAGACCGGTCTGCCGCCAATGATGGGGGTGTAGCCGCCGGTCGACTCCAGATAGATGGTCGGAAGATCCTCCGCGCTCTTGGTGCGCAGATCGACCGAGCCGCCGATGCCGTCGCCTTCCATGTTGGCCTGCAGGGTCTTGTTGATCTGGACGGACTCGACCAGGTCGGCGGGGATCAGGTCGAGTTTGATCTGACGCACTGTTTCGGGGGAGGCAATGGTGACCCCGTCGATCGTGGTGTGGGTCAGACGCGGCTCGGTACCGCGCACCTTGATGTACTTGCCTTCGCCTTCGTCGCGCTCCAGGGTCACGCTGGGCAGACGACCGATGGCATCGGCCACGTTCGCATTGGGAAGGCTGGTGATGACATCGGCGGGCAAAACGTTAATGATGTTGTCCGCGTTCCAGGTGCGGTTGATCGCCTCAAGCTCGCCGCCCTGACGCTCGGCGTAGACCTGCACGTCCTGCTGGTTGGAGGCGATGCTGAGTTTGAAATCGATATGTGAGGGCTGGCCCGCTGCGACCGGCGCAGTGAGCGTATTGTTCGCAAAACCCGTGTAGCTTGCGGTGACGGTGTAGACGCCGGCGCTGAGGCCGATGAAGACAAATTGCCCATTGGCATCGGTCACCGTCGTGGCCTCGCTTGGTTGCAGCGTCACTTTGACGCCTTGCAGGACGACGCCTTGAGTATCGACGACCGAACCGGTGAGCGTGCCTCGTCCCGTTTGAGCCGGAAGCTGACTCGCAAGGAACATGGCGGGAAGAGCAAATAGAAGGTACGAAGACTTCGGAAACATTTTATCTCCGGGGGGGCATAGAGGGTGGACGTGGGACAGCCATACCTGCGCAGGGCAGCTATGAGTTGTACTCTTGGGGGGGCGTTCTTGCTTAGGTTACGAAGTCTTCCTTAACAGCCCATTACAGATCTGTTACGGATTCGCCAACTCAAAAACGAATCCCTGTCATCACCCTATGCAGCCACGGGAGTCTGTTTTTCAGGGATCAATAAAGACTTCAGGTTAGCTTCTGGTTAACTCAAGGTTCATCCCAAGCTGTATCCGGCTAACCCTGCTGTTTTCTTCAAACACGTGTTGCGCAGACAGAAACGCCACCGTGTGGAGTGCTCACGGTGGCGTCTGGGGAAGTGGATATGTAGCTAACTAGGTTACTTTTTCTTCTTTGTCTTCCTGGTTTTGGCGAGATCGGTGTCGTGATCGCCGACCATGTGGAGGCGCATGAAGTTGGTGGCGCCGGAGCGGGTGCGGGTGCCGGCGACGATGCCGACCACCTGGCGCTGGCGGATGTAGCCGCGGCTCTCGAGCATGATCTCAGCCATGCTGACCAGCTTGTCGGTGTCGCGGAAGCGGCCGCAGAGGATGGGGAAGGTGCCCCAGAGCAGCATGCAGCGGTTGACCGCGGCCTGGTGGGGGGAGAGCGCGTAGATGGGGGTTTCGGGGCGGTACTTCGAGAGCAGCCGGGCGGTGGCGCCGGTCTCGGTGAAGATGGCGATGGCGCCGAGGTCGAGGTCCTGGGCGGCGTGGGCCATGCACTCGCAGATGGTCTCGGCGACCGAGAGCCGGGCGGGGCGGACGCGGGCGAGCGCGGGCAGGCGTTCGCCGGTGCGGATCTGGTGCTCGGTCTCGGTGACGATCTTGGCCATCATGGCGATGGCCTGGACCGGGTACTTTCCGGCGGCGGTCTCGGCCGAGAGCATGACGGCGTCGGTGCCGTCGTAGATGGCGTTGGCGACGTCGGAGGCCTCGGCGCGGGTGGGGCGCGGGTTCTCGATCATCGACTCGAGCATCTGTGTGGCGGTGATGACCGGGGTGCGGTACTCGGCGGCGCGGCGGATGATGTGCTTCTGGATGGCGGGGACCTTCTCGGGCGGGACCTCGACGCCGAGATCGCCGCGGGCGACCATGATGCCGTCGGCGACCTCGAGGATGGAGTCGAGGTGCTCGATGGCCTGCGGCTTTTCGAGCTTGGCGATGATCCAGGCGTCGGACTTGAGCGCGGCCAGGCGGCCCTTGACGTGGCGCACGTCGTCGGCGGTGCGGACGAAGGAGACGGCGATGGTGTCGACCCCCTGGCCGATGGCGAAGATGAGGTCCTCCTCGTCCTTTTCGGTCAGCGAGGGCACCTTGACCGGGATGCCGGGAAGGTTGATGCCCTTGTTCTCGCCGAGCATGCCGCCGTTGACGATGAGGCAGACGACGTCGAAGCCGCCCTGTCTATTGGCGACGAGGCGTTCGACGGAGAGCTCGATGAGGCCGTCGGAGAGCAGGATGCGGGAGCCGGGCTCGAGGTTCTCAGCGAGCGTGGTGAAGGTGGTGCTGACCTTGGCGGCGGTACCTTCCATCTCGTGCGGGGTGATGGTGAGGCGCTGGCCGGCGACCAGGAGGACGGGCTTGTGGCCCTTCAGCTTGCCGGTGCGGATCTTGGGGCCCTGCAGGTCGGCGAGGATGCAGATGGGCTTGTTTTCCTCCTGAGCGACCTTGCGCACCATGCGGATCAGCTCGGCCTTCTGGGCGTGGGAGCCGTGCGAGAAGTTGAGGCGGGCGACGTCGAGGCCGGCGCGGACGAGCTCGCGGAAGACCTCCTCAGTGCTGCAGGCGGGCCCGAGGGTGGCGACGATCTTGGCACGGCGGGGGCGCTCCGGGCTGAGGAGATCCGGGACCACGGGGGCGGCCTGAGGAGTCAGCGGATCGGTGGCCGCAGCAGGAAGCGAAGCGGCAGAGCGGGGCTTGGGAGCTGTCTTGGCCGTTTGAGACTTCTGGGTCTTCGCGGAGGACTTGGACTTCACGTTCGATTTCATCTGGCTGAGGCTCGTGTTCTTTCCGGAGCTCCCGGGCGTGAGCCGGGGAAGCTCTGTCTCGTAGGTTGAAGGTGCCAATCGGGATCTGCCGTTGAAGGCAATTCTAACTGGCGGCGATGAAAAATGTGCGGCGTGGGCCGGTATTCGGGCAGGTTCAGCGGGCGTCTTGGCCACGGTCGGAGCATTGGGCGTCTTCGGAGTTTTGGGCCGGGCCGCTTCGGCGCGACTCCTGGTCGAGATTTGCGATGCCTGCTTCGAGGATGCGGTTGAGATCTTTGAGGGTGGCGAGATTGACGCCGCTCCAGAGCCTTTCTTCGATGCGGGCGGCCATCTGTTTTCCGCGCTCGAGCACGGCTTCGCCGCGCGGGGTGAGCGAGGCGGTGACGATGCGGCTGTTGCCGAGCGAGCGGCCGCGCACGATCCACTGCTCGCGCACGGCACGGGCGAGCACCGCCTGCAGCGTCTGCGGCGTGACCGAGCAGGTGCGGGCGAGCGCCGCCGCGCTGACTCCGGCCTGCTGCTGGATGGCCTTGAGCAGGCGCAGCTGAGGCAGGGTGAGGCCCTGGTCGCGCAGCTCGTCCTCGAGCAGGGCGCGGTAGCCGGTGACCAAGCGGCGGAGGTTCTCCGAGCAGCGGCGCTGTTCTGTGCTCCGTGGGGAGCTCCGTAGCGAGATCCGTGGGGAACGCTTTGGCGGGATTATTTTTCGCTTCATGGCGGCCTCTGATTTTCCGGGGGGATATCAGCCCGCTGCTACTATATCAGTACCCTGATATGGCCTCCGCAATTCTGGAACACGACTGGAAGCCGCGGCACAATCCCTGGCTAATCGCGCTGACGGTGACGCTGGCGACGTTCATGGAGGTGCTCGACACCTCGATTGCGAACGTCGCGCTGCCGCATATCGCCGGCTCGCTGGGGGCGTCGCAGGATGAGGCGACCTGGGTACTGACCAGCTACCTGGTGGCGTCGGCGATCATCCTTCCTATCTCCGGCTGGCTCTCGAACCGGTTTGGGCGCAAGCGGTTCTACCTGACCAGTGTGGCGATCTTCACCGTCTGCTCGGTGCTCTGTGGATTCGCGCCCACGCTGCCGGCGCTGGTGCTCGCGCGCATTCTGCAAGGCGTGGGCGGCGGCGGCCTGGCGCCGAGCGAGCAGGCGATCCTGGCCGATACCTTCCCGCTGGCCAAGCGCGGGCAGGCGTTCGCGGTGTATGGCATGGCGGTGGTGGTGGCGCCGGCGATCGGGCCGACGCTGGGCGGATGGATCACCGACAACTTCAACTGGCATTGGATCTTCTTCATCAACGTGCCGATCGGGCTGCTGTCGCTGTACCTGTCGAACCGCATGGTCGAGGACCCGCCGGAGCTGGTGGCGCGCAGGAAGCGGCGCGATCCAGTGGACTTCATCGGTCTGGGGGCGGTGGCTCTGGGCGTTGGGCTGCTCGAGTTCACACTGGACAAGGGCCAGGAGAAGGACTGGTTCGGCTCGGGGCAGATCCAGCTGACCGCGCTCCTGGCGGGGCTGACGCTGCTGTTCTTCGTCTTCTGGGAGTGGCGCCATCCTGACCCGATCGTCGATCTGAAGCTGTTGAAGAATCGCAACTTTGGGACGGCGGTCTTCCTGCAGCTGATTCTGGGCATGGTGCTGTTTGGATCAACGGTGCTGATTCCGCAGTACCTACAGACGCTGCTGGGCTACACGGCGGAGCGCGCGGGCATGGCTCTGTCGCCGGCGGGCTTTGTGATGATGGTGGGGATGGCCATCGCCGGCCGGACGCTGGGTAAAGCGGATCCGCGGCTGATCGTGATGATGGGCTACCTGGCGGTGGCGATGGGCCTGTACAACCTGACTCGGCTGGACCTGTACACAAGCTTCGGGCATGCGACGGTGTGGCGGATGCTGCAGGTGATCGGGCTGCCGTTTATCTTCATCCCGATCAGCACGCTGAACTACGTGGGGGTGCCGCGGGAGAAGAGCAACCAGATCTCCTCGCTGTCGAACTTCGCCCGCAATCTGGGCGGGTCGGCGGGCACGGCGCTGCTGACGACGTATCTGGCGCGCTCGGCGCAGGTGCACCAGGAGACGCTCGCGGCCAACCTGGCGCGCTCGAGTGAGAGCCTGCGCAGCTATATCAGCAGCTACGCGGCGAGCATGCATCTGAGCTTCAGTGCCGCCCAGCCGTTGGCGATCGCCTCGGTCTATCGCCAGATGATGCTGCAGGCGTCGATGCTGGCGTACAAGAATGCGTTCGCGCTGCTGTCGCTGACGGTGCTGCTGCTGTCGCCGCTGGTGTGGATCATGCGTCTGCCGGCGAAGGCGGTCAAGGTCGAAGCGGAGCAGATGGCGGCGCACTGAGGGGGTGACGGCGGACATACTCCCGCGTTGCGTGCCTGGATTTGGGGAGTTGAAGAAGCAGATTCCTCCGCTTCGCTGCGGAATGACAACCAAAAAGACTAGGGTCTGGGACAGGTTTTGGTGGGGGTCTGGGGTGGGGTCGCGGCGAGAAGTTGCGCGTTGAATTCGGCGCCGCAGAGCACGCTGAGCGAGATGATGTAGAGCCAGAACAGCAGCGCGATACCCGCGCCCAGCGATCCGTAGACCTCGGAGTAGTTGGCGAAGCGGGTGACGTACCAGCCGAAGGCCAGGGTGGTGAGGAACCACATGGCGGTGGCGAGGACGGCGCCGGGGAGGGTGCGCGTCCACGAGCGATCGAGGGTGCTCATGGCGCGCACGGTGTGGACCGAGCCCCAGAGCCTGGTGTCGGCGTGGTCCTCGTCCTCGACGCCCAGGCAGGAGGGCGGCACGCTCATGTGGTAGATGACGGCGATGATGCCCACGCTGCCGGCGAGCGCGACCGCCCAGCGAAGGGTGAAGGCGATGACGAAGACGGTTCCCCGCAGCGGGGTGGCGACGTGGAAGGCGACCCACTCTGTCAGCAGATGGCCGAAGACCACGAGCAGGCTGGAGATCAGCAGCGGAAACAGCGATATGGGAACCAGAGTGAAGGAGCGCCAGCGGCGCTCCCAGAAGCCCCATTGGTTGAAGGGGATCTCGAAGGCCCGGCGGAAGCCCTCCATCAGGGTAACGATCACGCTGGAGGCTCCGGTGAGCGAGACGATGATGAGGACGAGCAGCGCCTGCATCG
The DNA here is from genome assembly GCA_035568455.1 of Granulicella sp. Taxonomy (GTDB): domain Bacteria; phylum Acidobacteriota; class Terriglobia; order Terriglobales; family Acidobacteriaceae; genus Edaphobacter. Next base: position 24,332 of record DATMOB010000119.1, read on the forward strand.
ATTTGGGGGTGCGATGACTGCTGGCGAAGTAGCTTTCGAGCAGTGGGCTGACGTCGGGCGGGAGGATGCGGTCGAAGAACTGCGCCGCCAGGAAGCGCAGCGGCGCGGCATCGGGCAGCAGGGTGATGGCAGAGGCCGCCACGATCAGGGCAGGAAAGAGAGAGACCAGCGCCGAGTAGGCCGCAGCCTGCGCGATGTTCAGGCAGTCGTGATCGAGCACGCTCGACAAGGTGCGGCGCAGCACGGTGGAGAGGTACAACAGGTAGCTGATGCCCAGAGCGCCGACCGCTTGTACCCTTTTCAAGAGCATCTCTCCCGCCTAGCGAGACCCGCGCATCGCATCTCCCGGAGGCGAGCCTGGATTAGTTCTTCCAACGGTTGAGGAAGTCGGTGACCGAGGCGCTGTCCATGTGGCGCATGTCGCGGAACTCGCCGGTGGCCTGGGAGTAGAGGACCTTGCCGCTGGGGCTGAGGACGGCCAGGGCGGGAACACCGTGCGTGACCGGCACGCCATACTTGTCGGCAACGTCCAGGTTGTGATCCTCGCGGCCGATCCAGACGTGGACGATGACGAAGTACTTGCTGAGCAGGGAGAGGTTGGGCTCCTGGTGGAAGTAGATGTCGAGCACCTGGCAGTCGCCGCACCAGTCGCCGCCGAAGTCGAGGATGACGCGCTTGTGCTCGCGGCGCGCCTGCTTCAAGGCGGCGGCGATGTCGGCGGTGGGGTCGGCGGTCTCGGAGTAGAGATGCTTGGGGGTGTAGGGGGTGGCGAGCCGCTGCGCGTGGGCGACGGTTGCCGGAACGAAGCTGAGGCCACTCAGGCCGGCAAGGGCGAAGGCCAGGCCGAGCGCAAGCAGGCGGCGCGATGGGCGTGCGGCGGTCGGTGCGACCGGGAGATTGACGGCCGAGGCCAGGGGATTGCGGAAGCAGATACGCGACGCCATGTTCAAGATGTCCTTTGGAACCCGGAGAGCCGTGGGTCCATAGAGATAATGCACGAATGAGGCCGGCGGATGCAAAGTTTGCGGCGCTTCGGCACGACACCGCGAGCAGAACGACGCAGGCGTGCGAATCGGCAACCTCGGAGGAGGCTGCTACTTTCCGCTGTAGTATCCGTCGCGGGTCTGCAGCAGCAGCTGCTTGTCCTCGGGCTTGGCGAAGGCGAGGTCGATCTTGTGATAACCATCGGCGGAGGCGGCCTGGTCGGGGACGTAGCCGAGCCGGTACTGGGCGCGCAGCTCCTCGGCGATCTCGGTGTAGATCTGGGCGGTGGTCTCCTTCTTGGTGACCTCGAAGAGGCGTCCGCCGGTCTCGTGAGCCATCCGCTCGAGGATCTTTTTGCCGTCGGTTTTCGCTGTGGGGAAGTTGCCGCCGCGAGGCGACCCGCTGCCGCCTGGGTATCCACCGCCTGGGTATCCACCACCCGGGTAGCCACCGCCGGGATAGCGGCCTCCGGGGTAGCCACCCCCGCCTCCGGGATAGCCGCCGCCGCGGCCCATCTCAGGGCGATTCATGTTGTCCTGCGGGGACCGACCCTTAAAGTAGATGGCGTAGACGATGGTGTCGGCGCGCTGGGCGCTTTCGATGGCGCGGGCCAGCGTCTCCTGGCTGCCGCGGTCGTCGCCGCCGGAGAGGATGATCAGCGCCTTGCGGCCCTTCTGCCGGGACATGATCTCGTCGGAGGCGAGGAAGAGCGCGTCGTAGAGCTTGGTGCCGGCGCGACCGCCGCGGCCCCCGCCGGAGCGGTCGTTGTCGGAGTCGGACGAAGATCCGGAGGAACCAGAGGAGCCAGAGCCGGAGGGGTTCGGCGGAGAGACGTAGGAGCCATCCGCCGGCGGCGGCGTGTCGATCTCCTTCAGTGCGGCCTGGAGCTTGGGACGGGAGCTGGTGACGTCCTGCAGCAGCTCGATGGTGCGCGAGAACTGGATGAGGAAGGCCTTGTCCTTGTCGGTGGTGAGCATCTGATCGAGGAAGCTGGAGCTGGCGGCGCGCTCGGCCTCGATCGCGTCGCGCTGGCTGACGCTGGTGTCGACCAGCAGGCCAAGCGTGAGCGGCAGATGGGTGTCCCGGTCGAAGTAGTGGATGACCTGGGGATGGCCGTCGACCTGGAGGGAGAAGTCCTCCTTGGTCAGGTTCTGGATCAGAGCGCCCTTTTTGTCACGCACCACCACAGGCAGGTTGACCAGGCGGGCGTCGACCGAGAGGGCGGCGGCCGCTGGGGCGGAGGCTGGCGCTGCAGTGGGAGTCTGGCCGCCGGCGCGGCTGGCCGAGGCAAACGTGGCCAGGAGAAGCGCGGTCACAACGGCGGCGAATTCCTTCGCGATAAGGTTGACGGGGCGCATACCGGGTTAGACGAGCTTTTGCCGCATCAGTTTCAGCGGGCCCCGGTGATTCAACTCGCGCGAGGGACGATCAGGCCGTTCTTCCAGAGCGCCAGCACGACGTCCATCTGGGCGTTGTGGGCGATCTCGCCGCCCTCGGTGACCTGCGTCCACAGCGCGTTGATGGTGCGGTGGGTGCCCGCCTGCAAGAGAGCGATCGCTCGCAGGGCGTAGGTCTTGTTCTGGTTCGATGGGGCGTACTGGCCAGCCGGGATGCCTCGGACGAGGCCCTCTTCACAGAGCCCGAGAAAGGCGCCGCGAGGAGCGGTCTTCTTCTGCAGATAGGGCTTCTCGGGGTATAGCTGACGGACGGCGGTGTCCCAGCGCTCGGCTGCGGTGACCGATGCGGGGACCTCGAGACGGGCCGCGATCAGGGCCGCCTCACCATACTTATTTGCCATTCTTACGCTCCTGTTTCGATGTCTTGCGGGGTGCTTGTGCCTGTTTCCAGACGTCGATGCCGCCCTGGATGGCGTTGCCGTTGGCGCCGACCAGGACGTGCGGGGGAAGGTCGCGCATCAGCTTGGCGTTGCCGCCGCCGAGCAGAACATAGTCGCAGATGAAGGCGGCCTTGAGGCGCTCGATGACGTCGAGGACGGACTTGCGCCAACGCTTCTTGCCCCGCCGCTCGAGACCGGCCTGACCGGTGTAGTCCTCGTAGGTTAGCCCCTTCTTGTAGGGCAGGTGGGCGAGTTCGAGCGGCACCACCGTGCCGTCGAAGATCAGCGCCGAACCGAGTCCGGTGCCGGTGCCGAGAAAGAGCATGCGGCCGCCCTTGTAGCCGCCCAGCGCCTGCATGGCCGCGTCATTGAGGAAACGGATGGGCTTGCCGAAGGCCTTGCGGTAGTCGAAGTCGATCCAGCCGGGCGCAAGGTTGTGGGGTTCGGCGAGCGGGGCGTCGTTGGTCACTGGGCCGGGGTAGCCGATCGAGATGCAGTCGTACTCCCAGCCCTCGGTCGCGGCGAGAACGTCCTGCGCCATCCGGGCGGCGGTGCAGCCGGGGCCGGAGGGAATCTTGATGGGAACCCGCCGGTCCGAGGAGGCGACCTTGATGTTGGTGCCTCCGATATCGATGACCAGAACCTTCATGATGTTCAGAATACGCGGATTGGCGGGGTGGATGCGCGGCGGCGCAGGCGGGATTGCGCTGGGGCGGGTGCGCGGCAGGTCGTATCCTCGGGATCCCGTGCGGAGCTGGTGGAAGCGCTTCGCTTTCTTAGAGATGACTCGGCGAACACGGCTGAGAGCAGAAGAGACTGCGCGAGTAAGTCATTGAAAATGAAGTGGCTATTTTTCTTGAGTTATTTTCGTTGACAATCGTATAGCTGGCAAATTATGGTGGTGATGGTTACTTTCCGTCTCTGGAGGAAAACATGAAGATTCAAGCCCTGATCGCCGCCCTCGCCCTAGCGCCCGCGCTGTCGCATGCCCAGGCAATTTCGCCTGCCCAACCGCGGCTTGAGGCCCGTCTGACCTCACCCCAGCCGCTGAACGCCGCAGCTCCCGACCGCTCGACCGGCAACACGACGTCGCTGCGTGTCTCCACCGGCGTGGTTCCTCCCCGCCTCGTCCATAGCGTGGACGTTGAGAGCTCCATGGATTGGCAGTGGGCGGAGTCCGGACCGGAGCGCGTGGCCGAGGTCTCGATGATCGTCGACCAAAAGGGCAGACCGACCAACCTGAAGATCGTCAAGTCGGCTGGCATGGACATCGATCAGAACCTGCTCGAGTCCGTCAGCCGGTACCGCTTTGAGCCCGCCACCGTAAGCCATCAGGCCACGCCGATGGAGGTCGATCTCCAGGTTCACGTTCTCAAGCCGAGCTTCTAACAACCCGTTGCACACTCCGCAGTGGATGACGCGTAGGTCCACTGCTAGTTAGCTCAATCTAGATTTTCTTCGCTGCCCCTCCCCTTTGGAGGGGTTTCTTGTTTCTATGCGGTTCTGCACCGCGCTCGCCTGGCAGCGGTCTTCGAGGTCGGCCGCCGAGTTTCCCGTTGGCGCTAGGCGGGCAACACGCCCCACAGGAGAAAGGGCCAGCTTCACAACCAACACGACAGCTGCGCCAGGTGCTTCCTGAGGCCGGCGACACGCGCGATCAGGCGGCGGCTGCGCAACTGGGAATCCCTGATGTGCGTTGGTTCATTGAGGCGCATCGAACGGACTTCACCACGCGGCCCCAGGCCGAGCGATGGTTCGACGCCGAGGCCAAGCGGCTCAGCCAGCTTCCCCACCCGGCCACGGTGCGTGGAGTATTTGAAGGGTCATCGACTCCCGACAGCCCAAGGATGACCGTTCGGCAGAGCCTCGATGAGCACCGCAAGGGCATTGAGGCGGGGACGCAACGGGTGAAACGGCTCGATCGGCACTACCGCCCATCAACTTTTAAATCCATGTGGATTGCTGGACTCTCTCTCATTCACAAGACGAGTAAGTCCACGGAACGAAGCCAGCAAAAGTTGCTGGGAAGGCGAAAATTCTCCGCTTCAGCCGCCGCGCCGTCCATCGCAACCCATAGGGTGTAGGGTCGTCTCGATTGTCCGGCCCTCGACGATCACCCAAAAGCGGCCATAGGTTATCGCGCGGCCAATGGGACGCTCAAATCTTCACGGACAATCGGGAGAAGCTGCCGCATGCACTAGGGCATGATGTTTCACACCAGAGCGCCTATAGGCCGGAGCAAGCTACCGGCTTAGCTCAGCAGAAGATCGTACCACTGCCAGCGCATGACAAGGAGTTGAGTATGGGTTTCGGGTTGAGTCTTTGACGGAAGGCAGAAGACCGCATGCGCGGAGATATCAGGGTGTGGCAGCAAGGAAGTCTACTTGAGGGCAGGACAGTTTAGGAACGAGTACAAGCATCTGCTTGCCTCAGCCGCAGGAATCAACACCGCAACCGGAAGGGTAGAGCGAGTTGCCGGCAGACCCGTCTTCCTTCTACGGCGCTTTGACCGAGAAGGCACTACGAGACGGCCATTCCTCTCGGCAATGAGCATGTTGGGAGCGGTAGACCACGAGACGAGAAGCTACCTGGAGATCGCCGATGCCATTCAGCGCTACGGTGCTACCCCCTCAGAAGACCTGCATGAACTTTGGCGGCGCATCGTGTTCTCCATTCTGATCTCGAACACAGACGATCATCTGCGCAACCACGGCTTCCTGTATGAAGGAAATCGAGGTTGGAGATTGTCTCCGGCTTATGACCTCAACCCGGTTCCAGTTCAGTTTCGACCGCGCATTCTGTCCACGCTCATTGATGAGCAGAACGGAGACGCTTCGCTGGACCTCGCCTTGAGCGTTGCGGAATACTTCCGCCTCAGCCCAGCTCAACCGCGGCAGACGGCCTTTGAAGTCGGCAGTGCGGTGTCACACTGGAGAGAAGAAGCTATGGGCCAGGGCATTGCGGGGGCTGAGATCAATACGGTCGCATCCGCCTTCGAGCACGACGATTTGACCCAGGCGCTAAAGCATAAATCTTCCCAACGCTGAACCGGACGCATCATCGGGCGGTACCCGTCTGTGTTCTTGCCCAGAGATACTTTCGAGTGGTCTGACGGACTCTGCTAACGTTGAGGCGCTCGGAGGCAGTTTGATGGTGGCTGTTTTGAACAGCCGCCAAACGGGTAGATTGCAGCCACAGGACAAACCATCGTTCTTCCCCATAGATTTCGATGTCCTCAAACCTCTGATGATCGACTCCGGCTGCGCCGCCATTGGCTTTGCAGCAGGCGTAGGCGAACGCCAGAAGGTCGGTATTCAGAAGTTGCAGACGGCGTTACACGCGAAAGCGAAGGGATCGCCTGACTCGCGAGCGATCGCTGTGATTCGGTCTTCACGGCCTTTGACCTCATGTACTCGCCCCCTGAACCCCCACGAAACTTTCGTTTCTGCGAATTTTAAGTGCAGCGAGTCGCACAGAATCGCATAAATCAGCATAACCGTATTGATTGCAACAGATATGGCCGTCCCAGCACTTGCACCCAATCGCACCCAAAAGCAGAAAAGTCGGAAACGAACAGCCACCAAAACAGCCACCAGAATCAATCCCAACCACAGCGGATTTCACTCCGATTCCTTCCGGTGCACCTTGTCATACAGGGCGTAGAAACCTTCGGGAGTTGTTAGTCTCATCGCCAATCTCTCTTCCTTCGTCGCTTGTTGCGTTTACTTCCAACTGAGGCCCCTTCCCTCCACCGGCATTACCCGGCTTCATCGGTACTACGGGCCTCTCCGCCACCCCAAACGACCCGGCCTGACTCTCGCGAGT
>DATMOB010000120.1:0-20456 GCA_035568455.1 Granulicella sp.
GATCACCATACCGCGAAACACCGTTACCGGATGAAACACAACGACAGGAAGAACGCGCTCGCTACCACTTGCGCTGTCTGAAGAAGCTCGGCTATCCCATGCTGGCACCTGAGTAGACCGAGCTATTCTCAGAACAATGTCCTTTATGTTGTAGTAGTCAGCGCGGCCGGGGAGCTCGGCTGCGACTCTGGCCACGAGGCGACACACGGTCACCTCGTCCACTGTCTGATGCGCAGCCAAGCATTTGGCGAATTTCCGGTAACGCCTGGGTAACGTATTTGCCCGCAAATGGCCACAAGTGGCCCACAACGAATACAAGTCCGATACGCATTCAACTATATGTAAATAAACAAGATATGTTCATTTGTACATGCGAGTACCAAAGCATACAAAATGGAATAGTTGGGACTCTCACGGCGAGAACACACGTTCAAATCGTGTCGGGGACGCCAAATCCAAAAGCAACCAAATTCGATCAATTGCCCTGTGCCTGCCCACTGGTTGCGCTGACGCTGTGGTCATAACGCATCCGCATCCGGCGCGGCCGAGTGCGCGACCCTTCCAGCAAGACGAATACCTCCCGTGCCGGGGTCGCCAGGTTAAAGAACTGTTGCTGCCCTGATTGTCTTGTGGTAAATTCAAGCCACGCTTTAGTAATTACGCTCTCGCTTCACAGATGAACAATCTGATGCGGCAGGATCAGCATCAGATCCCAGTTTGCGCCGGGCATTGCCTAGTGTGCGCGCTGCGGCTGTCTCAGTCGCAGGTCTGTGAGCAATCGCGCTGAAGTATTTTTCTGGACAAGAACTGCTTCACGTAGTCGATGCCGCACCCACACAGGCCCAAGTCGCCCTGTGGCGGTGCTCCCTACCCCAAACGTTGGACAAATCTCTCGATGTGCCTTTTTGCCCTCGGATTCCGAGGCATCGAGGCGTGGGAGTTCCATACCCAAAAGAACCAATCTTTCAACCTGCCCTTCCCGGGTCGGGCAGAGCTGTCGAACACCCTTCGCTCCGAGGCTCGATTTCTCTCAGGACGCAGCTTCGAAGCTGGAAACAACAAGAGCAGAACAAGGGGAATGGAATGAGACGAACCATTTTGCGGTGGCCAGTACTAGCGATTCTGACAATGATTCCTATGGCGCACATGACTCTAAGCGTGCCCGCTGCATTTGCCCAAGCGACTACCGCGGGCACGGTGACCGGTACTGTGACGGACCCGAGCGGCGCGGTGGTGGCTGGCGCAACGATCACGATGACGGAACTGACGACCAAGGCGAAGCTGACGACGGTGACCAATAAGGATGGCTCGTATGTCGTGGCGAACGTTCCGCCGGGCACGTACTCGATCACTGCCGGCAAGGACGGATTCTCGACCGATGTGATCGCGAGCCAGGAGGTCTCCGTTGGCGCACAGACCACCGCCAACTTCAGGCTGGCGGTCGGTGCGGAGTCCACCACGGTCGATGTACAGGCGTCGAACGCCGACCTGCAGACGATGAACGCGACCGTAGGCGAGAGCGTCGACCCGGTCATGGTGGATTCGCTCCCTTCCATCGGCCGCGACGTCAGTTCGTTCGCCGCCTTCCAGCCGGGTGTGACCCCGGGAGGGAGTGTCGCCGGCACCGTGTCGGACCAGGCGGTCTTCACCCTGGACGGCGGCAGCAACTCGAGCGACATGGACGGCAGCATGCAGCAGTACACCGGTGCCTTCGGCAACTCCACCACCGGCGGCTTCCTCAACTCGGGCGGCGGGTCCTCCTCGGGTGTGATGCCGATGCCGCAGGACAGCGTTGAAGAGTTCCGGGTATCTACATCGGGTCAGACCGCCGACTTCAACAACTCCACGGGATCGCAGTCGCAGGTGGTCACCAAGCGCGGCCACGACAAGTGGCATGGCACGGCGTACGAGTACTATCTGGACAGCAATCTCGGCGGCAACACCTGGCAGAACAACTTCCAAAACGCCTACCTGAAGAAGCCCAGCTATCACTACAGCCGCTTTGGTGCCGCTGCCGGTGGTCCCATCGCTCCGTATCATTGGGGTGGCAAGACCTATCTGTTCGTGAACTATGAGGGCTTCCGCTACCCTCTATCGCAGACCTTTGAGCGCACGGTTCCTTCGGCCGCGATGATGGCCGGCAATCTTACCTTCAACAAAGTCCTCTACACGGCCGCCGACCTGAAGAACGACGACCCACGCGGCATCGGTATGAATCCCACGATCCAGAACTTCTGGGCGCAGCAGATGCCGCAGCAGGGCACGTCGTATCCAGGCGGCACCTTCGACACCAGCTGCGGTGCGTTGTCCACCTCGTACTGCGATGGCGTCAACGTCATCGGCTATAAGGCTAACCTGCTCACACCGCAGAGCAGCAACTTCTTCGTTGCCCGGGTGGACCATGACTTCGGCGACAAGTGGCACCTTATGGCGAGCTACCGTTACTACAAGCTGAGCCAGCTCACCTCAAACCAGGTGGATATCGGCGGAGCGTTTGCCGGCGATAGGGTTGGTGTGCCTACGTCAGTCGCTAGCCGTCCGCAGGACCCATGGTTCCTTGTGCTCGGCTTGACCACCAACATCAGCTCCTCGCTGACCAATGACTTTCACTACAGCTACCTGCGCAACTACTGGCAGTGGAAGGACGATAACGCTCCCCCGCAGGTCACCGGCGCCGGTGGTGCACTGGAACCCCTGGGCGAGAGCTCAATCAGCAGCTCGGGTGGCCAGATTAACAGCACGGTTCTTTCTCCTTACAACCTCGACGCGCAGGACATCCGGACCCGTATCTGGGACGGCAAGGATAACTTCTTCAGCGACAACCTGACCAAGTTGAAGGGCAATCACCTGATTCAAGTGGGCGGCCAGTATCAGCACAACTTCAACTACCACCAGCGCAGCGACAACGGCAACGCCATCAACTACACGACCACCTATCAGATCGGTGACTCCAGCGGCGGCGGAACGATCGCCTTCAACGGACTCGCCAAAAGCCTGGGCAGTGTGACCAGCAACTCCAACAATGCTCGTCTGCTGGCCGCCTACTACGGCATGGTGACGGACACGCAGGTAGCCAATACATACTCGCAGTCGGGAACGAGCCTGTCGCTGAACCCGCCGCTGACCTCCATCGGCGCCAGCACCTCGATCCCCTACTACAACATGTACGCGACCGATACCTGGCACCTGAAGCCCAGCCTGACCCTGAACTATGGTCTGAGCTACGCGATCGAGATGCCTCCACACGAGCGCAGCGGCGACCAGGTGATGTGGGTGGATACCAGCGGCAATGCCATCCAGACGGCAAGCTTCCTCGCGCAGCGGAGTGCAGCTGCCGCGCAGGGACAGGCCTACAATCCTGAGACCGGATTTGCTCTGGTCAGCAACGTGAACGGTGGGCGGAAGTATCCCTACAACCCGTACTTCGGTGCCTTGAGCCCACGCATCTCGGCGGCCTGGAATCCACACTTCGAGAACGGACTGCTGCAGCATGTCTTCGGCCACGACGCTACGGTGATCCGTGGCGGGTACGGTCGCATCTACGGTCGTATCAATGGTGACCTGCAGGTGCTCAATCCGCTGCTCAGCCCCAGCCTCATCCTGGCGGTACAGTGCCGCACGCCGCAGTCGAACGGCACCTGCAGCGCCACCAACTTCAACGACTCGACCGTATTCCGCTTGGGCTCGACTGCGAGCGGCCTTGACGGCCTGACGGCTCCCTTGGCGACGGCTCCGGCCACCATCGCGCAGCCGTACTTCCCCGGCTACAGCGGCCCGGGCGTGGCGATCGCTTCGCCGCTTGACCCCAGCCTGCGTCCGAACGATGCGGACACCTTCAATCTCTCCATCCAGCGGCAGATCAACCGCAAGATGCTGATTGAAGTCGGCTACATCGGGCGTCTCATTCACCATGAGTACGTCATGCAGAACCCTAACGCGGTTCCGTACATGTTCAGCTACGGCGGGCAGACGTTTGCGAGCGCCTACGCGGCGATCGAAACCGCCTTTGGCTGCACCAGTTCGGCCAGCGCCTGCTCGGCGGCCACCAGCAAGGCCACCGGCAAGACGCCGATCTATCCGAACGTCGCACCGCAGCCGTTCTTCGAGGCCGCACTGGGCGGAGCTAGTTCCGCCTATTGCCACGCCTACAGCAGCTGCACCGCTGCGGTGATTGCGAATCAGGCCAATAACTTAGGCAACCAGAAGGTATTTGCTCTCTGGTCCGCGCTGGACAACGGCTCCTTTGTCTTCCCCCGTACCATGATGAACACGCCCATCCCCGGCTCTCCCTACGGTTCCTCGGGGCAGTTGGTGAGCGGCCTCACCATGGGCACGTCGGTCGGCTACAGCAACTACAACGGCGCCTATGTCTCCTTCAAGACCACCAGCTTCCACGGTCTGACCTTGCAGGAGAACCTCACCTATAGCAAGGCGCTGGGCCTTAATGCCTTCGCGCAATCGACCAGCGGCACCGTGCTCAATGACTCCTACGATCCGCATAAGAACTACGGTGTCCAGTCCTTCAACCAGAAGTACATCTTCAACACCTTCATCGTGTATCAAACCCCGTGGTATAGCCACCAAACGGGCATCGTCGGCCGGCTTGCCGGCGGGTGGACGCTCTCGCCGGTGATCACGGCCGGTACGGGGCAGCCGCTCAGCTGCAGCACCAACTCCGGCTCCCAGTCCTTCGGCGGAGCCGATGCCGGCAACTTCTCCGACAAAGAGCAGTGCGTCTTCACCGCTCCCTACCGGGGCGGCTCGCATACGCATCGCGGTGTCACGGGTGGCACGGACGGCATCAACTCTGCCCTGAGTGTCGGAACCGCGGTTAAGGGTTCGGGAGCGGGGGCGGTCAATATGTTCCTCGATCCCGTTGCGGTCTACGACACTGTTCGTCCCGTCATTCTCGGAGTCGATCAGGGCGGCGGCGGCGACGGCCCCATCAGCGGTCTCGGCTACCTGAACCTGGATATGAGCGTCAAGAAGAATCTGGCGGTGTGGGAGAGCGGCAGTCTGGAGTTCTCGGGTGTGTTCCTCAATGCGATGAACCATCTCGACTTCGCCAACCCAAGCCTCAGTCTCTTATCGCCAACCAGCTTTGGTGTCACTAAGACCCAGGGCAACAGCCCGCGTGAGATCCAGTTGGGGATCCGCGCCAGCTTCTAACTCGTGTATAGCAGGCGCGAAGATGTTGGCGCTTGTTTGCAATGCCATCGGCTGTGGAGGGATCGCTTCCTTCACAGCCGATTTTTTTTCGCGCGCGGAATGCATAAAGAGTTTGAGAGAGTGCGGTTTCGGCTCCTATGAAGGAGATGAGGGCCTGTCGGGCCACATCGCGGGAGGTAACCTTTTCCACCGCAGAGACATCTTCTTAGCAAAGCTCGCTTTCCGACGTCATCTCAGCCCATCATCGCGGGATGAACAAGTACTGGGGAGTATCAGGAATGAGAATCGCGCAGGTGGCGCCGTTGTATGAGAGCGTTCCTCCGAGGCTTTATGGCGGAACGGAACGGGTCGTGTCGTATCTTACTGAGGAGTTGGTTCGGCAGGGACACAGCGTGACCCTGTTCGCGACCGCTGACTCGGTGACCAGGGCTGAACTGCGTCCGGTGTGCGAGCGCGCGCTGCGCCTGGAGGGCAGAAGGATCCTCGACCCTCTCGCGCACCATGTGCGCATGGTGGAGATGGTTGCGCAGGAGGCGGATCGATTCGATATCGTTCACTTTCACATCGATTATCTGCACTTTCCCATAACGCGCCGGGAGCACTTTGCCTCCGTGACCACGCTCCACGGCCGTCTTGATATTCCCGACGTGACTCCGCTGTTCCGGGAGTACAAGGAGATGAGCCTCATTTCCATCTCCGACGCACAACGTGCACCGATGGAATGGGCGAACTGGGTTGGAACGGTCCATCATGGCCTGCCTGAGAATCTGTATGCAGCCAAGGAAGAGCATGGAAAGTATCTGGCGTTCATCGGAAGAATTTCGCCTGAGAAGCGTGTGGACCGCGCCATCGAGGTCGCGCAAAGGGTAGGAATGCCGATCAAGATCGCCGCCAAGATCGATGCGACGGACAGGGCCTACTACGAAGCGAATATCCGCCACCTGATGGACGATCCGCTGGTTGAGTATCTGGGCGAGATTGGCGAGCATGAAAAGACAGAGTTCCTGAGCAATGCCTATGCGCTGATGTTCCTGGTCGATTGGCAGGAGCCGTTTGGCCTGGTGCTGACGGAAGCCATGGCGTGCGGCACCCCAGTCATTGCCTACCCCATGGGTTCTGTCCCGGAGGTGATCGATCACGGCGTTAGCGGTTATCTGGTCGATAGCATGGAAGAGGCGGTCGAGGCGGTCCGACAGATTCCAGGGCTCGACCGCCGGCTGGTCCGCAAGATTTTTGAAGAGCGCTTCAGCGCCCGCAGAATGTGTCGCGATTACGTGACCATCTACAAGAAGATCAGGGCGAGCTCCCCTAGTTTCCTCCCCGGGGAGCCGCTGTCCTCGGCTGCATGATTCGGAGATAGATGTGATTTGTTATGGCAGATCATCTTTCGCATTTGGATCTCATCGAAGTCGGACAACAGTTTTACATCCGCGCCGATTCCTCACTGGCGGATGGCCGCACGCTGGTGCTGCTACACGGCGACACCTTCGCCATATTCGACCGCTACGGTGACATTCAACCCGTGGGGCCTGGGCAACAGGGTTTGTTCCATGAGGAAACACGCTATCTGTCCCGGCTGGAGCTGCGTATCGCTGGATATAAACCTCTGCTCTTGAGCTCCACGACTCGAGAGGACAACGTCACGGTGTCTGTCGACCTGACGAATCCGGACATCGAGCTTGTTTCCGGCGAGCTGCTGCCCCGAGGCACGCTGCATGTTTATCGCAACAAGTTTCTGGCAGAGAGCACGTGTTTCGACCGGATCTCGGTGCGCAACTTCGGATCGGAGCCGGTCGATACGGACTTGTGCTTTATCTTTGCCGCAGACTTCAAAGACATCTTTGAGGTCCGCGGGCAAAAGAGATCGGAACGCGGGAAAAGTCTGCCAGAGGAATTGACCCCGGGCAGTGTCGTGCTGTCCTACGAGGGCCTGGATCACGTGATCCGCCAGACACATATTCAGTGCTCGGGATTGCGAAGCGTCGCTGAACCCGACAAGATTACGGTTCCACTCCATCTCGAGCCGCAACACGAGGCCATCTTCTCACTCGATGTTGTCTGCAGCAACGACGGAGTTGTTCAGCCCAAGCAGGTGAGCTTTGAGGAGGCGCTGCTCGGCATTCAGTATGAACGCAGCGCATCGCCCCTGGCAGGGGTGGCGATCTACACCTCCAATGAGCAGTTCAACGATCTGCTCAACCGCTCCTGGTCCGATCTCAGTATGCTGCTCGTTCAGACCAAGTTCGGTCCATATCCCTATGCCGGGGTTCCGTGGTTCAGCACCGTCTTTGGCCGCGACGGGATCATCACGGCTCTTGAACTGCTGTGGCTGGCGCCGGAGATTGCCAAAGGGGTGCTGTCCTATCTTGCGACGACGCAATCGACGAGCATTGACCCGGAGCGAGACGCGGAGCCGGGAAAGATTCTGCATGAGACGCGCAAGGGGGAGATGGCGCGGCTGCGCGAGGTCCCATTCGGGATGTACTACGGCAGCGTGGATTCGACTCCGCTCTTCGTCCTTCTGGCCGCCTTCTACTACGAGCGCACCGCGGATATCGATTTCCTGCGGAGCATCTGGCCGAACATCCGCGCAGCTCTCGATTGGATCGATCGGTATGGCGATATCGATGGCGATGGTTTTGTCGAATATGCCCGAAAGTCCGAATCCGGGCTGCTGCAGCAGGGATGGAAGGATTCGCAGGATTCGGTCTTCCATCATGACGGATCCCTAGTAATGGAAGGACCGATTGCTCTTTGCGAGGTGCAGGCCTATGTCTTCGCAGCCAAGGCTGGCATGGCTGTGGTGGCGGAAGCTCTGGGCGAAGCGGAGTTGGCAGCGAGGCTGCAGTCGCAGGCGGAGGAGCTGCGGAAGAGGTTCTCGGAGGCCTTCTGGTCGGATGAGCTGGGCATGTTTGCGCTCGCCCTCGATGGCAAGAAGCAGCCGTGCCGGGTACGCAGCTCCAATGCGGGCCAGTGCCTCTTTTCCGGCATCGCATTCCCATCGCAGGCGGCGCGCACGATGGAGTCGCTGATGACTCCGGAGTTCTTTTCAGGGTGGGGTATTCGCACCATTGCCGCGAACGAGAAGCGCTACAACCCGATGTCCTATCACAACGGTTCGGTCTGGCCGCACGACAATGCGCTGATTGCCTTCGGGAGTAAGCACCGCCGGGAAAAGCAGATCGCTTTGCGGGTCCTCTCCGGCCTGTTGGATCTCTCGCTGTTTGTCGAGCTGCATCGCCTTCCGGAGCTGATCTGCGGACTTCCCCGGCGACCTGGCAAAGGGCCCACACTTTATCCGGCCGCCTGTTCGCCGCAGGCATGGGCCGCGGGCTCGGTCTTCATGACGCTGCAGGCGTGCCTTGGCCTCACGATCAAGGCAAAGGAATCGCGAATCTACCTCTACCATACGACCCTTCCGGAGGCGCTGCGCCGCGTGGAGATCCACAATCTCGTGATCGGCTCATCTGTACTGGATCTTGCTTTTGAGCGGTATGCGGAGACGGTCGGGGTGGACATCCTGCGAAGGACCGGAGATGTCGAGGTACTGACGCAAAGATGAGGCGATCCATTTACTTGTCGTTGTAAGAGGACAACGATGGGCCTCCCGCCGGACTCGAGGTGAAAACGGTCTGGATCGCATGCCGTCTTCCTATGGAGTTATTTCTTTGCCTCTTGAAATGGCGACCCAAGGCGCTGCCTGTGTTAGAACGGTCAGACACCTCCATCCGGTTCACCATTATGCGAGCGACAGCATTGTCGGGCTTCGGCGGAAGTTGGGCCGGAGAAATTTATCGGAGAGATTTGTCGGAGAAAATTGATTAAGGAGCGACCGGTTGCAAACAAAAGACGCGTTTCGGCAACTGGGAAAAGAACGATGACACGAGAGGGGTGGGGGAGGGTGGTTTGGGGCGCGACCGTGGCCTGGGTGACTCTTTTGATGCTGTCTCTTCGCTACGGCTTGCTGAGTTCGTTTTTTTACGATCAGACGCATGGGAGGTCAAATCCCGGGATTGACTTCTTTCAAATAGGAAGAGCTTTTGAGAACCTGTTGGATGGACGAAGCGTCTTCGACACCTTCGCTGGCAAGCCTTACGGACCATACGCGACATGGTATGTCTACCATCCGGCGCTGGCCTTAGCGCTGGGGCCGTGGCTGTCTCCGTTCGGACCCTGGATGGCGTTTCGCGTGTGGACGGCGGTTTCGTTCGCGCTGATGTGCGCCTCCGCGTGGCTGATCATGCGCCGCGGAAGCGATCCGGTACGGAAACCGTTGGTCTGCCTGCTGATGCTCGGGTCGTTTCCACTGGTTGTGATGCTAGGCGCAGGCAATGTACAGGCGATCCTCGTTCTCGCTCTTACCCTTGTACTGGTCTCCGTGGATGAGATGCGCGAGATCGGCAGCACCGCGCGCAATCAGGGGATGCTGCTTGCCGGTCTGCTCATCTCGCTCTTCTCGAAGCCTGCGGTCTTTCTTATGTTGCCGCTCTTATTGTGCTTGCGGGAGACTCGCAGGGCGGCTCTCAAGGCGCTGGGAATCTATGTTGTCGTTTCGACGCTGTTTCTCGTTGTGCCGGGCTTGAACCCTGAGCCCATGAGTTGGGCCGACCGATGGAATCTGGCGACTCATCCGGCCATCGTACGGCAGACAATGGACGTGTATTCCAATGGTTTCACCGTGACCCAGTCCATGAAGGACAACAGCATCCATTGGCTGGAGATGCTCGCAATGACCGACACGCGGCTACAGAATGTCGACGTGTATTCGCTGCCGGTGTTCCTGGATGGATGGCTGGAGAACGCCCGGACACCCGATGCCTGGTATCGAATACCCGGGATCCTCGTACTGGAGATGTCTCTTCTGGTGCTGACGTTGAAGAATCGAGACGATCGGATCGAAGCGGCATTGATGGTTCTGATGGCGGCATCGCTGATGTTCTTCTTGAGCTTCGGGATCGTGTGGGAGTACAGCTATACGACGGTGTTTCCGATCGCCGGTATTCTGCTGATGCGCACTCGGGTCACCAGGGCCGCATGGGCCATCTGCGGACTGACAGCTCTGGTCTGGGGACCCAGTCTCTTCTTCATGACCAAAGAGGCTGGAAGAAGTCTCAACTCCCTCATGACCTGGATGCGAGCCGACCGGGTACTGCCCGTCGCCGCGATCTTCTGCATTCTGCTGGGGACGGCTGGAGTAGCGGTGTACCGCCAGTGGGAACCGCTGCTCGTTGGACTGATGCAGCCGAAAACGGCACGGCGTAATTAGTCTGCGCAGCTACTTCGTGGAGCTTGCAGAGAACTCTCATCCCGGCCACGGGTTCGGCCGGGATGTGGGGAGATGAAGTCTCAACGTGCGATCGTGCGCACATAGCTTATACTCCCTTAGGATACAGTCCCTAAGGATGGAAGCTGTCAGCGAGCATGGAACCCGTCAGTTTGTCGAAGCAGTCTGTGGATGACCCTTACCGCATAACCACACCGGTCGACATTCACCGGATTATGCAGGACATCCTGAACGAACGGCGATTCGTTACGCTGGCTCTGTCCCGGGGCCACAAGGTTCTGACCATGCTGTTGCATATCGATGGGGATGCCGGCTACTTTCTCTATGATGCTGGACGGACTCTTGAAGAGACGCGGGCGATGCTTGCGAGCAATCGAATCCTTTTCAGCGCCACGCTGAATGGCGTCTCGGTGCGCTTCACTGCGTCTACGGCGGTGGAAACGGAATTCGATGGAGCGGCTGCGCTGCGCTCGCCTTTGCCTTCCGATATGCAGTTTATCCAGCGTCGCGAGCACTATCGGACCAAGGTGATCGGGCCCTCTGCGTGTAGCGCGAAGCTCCCGGACGGAACACCGATCAACCTGAAGATGACCAATCTGTCTCTGGGAGGAGTGAAGTTGGAGTCCACCACCGTCCTCCCCGAGAGCTTGCCCGTCGGTCTGGTGCTGCGGGACGCGCTTCTGGACCTGTTTGAACTGGGAAACGTAAGCGTCGATCTGCTCGTCTCCTCGCATCAGAAGATCGAACATGAGGGCCTGGTGACCCATCTGTATGGCTGCAAGATTCAACATCTGCCCCGGAGCAAGGAAGCCGCGGTTCAAAGACTGGTATTTTCGCTGGAACTGTTGAACCGCCCCAACACCCGGAGCCGCAACCCCACGGAGTAAAGCAACCCACTGCGAGGCGGATTCTTCTGCATCCAAAAGCTCTGGCTGCCGGGAGGATCGCTACGCTACTGCACGCGTGGCGGGGAATGCGGGTCCTGGGATTCTGCCCCCATCACGTCCTCAAAGTTCTGCAGACCGGGCCGGGAGATCCCCATCTTTTGCATCTTGCAAAGCAGGGTGGTGCGCTTCAAGCCCAGCCTGGCAGCGGCGCCGTTGGGGCCGCCGAGCACCCCGCCCGCGGCCTCCAGCGCGCGCGTAATCAGGGCACGCTCGGAGTCGCGCAGGGTCATGGCCTCTGGAGAGAGCTCGAAGTCCTGAATCTTCGCGGGGGGCAGGGGATTGGGCAGCACACCGCTGTCGGAGAGGATGACGGCGCGCTCGATCAGATTCTGCAGCTCGCGGATATTGCCGGGCCAGGCATAGGCACAGAGAGCGGCCATGGTCTCCGCGGGAATGTGTTCGATCTCCCGGCCCACGCGGCGGCCGAAGAGTTCGGCAAAATGCTCCACCAAGGCGGGAATATCCTCGCGGCGGTCGCGTAACGGCGGCAGCCGCAGGGGAAACACATTGAGCCGGTAGTAGAGATCGCTGCGGTATTGGCTGTGCTTGACCATCTCGGCGAGGTCGCGATTGGTGGCCGCCACCAGGCGGACGTCCACCTGATGGGTGCGTGTGCTGCCCAGGCGCTCGAACTCTCGTTCCTGCAGGACGCGCAGCAGCTTGGGCTGCAAGCCGGCGGGGATGTCGCCTACCTCGTCGAGGAAGAGCGTGCCTTTATCGGCGAGCTCGAAGCGGCCGATCTTTTGCGCGATGGCTCCAGTGAACGCTCCTTTTTCGTGGCCGAACAGCTCGCTTTCCAGGAGGTCCATGGGAATGGCGGCGCAGTTGAGACGCACGAACGTGCGGCCACAGCGCGCACTCAGGTTGTGAATGGCGTGTGCGAACAGTTCCTTGCCGGTGCCGGTCTCGCCCTCGATCAGAACGGTGGAGTCGGTCGGCGCGACACGTTCGACATGTTCGAGCACCGATTCCAGCGCTGGGCTGTTACCGATGATCTGTTCGAACCTCCGCTCCCAACCTATTCGACTGTCCATCGCAAATCCTTGGAACGGCAGCAGCCTCCTCGAGGCCGGCGTTCACGCCCCTTGCTGGGCCCAACTCTCCAGGGCAGCCCGCACCCCTTCGAGCAAAACGTTATCGTCGAATGGCTTCGCAAGGAACTCCACTGCTCCTGCCCGCAACGCATGCATCCGCATCTTCTCATCGCCGTGCCCGGTGATGAAGATGATGGGAATCTTGCAGCGCTCTGCGTTCAACCTGGTCTGCATATCGAGGCCGGACATACCTGGCATGCGGATATCGGCGATCAGACACGCAGCCTGGTACTGAGCGCCGGAGTTGAGGAAGTCCTCCGCCGACGCATATGCCTGTGCCGAAACACCGACCGTCTGCAGAAGACCCTGCAGGGCGGCGCGCATCGAATCATCATCGTCGACAATCACAACCAGCGATCTCAACTTGCTGTCCATAGCAATTTACAGCTTGCGCCCTTGCCTGCCATCGCGCAATCATACCTTCGTATATGAAGCTACTCCCTTCCGCAGGGGTGTAACGGGAGGTCTCCCGAGGCAGTTGAACCGGCAGGTGGTAGACGCATCGGCAGCCGGCAAGCGGCCCGGATGCAGACGGCGGCAAGCTACTTTTTAGCCGAGGGGATCTCCAGCTTGGTCGCGATGCGGACCAGTTCCGCTAACGAGGCGGCGTGCATCTTCCGCATCACATGGCCGCGATGAATCTTCACCGTGACCTCGCTGATGCCTTGCGCGCAGGCGATCTGCTTGTTGAGCATGCCGGAGACCACAAGTCCCATGACCTCGCGCTCGCGCCCGCTGAGCGAGGCGTAGCGCCGACGCAGTTCTCCGAGCTCGCTCTGCCGTTGCTGGGAGAGCGCATCGCGC
Source organism: Granulicella sp. (assembly GCA_035568455.1). Classification (GTDB taxonomy): domain Bacteria; phylum Acidobacteriota; class Terriglobia; order Terriglobales; family Acidobacteriaceae; genus Edaphobacter. The sequence continues at coordinate 13,299 of DATMOB010000120.1, forward strand.
TCCAGCGCCTGGTAGACGGCGTCCAGCAAGTCCTGATCGCGGAAGGGTTTGGTGAGGAACTCCACAGCGCCCGACTTCATCGCTCGCACGGTCATCGCGATGTCGCCGTGACCGGTGATGAAGATGATGGGAATACGGATGCCGGTGTGCGCCAGCTCGCGCTGGAAGTCCAGACCATTGATTCCAGGGAGTCTGACGTCGAGGATCAGGCAACTGGGACCGTCTGGACGATCGCTGCGCAGGAAATCAGGCGCCGTGGCGAAGGCCTGGGAACGCAGGCCCACCGAGTGGAGCAGGTTCTGAATAGCCAAACGCACATCGGCATCGTCGTCGACGACGAACACCGTGGAACTATCGAAGGTCGTCATCTCCTGCCTCGGTGTTGCTCAACAGCGTAAACGAAAAGCATGCGCCGCGTGGAGAATTGGCGTCTGCCCACAGTCGGCCGCCATGCGATTCGATGATGGAGCGGCTGATTCTCAATCCCAGACCAGTGCCATGCGACTTGGTGGTAACAAAGGTATTAAAGATCTGATCGGTGAGCTGCGGAGGAAGCCCGACGCCGGTGTCACGGATGGAAACCAGAACCTGGGAGCCTTCCGTGGGCTGCGACACGATGGTGAGCTCGCGCGTTTCGCTCACCTCCTTCATGGCATCGATGCTATTGATCATAAGGTTCATCAAGACCTGCTGCAACGGCACCCGATCTGCCAGGATGAGAGGAAGGTTCTCTGCCAGTTCGGTGCGGATGGAGATGGAAGAGCGCTTCGCTTCGTTGCGCATGAGGAGGATGGTGTCGCGAATGACGTCGTTGATCTCCAACAACTCCCGCTTTGATGTCTGATTGTTGAAGTGCTGACGGATGCGATTGATGATCTCGGCAGCGCGGATTCCGTCCTTCACAAGGCGCCTGGCGGCCGCTCGCGCCTCCTCCAAATTGGGGTGATCGCGGGTCAGCCAGCGCAGACAGGTGTTGGCGTCGGTGACGGCGGCGGCGATCGGTTGATTGACCTCGTGCGCCAGCCAAGCGGTCAGCTCTCCCATGGTGATCACCCGGTTGACGCGCGCCAGGGCGGCCTGCGCCTCACGCAAGCGCTCGCGCTCTTCCTCGGCCCGCCTGCGCTCGGTGACGTCGATGACGGTGCCCACGGCTTCAATCGGCTCGCCGGTCGGGCTGAGGACCTGATGGGCGACCACATGGATATCCCGGATGGCACCGCCGGGGTGAATGATGCGGAAGTCCAGCTCGGACGTCGCCTTTTCCCGCGCGGCTTGCTCCATCGTCTTCAGAAGCCGGGCTTGATCCTCCGGATGAACGCGTTGACAGAAGGTTTCGAAGCTGGGCAGTCCGGCGTGCGGGTCGAATCCAAGCACACGGTAGCATTCCTCGGACCAGTAGGTGATCTGGCTGGCGGCACGGGTTCCCGCCCAACTGCCGGTGTGGCTCAATCGCTGCGCCTCCGCTAGATAGGCCTCGCTCTGCCGCAGCTTCTGTTGCGCCTGCTTCAGGTCTTCGATGTCGGTGGCCGCGACATACCAGCGCTGGATGTTCCCTTGTGCATCCCGCATCGGGTTATAGCGGAAGAGAAACCAGCGATAGGTTCCGTCTTTTCTCCGTAGCCGAGCCTCGAGCGCGAGCGGGAGCCCGCCCGAGAACTTTTCTTTTGTCTCGCTCAGGATCCCATACCAATCATCCGGATGGAAGAAGCGGCTTGGGTTCTCCGGCGTAAGCCGACCAGAGTTCTGCCACTCTCCCAGAGTGACGCCGTGGTACTCGAGCGCGGCCTGGTTGATATAAAGCCGGCTGCGATCGGGCCCGAGGACGGCGACGTGCTGGGGAACGAAGTCGATGATCTGCCGAATCTCGTTCTCCTGTTGCCGGATCTTCTCTTCCGCGCTCTTACGCTCGGTGATATCTTCGCAGGCGATCAGGACGACCGGCTGGTTCGCTCGCATAACGGCTCTGGCGGTCTCTCGCACCCATCGCACCGCGCCATCCTTGCGCACCTTGCGGAGCTCCCAGGTCGTCGGCCGGCCAAGTTGTTGCAAGCAATAATTGATCCTGTCCCGCGCCGCCTCACGATCGGCGTCCAGGAAGACCGTGTACACCAGCTGGCCGACAAACTCGTCGACCGTGTAGCCCAGCTGCTCGGCGGCGAAGCGGTTGACGGCCATGATGGTCCCCTGGGCATCCACCATAAAGTACATGGTGGGGTTGTTCTCAAAGACATCGCGCCACTGCTGCTCACTGCTCCGCAGCGCCTCTTCGGCATGCTTGGCCGCGGTCTCATCCACCACGGCGCCGACGAACTCGATGCCGCCGTCGGCATCGCGCTGGCAATGAGCCACGATATGGATGTACTTGATCGAACCGTCGCGCATCCGCAACCGATAGTGATGTTCATAGTCCTTGCCCTCCCGGTCGCGGCGCTCGATGGTCTGTCGCACCTCGGTGACATCCTCCGGATGCACCCGTTCGAGGATCCTTTCCAGGGTCGGTCTCTCGGTCGGGTCCAACTCGAAGATGCGATAGCTTTCGTCGGACCAGGTACTCTCCTTCGCGAGTGCCTTCCAGGTGAAGCTACCCACATGGCTGAGCTTTTGCGCATCCGCCAAATACGCTTCACTGCGGCGCAGCGCTTCTTCGGTTCGCCTGCGGTTTTCCATGTCGGCGTATGCCTCCCGCATCGCCTGCTGCAGTCTGGTTGCCAGGCCGGTAACCACCGCGGAGGTGGTCAAAAAGGCAACGATTGTCAGCAGATCGAGCGGATCGCTGATCTCGAAAGAGAAGATGGGAGGCGAAAAGTAGTAGTCCAAACACCCGGTTGCGAGCAGCGAGATCACCGCCGAGGCAACAAAACTGCCCTTCAGGGACACCAGAGCGACAAGGATCAGATAGAGACACACGACCGCAGCGTCAGTGACATGAAGCCGGAAACAGACCAGGGTCAGCACTGCCAGCGCCGAGCTTCCGATCAGACAAACGACGGCCACCCGCCTGAGGCTGGAGGCACTCTTCGCGGACTCAGCGGCGACTCTTCTCGATGGTGTGATGGCTCACCCCCCTGGCGAGCTTTCGCCTTCGCATTCTAACCCCGGCAACGATCTGGCTCGGTTGGAGCGCTTCTGCTGGCGCTACAGTCGGTCTACCCCGGCATTTCTCTTGGCGCGCCATGCTCCCGGCGCCGCTTCGGCCTAAGTACGCGCCGATTCCAACGAGGAATCCAGGTTCCATCCATATTGCATGATCCGGGGGTTCGTAAGGTACCGAATACGCTCTGCGCAAGGCAACAGTAGGGATCGTTCCATACCGTTCTCCTGGCTCTCCAGAAGGAAGACGCCCCACCCACCAAAGCAAGAGGCGTCCAGACTAACGTCGGCGTCATCGATTGATACGGAGCAGAGTTTCGCACGCCAAGGATTGCGGCCCAGGACTTACATTCTTTTTCAGAAGGACTTGCGGGAAGGTTCAATGCTTTCGATTCAACGAGCCAGCCCGGGTAAGAGAGCTCTTTCCCGGGTGGGCTTGGCGGTCAGGTGCGGCGACCACGCGATGGAGGTACGAAGGGCCAGCCTGCGAGCTAAGCCTGGTGGCCCTCTTCGAAGAGATAGGAGCCTTCCTCGGTGGCCGCCAGGCGCATGAACGCCCGCTTACGGCTGATGATCAGGTCCTGCCGCGAGCAACCCAGCAGCGAGGTGCACTCGTCGTCGGCCTGGCCTTCGAGCACCGAGGTGACGAAGACAAAGCGATCGAAGCGGTTGAGTGCGAGAATCGCGGCAAAGTAGTTGTCCCGCTCCGAGCTCGATACGCGCTTGAGAGCACTCAACGAGACGTGATCCGTGTCATCCGGCATCGGCCGAACCATCCGGATGGCGAGTTTGAGAATGGTGCGACGGGCCCACGAACGGGCTCCCTCGACGAAGACCCCGGTTCCCTCCTCGCAGGCTTCCAGGCCGCGGGCAAAACACTGCTCCGCGCGGTCATGGTCGGCGGTCAACAGGAACGCGAGCAGGTACAGGCTGTGCATCTCTTCGGTGAAGATCGCGCAAAAGTCGGGAGAGGTCGCGAATCGTGTGGGTCTTTGCTCGGTGATCTGCATGGTGTCCAGCATATGTACCTTCCTTGTTCCTGATGGGTTGCGGAGAATCAGTCCGTCGATGGCTTGAATCTGGCGGCTACTACGAGAAGCACAGAGCCACCGGCTCGTCGCTCACCTGTTCCTCGACCGTGGGCAGGCCGGTCACCGGGGAAACATCCTTGAAACGAATCAAGACATCGTTCGCGGTGTCCTGGATGCGGGTGTTGGGCCGGTGTAGCTTGCGGGTCGCCTTCGCGGCGAGTCGGGTCAGGAGATACCGGTTCGGAACGGAGGCTGTGGCGGCAAATACTAACTGGGATCGCATTGCATTCTCCTGAGGATCTAGGACTGATTGCGTGCTGCCCCGTATAGTGCATTCGCCATGCCAAAGTGCGGCTCCGGCCGATAGCCCGCGATCTAGTTGAATCGGCAACGATTACCACCGTGGGCGGAATCGCGCTCGGCGAAGCAGGAGACGGTCCGGCTGTCGAAATCCCGACATTGGGGGCGGTTTTCGACACCACGGCCGGAGCATTGGCGCGCGTCGTCTGGCCCGGTCTGCGCGCCGCAGCGCGGCTGCGACCCGGAACGGGTTCGGCCGCGGTATATTCGCCCGGAATTGCGCCTGGCTACGACCAAACGGGCGGAGATCGGACGTGAACCGTTGCGTGTTTCGCTCTCAATAGAATACCTCTTGACAATTATCGTTTCAACGACTATATTTAGGGGAGATGAAAAGAGCCCCTCAATCCGAAAGCAAGCCGCTGCCGGCCGCCTGTCCGGAGGAGGCCGTGTTTGTCGAGCTGCTGCGCACCACCGACCTGCTCACCCGCCAGCTGACGCAGGTGATGAAAAGCGAAGATCTTTCCTCTGCGCAGTACAACGTACTGCGTATCCTGCGCGGTGCTCCGGAGGGTCTGCCGTGCGGCGAGATTGGCAGCCGCATGATTGCGCGCGACCCGGACATCACTCGTCTGCTCGATCGCCTGGAGAAGCGCAGCTTGATCTCACGCTGCCGGGAGAGCAAGGATCGGCGCATGGTGCTGACCCGGATCACGCCGGAGGGGCTGGAGCTGCTCGCCCGTCTGGATGAGCCGGTGCGCGCGCAGCATCGCGCGCAACTCGGCCATCTGGGCCGGGAGCGGCTGCGGGCCTTGACCGAGCTGCTGCGCGAGAGCCGCGGCCCGCTTACCTGATTTTTTTGGATAATTATTTGTTGCAACGATTATCCGCGTCACGAATCAAACACTGAAAGGAACCTAACCATGAGCACACTCGCCCCCACCTCCTCCGCCACCACCTGGAAGATCGACCCGGTTCACTCCGTCGCCGAGTTTAAGGTCAAGCACATGATGATCTCGAACGTGAAGGGACAGTTCACCAACGTGAACGGAACCCTGCTGCTGGACCACAACGACGTGACCGGCTCCTCGGTCGAGGCCGAGATCGAGGTCGCCTCCATCAACACCCGCGACGCAGGACGCGACGATCACCTGAAGGGCGCCGACTTCTTCCACGCGGAGCAGTTTCCCACTATGCGTCTGCAGTCGACCGGGATCAAGCACGACCGCAGCGGCGATCTGGTGGTGACCGGTGACCTGACCATCCGTGACGTCACCCGGCCGGTGGAGTTCGCCGTCGAGGGACCGACGCCTGAGGCCGAGGATCCGTGGGGCAACACCCGCATCGGGCTGGCCGCGACCACAAAGATCAACCGCAAGGACTTCGGCCTGACCTGGAACGCCGCACTCGAGACGGGCGGTCTGCTGGTCGGCGAAGACATCACCATCACCCTGGATCTGCAGTTCGTGAAGGCCTAACGAAATCTTCCGCCCGGACACGAGCGCGAAGCCGTGTCCAGGCGGCATAGAAGGAGGAAATGTCATGTCACTCCGCGCAATCAAAGAAGTGATTCAAACCACGCCTACACTCGAGGGCGCCGGCGTGAAGTTGGAACGCGCCTTCGGCTTCGGCAAGACCAAGGAGTTCGATCCGTTCCTGCTGCTCGATGATTTTCGCAACAACAATCCGCGCGACTACCTGGCCGGCTTTCCCTGGCATCCGCACCGCGGCATCGAGACCATCACCTACGTGCTGGCCGGTTCGGTGGAGCACGGCGACAGCCTGGGCAACCGCGGCGAGATGACGGCCGGCGACGTGCAATGGATGACCGCGGGCCGCGGCATTCTGCACCAGGAGATGCCCAAGGGGGACGCCCAGGGGCGCATGCACGGCTTCCAGCTGTGGGCCAACCTGCCTGCATCGTTGAAGATGACCGCGCCCCGTTATCAGGACATTCCGGCCAGCGCCATCCCCGAGGTGACCGAAGACGACGGTACCCGCGCGCGTATTATCTGCGGCGAGTTCTGGGGCAAGAAGGGACCGGTAGAGGGTGTGGCCGCGGATCCGAACTATCTGGATATCTCGGTGGCGCCCGGGCGGCGTAAGCGCATTAAGGTGGAGGTCACACGCAACGCCTTTGCTTATGTGTTCGCGGGCTCAGGAACCTTCCGCGACGCCTCCGATCCGCGCGCAGTGCTCACCGAGCAGGCGGCCGCGCCCGATGCCGAGCCGGTGTACGACATCGGCAATCACTCGCTGGTCCTATTCGATCGCGGCGATGAGATCACCGTGCAGGCGGGACCGGAGGGAATCCGCTTTCTGCTGGTCTCGGGCAAACCCATCGAGGAGCCGGTGGCCTGGCACGGCCCCATCGTGATGAATACACAGGAGCAACTGCGCCAAGCGATGACGGAGTTGCACAACGGCAGTTTCATCAGAAACGTCTGAAGCCGCTTCTGGAAAACCTTTGGATAGAACAACAACTGACTGCAACTAAGTGAAAGCGCCGAGGCCTCCGATCGGCGCTTTTTGCTGGGCGTAAGCAGGAGAAGCATGGGATGTTCACGGCAGCAACAATGATGCCTATCGACGACGTAGTTGACATCCTCCCCTCCCTAAAGGAAGGGGATTCCTACGATGGCCGCCTAGCGGCCATTTCGGTGGGTTCTTGCTGCTGACGGCTTACCTCGCCATTCACTTCACAGGCTAACCGGGCGTGTCCCGCCCTTAGAACATT
>DATMOB010000121.1:0-71938 GCA_035568455.1 Granulicella sp.
TTCGTTCGCTTCTCGACCGTGATGCCTTCCAAGGGTTCGATAGAGACGGGAACTCGCGATCCTCACGGCTTCGCGGTCAAGTTCTACACCCAGCAGGGGAACTACGATATCGTCGGCATCAACCATCCGGTCTTCTTTATCCGCGATGCCATCAAGTTCCCCGACTTCGTGCACGCGATGAAGCCGTCGCCGGTGACCAATCGCCAGGATCCGACCCGCCAGTGGGACTTCCTCTCGCTCGATAGGGAGTCCACCAACATGATGACCTACATGTACATGGACAGCGGCACCCCGCTGAACCACCGGCAGATGGACGGCTGGGGTGTGCACGCCTTCCGCTGGGTCAATGCGCAGGGCAAGGTGATCTTCGTCAAGTACAAGTGGACCTCGATGCAGGGCTACAATAACACCAACCCGCGCACCCTTGCTGCCGCGCTGCTGAAGGACCCCCAGGAGGCCACCGACGATCTCTATCGCGAGATCGGCAAGGGCAACTTCCCCTCGTGGGAGCTGAGCGTGCAGATGGCGACGCAGGAGCAGTTGGACAAGCTGGACTTCGATCCGTTTGACGACACCAAGATCTGGCCCGAGTCGATCTTCCCCCAGCACAAGATCGGCAAGATGACGCTGAACAAGATGCCCGATAACTACTTCCAGGAGACCGAGGAGGCGGCGTTTGCGCCCGGCAACCTGGTCCCCGGTGTCGAGCCCTCGCCCGACCGCATGCTGCAGGGCCGTCTGTTCTCATACCTGGACACCCAGCGCTACCGCATCGGACCGAACTTCCAGCAGCTGCCGATCAACCGTCCCATCTCTCCGGTCAACAACTACAGCCAGGACGGTCATATGGACTCCCGCGAGACGCACGGTGAGTACAACTACCAGCCGAATCGCGCGCAGACCACGATTGCCGAGAACCCGGTCTACGACTACTCCCCGGTAGCGCCGAGCGGCCCCACCCAGCAGAAGCCCATCCGTATCACGGATGATTATCGCCAGGCGGGCGAGCTGTACCGCTCTCTGAGCCAGCAGGATCGGGACGATCTGATCACCAACCTGGTGGGCGACCTCTCCCAGATCACGAATCCGGACACCGTGATCGATGCGGTCAGCAACTTCTATAAGGCGGACAAGGACTACGGAACCCGTCTGGTAGAGGCCCTGCACCTTAACCTGCAGCAGGTCACCGACCGCGCTGCCAAGCTCTAATCGCCAACTCACCCAACCAACCGGTGCAGTCCTGTATGGGCTGCACCGGTGCTACTTGCCGAGTGATCCCATGAAGACTGGATGGACCGCTATACTGCTCGCCCTCCTCGCCCTTCCGGCGATGGCCCAAACTCAATCCCCCAACCTCTTCGTCGCCGCACGGACGAATGATCTGAACAGCGCCCGCGCCCTGATCGCCAATAAGGCGGACATCAACCAGCAGGACGACAAAGGCTACACTCCGCTGATTCTCGCCACCTACAATCGAAGCTACGATGTAGCGCAGTTCCTCCTCGAGCATGGCGCGGCGACCGAGAAGAAGGACTCTTCGGGACGCACGGCACTGATGGGAGCCTCCTTTAAGGGCGATGAACGCGACGTCACCTTGTTGCTCCAGCACGGTGCCGACAAGAACGCGAAGGATTCCAAGGGACTCACCAGCATGATGTATGCCGTCATGTTCGGCCGAGTCTCGGTGGTCAAGCTGCTCCGCGCCAACCAGACGGACAAACCAGCCGCGGTTTCAGCCAGTACTAATTGACCCCAACGCCTCCGCAGTGATGCCTCACCCGATCAGGAGATCCAGCCCATGAAACAAGCATTCTTCGCGCTTCTGCTTGCGCTTGCTCTCTGCGCCTCTTCTGCGCAGGCTCAGTCCCCCGACGTCTTCGACGCGGCTCGCGCGGACAACGTCAAAGTGGTGCAAGCCTGGATCGACGGCAAGGCCGACCTCAATCAAGTCGATGAGCAAGGCTACACTGCGCTGATTCTGGCTAGCTACAATGGCAGCCCAAACGTAACTGCTCTGTTGCTGCAGCATGGTGCGTCCGCGGAGGTTAGAGATCGGACGGGACGCACGGCCTTGATGGCCGCGTCGTTTCAGGGCGATGCGCAGTGCCTCAAGCTGCTGCTCGACCATGGCGCCAAGGTGAACGATGTCGACGCCAACGGTGCCAGCAGCCTGATGTACGCCGTTGAGTTCGGAAGGACGTCCGTCATCAAGTTGCTGTTGGCAGCGAAGGCAGACCCAACACTTCAGGATAAGCGCGGCTTGACCGCTCTTTCGATCGCCAAGGAGCAAGGCGACGAGCAACTGATCAAGATGCTCTCAGCCGCCTCGGCAAGCGAGTTTAACTAAGGGTGCGTTGAAACTCTGGCCCTCTACTTTCGCCTGTGATTGACCGCGAGCGCCGTGTTTTATCGCGCTGGCGAGCTCGAAGGCGGCTGGAGGGCGGCCGCCCGTTGCCGCTCGAGGGCCGCCTCGGCTAGCTTGCCTTGTCGCGACAGAGCATCGGCCAGCAGCGTGTGGGGTTCGGCGAGCTGCGGAGCGGCATCCGCTGCAGCGGTCAGCTGCACAATTGCTTCAGACAGTTTGCCCTCAGCAAGCAAGGCTCGTCCGCTCTTGAGCGCGAACGTCGCGCGCTGCTGGCTCACCGCCGCACGGCTCAACTCGGCCGCCCGTTTGCGCTCGGCCGCGGCTAACTCAGGCTTGCCCGTGCGTGCGAGCAAAGCTGCGAGTTGGACATGCAGGCTGGGCTGATCGGGCTCGAGCTCGGCTGCATGCTGGATCGCCTCAATGGCTCCGGAGCTGTCGTCCTCGTCTCTGAGAACACCGCCCAGCAGTGCCCACGCCCCACCGTTCGCGGGCTGTAGTTTGGTGACCAGGCGAAGCTGGGTCGCGGCCTCCGCGAAGCGGCCCTGTTGCATGTAGATCACACCTAGCGTGTACGCCGGATCGGGCAGTGTCGCATCGAGCGCGGCTGCGCGCTCGAGCTCGGAGACGGCGTGGCTCAGATCGTCCTTGAGCTTGTAGGCGAGGCCGAGATCGTAGTGCAGTTGGGCGTTCTGCCGATCAAGAGCAACTCCGGCATCGAACTGCGCGATGGCATGATCCAGGTCCGCCTGCTGCAGATAGGCGACCCCGTAATCCTCGCGAAGCGTAGCCGAGTCCGGACCCATTGTCAGGGCCTTGGCGTAGAGCGGAAGCGCGCCCCTCGCATCGCCGGTCTGAACCAGCGCCAGGGCGTAGTTGATCAAAGTGGCGTTGCCCAGCGTGGATACGGTGGACGCGGTGGTTGCGGCGGCGAACAGAGGAATGGACGCGGCTGCATCGCCGCTTGCCTCGAGCGCGAGGGCGAGCGCATAGCTGGCATCGGCAGGCGTATTCGCGGCTCGCAGCTCGGCCGCGCGGTGGAGCTCGACCAGCGCCTCCGCGTCGCGATGCATGGCCGAGAGCGCGCGGCCGAGCTGCAAATGGGCGTCGAAGCTCTCGGGCATGGCGGTAGCCGCCAGTCGCAGAGGAGCGATCGCCGCCTCAGGCTGGCCCAGCACTAACGTACTCGCACCCAGCAGATACTGAGCCTGCGGAAGACTCGGATCGAGCGTGGCGGCACGCTTAAAGTGCGGCAGCGCCTCCTCGGTGCGGCCGGAGCGGGCCAGCAGAGATCCCAGCGCATCCTCGAGTGGCGCTGAGTCCGGAGCGCGGAGCAGAGCCTCCATAAGCTGCGTCTCCGCCTCGGTACTCTGGCCTGCGGCAGAGAGGCTCGCGGCAAAGGCGATTGCCTCGTCGGGGGAAAGTGTCGGCGGATTCGGCGAGGCAAGCGCTTCGTGAAACAGGGACAGCGCCGCGGTTGAGTCACTAAGGGAGTTTTGGACACGAGCCAGGTTGAGGGTCGCCGAGGTGTCCGCCGCATTCAACGCGTGAGCTCGTTCGAGCTCCTTCAGGGCGGCTTTGAAGTCTCCCTGCGCGAGCAGCACCGAGCCAAGCGCGGCGTGCGCAGCCTCAGCCTGCGGAGCAAGAGCAACGGCTCGAGCGAAGTCGCGGCGAGCCAGGCCAAGATCGTTGTTGTTCGCAGCCGCGATCCCGGCGCGCATCGCGGCGTCGGCGGCGGTGAGCTTGACTCGCGCTGGGTCTGCGGCCGGCGAGGAAGCAGCCTGTTGCGCGTTCAGAGGGCCAGCTATCGCCGCAAGCAAGAGACTGCACGCGAGCGTCGCAGTCAGGCTGTTCGTTCGATAGACTCGGAGGTCGGCTTGGCGATGAAAAGAAAGCATAAGCGCAGCTTCGGTGAGGGGCTGTTGCGGCTGTGCGGCGGCAAGCGAAACGTCGCCTTGGCCGCCGGCTAACCGCCGTGGATAGCCGAAAGCTCCGGTCTTTTGGCCGACGCCGTACTCCGACGCCATACTACGGAACGGCCGGGATAGGTCGCAAGCGCAGCATGTCCCTTCTTGCAGTGGGGTGGGTTCTCTCCCACTGCCCGGCGGTAAAATCTTTGTTTTCCGCTGCTTGCGATGTACATACGGCTACAAATTATTCATTCCACATGGACATGGCTTATTCGTAACTAGTTCTTTGTTGTGGCCGGGGTGGAGGATGGTGAGGCGAGCAGGTCCTGCAGCTTGAGGTAGACCGCGTTGGTCCAGCCGAAGCCGACGACGTTCGACTTGTAGCCGGCGGCCACCTTGAAGTTGGCCGAGCCGCTGACCACGTTGTACTTCTCGCGGATGGTGCCGTCGCGCTTGAAGTTGTCGACGATGGTTGCGGAGAAGGCGCGGGCGATGCGGGCGGCGTCCTGGTGGAAGCCGCTTTGTTCGAGACCGCTCACCGCGATCCAGGTGGTGGGAGCCCAGCCGTAGGGCAGATCCCACTGAACGCCGGAGACGGTGTCGCTCATCGCCAGCCCGCCGGGGCGCTCGAAGTCGGCCAGATGGCGATAGACCGCTGAGGCCTGTTCGGGCGATGCGGCGCCGGCCCACAGCGGGTAGAAGGTGGTTACATAGCGATAGTCCGAGGGCCGGCCGGCGACGTAGTCATAGTCCAGGTAGAGGCCAGCGTTGGGGTTCCAGAGATACTTGTCGATGGCGGCGAGGCGAGCCTGGGCGCGGCGGCTCCAGGCAGCGGCCTCGGCTGGGCGATGCAGCAGCGTGGCGAAGTGGGCCATGTCCTGTTCGTACTTGAACAGCAGAGCGTTGAGGCAGACCGGGGCGAAGTGATCGGTGGAGCCGGAGAAGGGGCCGAAGCGGAAGGTGGTATCGAAGCCCGACTCACGCATGGCGCGGTCGCCGCGATAGAAGGCAGCGGAGAGCCGGTGGCCGTTGACGACCGCCGCCGCGCAGACCTTGGAGGCGTGGGTGTCGCAGGTGGCCTGGTCGAGGGCGGCGGATTGCGCTGCAGTCGGCTGGGCGGGGACGGATACCAGATACTCCGGATGGTCGGCGGGATGAGCGATCAGCCAGCGGATGACGTCGGGATAGTAGCTGGAGTCGTCCGCCATCTCGGGGACAGGGCCTTCGCCGAGATCGTGATAGCGGGCCAGGCCGGTGCTGCCTGCCTGGTGCGAGGGCGAGGTCCACAGAGCATAGTCGCGCTGCGCCATGGCGTAGGCGCGCGCCAGCCACTCGGGATCGGGTGTGGTGCCTGGAGCTTCATAGACCGCGCGAATCATGGAGCTGAGAAAGGGAGGCTGCGAGCGGGTGAAGAAGTAGGTGCGGTTGGCGTTGAGGATGGCGCCGTAGTTTTCGATCTCGAAGAAAAAGTTCTCCACCATGCCGCGCGCGAGATCCAGTTGATGATCGTGCACCAGACCAAGCAGGATGAAGTAGCTATCCCAGCCGTACATCTCGTTGAAGCGGCCGCCGGGGACGACGTAGCGGTTGGGCAGGTAGAGCAAGCCTTCGACCGGAAGCTCGGAGGGACGAACCTCGCCGAGGGAGTGGATGGGGCGTGGAAGATGACGCACCTCCACGTGGCAGCCTTGCTCCATGGAGGCGACGGCTGGAGGGGTGGAGAGGCCGGCCGGCAGATACAGGACAGGCGCGCTGGTCACCTTGGGATCGACCACCGATTTGCAGTCCGACATGGAGCGTGAGAGGGTCTGCCAGCCCGAGGCGATGTAGTCGCGGATCGAGGACTGCGGCGGGGCAGGGGCGGTCTGAACGGTTTGGGTTTGGCTCGACCGAAGCTGCCGGGTCTGGCTCTGGCTCTGGGCCGGAGCGTGAGCGAGGAGAGCGAGCAGGGTGGTGGTGAAGAGGGCGCGGCAGGTAGGCTGGGTCATGGCGGAGGTTCGATTCCCGAAGTAGGTTGCCTGGTGTGAACTTGCGCTCCGGTCCAGCAGGCACGAGGTCGCCTCGTTGCGCAATGGAGTGAGCATATCTCAGAAGCCCGCATCGCGTCCGCGACGGGTGCGATCGAGCGCCGGTCACGCGTTCATGACTTCGAAGATAAATAACCCCACAATCCCCTTTTGGAACTCGTTCCGCGGGGATCGTGGGGCAGCATGCCGGGGTGCCTGCTATTGCACAGAGGCGATCCAGCAGGCGAAGGGTGGAAGGGTGATGTTCTGCAAGCTGGTGGTGGATGCGAGCGACGGAGCATCGGTGAGCAGGGTCTTGACCTGCTTGCCGGCGACTCCGGTTCCGCCGAGGTCGAGAGAGATGGTCTTTGGCTCGGCGGTGAAGTTGAGGGCGACGACGACCGCAGGCTGGCCCGGTCCGGTGGTGCGAATGTAGGAGAGGACGCTCGGGTTGTCGCGATCGAGCATGGTCTGCGCGCCATCGTGCAGAGCGTGGTTCGAGCGGCGCAGCGCGATCAGGTGTTCAAACCAGACGAGCTGCGAGTTGGGATCCTTTTGCTCGGACTCGACGTTGATCGTGGTGTAGTTCGGCGGGATAGGAAGCCAGGTGTGCGGAGTGCTGCTGAAGCCAGCCTGTGGGCCGGGCGTCCACTGCATGGGCGTGCGTTCGCCATCGCGGCCCTTCTCCTTGGGCCAGCCGGTGATGCCGATGGGGTCCTTGACGTCTTCGCGGCGGGTGGGAGTGGTGGTGGGCTGATCGATCTCCTCGCCCTCATACATCAGCGCGGTGGCACGGCTGGTGAGCAGCACCGAGGTCAGGACCTTCGTGATCTGCTCATTGTGGATGCCGTCGCCATAGCGGTCGATGGAGCGGACGTTGTCGTGATTGTCGAAGACGAATAGCGGCTGCGAGCCGTGCAGCTGGGTCTCAGCCTCTTCGATGTGGGCGCGAAACGACACCGCGTCCAGCTTGTCGTGGTTGCCGTGGAAGCCGACCAGCATGTCCATCGGAAGCTGCAGCTCGTTGTGGCGCTCGCCGCCGTACCACTTGTCGAGCTCCGCCGTGTTGGGAAGGTAGGTCTCGCCGATTAGAACGCGGTTGCCGGGGTAGGTCGCGACCATGGCACGCATGCGGCGGATCACGCCGTGCACCTCGGGGAGGTTGTCGGTGTAGATGGTCCTGAGGTTGGGATCGCCCTGCGCATTCAAGCCGCCGGTCTCGGGCTCATCGCGCAGCTGGGGATCTTCAAAGAGGGTGGGGATGGCGTCCAGGCGGAAGCCGGCGACGCCGCGGTCGAGCCAGAAGCGCATGGCATCAAAGGCCGCCTTCTCGACCTCCGGGTTTCGCCAGTTCAGGTCCGGCTGCTGCTTGTAGAACTTGTGATAGTAGAACTGGTGGACCGCCGGGACCCACTCCCAGGCGGAGCCGCCGAACAACGAGACCCAGTTGTTGGGTGGGACTCGTCCTTCGTGCTCAAAGCGCTTCTGATACTCGGTGACACCGGGTGCGTCGGCCGGCTTGCCGTCGTTCCAGACGTACCAATCGTGCCTGGGATTGGTGCGCGAGCTGGCGGCGTCGATAAACCATTGGTGCTTGTCCGACGTGTGGTTGAGCACCATGTCGAGGATGACGCGAATGTGGTGCTGCTGTCCGGCGGCAATCAGACGATCCATGTCCGCCAGCGTGCCGTACTGGGGGTCGACCGCCTGGTAGTTGGAGATGTCGTAGCCGAAGTCCACCTGGGGCGAGGGGTACATGGGCGCGATCCAGATGGCATCGACGCCGAGATGCTGCAGATAGTCGAGGCGCTGCGTGATGCCGTTGAGATCGCCGACGCCGTCGTCGTTCGAATCCTGGAAGGAGCGGGGATAGATCTCATAGAGGACAGCATGCTTCCACCAGAGGTCGGAGGAGCCGGCTGAATTGCTGCTGGTTTGTGCAGCGGCCCGGATGTTGGCTGCGCACGACGCAGCCGGCAGAAGAGCCGCCATCGCAAGTGCGAGAACAAGGGTCGCTGGGCGCAGCCCTACGCGAAGGCGAGAGGAAAGGAAAGACAGCATGAGAGAACCCTCCGGGATTCTGCTTTGGAGCAGGTCAGTCGATCAGTACAAACCGCTCGATGCGCACCGATCGCAGGACGCTGGGCAAACCACTGAAGATGACGTTCTAAGACCACTGAACATAAGGTTACACGCGCCGCTGCTTGATCTTGGCTCATCCGTATGCTGCTCCGAGAATTGCTCCGAGAATCTGTCGCAAAAGTAACGCTGACTGGTCGGTTTTTCACCCCATCAAAAATCGATCAAGGAGTGCAGTGATGCGTCCACATTATGGTTGACATCCCCCTCAACTTTTGAGAGTGTACTCACCGCACGCCGGCCAGCTAAATCGACCGACTGAAGGTTGTGTCTTTCGCACGCTCGCAAAGAAAACCCCAAGCAATCACGATTTCGGGGAACAAGCCGTAGGGCAAGCGAGACGGAACGACTTCCGGAGGTTAGAGATGAAGAGGTCAGGTCACTCCCCCAGGGCACTTTCACTCTCTGCGCTCGTGGTAATGCTTTTAGTTTTACTGCTCGGAGCGCCTTCTGCCTTCTCCCAGGCGGTTTATGGATCGATCTTTGGAACCGTCACGGATCCCACCGGCGCTGCCGTACCCAACGCCACCATCACCGTCCTCGACGTGGCCAAGGGCACCAGCATCACCACTCAGAGCAACGGCGCCGGCGAGTTCACCGCCGAACACCTCATCCCCGACATCTACTCGGTGAAGGTGACCGCGCAGGGCTTCAAGTCCTACGAACAGACCGGCCTCCAGATCTTCGCCGACACCTCCACCAAGGTCACCGCAGCGCTCGCCCTCGGAGCGGAGACGCAGACCGTAGAGGTCAACGCCGATCAGGTGCCGCTGCTCAAGGTCGACCGTGCCGACGTCTCCACCGAGTTCGGCTCGCAGGAGATCATCGATCTCCCCATCCCCGGCCGTAACTTCACCAACCTGCAGCTGCTGCTACCCGGCGCCCAGTCGGCCGGCTTTAGCCACGCCGCCTCGGAGAACCCACAGGGATCCAAGCAGATCATGGTCGACGGCCAGGCCTTCGCCGGCGTCGCCTACCAGCTCGACGGCACCGACAATCAGGATCCCATCCTCGGCATCATCGTCATCAACCCGAACGCGGACTCGCTCTCCGAGAGCAAGATCGCCACCCAGAACTTCGACGCCGAGTTCGGCAAGGCCGTCGCCTCGGTCGTCACCGCCCAGACCAGGTCCGGCTCCAACTCCTTCCACGGCAGCGCCTTCGACTATCGCGCCAGCAACTACAACCTCGCCCGCGATCCCTTCACCCAGGGCCCCAGCCAGCTCTCCGCCACCAACCCCTTTCCCGCCGGCCTCAAGAACCAGTTCGGCGGCTCCGTCGGCGGTCCCATCCTCAAGAACCGTCTCTTCTTCTTCGGCGACTACCAGGGCGTTCGGCAGAAGGTCGGTCTCGCCAACGTGCAGACCGTGCCCAGCGCCCACCTCCTCCAGACCTGTCTCGGGCTGGCGCCTACCGTCACCGGGGTTCCCGGCTGCGACTTCAGCGAGTATCTCAACGCTTTGCCGATCGATGCCAAGACCGGGATCCCGACCGGCACGATATACCAAAACGTGAACGGCGTCTCGACCCCCTACCCCGGCAACGTGATTCCCGCGGCGCAGCTCTCGGCGCCGGCTCTCGCTCTCTTCAGACTCTTGCAGCCGTATGCTCCGAATACGGCGGGCTCGATCAGCGGGTTGAAGAATAACTACGCCGCCAGCGGCACCGGCGGCTTCAACAGCAATCAGTGGGACGTCCGCGGCGACTACACCCTCAGCGATAAGATCCACCTCTTCGGTCGCTTCAGCCGCTTTACCGATACCCTCACCGGAACCACCATGTTCGGCCCTGCCGGCGGCGCGGGCTTCGGCCTCGGCGGCTACGCCGGAACCTCCATCGGTGCGAATGACAGCGCGGCGGCCGGTGCGGATATTGCCATCAACAGCAAACTCGTCACCGACGTGCGCCTCGGCTACTTCCGCTATAACATCAACACCTCCAAGTACGATCAGGGCACCGCCTTCGCCACCCAGCTCGGCATCCCCAACCTCAACACCGGAGCACCCATCACCTCCGGCGCCCCCGCCTTTGAGCTCCAGGAGGTCGGCGACGCCTTCAACGTCATCCCTGCCCAGGCTCTAGGCCCACAGTACGGCTCCGGGCTGAACGTGAATCGCTGCAACTGCCCGCTCATCGAGAAAGAGGACCAGTTCCAGCTCGCCAATAACTGGACCAAGACCATCGGCAACCACGCTGTCAAGTTCGGCGGCGACCTCCGCTATGCCCGCAACCTCCGCGTCCCCAGCGACAACAACCGCACCGGCATACTGGAGTTCAACTCCGGACCCACCTCGCAGGCCGGCACCAACGTCGGCGGCCTCGGCTTCGCCACCTTGGTGCTCGGCGAGACCACCAACTTCCTGCGCTACGTCAGCATCTCCACCAACGCCAAGGAGTTCCAGAAGCGCGACTTCTTCTACATCCAGGACACCTGGCGCACCACCCCGAAGCTCACCCTCAACCTGGGCCTGCGCTACGAGCTCTACTTCCCCGAAACCGTCAACGCCCCCGGCAACGGATCGCTGCTCAACCTCGATACCGGCTACCTCCAGGTTGCGGGGATCGGCACCGTCGCCAGCAACATGAACTACACCAAGCCGCACAATGCCTACAACCCCCGCGTCGGCTTCGCCTATCAAGCAACTCCCAAAACCGTCATCCGCGCCGGCTACGGCCGCAGCTTCGATATCGGCGTCTTCGGCTCCATCTTCGGCCATACGGCAACCCAGAGCCTGCCCGTCCTGGTGACCCAGCAGATCACGCAGACCGGAGGCAACCAGAGCTACGCCTTCCTGCTCTCCACCGGACCCACGACGCCGGTTCCGACGCCGGTCCCAGCCAACGGCCTGCTGCCCAACCCGGGCAACCTGGTTGGCACGCGTACGCGCCCTAACCCGCTGCGGCTGCCCACGCTGGATGCCTGGAACCTCTCCCTGCAGCAGTCGCTCACTCCCACCCTGTCCCTGACCATCGCCTACGTCGGCAACAAGGGAACCCACACCCTGGGTGATAGCTCCGGGAATGCGGTCAATCCCAACGAGGCAGCCATCGTGCTTCCGGCGCAGTACAGCGTCAACGGTCTGGCGCTGCACTACGATCCCAACGGCCCGTCCACCATCACGCCTACCTCGACGGCCACCTCCACCAGCAACGCCACCTTCTTGCAGCGCTACTACGGGGGCAAGCTGCCTGCCTGCTCCGATCCCGGCTACGCCGCCGCCGGCGGAGTCAACGCCGCCAACGGTGGATGCGGCTGGACCAACGCCCTGACGGACTACGGCGACCAGCTCGACACCCACTACAACGCCCTGCAGGTCACCCTCACCAAGCAGATGGCGCACGGCTACTCCCTCAACGCCAACTACGCCTGGCAGCAGGCGATGAGTGAGGCCGTCAACTACTCCACCTGGAGCCATAGCGCCGTCTACGGCCGCGACACCTTCCTGCGGCAGCAGCAGATCATCGTCTACGGCCTCTTCGAGCTGCCCTTCGGCAGGAACAAACCGTTCCTCAGCCATGCCAATGGATTCGTCAATCAGGCCGTGTCGGGAATCCAGATCAGCCCCGTCGTCAACTTCTCGAGCGGCCTTCCCTTTACCCTCAACTACTCCAGCTGCAGCAACAACGTCCCTGGCGGCGCGCCCTGCTACGTCAACGGTCTGCCCGGCGCATTCCACCCGCACGTCACCGGCTTCCCCGGCAACAAGCTCTCGTTCTACAACCCCTACACCCTCACCGCGAACAGCTATCCCTTCCAGCTTCCGACCCTGGATCAGATCGGTAACGTCGGCCGTAACACCGCCTTCGGTCCGCACTTCTTCAATACGGATATCTCCATTCAGAAGAACTTCCTCATTCGTGAGCGGGTCACCTTCCAGTTGCGTGCCGACGGCTTCAACGCCTTCAACCACATCAACTGGGGAACCCCCAACCAAAATGTCGATCAGGGCGGAGCCATCTCCTCGGGAGCCTACCCGGACGGCACCTCCAACCCCCGCCAGCTGCAGTTCTCCGCTCGTGTGCAGTTCTAATCTGCAAGCAAGCTCGATACGGGGGAGCGCAGTCGCTCTCCCGCGTCTCTTTGTGAGATGGCTCAGTGGCCACGCGATCAAGAGGCGGCGGACGACGCGCTCTGTTCGAGTGCGAGCATTCTTGTTCGGCGCTTGGTTTGTGATGGCGGGCCTCTGCTGCGCAGCGCTCGCCCTGGCAGCCGGCGGGAGTGCACAGGTAGCCGCCAGTTCTCCGGCGATGCACGCTGCCGGGGGCGAGAGTGCGGGCGCGAGCGATGCGGAGACGTTGCGCGGCCTGCGGGGCTTGGTGGACGCAGGCCACGCCGATCAGGCGATCCTTGAGATCGGGGCACTGAAGACCAGGCAGCCGCCGGTGGTGGGTCTGAGTAGGATTGAAGGCCTTGCACTCTATGCGCAGGGCGAGTTGAAGCCCGCCGACCAGGCGTTTGCGCAGGCGATGGCCGAGGACGGCGCCGACGTGGAGTCCGCACAGATGCGCGGCCTGACCCTGTTTCGCCTCGGCCGGCCGGCGGATGCCATTCCGCTGCTCGAGGCTTCGCGCGGAAAAAGCGCGGCGGCTGTGGGCAATCGTAAGTCCGATCCCAACTACCTGTTGGCGCTCTGCTACATGGATACGCGGCGGTACGAGGACGCGCGGCACGCGTTCGCCGCGCAGTTCGGCTTCACCCCGGATGGCGCTTCGGCGTACCTTCTCGCGGCCAGAATGCTGCTGCGCCGCGAGTACCTGCCCGTTGCCCAGGAGTACGCCCAGAAGGCATTGACGCTCGAGCCATCGCTGCCGCTAGCCCATGCGCTGCTGGGAGAGATTGCGCTCGCCGGCAATCACCTGGAGGAGGCGATCGCCGAGTTCGAGAAGGAGCGCAGCGCCAATCCCCTTGAGCCTTCTATCTATGACCGCCTGGGCGATGCCTATGGCCGCGCGGGCCGTTACGGCGAGGCGCAGGCGAGTCTGCAGAAGGCTGTGCTGCTCGAGCCCAACTCGACCGGCCCCTACATCCTGCTCGGGAAGACACAGCTGAAGCAAGGCGACGCAGCGGGGGCCGCGATGTATCTGGAACGCGCGGCAAAGATGGATCCAGCCAACTACATGACACACAACCTGCTGGGTCAGGCGTACCGGACGATGGGACGCAAGGAGGACGCCACTCGCGAGACCGATACCGCAGAGAAGCTCCAGGCCGCGAGTCAACCCAAGCTTGAGACCCTGCGCTGAGACTCGGCCGGTTTGACGCATCTCGCGAACGCTTCTCTATACTGGTGCGCGAAGGATCAGGAGCGGTGACGCGGTGATCTGGACGAGACGTGGCTTTGTGAGGTCGCTTTCGCGCACGGCGCTGGTGTTGACGCTCGAGGACGTGCTGAAGCTGGCGCTTCCGGCGCAGCAGTTGGGGGCTCGGCCCAGCTTTGACGCCCCGGCACGGCCTGCTCCGCGCGGGCTTCCTTCCCCGGTCACGGGAACGCCGCTCGGCTACAGCTTCGTCGATGTAGCGCGGCAGAGCGGGCTGACCACCACGACCATCTATGGCGGCGAGCATAAGAACCGCTATCTGCTCGAGACCACCGGCTGCGGGGTGGCCTTCTACGACTTCGACCACGATGACTGGCTCGATCTCTTTCTCGTTAATGGCACACGACTGGAAGGCTTCGCCAAAGGGCAGGAGCCGGTCAGCCATCTCTTCAAGAACAATCGCGATGGCACCTTTAGCGACATCACCGCCAAGAGCGGAATGACCCGGTCCGGCTGGGGCCAGGCTTGCTGCGTCGGAGACTACGACAACGATGGCCTGAACGATCTGTTTGTGACCTACTACGGGCAAAACATTCTCTACAAGAACCACGGCGACGGAACCTTCACCGATGTCACCGCGCAGGCAGGACTGATGCAGAGTAAGGTCCGCTGGAACTCAGGCTGCGCCTTTGTGGACTACGACCGTGACGGCAACCTCGACCTCTTCGTAGCCAACTACATCGACTTCGACATCAAGACCGCTCC
Source organism: Granulicella sp. (assembly GCA_035568455.1). Taxonomy (GTDB): domain Bacteria; phylum Acidobacteriota; class Terriglobia; order Terriglobales; family Acidobacteriaceae; genus Edaphobacter. The sequence goes on from DATMOB010000121.1 coordinate 14,442, forward strand.
GCTCCCCGAGGCGGCGGGGTGCGCGTACAAGGGCATCCAGGTGGCCTGCGGGCCGCCGGGTCTGGAGGGCGGAAAGAACATCCTCTATCGCAACCAGGGCAATGGAACCTTTCGCGACGTAAGCGAGAGTGCAGGAATCCTCGAGACTATCGGCACCTATGGCCTGAGCGTTGCGGTCGCCGATCTGGAGAACGACGGCTGGCCGGACATCTACGTCGCCAACGACTCGACCTCGGCGACCTACTATCAGAACCAGAAGAACGGAACCTTCAAGGATGTAGCCATCGAGGCCGGAATCGCCTACTCCCCGGACGGCAAGCCGCAGGCCGGCATGGGGGTCTCGGTCGGCGACTTCAACCGCGACGGTCTGCTCGATATCGTGAAGACCAACTTCGCCGGAGACACCGACTCGCTCTATCAGAATCTGGGCGACGGAAGCTTCGAGGACAGAACCTATCTCTCAGGGCTTGGGATCAACACACGCTACCTGGGCTGGGGCGTCGGCTTCGTGGACCTGGATAACGACGGCTGGCTGGACATCGTCATCGCCAACGGCCACGTCTATCCCGAAGTGGATGGATCGCCCGTGGATGCGCCCTACGCCGAGCGCAAGTATGTCTATCGCAACCTGAGAAATGGCCAGTTCGAGGAGGTGACGAGCCTGGCCGGCAACGGCATGACGGCTGCCGTCGCGGCGCGTGGATGCGCCTTCGGCGACTACGACAACGATGGCAACATGGATGTGGTGGTGAACTGCGTGAACTCGCCGCCGCAGCTGCTGCATTGCGACGCGAGCGTGGCGCGCAACTGGATCAAGATCAGGGTGGTCGGAAAGAAGAGCAACCGCGCCGGCATCGGGACCAGGATTACGGTGACGGCGCAGACCGCCTCGCAGGAGAGGTCGGGTGTGGGCAAACAGCCGCTGCGCCAGATCGAAGAGGTACGCAGCGGCGGCAGCTACTACTCGCAGAACGATCTCCGAATTCACTTCGGTCTGGACTCGGCCAGGAAGGCCGATCTGGTGGAGCTGGCCTGGCCCTCGGGAGTGAAGGATGTCCTGCGAGACCTGGCGGCCAATCACCTGTACGTGATCGAAGAAGGCGGAAGGGTGCTGAAGACGGTGGCCATGGGGCATCCGCTCTCCTCTTCGACAGCAGGCAGCAAAGGGTCCGAAGCGTCTAAGGATAGCAAGGGGTCGCTGTTGTGAAGCAATGGCTGTTCGGCTGCATTGTGATGCTGGGACTGAGCGGGCTCGCCGACGCGCAGCATGGGGGCGCCAGAACGCAGCCGGGCCAGTCGGTCGAAAAGGTCTATCCTGCCAGCGCTGAGCACCCCACGCCGGCGTGGTTTGTCGACGTCGCCGCGAAGGCCGGCATTACCGTGCGCAACGTCAACGGCAGTGAGGAGCACAAGCGCTACATCCTCGAGGCCACCGGCTCCGGGGTCGCCATCATCGACTACGACCGCGATGGCTGGCCCGACATCTTTCTGGTGAACGGCACCGAGCTGCCGGGTGCGGCCAAGCCCGGAGCAGAAAAGCACGGAGCAACTCCCCCCAGCAATCATCTGCTGCGCAACAATCATGACGGAACCTTCACCGACGTCACCGTGCAGGCCGGGCTGGTCTCCTCTGGCTGGGGCCAGGGCGTTTGCGTCGGGGACTACGACAACGACGGCTTCGACGACCTCTACGTCACCGGCTACGGCAAGGGGCGGCTTTTTCATAATCAGGGCAACGGAACCTTCCGCGAGGTGGCGGAGCAGGCCGGCGTGGCCGGCACCGGCAAGGAGTGGGGAACCGGTTGCGCCTTCGTCGACTACGACCGCGACGGCCGCCTCGATCTGATCGTCGCTAACTACGTCCACTTCGATCTGGCCACAACGCCGGCACCGGGAGCCGATGCCGGCTGCTTGTGGAAGGGGGCAGCCGTCATGTGTGGTCCGCGCGGACTGCCCAGCGCGCCCAACCTGCTCTATCACAACGAGGGCGGCGGCCGATTTCGCGATGTCAGCAAGGCCTCCGGCATCGAGAAGACCGTCGGACACTATTGCTTCTCCGTGACCACCCTCGACTACAACGAGGACGGCTGGCCGGACATCTACGTCGCCTGCGACTCCACCCCTTCCATTCTCTATCGCAACAATCACGACGGCACCTTCACCGACGTGGCGGCAGAGGTGGGCACGGCGCTCAACGAGGATGGTCGCGAGCAGGCCGGCATGGGCTCGACCGCAGCCGACTACGACGGCGACGGGCACATCGACCTGTTCAAGACCAACTTCTCCGACGACACAGCCATCCTCTACCGCAACCACGGAGACGGCACCTTCACCGACGAGACCTACGCCGCTGGGCTCGGCATCAACTCGGACGCGCTGGGCTGGGGCGCCATGTTCGCCGACATCGACAACGACGGCTATCCCGACCTGCTGGTGGTCAACGGCCATGTTTACCCGGAGGTCGACTCGGCCAAGCTCGGCGCCGCCTACAAGGAGCCGCGTTTCCTCTACTGGAACCAGGGCAACGGCCGGTTCAAGGATGTGTCGAAGAGCTCAGGCCCCGGCATGACCGAGCCGATGTCGGGCCGCGGCCTCGCCATCGCCGACCTATGGAACGATGGGCGGCTTGAGGCCGTCGTCAACAACCTCAGCGATCGTCCGCTGCTGCTGGTCAACCAGGCGAAGAACAGCAACCACTGGCTTGGGATCAAGCTGAGCGGCACCCAGTCGAACCGCTCGGCGATCGGCGCACGTGTGGTCGTGCGCGGAAGCAGGAGAAGTTGGGTGGACGAGGTGCGCAGCGGGTCCAGCTACAACAGCTCCAGCGACCTGCGCCTGCACTTCGGCCTCGGCGGCGAAACCCACATCGCCTCAGCCACCGTCACCTGGCCCAACGGCAAACACGAGAGCTTTTCCATCGCCGCCGTCGACCGCATCGTCACGCTCACCGAAGGTACCGGCCATCCCGAACCTTGAACCGCTCCCAGCAACATCGGGGCACTCCGCAACCTCGCTCCACTCCAAAGACTGCCGGCGTTGCCACCTGAAGCCAACCCCTAAGTCCAAAGGGTGCCCTCTTTTAAGAGGATATTAACCTCCCTGTGCCATAGTGGAATCTGAGGGCACAATGACGATCTTCCGTAGAACGATAGCGACCATGCTGACCGGTATTCTTGCCACCGGCCCCCTGTTTGCCGAGCGCGCAGCCAAGACTGCCGTCCAACCCAAGGATGCGATCCGGCATGTCGTCGTCATCTTCCAGGAGAACATCTCCTTCGACCACTACTTCGCGACCTATCCGCATGCCCTGAATCCGGCGGGCGAACCGAGCTTCACCGCGCTGCCGGGCACGCCGCAGGTGGATGGCCTCTCTGGGGACCTGCTCACGCACAACCCGAACTCCCTCAATTCCGATAATGGACAGGGAGCCGCGAACCCCTTCCGTCTCGACCGCACTCAGGCCGTCACCGCCGATCAGAGCCACAACTACCGCGCCGAGCAGATGGCCTACAACAATGGCAAGATGGACCTGTTCCCCAAGTCCGTCGGCAGCGCCGACGGCCCCAAGATTCCCGGCGTCAAGACCGGTGTTCCCTCCACCACCGGCCTGACCATGGGCTACTATGACGGCAACACCGTCACCGCCTTCTGGAACTACGCGCAGCACTTCGCGATGAGCGACCATCACTTCAACACCGGCTTCGGTCCCTCGACACCGGGCGTCATCAACCTCATCTCCGGCCAGACCAACGGCGCCATCGATGACCAGAACTCCCAGGGCGACCTCGTCGCCGACGGCAACGGCGGCTACACCCTGATCGGCGACGCCGACCCGGTGGGCGACGTCTGCGTCAGCACCAACGGCGCCCTCACCCACATGACCGGTCCCAACATCGGCGACAGGCTCTCGGCGGCCAACGTCAGCTGGGGCTTCTTCGAGGGCGGCTTCGACCTCACCGTCGTCAACCCCAACGGCACCACCGGCTGCCGTCGCAGCACCATCGGCCTCTCCGGCCAGAACAAGCGCGACTACGTGCCCCACCACCAGGGCTTCCAGTACTATCCCTCGACCGCCAACCCGCAGCACACCCGGCCCACCGCGGTTGCCGCCATCGGCACCAACAACGACGGCGCCAACCACCAGTACGACTCGCACGACTTCTTCGACGCCCTCAAGGCGGGTAACTTCCCAGCTGTCAGCTACCTGAAGGCGCCATCCTACCAGGACGGGCACGCCGGAAACTCCGACCCGCTCGATGAACAGACCTTCGTCGTCAACGTCATCAATGCCATCCAGCAGACCCCGGAGTGGGACCACACCGCCATCATCATCGCCTACGACGACTCCGACGGCTGGTATGACCACGTCATGGGCAAGATCATGAACGGCTCCGAATCCAAGTCCGACGCCCTCACGGCCGCTGGCAAGTGCGGCGACGGCGCCACCGCCCTGCCCGGAGTCAACCCTGCCACGACCCATGTCGAGGGCCGCTGCGGCTTCGGTCCCCGTCTCCCTCTGATCGTCGTCTCCCCCTGGGCCAAGGCCAACTTCGTTGACCACTCCGTCACCGACCAGACCTCGATCCTGCGCTTCGTCGAGGATCTCTTCCTCAATGGCCAGCGCCTCGGCGCCGGCTCCTTCGACGCGCAGGCCGGCTCGCTGAACACGATGTTTGACTTCAGTAAAGCCAAGCCGAAGAATGGAAAGAAGCTGATCCTCAACCCGGACACCGGTCTGGTCCAGCAGGGCAGCTAGCCGCAAGGCTGGACACACCGGAAGGGTAGGGCTGTTTTCTTGAAGCGCAGTACGTTGCAGCAGTGGACACGCAGAAGACTTCTGCAACATGCAGCCCTGGCGGCTGGGGTCGCTCCATTCACCCCCGCCGCCAGGGCGCTTCAACAGAGCGGCATGAAGATGGGCTCGGCCACCGGCATGGCGATGCCCCCCGCGGGCGCCCAGATTCCCTCTACCCCGCACAGCCGCCGTACTCTCGACGCCAGCAAACTCGCCTCCTTCGTCGATCCCCTCCCGCTCCCCGTCCAGCTCCAGCCCCAGGGCCGCCGTTCCTCCGCCGAGCACAACGCCGTCGACGCCCCCTACTACCGCATCGACGTCAAACAGATCTTCTGCAGGCTCCACCGCGACCTCCCGCCTGCCCGCATGTGGAGCTATGGCGAGACCTCGGCTCCGGTGCTCATCGAGGCCCACTCCAATCAGGGCGTCCTCATCGACTGGGTCAATAATCTGCCAGCAAAGCACTTCCTGCCGCTCGACGCCCCCATGAAGGGCATGGAGGACGCCCCCGAGACCCGCATGGTCACCCATGTCCACGGCGCCCGCGTCCCCTCCCTCTCCGACGGCTACCCCGAGGACTGGTTCGCCCCCGGCCAGAGCAAGCTCTGCTTTTATCCCAACGGACAGGACGCCACCGCCCTCTGGTTCCACGACCACGCCATGGGCAACAGCCGCTTCAACGTCTTCGCCGGACTCATGGGCTGGTACCTCATCCGCGATGCGCACGAGCAGAGCCTTGGTCTGCCCTCGGGACGCTACGAGCTTCCGCTGCAGATCTACGATCGCAGCTTCGACCCCGCCGGACAGCTCTACTATCCCAATCCCCCCGACGAGGGCGTCTGGGCGCAGGAGTTCCTCGGCGACGCCATGGTGGTCAACGGCAAGGTCAAGCCCTTCCTCGACGTCGAGCCGCGCCCCTACCGGCTGCGCATCGTCAACACGGCCAACTCGCGTTTCTTCTCCCTCGCGCTGTCCAACGGCCGCTCCCTTCAGGTCATTGGCTCTGACCAGGGGCTGCTGCCTGCGCCGGTCGAGATGCACCGCTTCGTCCTCGCTCCTGCCGAGCGCACCGACCTCATCGTCGACTTCTCCACCATGGCGGGCGAACACGTCGTCCTGCACAGCGACACCCTCGACCTTATGCAGTTCCGCGTCGCGGCAAGCAGCACCACCTCTGTCTCCCCGCCCGCTTCAGCTTCCGCCATCCCGCGCCGGACCTCCGCCGCGCTCGCACTCCCCAACCCGAGCCCCATCCCCGCGCTCCTGCGCCCGGTTCCTCGCATTCCCGAGTCCCAGGCCGAGCGCACCCGCCTCATGACCCTCAATCAGTTCGACGGCGACAGCGGCGACCCCATGGTCATGCTGCTCAACCGCAAGCACTGGGTCGATCCCGTGACGGAGATTGTCAAGCTCGACTCGACCGAGATCTGGAGCATCGTCAACCTCACCGACGAAACCCACCCCATCCACCTCCATCTCGTCCGCTTCCAGATCCTCGACCGCCAACCCATCGCCATTGAGGACTACATCACCGACGACCAGCTCCACCCCATCGGCCCGGTTATCCCACCTGAGGCCCAGGAACTGGGCTGGAAGGACGTCGTCCAGTGCCCCTCCGGCACCGTCACCCGCATCATCATCCCCTTCCACGGCTTCATCGGCCGCTATCTCTGGCACTGCCACATCCTCGAGCATGAGGCTAACGACATGATGCGGCCCTACGACATCGTGTCGTAGGGTGGTGAGCCTTCAGTCCGCTCCATAGAGGTGTCATCCTGAGCGCAGCGGAGTCAAAGGATCCCTAGATCAGGCTTCGGCGGTGTGGCGACTGCGGGTCAGGTTGTAGTAAACGACTGGAGTCACGATCAGGCTGAGGAAGATGGAGAGAAAGAGCCCGCCGATGACGGCGATGGCCAGTGGCTGCAGCATCTGCGAGCCGGCTCCGAGGGCGAAGGCCAGGGGGAGCATGCCGCAGACCGCGGCGATGGCGGTCATGACGATGGGCCGAAGGCGTCGCTGGGCGGCGTGCAGCATGGCCTCGCGTGCCAGATTGCGGCGCTTGTGTTCCAGGTTGCTGCGGTCGTGTTCCAGATTGCTGCGCTCGCCGGTGGGGTAGGTGGACTCGGCCGCGCTGCGGAACTTCTCATCGGCGTCGAGAAGGAGAATGCCGTTTTTGGCGACGATGCCGATGACCATGATCAGGCCCATGAAGCTGGCTACGTTGAAGTCGGTTCCGGTGACCAGCAGGGCGGCGACCACGCCGGCGATGGAGAGCACGGAGCTGGTGAGGATGGCGATGGGGGCGGAGAAGTTGCGGAACTCCGCGAGCAGAACGCCGAAGACCAGGGCAAGCGCCAGCACAAGTACCCGGGCGAGATCGTGGAAGGACTTCTGCTGCTCCTGATAGGTGCCGCCGTACTGGACGGAGACGCTCGTGGGCAGATGGAGCCGCTGCACGGTCGCCTGCACCTGGGCCATGGCGGATCCAAGGTCCGAGCCCTCGAGGCGTCCGCTGACCAGGACGACCTGCTGCAGGTTCTCACGGCGAATTTCGTTCTGCGGCGGAAGCTGAATCACCTGCGCGAGTGAGCCTAGCGTAGCCGTATGTCCGGTGCTGGAGTTGAAGACGGTGTTTTGGATCGCATCGAGCGAGGACCGCGACGCCTCCGGCAGGCGGACGCGGACGGTGTAGGGGCGGCCGTTGACGATCATGGGGTCGGTGGTGGGCAGACCGTCGAGGATGGAGGTTGCGTCTTCGGCGACCTCGGTGGGGTTGAAGCCTAAGCGGCCAGCGACAATGGGATCGACCTGGAAGCTGGTGGCGGGACCGGAGATGGTGTTATCCACACCGTTTTGCACATCGACCACGCCGGGGATCTTGCCGATCGCATCGGCCACCTTTGGGCCGAGGGTGTGGAGCAGATTCACGTCGGAGGAGAAGAGCTTCACCTGAATCGGCTCGGGTGAGTTGGAGAGGTCGCCGATCATGTCCTGCAGCACCTGGACGAACTCGACATCGAGTGCCGGCTCGGTCTTCTTGATCTGGGCACGGATGTCGGCGATGACATCGTCGATGGGACGGGAGCGCTTGGTCTTGAGACGGACGGTGAAGTCGCCGGAGTTTGCCTCGGTGACCGCAGCCAGACCCATCTGCAGCCCGGTCCGACGGGAGGTGATCTCGACCTCGGGCGTGTTGCGCAAGATCTGCTCGACGTGCTGCAGGATGCGGTTGGTCTCGGTCAGCGATGTGCCTGCCGGGGTGAGGTAGTCGAGGACAAATGCGCCCTCGTCCATGGCCGGAAGCAGGTCGGAACCGAGGGCGTTGTAGGCGAAGTAGCCGCCGAGGATCAGGACGAGGCAGAGCAGGCCGAGAGCAATCGGACGGTTGAGGGCCCAGTTCAAGACGCGCTCATGGGCATGAAAGACCCGGCGCATGATGGGGCCGTCCTCGTGGTGCGGCTTGCTCTCTTCCCACTCCGGCTCGCCGTTCTCGGGCTTTGGAGCGGAGCTGCGCAGCAGCATCAGGCTGAGGGCTGGAGTGAAGGTCAGGGCCAGCATCAGCGAGGTCAGCAGCGCGGCCGTCATGGTGACCGCGAGGGCGCGGAAGAAGCTGCCGACGACGCCGGTGACGGCGATGAGCGGGAGGAAGACGACGACCGGGGTGATGGTGGAGCCGACGAGGGGAACGGTGATCTCGCGCAGCGCCTTTTTGACGGCTTCGACGCTGGACTCTCCGTGGTCGCGATGGACGACGATGTTCTCGACGACGACGATGGCATCGTCGATGACCAGGCCGATGGCGGCGGCGAGGCCGCCGAGCGTCATGAGGTTGAACGACTGTCCGATGAGCCAGAGGAAGAGGATGGTCACGGCCACAGTAACCGGGATGACCAGCCCGGCGATCAGCGAGGAGCTCCAGTCGCGGAGAAACAGGAACAGGATTAGACAGGCGAGGATGAGTCCGATGAGGATGGCATCGCGAACGCTGGCGATCGACTCACGTACCAGCTCGGACTGATCGTAGAAGGGGACCAGATGCGTGCCCGCGGGAAGCTTCGGCTGAAGCGTGGCGACCTCTTCGGCGACGGCATTGGCCACGGCGACCGTATTGCTCGCGGGCTGCCGGGCGATGTTCAGCAGGACCGAGGGCTTCCCATTCGCCGTGACCGTGGTGTAGACGGGCATGGTCGAGGGCTCGACGGTGGCCACATCGGCGACGCGGACGGGAGCACCGGTGGGGGTGGTCTTGACGACGAGGTTCCCCAACTGTACTGGATCATGCGCCTGGGCGCCGACCAGAGCGAGGATGAGCTGGTGGTTGGCGTCGTAGAGACCGGGGGAGTCGATGATGTTCGACGCCTGGACGGCATTGACCAGATCGAGCAGCGTCACGCCTGCGGCCTGCAGCCGGGCGAGGTTGGGGACGATGTGGAACTCGGGAACCTTGCCGCCCTGCACCAGGACGGTGCTGACGCCGTCGACGCGGTTGAGCGGCGGCTTCAGCTCATAGGTGGCAATCTCCCAGAGCTGGGTGGGCGAGACGATGTCCTTGCCGCTGGCGTCGGTGTCCGAGGTCAGGGCGTAGCCGAGGATGGGGAAGGTGGCGAAGGTGAGGCGATTGGTGGTGATCTTCGCGGTTGTGGGCAGCGTCTGCTCCACCTTGGCGAGCGCTGCATCGGTCAACTGCAGCGTGCGGTACATATCGACGTTCCAGTCGAAGAAGAGACTGATCTCGGCCGAGCCGCGGCTGGTGGTGCTGCGCACGGTCTGCAGTCCGGGGACACTGTTGATGGCGTCCTCGATGGGCTTGGTGATGGTGACCTGCATCTGTTCAACCGGCATGACGCCGTTGTCGATGCCAATCACAACGCGAGGGAAGTTGGTGTCGGGAAAGACGGAGATGGGAAGCTGCGTCGCCGCATAGACGCCGGCGAGCGTGAGCACGATGAGAAAGAAGAAGATGGGCTTGGCGAGCGTGGACAGCCAGAAGCCCTGCTGCGGTGTGGAGTTGCGAGGAGAGGTGAGCACGGTCACTGGGGGTCCTTCTCCTTGGCCTTGTCGTCGGTCTTGTCATCGGCTTTGCCGGCGGCGGGCTTGTCGGCTTTGTCGTCTGCCTTGCCGGTCTTATCGCCCTTGCCGTCGGCCTTGTCGTCATCGCCGGCAGGTGGGGTGCCGATCTTTACCTTGGTCCCCTCGTCCAGCGCGTAGGCCCCAGTGGTGATCACGGTATCGGCGGAGGTCAGTCCGTCGAGCACCTGGACGGACTCGGGGGTCTGGATCCCGAGGCTAACAGAATGCTTGTGCGCTGCGCCATCCGCGCCGATCAGCATCACGGACTTGGTGAGGCCGTCGGGCGCGGTCTGGACCGCCTCCGCGGGAATCGTCAGTGCGTCCGCAGCGGTGCGGCCGGTGATGACGGCGTGCACCGCGGTTCCGACGCGAAGGCTGCCCTTGGGATTCTCCACGCGCAGCCAGACCTCGACCGTGGTGCTGCCGGGATCGAGCGCCGGACTGATCAGAAATACCTTGGCGGGCACGGGCTCGGGAACGCCGGGGACGGTGAGGGCCGCGGGCGCACCCACGGTTAACTGCTGCGCCTGCAGCTGGGCGATGTGCAGTTTGGCGAGCAGCGCGGAGGTATCCATCACGGTGAGCAGCGGCGTTCCGGCGGCCGCAGTCTCACCCGCGAAGAGAGGGCGATCGGTGACGATCCCGTCGATCGGGCTGTGAATCTCGGTGTAGCTCAGCTGCGCCTGGGCACCGAGATACTTGCCTTTGGCCGAGGCGAGCTGTCCTTGAGCGTTTTCCAGAGCGGCCTTGTTGCTAACATGCTGCACCGCTTCGAAATGCTGCTTGGCAATGTCGTAGACTGCCTGCGATTGGACGAGGGTCGCCTTGGCGGTGTCGAGATCACGGCCGGGAATGGCTCCCTGGGCAAGCAGCTGGGTGCGGCTGTTGACGATGCTTTGGTTGAGGTCGAGCGTTGCCTTGGCCTGGGCGAGATCCAGCTGCGCCCTGGTGTAGTCCTCCGGCGTAGTGGCGCGGGTCGAAGTCTCATAGGTAGCCTGCGCAGAGGTATAAACACCCTTGTTGTCGAGCGCCGCTGCCTCGAGATCGCTGTTCTCGAGCGTCGCCAGGAGTTGGCCTGCCTTGACCTTCGACCCACGCTGTACGAAGAACTTTCTGACTGGAGCGGTGACTTTGGGCGAGATGGCGGCCTGGGCCAGGGGAGCCAGGGTTGCATCCGCAGTGATCTGCTCCGAGATGCTGCTCTTCTGTGGATGTTCAGCCTGGACGTAGACCTCCGGCGTGACCGCCTCCTCTGCCTTCTTGCAGCCGGTGGCGAGCGCGAGTGAAGCGGAGAGCACAAGCGCGGTAACGAGGGTCGGATGAGTGGCGATTCGAGCACGTTCCATGGCTAAAGGGTTCCTGTCAGGAGCTGAAGGTTGGCGAGAGCGGTCTGATAACGGATGGTTCCATCCTCACGAAGCAGTTCCATGCCGGTGAGAGAGTTTTGTGCATCGACGACTTCGAGCACGGTCGCTTCGCCGGCGCTGTAACGCAGATTCGTCAAGCGCAGACTCTCGCGCGCGGTATCGACGCTGAGAACCAGAGATTGCAGCTGGTCGCGCGCCGTGGAGGCCTCGGCATAGGACTCTTCGAGCTGCGCGATGAGCCGGCGCTGGGTGGCGCTCAATGCGGTCTTAACCGAGTCCCGGAAGATCTTTGCCTGGCGAACCTTACGTTCGGTCGAAAGCCAGTCCCAGAGGGGAATGTCCAGCGTCGCGGTGGCCGAGTAGCCAATATTGTGCAGGCCGTCGGGGCCACGTTCGGCGAAGTGGGATGCGTCGATGCCGTAGGCGAAGTTCAGGGCGAGATCGGGCAGATAGGCCGCGCGGGCAGCGGTCACATCGAGGTTGCTGACGCGCAGGGAACTGAGGGCGCTTTGCAGCTCCGGGTTCCCATGCGTTGCGGCCGCCTCGACGTCCGCGCGCGAGGCTAGAGGAGGAACCGTGGGCGCGGTGGCGAGAGTGAACGGACTCCTTGGATCGGGAAAGAGCAGAACCGCCAGTTCGAGACGGGATTTCTGTTGTTGCAGGATGGCGTCGGCGAGATCGCGCTCACGCTGTTGCTGTTGCAACTGGGCCTTGACCACATCGGCGTGCGCTGCCTCGCGGGCGGACTCGCGCCGTTCGGTGAGCGTTGTGAAGGTGGAGGCCTCCTGCGCCGCGCGCTGTGCGACGGTCAATTTTTGGTCTGCGGCGAGCGAGCCGTAGAAGAGGCCGACGACGGTCGCGGTGAGGCCGCGGCGGGCAATCTCCAGTTCAGCGGAGGCGACCGCAGCTGCCGCTGAGGCGCGCGAGACGGCGGTGATCTGCTGCAGGCCGACGGTCTCGTTGACCATGCCCTGACTGGTGTACTCGTGCACGGCGTTGTTGGCGATGAATCGCGGGGTGGGGCCGCCGGTTCCCTGGGTGTAGACAAATTGATTGTGGTAGGTGACGCTGGGCAAAAGAGCGGCGCGGGCGTTCGAACGATCGAGATTGCTGATCCGGCTTGCGGCGGCGGCGGCGGCGAAGCCGGGCTCGTTGGCGCGAGCAAGCGAGATGGCCTGGTCGAGGGTGATCGTCGGTGGGGCTGTAGGGGCCGGCGCCGCCGCCGCCGCTGCCTGTGCGAGCAGGCCTTGGGCGGGGGCGCAGGCCAGGAGGGAGAGGAGCAGCATCGTGATGCTGCTCCCGAGGGGATGGTTGAAACCGCGCATTGTTACTTCCGTCCGACCACGATCACGCTGAAGGAGCCGGGCAGGGCTGCCGGGCGGGGGTGGGGATTCTCCGGCGTGGCGGCAGGCCGAGGACCGAAGGCAGCCGTCACCAGGTAGACCCGGCCGTTGGAGGCGTCGAAGGCCATGGTGCGGGCTCCACGCTCGGTTGTGACGGTGCTGAGCACCGGGTAGGTTGGTTTGCCGGCGTCGATGATGGTCAAGGTGCCATCGCCGTTCGAGGAGAAGACCAGCTTGTGGGCGGGATCGTAGCCGGTCGCGTCCGGACCGTCCCCGATGGTTGGCGTCGCCAGGCTCTTGCCTGAGGTCGCATCGGTGATCACCATCTTCTTGCCGTCGCAGACGGAGAAGAGCCGGTGGCCGACGGTGTCGATCGCCAGACCGGAGGGGGAGTCACAGCCGGCGAGCGGCCAGGCAGCTGTCGGCTTCTTGGCGGCGGCGTCGATGCGGACGACCTCGTTCTTGTCCTCGATGTTCACGAAGAGTGTTCCCGAGCCGTCGACGGCGGGGAACTCGGGCCGGCCGGGAAGCGGGACGGTGGCGACCACGGTGTGATTCGCGGCGTCGATGACGGTGGCGTCTTTGCTGCGGCCGTTGAAGGCCCAGAGGGTCTTGGTGGCGGGTTCGAAGACCATGCCGTCGGGGTTGGCTCCGGTGGGGATGGAGGCGACCTTGGCGAGGGTGGAGCGGTCGAAGACGACGACCTGGTTGGCGCCGCCGTCGGTGACGTAGCCGAACTTTCCGGTGTCGTCGAAGGCCACTCCATGGAGGCCTTTGAAGCCGGTGATGCTTCCGACAGGCTTGCCGGAGTTGGTGTCGAGCACCTCAAGCCGCGTGGCGTGGGTGATGTAGAGGCGGTGTGCCGTGGTGTCCGCGGCGAGATAGTCCCAACCGCCTTCGCCCCCAATCGTCCACTTGGTGAGCACACTGTAGGGCTGCTGCGCCTTGACGGTCAGGGCGGGTGCAACCATGGCGATCAGAGCCAAGCTGCTGATCGTAAGTCGGATATGCTTCGCGATCACGAGAGACTCCAGACTTGCAGGGATATTGCTTTGCAGGAAGCATAAATTAGTCTTGCTGAAGTTTTGCTGAATCGGAGTGGATCGCGGCCTTCCCCCCTCCCTCCTGACTTGGGTCCTAAAGTCTTCTAAATACACTGGATAAGTCCAAAACGAGGTGCGACCTGGGTATGCCCTGGATCGGTCGAGCTGTGCGATTATCATCCGCACGCGACGGTCTTTTTAGGGGCAATCTTGTCAAGTACAAGGAAAGGGAAAGGGAAAGGGATCAGGAGATTGGAGATGGGGAATTCCAAATAGGGAATAGGAAATAGGAAATGGGGAACAGAGCGGCGGAAGCGATCCTGGCCGATGCAAAGGCTGGGTGCGGCGGGGCGCCAGTAGAAAATGTGACCGAGGCATTTGAACGTTCGTCCAATGGTGGTTGGTGAAAACGGAAGTTGAGGTATCGGAGTGAAGGATTTAACCCGTCGTAGTTTTGCCTCGAAGGCGGCTGCGTGTCTGGCGGCCCTGGGTGCGTTCAAGAGTCTGGAGCAGACGTCACAGGCACAGATTGTTTGGAAGACCACACAGTGGAAGCTGGGTTCGTTCGAGGCTCTGCTGGGGGAGAAGGCCCGGGTGAAGCAGCTCTTCGATATCACCCAGGTGGAGGATGGAGCGGCTCTCGCCAAGGTAAAGAACTCGCTGAACGGGCTGCACTATGGATTTGGGGTTCCGGTCGAGGAGATCCGGATGATTGGCGGGCTGCATGGACCTGCCAATCTGCTGGCCTACGACGACTATGTATGGAGCAAGTACAAGATCGGGGCGTGGCTGAAGATCAATGATCCTGCGACCGGGCAGCCCGCGGTAAGAAATCCGTACTATCCGAGCAAGCTCACGGAGGCGGCCGCGCGGATTACCTCGAGCACCAATCCCAACGACGAGAGCTCTCCGCTGCAGGACGCGAGCATGCAGGGTCTGCAGCGGCGCGGGGTGCGCTTTCTCAGCTGCCACACGGCGCTGGAGGAGCAGGTACGGCAGCTGATCAAGCACTACAGCCTGAGCGAGGATCCGGAGACGATCGTGCGGGACATGCTGGCGCATACGGTGCCGCAGGCTCTGGTGATCGCGTCGATGGGGTCCGCGATTGCGCTGCTGCAGTGCGAGGGACGATACAGCTACATCGTGGTTTAGGGGAGTTTTCTGTCCCATCCTGCGCGGCGGACCGCGAAGGATGGGTACCCGATTTCGGGCGCGACCGGGGCCGCGCCGAAGATCGGGTGCCCGGAGTTATCCCCTTGATGGAGTTGGATTTGCGGCGGAGCCGTTTTCCAGACTGTTTGCCGCTACGATAGACACACACATGGCCGACGCAAAGACCCTCTCTCCCGAAATTCTGCTGCACATCGCGCAGTCGCTGAACCTCTCCATGCAGTCGCTGGTCGCCGTGATCGGGCTGCTCAACGAGGGCGGCACCGTTCCCTTCATCGCGCGCTATCGCAAGGAGGCGACGGGCAACCTGGACGAGGTGCAGATCCGCGACATCGAGGAGAAGCTGTCCTACTTCCGCGAGCTGGTGGGCCGGCGGGAGACGATTCTGTCGTCGATCCTGGAGCAGGGCAAGCTGACCGATGAGCTGAAGGCGCGCATCGAGGCGACCTTCGACCGGGCGGAGCTCGAGGACCTGTATCTTCCGTATCGGCCGAAGCGGCGCACCAAGGCGACCATCGCTCGTGACCGGGGCCTGCAGCCGCTGGCCGACACCATCTGGGCGCAGCAGGTGATCGGGCAGCCGCTGTTCGAGTTTGCCGCGACCTTTGTCGATGCGGAGAAGGAGGTCGCCACGGTGGAGGACGCGCTTGAGGGCGCGCGGCACATCGTCGCAGAGACGATCAGCGAGGATGCCGACCTGCGCAAGGCGCTGCGGGCGCTGATGTTCGATGAGGGCATCATCGTCTGCAAGAAGTCGCTGGACGCGGTCGATGAGCAGGAAAAGTTCAAGATGTATTACGAATACCGGGAGCCGGTGAAGTCGATTCCGTCGCACCGCATGCTGGCGATGCGCCGCGGCGAGACGGAGTCGGTGCTGTACTTCCTGATCGAGCTCGAGCCGCTTCGCGCGACCGGGCTGCTGCGCGCCCGCATTCTGCGTGCGGAGGGCGATTGGACGCCGCAGCTGGAGCTGGCGATCGACGATTGCTGGAAGCGGCTGCTGAATCCTTCGATCCAGGGCGAGCTGCGGCTGGAGCTGAAGAAGCGCTCAGATGCGGACGCAATCGCGGTCTTCCGCGACAACCTGCACAACCTGCTGCTGGCCGCGCCGGCGGGTCCGATCTCGGTGCTGGGCATTGATCCCGGCCTGCGTACGGGGTGCAAGGTCGCGGTGGTCGACGAGACCGGCAAGTTCCTGGCGCATGATGTTCTCTATCTGCACACCTCGAAGAACGCCGCAGCTGGAGCGGGCGACACGCTGGCGGCGCTGATCGCGAAGCACAATGTGCGGGCGATTGCGATCGGCAATGGGACCGCGTCGCGCGAGACGGACGCGTTTGTGCGCGACTTTCTGCGCGAGCACAAGCTGGATGGACTCTTCTCGGTTACAGTTTCGGAGGCCGGAGCCAGTGTCTATTCCGCATCGGATGTAGCGCGGCAGGAGTTTCCGGATCTGGACCTGACGGTGCGCGGAGCGATCTCGATTGCGCGGCGGCTGCAGGATCCGCTGTCGGAGCTGGTGAAGGTCGATCCTAAATCGATTGGCGTCGGGCAGTATCAGCACGATGTGGACCAGCGGCAGCTGCAGCAGTCGCTGGAGGCGGTGATCGAGAGCTGCGTGAACCGTGTGGGCGTGGATTTGAATACGTCGTCGTGGACGCTGCTGCGCTATGTGGCAGGCGTGACCGAGCGGACGGCGCTGAACATCGTGTCGTACCGCGACCAGAACGGTAAGTTCCGCTCACGGGCACAATTAAACAGCGTACCGGGCGTTGGGCCGAAGACCTTCGAGCAGGCGGCGGGCTTCCTGCGGATTCGCGATGGCGAGAATCCGCTTGATTGCACGGCGGTGCACCCGGAGTCGTACCCGGTGGTGGAGCAGATTGCGACCACGCTGAATACGCCGATCGCGGAGCTGATCAAGAGCCCGCAGCTGCTGACGAAGATTGACGCCAAGCAGATTGCGGCGGGCAGCTTCACGGTGGCCGACATCCTGGAGGAGTTGAAGAAGCCGGGGCGCGATCCGCGTGATCAGTTCATTGCTCCGAGCTTCTCGGAGTCTGTGCGTGAGTTTGCCGACGTGCAGCCGGACATGGTGCTCGAGGGCGTGGTGACGAATGTGACCAAGTTCGGAGCATTTGTGGATATCGGCGTGCATCAGGATGGTTTGGTGCACATCAGCGAGCTGTCGAACCGCTTCATCAAGGATCCGTCGGAGGCGGTGAAGGCCGGGCAGATCGTCAAGGTGAAGGTGCTGAGCGCGGACATCAAGACCAAGCGCATCGCGCTGTCGATGAAGGCGCTGATGGCTGGCGGGCAGGGCGCGGGCAATCGTCCGGCGCAGGGGGCGCAGGGGGCTCAGGGCAACAGCGGTGGCGGGAATCGGCAGCAGCAACAGCGGCCGCAGGGCAAACCGCCGGCGGCGCCCAAGCCAGCGACGATGGAGGAGAAGCTGGCCCTGCTTTCGACCAAGTGGAAGGTGTCGTAGGACGCCTCCAAAAAACATGTAACCGTGGAAGACCGCCTCATCGATTCGGTGAGGCGGTCTTGTTTTTGGCAGGGCGGGTTCAGAGCAGATCGGCGATAGGTGGGGGCGTGTAGCCGAAGCCCTGGGGATGGCTCTGTTCGAGGGCGGCGGCGATGGCCAGGACCTGCTCGTCGTGCCAGGGGCGGCCGGCGATCTGGACGCCGATGGGCAGTCCTTCGGGTGAGCGGCCGATGGGGACCACGGCTGCGGGCGCTCCCAGCAGGTTGACCCACTGGGTGTAGCGCATGGCGTCGAGGTAGGCGATGGGGCGGCCTTCGATGCTCCATTTGCGCTCGCCGTGGGGGAAGGCGGGAATGGCACAGACCGGCGAGAGCAGGATGGGGTAGGAGCGCATCTCTTCGAGTAGCTGGGCGCGGACGTGGTCGGTCTCGGTCCAGGCGGCGAGCACCTGGTCGCCGGTGAGCGGCGGCTCGGCGTGGGCGATGTCGAGGAAGTCGCGGAAGGTAGGGCTCAGGTCGGCTTCGCGGCCGCGCGTGTAGGGATCGAGCAGCATGGCGCCGCAGCGGACGAAGAGGGTCCACCATAGCTTGCGGGCGGCTTCGAGGGTCTTGGGCCGGAAGGGCTCGACGCGAAAGCCTTGATCGCGGAGGGATTGGGCTGCGTCGCGGACCGCCTGGCGGGTCTCGGGGGTGACCGGGGTGAGGCCGTCGTCCTCGAAGTAGCCGATGGGGGGCTGCTTCAACTTCTCCGCGTCGACCCGACGGTAGCCGATCGGGGCGCCGAGCGGGTCTGTTGCGAGCGAGCCGGAGACGACGCGAAAGAGCAGGTCGACGTCGGCGATGGTGCGGGCCATGGGGCCGATGGCGCCGAGCTGGCTGAAGGGTCCAGCGCATGGGTGGAGATGGCCGACTCCGGGGATGCGGCCGGTGGTCGGCTTCAGCGCGCAGATGCCGGTGAAGTGCGCCGGAGTCCGGACCGAGCCGCCGCCGTCGCTGCCCAAGCCGCCGGCGGAGAGGCCGGCGGCGATGGCGGCGGACTCGCCTCCGCTCGAGCCTCCCGCGGTGCGGGTCAGGTCCCAGGGATTGTTGGTTGGGCCGTAGAGGTTGTTGTTGGTCTCATAGGCCATCAGGAACTCGGGGCAGTTGGTGGTGCCGAGGATGACGGCGCCGGCGTCGCGCAGGCGGTCGACGGTCTCGGCGTCGCGCTCGGGCCGGTGGTTGCGGTTGAGCACGCTGCCGGTCTCGCAGCGATGGCCGGCGACGGAGATGGAGGCCTTGATGGTCAGGGGAAGGCCGTGAAGGAGGCCTTTTTCGCCGCTTTGCTGGTCGCGAGCGCGAGCTTGCTGGCGGACTCGGTTGGGGTCGTAGTCGATGATGGAGTGCAGTTTGGGGTTGAGCCGCTCGATGCGCTGGAGGTGGAGCTCGGCGAGCTCTTCGGCGGAAATCTGCCTGGCGGCGAGGAGGGCGAGGAGAGCTGTGGCTGGCTGGGTGAGGAGGTCGGTCACTCCTATCGTTGTACACCGCAGCGGCTGAGGATCGTCCAGGTGGTTTTTCCTTTGGGAAAAAACCACCTGGATGCTGCGTTCTGGCGAAGGGAATCAAAGACGGTTCTGCAATCAGGCAGCCTGCTGCCGGCGTGACTCGGTTTGAGATCCGGTCTGGGTGCCGGCTTGGCTTCCAGTTTGAGTTCCGCTTTGGGATCCGGCCTGGGATGCTTCGATGGGGATCGAACGCCGCTGTTCTCGTTGTTGCGGGACCGGAACGATTACCTCGAGCAGGCCGTTCTGGAAGCGGGCGTTGGTGTGCTCTAGGTCGGCCCCCTCGGGGAGGGGGATGGCTCTGTAGAAGGCGCCATACTGGCGTTCGGTCCGCTGCACTCCGCGCTCGTTCTCCTCGCGTTCGTACCTGCGCTCACCCTGGATGACGAGCGCATCGTTGGCGACCTCGATCTTCACGTCGTTGGGCGAGAGGCCTGGAAGTTCGGCGTTGACGACGAACTTTCCATCCTGCTGTTTAACCTCTATGGCGGGGACCCAGCCGATGGCTTCGCGTCCCTCGCGTTCGAAGCCTGCCTCCCGTGCCAGGCCGACATCCTGAAAGACACGATCCATCTCCTCGCTGATACGGCGCATGAGGGAGAAGGGGTTGGTACGGAAGAGGTCGTAGGTGTTGAGTCCGGAGGGGTACTCTCCCCTGCGTTGCAGGTAGCCGCCTCGGTATGAGCCGGGCGTCAACTCTCTGCGCTGGGACTCACCGGTTTCTCTGCGCTGGGACTCCCCGGTTCTGGTGATCGAGGACTTTGGATCGGGTTGTGTGGTCATGATCGAGACTCCTGTCCGATACGGTTCTTCGCCTGCGGGGAACGCTCTTTGCGACTCGTGGTGGTCGATCCGTTGAGCCCGTCGTGGCATCGAGGGCGAGCAGGGCTGTGCGGAGTTTCCTTCGAGCAGTTTTCGTGATCCAGCAAGCGACTCGCTATGCGTGCACTTCGGGACCGGACGATCGGGGCAGGGTGTCCGAGCCCGCAGAGACGCGGTGACCAGTCTGCAGCATGCTCCAAAGCGTGCGGAACGAAGTTGCCGCGGGATGGCCGTACTCGTTGGAGTGCCGCAGGCGTCGATCGGGGTTCAAGACGTTCAGACACGCTCGAGCGGATGCGGCCGCACGCTCGACTTCGTCTGCCGGCCTCGATCGTGTGCGGCCGGGACGAAGCACTTGGCCGGATCGCCGGCTGAACGGGATCCTCGGAACCTTCGAGATCTTCGGATCACGAAGGTCAGGACGAACCGGCTTCGATCAAGCTGCCGAAGGATAACTCCCATGGTGTGGAGGATGCAAGCGGGGCTTGAGCCGAGGTTGTGCATGGGCTGGAAGAGTGTGAACCGGTGCCCCATGTCTCAGAATCGAGACATGGGGCACCGGAATCCTCTCGCTGCGGTCACTGCGCGGGGTCGGGGGCGGAAGGGTGGAGAGCATAGTGGAACTGGAAGTTGCGGCCCGGGGTGCCGGACTCGAACCGGGTATTGTATTCGAGCTGGTAGGCGGTGTGGGCGGGGTCATCGGGGTAGTGTTCGGTGGCGGGGTAGGGGTAGGAGCTCATGCCGTGGAAGGGGAGTTGGCCGACGTTGAAGGGACTGGCCTCGTAGAAGTCCATGTCCTTGACAAAGCCGTTGGCGTAGAAGAAGAAGTCGCGGGTCCAGCCCTTGGGCAGCGGAGGCAGGGCGGCGGCGGTGAACTCGAGATCCATGTCCTCTCCAGTGCCGAAGATGACGTACTCGTCGTCGATGGACTGGAGCAAGGGGGTGACATCGCCGTAGCGGGTGTAGTCTCCGCGATGAGGAAGGAAGGGGCCGGTGGCGCTGATCTGCTGGTAGTTGTAGGTGAGGTCCCCGGGGGTGCGGCCGTCGAGCTGCTGGGGGTAGCCGCGGAAGGCCAGGTTGGCGCGAGTGAGGGGGAGTTCGGTCTGGTGGATCCCGCCTGCGGTGCTGCCTTGGTTGTCGACCTCGGCGCGGTCCCAGTAGATCTGGAGGTTGGTGGTGATGCGGATGCGGCTGGCGCCCGGGGGGAGCTTGCCGGTGAGATCGACGACCACGGTGCGCGGGAGGCCGGCGGGGAAGCCCATGTCCTCGACGATCTTCTTCCAGGAGCCGTTAGGGAGCTGGGCTTCGACGTAGGGCGGGATGGGGCTTAGGCCGGCCTGCCAGGCGGAGTACATAGAGCTGGCGGAGAAGTACTCGATGAAGCCGTGGAGGAGCAGGCGGAGCGGCTGCTGCGGGGACCAAGGGCCGAGGTCAAGTGTCAGGGTGTGTTGGTTGGCGAAGCCGGCGAAGGGAAGGTTGGTGAAGTCGCGAACGTAGGTTGGGGCGGCGCTTTGCAGGCGCTGATTGAGGATGGGAAGGACGTCGTTGCCGTGGTCGTCCCAGGCACCCGCCAGCGGGTGGGCGCCGGCGGCGACGATGGTTTTGGGTTGGGCGAAGGGTGGGGCGGAGAGGAAGCCTTCGTTGGGGTAGACGGCGGCGTTGGCGGGGTGGTCGACGGCGACTAGCCGGACCTGATCGACGAAGTTGACCTCCTCCATGGGTTCGCCGAAGCGCAGGCTGTAGCTACCGTTCTGCTCGCGGAGCTTGCTGCCGTCGACCTTGATCCACTCGTCGGGGTCGGGGATGTTGTGCTGGGTGGGCGAGACCCAGTGGCCGACCACACCGGCGCCGATGACGTCGGCGACGAAGTCGTATTGAGTGCCGTTCCAGGCGAAGAGGGTGGGGCAGGAGCTGCCGCGGCGGTCGAGCTCGGTGATGAGGTGGGGCTGGCTCGCGGCCCTCTGGTCGATCTCGGCTTTTTGCTCGATCTCATCCTGCGGGACGCCGGTGGGCCAGAGCAGGCGGACGAGGTCGGCGCGGTCGGCGCTGCCGAGCCCGGCGAGGATCTCGGGCTGGCCGGTGGCCTCCCACTTCTGCCACAGGCCGTTGGCGAAGACCTCGACCTTGGTGCCGATGCCGGATCGGTTGTCGGCCATGCCCTTGAGGGCTATGCGCAGGGAGTGGTTGCGCTCGCCGCCCTGGTTCTCGAGCAGGAGTGCGGTGCCGTCGGCCTGGGTGAGGAGAAGATCGGCGGCGCCGTGGTGGGTGAGGTCGGCGGCGATGAGGGATCGCGGGGAGTCGAGATGCAGGGCGTCCAGATGGAGCTGCGCGGAGACGTCGCTGAATCCCGCCGGGCCGAGGTTGCGCAGGATGCGGAGCTGGGAGCCGGTGCGGGTTTCAAGCAGAAGGGCGAGGTCGATCCAGCCGTCGTTGTCGAAGTCGATGGGGATGGCGGCGGTGGCGCCGAGGGCATCGGGGATAGGCAGCGGGACGCGCTCGAAGCTGCGGCCGTCGCGATTGCGCCAGAGGGTGACGCCAGGCGCGCCGGAGTGGGTGAGCAGGACGTCCATCCAGCCATCCTTGTTGAAGTCGAGCGTGGCGACGGAGGTGGTGGGTGGCAGGGGATCGGTGTAAAGCGGAGCGGCGCTGAAGGCGCCTTCGCGTCGGTTGGCGAAGAAGGTCGGAGCGGGGGCCGAGCCGGTGACGAGCAGGTCGACGGCGCGATCGTTATTGAGGTCGGACAGGACGGCAGCGCTGGTGTTGGCGGTTCCGCCCAGACCGGTCTCCTTGGTCCAGTTGGTGAAGGTATTGTTGCCGTTGTTACGCCACAGGGTGCTGGGAGTGGAGTCGTTGGCGGAGCTTCCGGTGATGAAGAGGTCCAAGTCGCCGTCGTGGTCGTAGTCGACCCAGGTGAGGCTGGTGGGGTGGTTGGTCGGCGTGATGCCGGAGGCCTGGGTGACGTCTTGAAAGCGGCCGTTGCCCAGGTTGCGGTAGAGCAGGACCTTCTGTTCGCCGCTGGGGAGTTCGACGGCGACGGCGAGGTCGGGAAGGCCGTCGTTGTCGAAGTCGCCGGCGGCGCAGGCGATGCCTTTGCCTTGGATCTCAATGCCGGTTTGAGCGGCGGGAATGGGATCGAAGCCGTGGCCGGTGTTGCGGTAGAGGCGGACGGGCTGTTCGCCGGAGCCCATGAGGACCAGGGCGGTGTAGGTCTCGGCCTTCGCTGGCTCGGGGTTGTCCTTGGCTGTGCTGTCTTTTGTGGGCAGGCTGATCAGGCAGGCGGCGCCGCTGGTCTTCGGCGCGGCTGCGAGGGCGGCGGAGTGCCAGGTCTCGTGGAAGGTGACAGGAATCATGGGGGCGACGGCGGTGACGGCCAGCGCGGCGTCCTCGACGCGGGCGTAGCGGCCCTCGTCGCCGTAGGTGTGGGCGAGCGGAGCTCCGAGCTTGGCGGTCGTGATGTGCTGGAACTGGGCGAAGGCGTCGTGGGCCTCGGCGGATTGTCCCTGGCGCTGCAGAGCGCGCGCGAGGCCGAACCGCGCGGAGGCGTGCAGCGGGTTGATGGCGAGTGCCTTGCGGTACTCGACCAGCGCGGCGGGGAGGTCGTTGAGCTCGAGGTCGATGGAGGCGGCGAGGTAGTGAGTGTCGGCGTCTGCGGGGTCGAGGCTGAGCACCTTGTTGAAGGCGTCAAGCGCCTGCTTGGGTTGGCTCTGGTTGCGATAGAGCAGGCCGAGGGCGTACCAGGTGTGGGGATCGGCGGGGGCCTTGGCGGCGGCGATGTCGAGCGCCTTCTGGGCCTCGGGGAATTTTTGCAGGTAAATGAGAGCGATCCCCTGGTTGATCTTGGCGAGGGCCAGCGTGGGGTCGGCTTGGTAGGCCTGGGCGAAGGTGTCGGCGGCGCGCTCGAGCAGCTGCTGGTTCATGAAGGCGGTGCCCAGGTTGTTGAGGCGGGCGGCTTCGCGGGCGGCTGCGTCTTCGGCTGCGGCGGGATGCAACGAGAGAACGAGCGGAAAAGCGAGGGCGAGGAGTCGGCCGAGATGGTGGAGGTGGTGCAGAGGAGATCTTTTGAGGTGCATGCTTCGCTCTTTCCGGCTGGCGATCGTTGGTTGCATCGGTTCGGCGTCCGTTCGTTGCGTCCGCTGTATGGAAAACGGGATGAACGGAATGTATCACCTGAGCGGTGCAAAAGTCGTTGGCGATGAAGAGGCTGGGGAGCTTGTCAGGGCCTGCGGGCGATCGCGGCTTTGAGGGTGTTGGCGACCTCGGCGATCTGGGACTCCGTGAGGCGGTTGAAGAAGGGCAGGGCGAGGGTGCGGGCTGCCTCGGACTCAGTGATGGGGAGGTGGGCGGCGTGGCGGTATTCGGTGTAGGCGCGCTGGAGATGAATGGGGGCGAAGTAACGGCCGCAGGCGATGCCGGCGTCGTGGAGGTGCTGGACGACGGCGTCGCGGTCCGCTTCGGTGAAGTGAGGCTGCAGACGGACCACATAGACGAACCAGCTGGTGCGGGCGTTGGGGAGATCGGGGAGCTCGAGCGCGGGGAGGATCAGGCCGGGTTCGGCAGCGAGCTGCTGGTGGTACAGGCGGGCGATGTGTTCGCGGCGGGCGAGGATCTCGCGCAGGCGCGCGAGCTGGCCGATGCCGAGGGTGCAGGCGATGTCGGAGAGGCGATAGTTGAAGCCGAGGTCGGTGTGCTGGAGCCAGGCGTCCGATTCCGATGATCTGCGGCCCTGGTTGCGCAGGCTGCGGATGGTGGCGGCTAGCCGGGAGTCGCGGGTGACGACCATGCCGCCCTCGCCGGTGGTGATCTGTTTGTTGGGGTAGAAGGCGAAGACGGCGACGTCGCCGAAGGAGCCGGCAGGGCGGCCGTCGTAGGCGGCGCCGATGGCCTCGCAGGCGTCCTCGATGATCGCCAGGTTGTGGCGCCTGGCAAGGGCCAGCAGGGGGTTCATATCGGCGGGGCGGCCGAAGGTGTGCACGACGAGCAGGGCGCGGGTGCGAGGCGTGATGGCGCGGGCCACGGCATCCGGGCACAGATTCAGGGAATCGCGGTCAATGTCGGCGAAGACGGGCGTGGCGCGCTCGTAGCGTATGGCGTTGGCGGCGGCGATGAAGGTGAAGGAGGGAACGATGACCTCGTCGCCCTCGCCGATGTTCAGCGCCCGGACGGCGAGATGGAGGCCGGCGGTGCCAGAGCTGACCGCGATGGCATGGGGGACCTGGGTGAAGGCGGCCACGGCGGCCTCGAACTCGTCGAGCTTGGGGCCGAGGCTCAGGTGCGGCGTACGGAGCACGGCAGAGACGGCCTCGATCTCGGGTTCGGTGATGTCGGGGGCGGAGAGAGGGATTCTCATGGCTGCGCGGGGAGAGCTGCGATCGGCTGAGCGCGTTTGCGCAGGAGGACCTCGGGCTGAGTTGTGGCGAGCACCTCGAGGATGCGGGCGACGATGCGCTCGGCGGCGTGGCCATCGCCGTAGGGGTTTCCGAGATCGCGGAAGGAGTCGCGGAAGGCGGGAGACTCGGCTACGGCGATCTGGGCGAGGATCGAGTCGACGGTGGCATCGGCATCGAGGATGTTGGGGGCGCGCTCGCGGCCGTGCTGACGAAGGCCGATGTTGACGACGGGCAGGGCGAAGCTGGCCGCCTCCATGATGCCGCTCGAGGAGTTGCCGAGCAGCAGAGTGGATTGCCGCAGGAGGCTCCAGTAGGTGATGGCGGGAAGATTGACGAAGAGGTGAGCGTTCGAGCGCTCGGCGCAGAAGGCACGGACGCGGGTCATGAGGGCGTGGCTGCCAGCGTCGGCATTGGGATAGCAGAACAGGATCTGGCTGCCAGAGTGCTCGGCGTGTTGTGCGAGCGCGCTCAAGACGGCGTCGGCCTCGGCGGTGGTGTCCTCAAGCAGGGTGACGGGGTGGTAGGCGACGACGGTGATCTGGCCGGATAGCTGAAGGTTGAGAGCGGCCTCGAGTTGTTCGCGGCAGAGCAGAGTGCTGCGGCGGAGGTGGTCGAGCGAGGGCGCGCCGGCGCGCAGCACGCGCCAGGGCTCCTCGCCCATCGCGATGACGCGGGCGCGGGCGGTGTCGGTGGAGGTGAAGTGGAGGTGAGCCATCTTGGTGATGGCGTTGCGCACCTGGTCGTCGATAGCGCCCTCGCTAATCTCGCCGCCCTCGATGTGGGCGACCGGGATGCGCAGGGTGAGGGCGACGCTGGCGGGGGCAAGCATCTCGTAGCGATCGGCGATGAGCAGCAGCAGGTCGGGCCGGAGTTGCGCCAGTGTATCGGCCAGTCCCAGCACGGCGAGGCCGAGGGTCTTGGCCATGCCCACGTCCGAGTCGGAGCTGAGCAGACACTCGATGCGGGCGGCGATGGGCAGGCCGTCGCGCTCGATCTCGTCGACGGCGGAGCCGAACGCGGGCGAGAGATGGGCGGCGAGAACGATGATCTTGAGCTCGACGCCGGGGTGGGCGGCGAGGTCCTTGAGCGGCCAGTAGAGATGGCTGTAGTCGGCGCGCGAGGTGGTGACGACGGCAATCTTTCTCTTCAAGCCGGTTCTCTTCGGGCTCATGCTTGGCCTTCCTCTGCTGCTGTGCAGGAGTGGCGGATGGCGCCCGCGAGCAGGGCGCTGGGGGTGTACTCGGGGACGAGCTCGAGCACGGTGCGGAGCATGGCATCGAGATCGCGCTGCTGCAGCGTTTGATCGAGCGCATGCATGGCGGCCTCAAGAGCGTTTGCGGTGGGGGCTGGGCTGGCGATGGCGCGGAGGTTGGCGGTGACGCGGGGCAGCCAGCGCTCGCGGGTTGCGATCAGGGACTCCTCGAGCTTGTCGCCGGGGCGCAGGCCGGTGAAGGCGATCTCGGTGGCGCTCGCTTGCTGGGCGATCAAATGGCGCGCGAGGTCGAGGATGCGGATGGGCGGGGCGAGCTCAGGAACGAGGATCGAGGCGGGGTCGGGCGATGGGGCCTCGAGCGCGTCCAGCAGGGCTTCGACGCTCTGTTCGAGCGTGAGGAAGTAGCGGCGCGCCTCGGGGTGAGTGACGGTGAGCGGGCCGCCCTGGGCGATCTGGTCGAGAAAGAGAGGGACGACGCTGCCGTGGGAGCCGAGGACATTGCCGAGGCGGACGGCGGTCCTCTGTGTGGCCGGTCGAGTGGCCAAGGAGTGATTGCCGCTGAGCGCGAGCAGGATCAGCTCGGCGATGCGCTTGGAGGCTCCCATCAGGCTGTGCGGATCGACGGCCTTGTCAGTTGAAACGAGCAGCAGCTGCTCGGCGGGGTGGAGTGGATGGAGCGCGGCGGTCCTGGCCAGCGCCCATGTGCCCAGAGCATTGTTGGCGATGGCGGCGAAAGGGTTCTGTTCCATCAGGGGAACATGTTTGCAGGCGGCCGCGTGGATGACGATCTGGGGGCGGTGATGGTGGAAGAGGTCGTTGAGCAGAGCGCGGTCGGAGACGCTGCCGAGAATGGCGGCACAAGCTACGCCGCTGTGGGAGAGATCGCGATCGATTTGATAGAGGCTGTGCTCGGAGCTGTCGAGCAGGATAAGGCTCTCGGGTTGGGAGCGGGCGATGGCTCCGGCCAATGCCGAGCCGATGAAGCCGCCGGCTCCGGTGAGCAGGATGCGCTTGCCGGAGAGGTGTGCCCGGACCGGGCGCAGAGCGCCCGGAGTGAGGCCGGTGAGCTGGTGCCAGAGATGGTCGAGGCCGTTGGGTGCGCTGAGTGTGGGCATGGTCCTGGGTGCGATCCAGTATCGCATTGACGCCGGCCCCCTATTAACTCCTTGTACACAAATCGTTTACTGAATGTTGATGTGGTGTGCACGGAGACCGCATAGCCTCTATTTATGAAACTAAATTTGTGTTTTCGTCCATTAGAACTTCTGATGGCGTTCTTGCTGTTCTTTTCGGCCAGTGTCATGCATGCTCAATTCGATAACGGCAGCATGGTGGGAACAATTCATGACGCGACCGGGGCGGTAATCTCGAACGCAAATGTAACCATTACCAATACAGCCACGGGCCAGGTGACCAAGGCTTCGACCAATGGCGCGGGCGACTACGAGGCCCCGTCACTGCACGTGGGTGTGTATACGATCAAGGCGAGCGCGAGCGGGTATTCGGACGCGGTCGCGAACGACATCACCATCTCGGTGGGTGGGCGTCAGCGCATCGATCTGCAGTTGAAGGTCGGCGCGGAGCAGACGACGGTCGAGGTGTCGGGCGTTGCCCTGCAGATGGAGACGGAGACCAGCGAGCGCGGACAGACGATCACCAACTATCAGAGCGAGGCTCTGCCGCTGGTGAGCCGCAACTACTCCGACCTGCTGGGTCTGGTGACCGGTGTGCGGCAGGCGCCGACCGCGGCGACGACCAGCTCGATCAATAGCCTGGTGCGCGCCGGCTCCTACAACGTGAACGGGCAGCGCAGCATGTTTAACAACTTCCTGCTCGACGGCATGGACAACAACGCCTACGGCGAGAGCAACCAGGGCTTCGACAACCAGATCATCGCGGTGCCGCCGGACTCGGTGGCGCAGTTCCAGGTGGTGACCAACAACGAGAGCGCGGAGTATGGACGCTCGTCGGGCGCGACCATCAACGTGGCCACCGCCAGTGGCACCAACCAGTTCCACGCAACGGCGTATGACTTTATCCGCAATACGGATCTGAATGCGGCGGGCTACTTCAAGCCGACGACCATCGGCGGCGCCGGCAACGTGATTCCCTTTAAGAAGCCGACCTTCAACCGCAACCAGTTCGGCGGGAACTTCGGCGGACCGATCCTGAAGGACAAGCTGTTCTTCTTCCTCGATTACGAAGGCTTCCGGCAGACCCTGACCACGCTGAGCGCGCTGACCCTGCCGACGCAGAATGAGTTGAACGGAATTCTGGCGGTTGCGGTGAAAAATCCGCTGACCGGGATCACCTATGCCGCGGGCCAGCAGGTCCCGATGAATGCGCTCTCGGCGCAGATTGTGAACTACTTCAAGCAGATTCCCAACCTTCCGTTGAGCGGGGCGGCGGGCACCGGCCTGGCCTCGAACGACTTCGCTGCGCAGGTTCCGTTTACGGACAAGTCGGACAAGGGCGACCTGCGACTGGACTATCAGCAGGACGCCAACAACTCCTGGTTCCTGCGCATCAGCGATCGCAAGGAGACGGGCGTGAATTACCCGGCGATTCCGCTGCCGCTGGACGGGCAGACGAACGGAACCATCCGGGTTCTGGATCAGCAGGTTGCGTTGGGCTATACCCACCTGATGGGTGCCAACAAGGTGCTCGATGCTCGGGTTGGCCTGTCGCGCACCAAGGCGGGCAAGTACTCGCTCTCGATCGGCGACAACGCGTTCAACATCCCCGGGCTGCCGACCAATTCGGTGGTAGCGGGCGGCCTGCCTTCGACCTCGGTTTCAGGCTTCTCGGTGTTCGGACGGCAGAGCACCAACCCGCAGTGGCAGAACCCCGCCGTGCTGGACCCGAAGGTGAACTATACCTGGATCAAGGGCCAGCACTCGCTCAAGTTCGGCTATGAGTACGAGCACATCTGGATGGCGGTGAACGACAACAACCCGCTGTATGGCTCCTTCACCTACGGCGGCGCGTTCAGCGCCGTGGGCAAGGCGGTATCGGATAGCTACTGGGCGGACTTCCTGTTCGGGACGACCAGCTCGTATTCGCTGGCCAACTACTTCGTGGCCCACCTGCGCCAGACCGAGCACAACGCCTACGCCCAGGACGACTGGAAGGTGAACTCGAAGCTGACGCTGAACCTTGGTCTGCGCTGGGAGTATGGCTCGCCCTACTCGGAGCAGAACAGCTACATCTCCAACTTCGATCCGACGACGCAGACGGTGTTGACGATTACGCCGGGTGCGGTGGCGGGCAATGGCATTACGCCCTACTCCGGCGGCGGCGTATATGGGCACACGCTCATGAATCCGGATCTGACCGACTTCGCTCCGCGGGTGGGCTTTGCCTATGCGGCGACGCCGAGTATGACGATTCGCGGCGGCTTCGGCATGAGCTACGTGCACTACACACGTGCAGGCTCGGGCGACATCCTGGCGATCAACGCGCCGCAGGCGCAGTTCGCGGCGGTCAACCAGAGCCTGAACCCGCCGACGATGACGAATCGGTGCAGCAACCCACTGCCGGCGCAGATTATTGCGGTCGGCTCCACCAAGCCGAGCTGCTATGCAACCGCCGATCAGGGCTTTCCGTCCGCTCTCGCCACCTCCTTCAACCCAGCTACCGACAACATCACCTACGTTCCGAAGAACACCAAAGACAGCTATGTCGAGAGTTACTTCCTGAGCCTGCAAAAGCAACTGAGCAAGAACACGCTGCTCGACGTTGCCTATGTGGGCAACCACGGGGTGAAGCTGCAGGGCTTCGTGAACGCCAACCAGATGAATCCCTCGCTGGGATACGCGCGGCCTTATGCCAACTGGCCCAGCGACATCACCGAGGCGCTCAACGAGTTTTACTCCAACTACAACTCGCTGCAGGTGCGCTATGAGCAGCGCATGGTGAGCGGGCTGACGCTGCTGAACTCGTTTACCTGGGAGCACGCGCTCGACAACGCGAGCGCTTCGCTCGAGGGCAACACACCTTCGCCGCAGGATGCGAACAACCTGCGCGCGGACTACTCGCAGTCGGACTACAACCTGCCGCTGGCGAACGTGACCAGCCTGGTGTACGAGCTTCCGGTTGGCCATGGCCGGCGCTTCCTGAGCGGCAGCAACGCGGTGGTCGACACCCTGCTGGGAGGATGGCAGGTGAGCGCCATCAACACCTCGCAGGCGGGAACACCCTTCAACCTGACCTACTCGCCGAACTCGGCGAACGCGGTCTCGCCGCAGATCGGTGCGACCTATCGTGGCGCCAACGAGTACCGGCCCAACGTTGTGCCGGGACAGCCGTTGACCCAGCGGGTGAAGCTGCCGACCTCGGGCTACATCCAGTACGTCAACTACGCGGCGCTGGCGCTGCCGGCGACCAAGAGTGCATCGGGTGCGCTGCTGAGTCCGTTCGGCAACGCCTCGCGCAACCCGGGACGGACGCCGGCCTTCAATGAGACCGATCTGGACCTCAACAAGAAGTTCAACACGCCGATCGAGAGCTTGAAGGTAGAGTTCCGGACGGAGGCCTACAACCTCTTCAATCACACCAACCTGTACCTGCCCTCGAGCGGTTTGGGCGGAACGCTGGGCGGCGCGCCGTCGACCGGCGGCACGATCACGAGCACCTTCGAGCCGCGCATCCTGCAGTTCGGTCTGAAGATCCTCTACTAGATCGACAAAACAAACGGAAAGGGAAATGGGGGAGAGCAGCGATGCTCTCCCCCATTTCCCTTTGCTCGAAAACACAGAGGGGTGTGATCGATTTGATCCGTTTGGCGATCTATTTGACGCATGCCGGCATTGCTCCCAAGAGATGCACGGCTGCTGTTGATCCACTGTGAGCCAGACGCGGAATTACTTCGTTGCGAGACGAAAAGCATACACCGGCAACGCTACAGACGCGGGACTGGGGTGTGATTTTATCCGACACGGAAAGGGCCGACGGCTCTGAGGAGGGGTGGGAACGTTGTATGCTGGAAGCACGCTACAGAGTCAAAAAGCGTGAGGCGAACCTGCGTATGCGTTGTGGTAAGTTCCGTAATATTCCCGTGTTGTTCGTGTTGGCTGTGGCCATGTTTTCTCTCGTGGGAGGTGTGTTTGGGCAAGATACGGGTCAGACCGGGCTTGGCTCCGCGCTTGGCGGCGATCAGTCCGGAAATACGGACGTTTCGGGGCAGATGCAGGGTATGCAGGGTGGCCGCGGGCTACAGCAGGCCACACTTCCGCGTGGCGTCACGCTTCAAAACGGCCAGGACATTAATGCGGCCGGGACGAATGCTGCAGCCATTGGCAATGCCGCCGACCTCGCGCAGCGGAATCTAAATCAGCTTCCTCCTCCTCCGCCCAGCGAATTCCAGCGGATGGTTGCGACCTCGACGGGGAAGATGCTTCCTATCTATGGAGCGGGTCTATTTCGCAATGCTCCTTCGACCTTTGCTCCGGCCGACCGGGTGCCGGTGACGCCTGACTATGTTCTCGGGCCGGGCGATGAACTGCTGATTCAAGTATGGGGTCAGGTTTCGCTCAACTCTCGTTTCACGGTCGATCGCTCAGGAAATATCTATGTGCCGCAGGTGGGAACGTTACGCGTTGCGGGACTGCCGTTCGCCCAGCTGCAGGACTATTTGAAGTCCCAGATGGGCAAGGTCTTCCGCAACTTCGATCTGAACGTGAATATGGGGCAGTTGCGCTCCATCCAAATCTTTGTTGTGGGACAGGCTCGCCGTCCGGGCAGCTACACGGTCAGCTCGCTGAGCACGCTGGTGAACGCGCTGTTTGTGACCGGTGGTCCGACTCCGCAGGGAAGTCTGCGGCATATTCAACTGAAGCGGTCGGACAAGGTCTTCGTGGACTTCGATCTATACGATCTGCTGCTGCATGGGGACAAGTCGAAGGATGTGCAGCTGCTGCCGGGCGATGTGATTTATATCCCGCCGGTGGGCCCGCAGATTGCGGTCGCTGGCGCCGTCAACGCGCCGGCGATCTATGAGCTGAAGCCGGAGAAGGAGTCGACGGTCGGCGATGCACTGGAGCTCGCGGCGGGTCTGTCTACGGTTGCGGCCAACGGCACGATGCGGCTGGAGCGGGTGGACGAGCAGCGCATGCGTGGCGTCAGCGACTTTACGCTCGATGCCGCCGGGCGAGCGATGAAATTGCGGGACGGCGATATCCTGGAGATGACCGCCATTCTCGATCGGTACAAGAATGGGGTGACGCTGCGCGGCAATGTCGCCAATCCCGGCCACTACGTCTGGAGGCCCGGGATGCGAGTGGCCGACCTGTTTCCCGACCGCGATGCTTTGATCACACGGGATTACTGGCTACGGCGTGGGCGTCTGGGCCAGCCGGTTCTGTCCTTCATACCGCTCTGCCCGACCGGTCGTGTGGTTGCCAACGCTGGCAGCGACACCTCGGATAGTGGCGACCCGCAGAACTGTATCCCGGCCGTTAGCAGCAACGAGCCGTCGGGGCAGGTGAGTGTGCTGGCGACGACCGGGATGAACGGCACCTATGCGGCCAACGGCTTGAACGGAGCGCCTGCGACGCCCGGGGCGGCCGGGAACTACGAAACCAACCCGACAAGCGGCGCGAACACAACGACCGGGATAGACACGGCGACCGCGATGAACTGGACTAACGGGACGAACGCCGGGATGCAAATCCCCGGAAGGGCCACGCAGGGACAGGACACGACCTCGCCGCCCTCCACCGGAGGCTCTGCTGGAAGCGCGGCCGCGGCAACGATTGGACAAAGTAACTTCCAACCGCGCAATAACGTTCGTTTGAGCGAACCGGACATCGATTGGAGCTATGCCGTCATCGAGCGGCAGAGCAAGGACACGTTGACGACGTCGCTGCTACCCTTCAACCTGGGGCGCGTTGTACTGGATCACGACAACGCGCAGAACCTGGAGCTTCAGCCCGGGGATGTTGTGACCATCTTCTCCAAGGCCGACATTCAGGTTCCCCAATCGCAGCAGACCAGGTTCGTCCGGCTGGAGGGCGAGTTTCTCTCGTCGGGTGTCTACAGCGTACTTCCCGGAGAGACCTTGCAAAAACTGGTGGAGCGGGCGGGTGGCTTGAGCCCGGATGCCTATCTGTATGGGTCGGAGTTTACGCGGGAGACGACCCGCCGGTTGCAGCAACAGCGATTGAACGACTACGTCAGCAAGATCTCGATGCAGGCGAGTGTCAATGCATCGACTGCGGCAAACCGCTCCATCAGCGCCGCCGACACCGCGGCCAGCCAGGCAACGCAGCTGCAGAATCAGGCTCTGATCGCCAGTCTGCGCCAGGCGCGGTCCAGCGGCCGGATCGTCCTCGATCTGCATCCCGACAGCAAC
The DNA here is from genome assembly GCA_035568455.1 of Granulicella sp. Classification (GTDB taxonomy): domain Bacteria; phylum Acidobacteriota; class Terriglobia; order Terriglobales; family Acidobacteriaceae; genus Edaphobacter. Next base: position 48,028 of record DATMOB010000121.1, read on the forward strand.
ACCGTTGCGGAGCTGCCGGCCATTCCGCTTGAGGATGGGGATGTCTTCATCGTGCCGCACCTGCCATCCACGGTGAGCGTGGCGGGCGCGGTGTACAACCCGAATTCGTTCCTCTATGACCGCCACCGCAGGGTGAAGGACTATCTGCGTCTGGCCGGGGGAGCGGATCGCGATGCGGATGCGAGCCGGGCCTACGTAATTCGCGCCGACGGATCGGTCATCAGCAAGCAACAGATCTCCTCGTTGCGGAGAGATGGCTTTGATTCACTGCGTGTCTATCCCGGGGACACGGTGGTGGTTCCGATCAATCTGAACAAGGGAACGAACCTGCGGAATATCGTTGATATCGCGCAGATCGTCGGTCAGTTCGGCCTCGCGATCGCGGCCTTCACGCTTGTGTTCCCGTAGGATAGTAGGATTTCACGGACTGTGTTGATGGGCGAGGTTCTTCTCCCGCCCATCAACACGATCGGGCCCTATCTGCCACAAACGGTGTAGTGCTGAAATCTTCCAACCTCGTTAGACTTGGTGCGCATGCTGAACGTGATCGTCCCTACGTTGAACGCGGCAGAGGAGTGGCCATCTTTTGCGCAGGCGCTGCTGGGGTGTGTGCGCCCCGAGCAGGTGTTGATCGTCGACTCGGAGTCGACCGATGGCACAGCGGACCTGGCGCGGGAGGCGGGGTTTTCGCTGTGCTCGGTGCCACGGGCCGAGTTTAATCACGGCGGCACCCGGCAGATGGCGGCGGATATGCTGCCGCAGGCCGAGATTCTGGTGTACATGACTCAGGACGCCGTTCTGGCCGAGACCAGGGCGATGGCCAGTCTGGTGGCCGCATTCGACGATCCCAAGATCGGGGCCGCCTATGGGCGGCAGTTGCCCAGGTCGGGGGCGGAGGCGATCGAGGCGCACGCGCGCCGCTTCAACTACCCGCCGGCCTCGGACGTGCGCGCACTGGCTTGCCGCGATCGGCTGGGCATCAAGACCATCTTCATCTCGAACTCATTTGCGGCGTATCGGCGCTCCGCGCTCATGGAGGTAGGAGGATTTCCCCGCGATGTGATCTTTGGAGAGGATACGCTCACGGCGGCGAATCTCTTGCTCGCAGGCTACTGCGTGGCCTATGTGGCGGAGGCCTGTGCGTACCACTCGCACGCGTATAGCTGGGCGCAGGACTTCAAGCGTTCCTTCGATATCGGCGTTCTCCATAGCCGGGAACGCTGGCTGCTGGATGGATTTGGCGGGGCGCAGGATGAAGGCAAGCGCTTCGTGATCTCCGAACTTGAGTATCTGCGGGAGAAGGATCCGTGGCAGATCCCCTCGGCACTGGCGCGCACCGGCCTCAAATTCGCCGGTTACCGCCTGGGCCGGATGGAATCCCGGCTTACTCCAGAGGTCAAGCGGCAGTTGAGCATGCATCCCCGTTTCTGGGCGTAATCGGTCTGATCCCGCGGTGGAGATCGAAGTGATCGCGGTCCGGCAGCGGTAGGGACGGAGCTTTAAATGAACCACACAAGGGGCCACGGGCGCTGCTGCCTTCGGCCCCCTGCTTTGTGTACGCTGCTGCCGAATAAGCTGACGTTTGGGTAAGCTGGTGGAGAGGTGGCGCATGAAGACAGGGACTAAGCAATTGGGAATCGACGGACCGCGGGTGTCCTCGCTCGGGTTGGGCTGCATGGGCATGGGGAGGTTGGCCCTCTATGGAGACAATGATCCAGAGGAAGGCATTCGGACCATCCATGCCGCCGTGGCCGGTGGCGCAAACCTGCTCGACACCGGAGATTTCTACGGGATGGGTCAAAACGAGCTGCTGGTGGGACGGGCGATTTCGGAGTTGGGACCCGGTGGCCGCGAGAAGGTGATCCTCTCCGTGAAGTTCGGCGCACAGCGGGCGCCGGACGGAACCTGGATCGGGCTTGACTGCCGGCCGGCGGCGGTGAAGAATGCGCTGGCGCAAAGCCTGAGCAAGCTGGGCGTGGACTATATCGACGTCTATCGCCCGGCTCGTCTGGACCCGGCGGTGCCGATCGAGGAGACGGTGGGGGCGATCGCGGAGATGGTCAAGCAGGGCTATGTCCGGCATATCGGCCTGTCGGAGATGAGTGCGGAGACGGCGCGCAAGGCCAAGGCGGTCGCGCCGATCTGCGACATGCAGATCGAGTACGGGCTGGCGACGCGCAGCATCGAGACGAAGGTGCTCCCGGGGTTGCGCGAACTGGGCGTGGGGGTAACTGCGTACGGCGTGCTGTCGCGCGGCTTGCTCAGCGGGTCGGTGCCGCAGGAGAAGGGAGACTTCCGCAAGCACCTGCCGCGGTTTACCGGGGAGAACTGGGAGTCGAACCAGACGCTCGCGAACACTCTTGCGGCCTTGGCGTCAGAGCGCGGGGTGAGCGCAGCCCAGTTGGCGATCGCCTGGGTCCTGGCCAAGGGCGACGATATCGTTCCCGTGCTCGGCTCGCGCAAGGTCGCGCAGATCGAGGAGGCGCTGCGGGCGCTGGAGATCAAATTAAGCGGGGAGGAGATCGCGCTGCTGGAACGGTCTGTGCCCGCTGAAAGAGTCGCAGGGACGCGCTACGCGGAGTACGCGATGGCCCATCTCGACAGCGAGCGGTAAGCGAGCGAGCGGGTCCGTGCCGGCGGTCGAGAAAGCCGGCCGGACCGACCGGGATGCTTTTAGCGCAGGTGCTGCCAGGCGTCCCAGGTGTACAGGCCGGCGATGGCCAGCGTGAGCAGCCCGGAGAGGCTGCCGAAGATCCGGACTAAGGGCTGGGTCCGCCTCAGCTTGGCGACGATCTCGTCCTGCTGCTTCTTCTCCGAGTCGTTGGCTTCGCTGAGGAATAGCTGGTCTTCTTCGTAACGGGTGAGCGTGGCATTGTAGAAGAGCAGGCCCAGTAGACAGGCCAGGAGAACTCCCCAGACGACGAGCAAAATGGACATGAATCCCATGGCGGTTCCCCTTTCGTGCGAAAGATCCGACGAACGGGTGGCCCCTGAATCCGGCGAGGCGCGGTTGGCCGACACCGCTGGACCTTAGGGTCATCCGGCGAAACAATACGCCGGGCGGGCCTATTTTTCAAGCGGCTTCTGGTGCTTTTCTCACAATGCATCGCAAGCCCCTCGACCGCATCTATTTCCTTGAGTGTCCTGATGCTTGCCCGGGCGGTGGCGGGCGCATACACTGGGACTAGAGTAGAGGAGATTCCGATGGCGACTGCAAGCGCAAATCCTGTTCCTGAAGTGGTGACGGCACCGGCGGCCGCGTCCACCCCGGTGACGTTGACTCCGAACGCGATCGCGAAGGTCCGCGAGATCATGGCGACCCAGGATCCGGTCCCCGCAGGCCTGCGCATCGGCGTGGTCGGCGGCGGCTGTTCGGGCTTCCAGTACTCGATGAGCTTCGAAAACCAGAGCGGCATGATGGACAAGGTCTACCGTTTTGACGACCTGAAGGTCTTTGTTGATGCGACCTCGGCCATGTACCTGAGCAACTGCGTGGTGGATTACGTGGAGACGCTCGAGGCGGCCGGATTCAAGTTTGAGAATGCCGCGGTGAAGAGCACCTGCGGCTGCGGCTCTTCGTTCAGCGTATAGCTGAGCTGATCCTTCCAAAAGGGGCAGTGTCCCGGCGATCTCCGCCCGGGGCACTGCCCCTTTCTCGCGTCTCTTAGAGTGGATTACAGACAGAGGCTGCTCTTACTTGAGGGTGATGGGAACGTAGCGGTCGGTATTCTCCCAGCGGATGTGGAGCTGAGTGGCGTCGCTCGTGGTGTTCTCGAAGCTGATGGACATGCTCTCCTGGGGAGAGGTCCTAGCGGCGGCCTGCATGGGAACGCGGCCGAGGTCCTTGTCCTGGTGGTACTCGGTGCCCCACTGGCCGATCTGCTTGTTGACGATCAGCAGCCAGTCCTGCTGGCCCGGAAGCGTGTACAGGGTGTAGGTGCCAGCGGGGACGGCGAGTGTGCCGATGTGAATGTCGGCGGTGGTGACCAGCGTGGTGGCGGGGTTGGCGCCGGTGCGCCAGATCTTCCCATAGGGAACCAGGCCGCCCATGATCTTGCGCCCACGGATGGAGGGCGAGTTATAGCTGATGTTGATGGCCGCCGGGCCGGAGCCGAAGGAGACCTGGGCGTGCCGTGCGGGGCTGGCGAGCGGAGCACCCTGCGAGGGGTCCATGTTGTCCATCTTGTTGGCCTGCGCCCGCAGAGGCGCAACCCCGGCGGATGCGGCGATCAAGGCGAGAGTGGCGAAGGTAAGGGTGCGAGCGGTGGAGCGAAAGGGCATCGTTCAAATCCTCGGTGTATTGTCTCTGATGCTCCACCGCAGCATCACGGGCTGTCAAGGCACAGCGCGCGGCGCAGCTCTGGAGATGGCCACGGGCAATCGCAGGTTCAGGCGGGAAGGCCCGATCGCACTCAGAGAATCCACAAGCGGGAATCAAAACACCCTTGCCCGGGCGTCATCAGGCTACGCCTTACCGGTTGGGTCGTGCTACGCTTAACCAGCGCACCCGTAGCTCAGCTGGATAGAGCGGCAGCCTCCGAAGCTGTAGGTCAGAAGTTCGAATCTTCTCGGGTGCACCATTTTTCGCTAGTCTCTCCACTAGCCCAGGCATAAAAACGGCTCCGTCCTGAAGCAATCAGGACGGAGCCGTTTTGTTGTTGCGTGGTGCGGGTTAGAAGAACAGCTTGGCCGAGACCTGCAGCTGGCGCGGACCATAGAGGCCGTTGTTTGTGCTGGAGGTCGCCCCGAAGGCGGAGGTGCCGGTTCCCGAGTAGGGCGAGATGCAGCCCTGCACGACCGAGCCCGAGGCCGTGGTGGAGGCGTAGGTCGTGGTGCTGCAGGCTGGAGTGGGGTTGGTCGCGGTTGGCGCGGTCAAGGACGCGTACTGCGAGTAGGTGCTGATGACGCCGGTTACGATCGTGTGGTTGAGCAGGTTGAAGGCCTCCGCAATGAACTGCATGTGGATGCTCTCGTGGATGGGAATGTCGCGCGTGATGCGGAAGTCGACGTTGTTGAAGCCAGGACCGTAGATACTGTTACGGCCGATCTGCGGAGGACGGCCGGTGGTGGCCGAGCCGGAGCTCGAGCTCATGGCGCCTCCATAGATATTGCCGTCGGCGCCGTAGCTGCCTCCGGTGCCGGTGTAGACGGTTCCGTTCATGCCTAGGAAGATGGGCTGTCCACCGGAGGCGATCTCGGATCCGGAGAAGATGAAGCCGTCGAGCACCTGCTTGACGATCTTGTTGCCTTCCATGATCTTGGGCTGGTAGACGAGGCTGAGGGTGAAGCGATTGCGGATGTCGGTGTCCGACGGTCCGTTATCGCGGCGGGTATTATTCGGATCGAGCGGGGTATCTCCGCCGTAGAAGGTACCGCTGGAGCCGGCGACCTGCCCGGTGTCGCTGGAGTGCGCCCAAGTGTAGTTGCCCAGCACCTCAAGCCCATTGCTGAAGGGGCGGCGGACGGTAACTGCGAGCGAGTTGTACCAGGTGTTGGCAACGCTGAAGCCGGCGTTGATCGAGGTCAGCGCCGGGTTGATGCGGTCCGACTGCAGGTAGACGGGGACCGTCAGCTGCTGCTTGATGTTGCCGCTGGCATCGAGCACATTGTAGCTGCGCACTCCGTGCGGCGTCTGCCCGACCAGATTGCCGTCGAGAAAGACCGGCAGGCGCAGAGCCCGGGTTCCGACATAGCCGACCGAGAGTGAGAGTTTGCCCGGCAGAGCCTGCTCCACGCTCAACTCCGCCTCGTGCGCCAGCGGCGGAACGAAGTTGGGAGAGAGACCATGGAAGCTCTGGAGACCGGGGTTCAGAGGACCGTTGATCGCAGGAGCGGTTCCACCGGTGGGGAACAGCGCCGAAGAGAGCGACGGACCGGTGACCTGGTAGGGCACGAAGGGGTAGCGCAGGCTGTTCGCGGCGCTCGGCACGGTGGGACACGTGGACTTGGCAGTGCCAACGGACGACTCGCAGCCCGTGTAGTTGTAGTTGATCTGGACCACACCGTTCTCCACGCGCATGGCGTAGTAGGTGCTTCCCTGGTTGAGTGCGGAGTACATGCCGTAGCCGCCTCGCACCACGGTTCCGCTCTGGGGCTCCCAGCTGAAGCCGAGGCGCGGCTGCACCCGGTCGACGACGTTCTTGATGGTGCCGTTGTACTCGGTCGACAGCGCGGAACTGTTGTTGACGTAGCTCGGGGGCGGGGTAAGCTGGATGTCGTAGCGAACCCCGGCCGTCAGGGTGAGGTTCTGCCGCAGCTTCCAGGTATCTTCGGCGAAGCCGTCGAACATCTTCATCCAGAAGTCGTCCTTGCCCTGGGTGCCGGCGGCGGTGTTGATCTTGTCGATGGTCTGGGCGAAGGTGTTGTAGTGATAGCCGGCATAGGGATCGGTGTCGCCGGGCTGGCCGGCGAAGGCATCCGCGATCCAGTCCTGGAAGGTGGCTACCGTGGTGGAATCGCCGTAGTTGTAGACGCCGCCGCCCTGGAAGAGGTTGATCATGACCTCGTGGACCAGGTTGACGTCGCCGCCCATCTTCCAGGTGTGATGCCCGTGCGTGGTGGAGAAGACGTCGGTGAACTGGATGCGATGCTCGTCCGGCTCGGCCACGCGGGGCAGAGCGTTGGGCATGCCGAAGGTGACCACGCCGGTGGCGACGCTGGGACCCGATGCGTTGGCGCTGGCGGTCTCGAGGTCGCGGCCATACTGGAAGTGGACCTGGTTGACCGAGGCCTGGAAGAGCTGCGTGGTCAGGCCGGCGACCAGGAAACGCTCGTGGTAGCTGGTCGACCCGTTGGTGCTCGGCGAGCTGTTGGTGAAGGTTGGCGAAGAGCTGTAGCCGTAGGTGCTGTCGAAGTCAACGAAGTTGTAGTCGACGAAGGCATCATTGCGGCTGTTAATGTGGTAATCGAGGCGGGGGAAGAACAGGTTCTGCTTGGCGAAGCGCGAGGGCGGAACGTCCCCGGGGGCGATGTTGGCCACGCTCATCAGGAAGGCGATGCCGTTGGTGCACTGGGTGGCGGTGATGCTGGTGGGGCACTGCGTGGGAGTGATGGTGGTCGTCGATTTGGTCGGGCCGGAGGGCGTGGTCGAGATGGTGTTGGTATCCGAGTAGAGTACGCGGCCGACCTTGCGGAAGCCGTCATAGGTAAAGAAGTAAAAGAGACGATCCTTGATGATCGGGCCGCCCACCGAGCCCCCGAACTGCTGCTGCTGATGGATCGGCTGGGTGAGCAGAAAGGGATTGCCGCCATGCAACCCCTGGTACTTGCTGTAGGGATCGAGAGCATTCAGCGTCGGGTAGCGCAGCTCATAGAACAGATCGCCGTGAATCTGATTGGTGCCGCTCTTGGTAATGGCGTTGACCTGCCCACCGGCTGCCTGGCCGAACTCCACCGAGTAGTTGGAGGTCTCGGCCTGGAACTCCTTGATCGAGTCGACCGAGTAGACATACGGAGCCCCGGAGGCGCGTCCGCGAGCCTCGGAGAACAGCATCTGGTTGTTATTCGAACCGTCGACGTAGTTCTGGTTGTACAGGCCGCTGATGCCGTGGAAGCTGACCAGACCCGAACCTCCGTCCTGGGTGACGTTCGGGGTGAGCAGAACGAAGGCGCTCCAGTTGCGCGAGTTCACCGGAAGATTCGCGATCAGCTGCTGGTCGACGGTCTGCGAGACCTCGGTCTTTTCGGTGTCGATCAGCGGCGAGGCGCTGGTCACCTCGACCTCGGTGGCCACCGAGCCGGCGGGGAGTACAGCGTCGACCGTGAGCGTCTGGCCGACGGTCAGGTTCAGGTTCTTGCGGTCGACCTTGCCGAAGCCTCCGCCGCCCAGAATCACCTCGTAGTGGCCGGGTTGAAGAAAGTTGGCGGTGTACTGGCCGTCCTGGTTGGTGACCAGCGAACGAGAAACCCCGGTGTCGGTATCAAGAACCAGAACCGCGGCACGGGGAACGTTGGCGCCGGTCGCGTCGGTGACCGTGCCGGTGATATTCCCGACGCCGGAGGTCTGCGCTGCAACTGGGAGTAGCGCGGCCGAGAACAGCATCGCCGTGGAAGCAAGCGCGAAGAGTCGTTGTCTTGTAGTTTTGGGGTACATCAAAGAGGCCTCCTGTCGGATGACGCCGCCGGAATGGCGGCGAATGGGCGATAGGGCTGGCTGCCTGCGTAGGGTGTTCACCCCTCAATTAGAACGAGAGGCGGTTCCAGTGCGGTCAGACCTGAAAAATGGGTAGAGCTTTTAGACTCAGCGACTGCGCTGCCACTGTCAACGGAGGCCGGCCGCCTGGCCAGCATTATTCATGCAAAATTCAAGGGAAGGTGCGGGAGGGAGGAAGGATCTCCGCGAGGGCTGGGCCCCGAAGATCGCGAGATGTCGGTGCAGGCGGTCCTAGCGAGCGCTGCGGGGAGCGAACGCCCGCCAGGGGCCAGGCTCAGTGGAGCTGTTCGGGGATGACCGCGTACTGGATGAGCAGGTCGAAGGGAACGATCTTCAAGGTGTTCTCGTGGGTGGCTTCCAGCAGCACCGGACAGGCGGCGCCAGCCTGCTGCACCTGCAGCCAGCGCGCGGCACAGACGCACCAGCGGTCGCCCGGCTTCAGTCCAGGAAAGCCATACTGCGGCATCGGCGTCGAGAGGTCGTTGCCGAGCGCCTTCGAGGCGGCGAGAAAGGGCGCATCGACGATACAGCAGATGGTGTGCACGCCGTGGTCCTCGGGACCGGTCTCGCAGCAGCCAGAACGGTAGAAGCCGGTCATGGGATTGCAGCCGCAGGTCGCGAGCGGTTGTCCAAGGACGTTTTTGCCGCGGGCGGAAGATGGTTCAGTGATCGGCATAAGATTCGTGTCCTTCCGGGGTTTGATCCCTTGGCTCTAGTATCCCACTTCGGAGGTGGCATGACGGAAGCACGAGTAGTCGCGCCTGCAAAATGCCCCACCTCAGCGCGATGCAACTGCGCGAAAGATGGGGCACCTGGACTTTTGGAACGAAGCTTACTTCGAGGACATGGCCAGCTGCTGCTGGTACTCCTCGTACGGTCCCTTGTGGTCGGTGATATGGAAGTTGCTGGGACCGCCCTCGAAGTGCCAGATGCGGGTGCCGGCCTCTTCGATCAGGTCCTGGTCGTGGGTGACTAGGAAGACCGTGCCTTCGTACTTCTGGATGGCCTGGTTGAGCGCATTGATGCTCTCCAGATCCAGGTGGTTCGTCGGCTCGTCGAGCACCAGCACGTTGGGCTTCTGCAGCATGATCTTGCAGAACAGCAGTCGTGCCGCCTCGCCTCCGGAGAGCGCGTCGGTCTTCTTCAGGCCCTCTTCGCCGCGGAAGAGCATCTGCCCGAGGATGCCGCGAATCTCTTCCTTGGTGGCCTGCGGATCATACTGGTGCAGCCAGTCGGAGGCGGTCATGCCCATCTGAATGGAGCCCTTGTGGTCCTGGGCAAAGTAGCCGATCTGTACCTCGTGCCCCCACTTCACCGTGCCCGAGTCAATGGCCACGTCCTTCTCCTCGACGCCCGGTCCGTTGGCCAGCAGCGCCTTCAGCAGCGTCGTCTTGCCCTGACCGTTGCGGCCCATCAGGATGACCTTGTCGCCGCGCTGCACGGCGGCGGAGAAGTTGTTGATGACGTGCTCGACCTTGCCGTCCTTCTGCGTGTAGCTCTTGTTCACCAGCTCGAAGTCGAGGACGTTCTTGCCCGAGGGCCGGATCATGTCGAAGCGGATGAAGGGGCGCGCGATGTTGGAACGGGCGAGCTCGCTGGTCGCCAGCCGCTCGACCTCCTTCTTACGCGAGTTCACCTGCGAGGACCGCGTACCAGCCGAGAAGCGCGCGATGAAGTCGTTCAGCTGCGCGATCTTCTTCTCTCGCTGTTCGTTCTGGCTCTCAATGCGGGCGCGCACGCTGGTCTTCTGCAGCACCATGTCATCGTAGCCGCCGGTGTAGGTGATGATGGTCTCGTAGTCGATGTCGGCCGTATGCGTGCACACAGCGTTGAGGAAGTGGCGGTCGTGCGAGATGGTGATGACCGTGCCGTTGTAGCGGATGAGGAAGTCCTGCAGCCAGTGGATCGATTCGAGGTCCAGATAGTTCGTCGGCTCGTCCAGCAGCAGGGCTTCGGGGTTGCCGAAGAGGGCTTGGGCGAGCAAAACGCGAACCTTCTGTCCGCCCTGCAGCTCGCTCATCTTGCGCTCGTGCAGCTCGTCAGGAATGTCGAGACCCTGCAGCAGAACGGCGGCGTTGGCCTCAGCCTCATAGCCGTCCTCATCGCCGACGATGCCTTCGAGCTCGCCCAGACGCGACCCGTCCTCGTCGGTCATCTCGGCCTTGTTGTAGATGATCTCGCGCTCTTCAAGCGCCGCCCACAGCGCCTTGTTGCCCATGATGACGGTGTCGATGACGCGATAGGCATCGAACTCATACTGATTCTGCTTGAGCACGCCGATCTTGCGCGGGCGCACCACCGACCCCTTCTGAGGGTCGATCTCGCCGGTAAGGCACTTCATAAACGTAGACTTGCCTGCGCCGTTGGGGCCGGTGAGGCCATAGCGGCGGCCAGTGGTGAAGGTGACCGAGACATCCTCGAAGAGGAGCTTCGAGCCGTAGCGCATAGTGACGTTGGAGACGGAGATCATGACAGTTCCTGGTGTATCAAAGATTCGTTGCGGAGCCACGCAGGGCGCGGCTACGATTCTGACGGGCTATCGAGAGCCTGGTTGGTTGGCCATGCCTGTGCCGCTGGAGACAGGTTGAGGCGAGCGAACAGTGCCGGCTTGAGGCAGCAAGGGCGGTCCAGAACAAGGGCGACGAGCTCAATGCAGACGGCTGTTCTTATTTTCTCACGATTCTACGGCGAAGCACGAGCGGACACGGAGCCCGGAGCCCCCCACGCTGAATCCGGATGGCGGTGTTGGTTAGATAGCCGGCCCCCGCCGCAGCATGCGGCAGCACATCAGCACCGAAGGGTAGATGAGGATGCTGACGTGGCGGGTGAAGGCAAATCCGACGACGTAGGGCAGGGCGGCCGCGGCGACCAGAGCCAGGAAAAGCATCGAGCAGGTCCTGATGGAAGGCCCCTCCTGGGAGCGTGAGGCGCCATTGGCCGGAGGTGCATTTGCGGGGCGAATAACCGCGTACAGGGAGCCGAGCAGAGCCGCCCAGAGGATGAGGCGGAACAGGGCAAATCCGACGGTTTCGAGCCGCAGCATGAGGCCATGGCGCTCGGACGAGCCGGATTTGTGGAGAGAGAAGAAGATCATATCCAGCTTGCGCCCGTCGCCCTGGAGGGTGGCCAGCGGGTGAGCGACCAAATAGGCAAGAGCGGCGTGCGTGTGGAAGTCGTTGAAGCTCCACTCGTCGGCAAAGTACAGACCGCGGTTGAGTTCAGCGTCGTAGCGGTCGAGCGAGTCGTTAGGCGGTGGAGGGTAGTGGGCGAGGAACTCCGGGTTATTGGCCTTGTGCAGATTGATGCCATCGATGCTGGTGCCGGTGCTGTAGCGGCCGCTGACGTGGTGCTGGTGGAGCGCCCAGCCGATCGGCGCAGTGAGGACGAGCAGCAGCACCAGCAGCCGGGGAGCGCGATGGCGTTCCAGCACCGTATAGCCGAGCAGAAGGACGGCGGCGGCCGGGGCCATCGAACTCTTCGCCAGATAGACGCCGTCGACGGCGAGAGCAAACAGCAAGGCCTGGCCGAGGGACGGCGTTTCGGAACGCCCGACGGCGAAGAAGAGCAGGGCAACGGCGAGCGCCAGGAGACTGTAGGAGTAGCCCTCTTCCACCTGCAGGTTGACCACGTCGGCGAGGAAGGCTGTCATGCCAAAGGGGACCACTAGCAGCAGGACAGCCAGCGATTGCCTTCCCCGCGAGACGGGGAGGCGCAGCCAGACCAGGTAGATTGCGATCTCAAGCGGAAGTAGCAGCAGCACGGTCTTGAAGAGACTGACCGCGAGGAAGTGATTGCCGAGCAGGCAAATGCCCAGGGCAACGACCATCGAGGCGAGCGGCATGCGACCGGCGTGGAAGCAGATCGGGTTGCCGGGAGTGCCCATGTCGACCGTGCATGTGGTCAAGCCGCCACCGTGGAGCAGGCTCTCGGTGGTGGGGCCGACAAGGTTGGACAGCTTGTAGAGCGAGACATGCGCCTCGCCGCGACCAAACAAAACCGTCGCACACAGGCTGAGGATGAGCGATGCTGCCAGAAGCACGAGCAGCAGCAGAGGCCGGGGCGAGCCGGCACGCGCTCCAAAAGGGCTTATCTGTGCGGTCGGCACGGCTCCACTATACTGCACCGCTCCGGCTTCCGGCGCCGGCCGCAGCGACAGGCTCAGGACTGGCCGATGAGCACGCCGGCGGCGAAGACCAGGCCTCCGCCCACGATCACCTGCAGGCAGGAGAGCGCGAAGCTGGTCTGGAAGTAGCGATGACGGATCAGCGCGATGACCACCAGTTCGATGCCGACCACGAAGTAGGCCAGGGTCAGCGCAGTGTGAACGTTCCCAATCAGAAAGGGCAGAGTGTGCAGCAGACCGCCGAGGAAGGTCATCAGGCCGGTCACGAGTCCGCGAAACACTGGGTTGCCTCGTCCGGTGAGCGTACCGTCGTCCGACAGCCCCTCCGAGAAGGCCATCGAAATGCCGGCGCCGACCGCCGCGGCTGCGCCGATTAGAAAGACCGTGTGCGAGTTATGCGTGGCAAAGGCGGTGGCGAAGATAGGCGCAAGGGTGGAGACTGAGCCGTCCATTAGGCCAGCCAGACCGGGCTGAACGATGCGCAGAATGAAGCTCTTGTCGCTGGCGGAGAGGGCGGCGGGGATTTCGCTGGTGTTGGACATGATGTTTTCTGAACGAAACCTGCGTCGTGATTAGGGTACAGGAGACCGGGGCAAGAGCGATGGGTTGCAGTGGCCCGGGGGCGCAAACCAAAGCCGCCTCGCCTGTGCCGTTGGTTGACGTGCAGGGCGAAGCGGCTTTGGTTGTCTTTGAAACTCTGCGGTCTGGCTGGTCCGTCTCGGTCGAGCTATTGAGCGCGGCGGGCTGGACCAGACCGGCCGGCGCCGGGACGGCTGGAGCGGCCGTTCGAGCCCGGGCCGCGTCCGCCGGAGAAGCCACCGCCGCCGTTGCCGCCGGAGCGGCCACGGAAGCTATTCCGATTGCCACCATAGTTATTGGTCGGCTTGGACATCGGCGTGACCGGATCGTTGCCCTTCCAGGAGCGCGTCTCCAGCTGCAGGAGATCGTTGCCGGCGCTGGCGAGATCCAGAGGCTTGTTGCGCTCTTCCTTCTCGATGTTCTTGTCGGCCTCCTGCCAGTCGAACTTGATCTTCAACTCGCGCTCCAGCTTGCGGGCGTCGGACTTCTCCTGCGGCATGACGAAGGAGGTGGCGACTCCCTTCTTGCCGGCGCGGCCGGTGCGGCCGATGCGGTGCACGAAGTCCTCGGTGGCGTTGGGAAGATCGTAGTTGACCACGTGGGCGATGTCGTTGACATCGATGCCGCGGGCGGCGACGTCGGTCGCCACCAGGATGCGGTGCTTGCCATTGGCAAAGCCCTTCAGCGCAGCGGTACGCTGCGACTGCGAGCGATCGCCGTGGATCACGTCCGCATCGTGGCCGAGCCGCTCCAGCTTCTTCGAGATGCGGTCAGCGCCATGCTTGGTGCGCGAGAACACCAGGAAGGTGCCCTCTTCCTTGCGCAGCATCTGGTCGAGCAGACCCAGCTTCTGGTCCTGCATGACGGTGATGATGCGCAGCTCCACGCGATCCGACGGCTTCGAGGTGGTGCCGATCTCGATCCGCACCGGGTTCGAGACGTAGTCGCGAACGATCTCGCGAATGTTCGCATCGAGCGTCGCCGAGTAGCACATCGTCTGCCGCGTCTTCGGAATGGCGCCCACGATCCGGCGAATCGCCGGCAGGAAGCCCATGTCGAGCATGCGATCGACCTCATCGAGGACGAACATCTCGACCTGCGAGAGGTTGATCGAACGGCGCCGGAGGAAGTCCTCCAGACGGCCCGGCGTGGCCACCACCAGGCGCGGACCGCGGTCCAGCTGGTCGAGCTGCGTGTTCTCAGACAGTCCGCCGCAGACCAGCACGGCGTCGTTCTTCGAGTTGGGCACCAGCTTCCAATAGGCCTCGAGCACCTGCATCGCCAGCTCGCGCGTCGGCAGCAGGATCAGCGAGCGGATCGGGCCGCGCTTGCCCCGCGTGCTGGGCACCGAGTTCGCGTCCATGCGCTCGATCATCGGGATCAGAAAGCTCAGCGTCTTGCCCGTGCCGGTGGAGGCGGTGGCGAGAATGTCGGAGCCCTCAAGCGCCGGCGGAATGGCCTTCGCCTGCACCGGGGTGGGCTTCGAGAATCCCGCGCTGGCGAGACGGCTCTTCAGCGAGTCCGAAAGCTTCATGTGGCTGAAGAGAACGTCCTCGATCACCGCCGGAGCGTTGCCCGCCTGGCTCTGATTTGGGCTCTGGATTGGGGTCTGGTTTACGTTCTGGCGAGCGGTCTGATGTGTGTTCTGGGAAGTTACAGAGGCTTCCGTAGGTTCAAGCGTTGCAGTAGTCAAGATTTTCCTTATAGGTAGGTTTTGGGCGTGCCGGCAGGCAAGCGCAGGTCAACAGAATGCAGAGGCGCCGAAGCGCCATAAATTGATTGAGTCAGCATTGCTGTACCGGAAGGCGAAGCGCAGCTGCTGCACGGCGAGAAACGTCCCTTGACGAATCTTCCAGCCAGAGCAACCAGCGCGGCTTCCAAGTTGCAGAAGGGATGCGGTGGGAGAGGCGAATCGCAGTCTCTGGCCAGACTCCTGAATCTACGCGGAGCCCTTGCCTGCGATGCCTGCACTCTTTTTCCGAGGGCGAGACCAGAATAACACAGTTACGAAGATGTTCTCCTCCCGGTCTGGCTCGCCCGTCGACCGCGATAACCCAAGGCGCCCGCGTATGCGTTATGTAGTTTCCGATACTCTGGTAAGAGCGATGCAAAGTAGAGAATCAGGGAAGCGAGCCGGAGTGCCGGAGGTAACGGGCCACGCTCTCGCTGCGCCGCTCCCATCGCAAGACTCCGGACCACCACCGACAAGCGCCACCACGCCCACAGCCACCGTGACCACAGCGAAGTTCGCGAGGAACTCCGCCGCGAACGTTCTCCGCCTGGGCCTGACCTCTCTGGTCGCCATCCTGCTGCCGGCCTACCTCACCCATCACCTTCCCGTGGCCACCTACGGTGCGTGGGTTCTGATCCTGCAGTTGGGCGCTTACGTCAGCTATCTTGACTTCGGCGTGCAGACCGCCGTCGCCAAGTACATCGCCGAGTACGAAGCCAAGGGCGACTACGATGGGTGCAGCCGCTGCGCCAGCGTTGGCCTGGCGATCATGCTCGCCGCCGCCGCTCTCGGAGTCGTGCTCACCCTGCTGCTGGCCTGGCGCGCGCCGCATCTCTTCCGGGCGATGCCGCCGAACCTGCTCGCCGACGCCCGCATCAGCATCCTCTTCGTCGGCGTCTCGCTTTCGATCACTCTGGCCGCCTCAGTCTTCTCCGCCGTCTTCCTCGGCCTGCAGCGCTACCAGGTGCCGATGGTGAGCGGCGTCGCCACTCGTCTGCTCTATGCCGCGGTGATCTGCGTCGCGGTGGCCTTGCATAGCAGCCTCGCCACCATGGGAGCCGCCGTGGCCGCGGCCAACGTAGCCGGCGCTCTGTTGCAGGTAGTGCTCTGGAAGCGCCTCGCCGCCCACGTCAAGGTCACCCTCCAAGCGATCGACCGCACCATGCTCCGGCAGATGCTTGCCTACTGCGCCGTGCTCACCATCTGGTCGGTCTGCATGCTGTTCATCACCGGCATCGACATCACGCTCGTGGGACACTACGCCTTCAACCAGGTCGCCTTCTATTCGATCGCCTCATCGCCCACGAATCTGATCCTGCTGGTGATCGGAGCCGCCCTCGGTCCCCTGCTCCCCGCAACCTCCGCCCTGAGCGTGGCTCGCTCTCCGCAGCAGCTCGGCGACATCCTCGCTCGCACCACCCGCTACTCCACTATCGTTCTTCTCCTTACCGGGCTTCCTGTCGTGGTCGGCGGCTACATCATCCTGCGGCTGTGGGTGGGCTCCAACTACGCCGTTCACAGCATCGAGTTCCTGCGCATCCTGCTGCTCGCGAACATCGTACGCAACCTGTGCGCGCCCTACTCCACCATGGTCGTCGCGCTCTCCCGGCAGCGCGTCGCCACCGCCGCTGCGATCACCGAAGCAGTAGTCAACCTGGGATGCAGTATCTGGTTCGCAAAGCACTACGGCGCCATCGGCGTCGCGATGGGAACCCTCGTCGGCTCCTTCGCCGGCGTGGCCATGCACTTCGGTGTGAGCATGGCCTACACCCAGACGAACTTCGCCGTCCCCCGTATGCAGCTCTTCCTCAAGGGGATTCTTCGCCCCTCGGCCATCGCCCTTCCATCGCTTCTACTCCTGCCGCTCTGGTGGCGTGAAGCCGCCCCTGCGCTCAACGTGGGGATGTGGGCGTTTGGGATCCTGGGCACGCTGCTGCTCGCCTGGTTTGCCGCGATCACCGCCGCAGAACGCAGCCAGCTGCGGCGCTTCCTCCGCCGCAGGCTCAGACCGTCGCAGTCCGCAGCTGCGACTCAGGAAGGCCGCTGAAAGACCGCGGTAATTCCCGAGCCCGAATCTTCCTTTTTCTCTTTGTACCGCGAGTACGCCAGCCCCAGCCGCCGCACCGCCCCGCGCACATACTTCACCGGGATCTTCGCCAGTGCCCACAGATGCCACGTCTCTTCGCTGAGCGCTCGGCTCAACGCGTCGTTCGTCGTCACCTCGAGCTTCGCCAGCCCGCTCGCGCGGCACAGCTCGACCAGCGACTCCTTGGGATAGAAGTAAATGTGCCGCGGCGCGTCCAAATGTCTCCACCTTCCTTTGAACAGCCGGAACTCATGGCTCTCGATGTTCGGGATCGCGATCAGCAGAACTCCTCCCGGCGCCAGTCGCTTCGCCGCCTCCTGCATCACCCGCCACGGGTGCGGCAGATGTTCCAGACAATGCCACAGCGCGATGACGTCGAACGTCTCCTCCATCCGCGCCAGCGACTCCGCCGGATCCGACGACTGCATCGCCCTCACGCCCACCGTCTCGTTGAGAAACGTCACGCACACCGGATCGATCTCGAGCGCGCTCACCTCAAACCCCGCATCCTTCGCGTTGCAGCTGAAGATGCCCATCCACGGACCGACCTCGAGCAGCCTCCCCGAGCGCTTGTGGCGCAGGATCGGCTCCAACCGGTATCGCTCCTTGGCCGCGATCGCCCGCAGCTCTGCCAGATTCCGCGGAATCGTCTGGTAGCCTCCGGCATAGAAGGGCCGCATGTCGCCCGGGATGGGATCCATGAACACCAAGCGGCACTGCCCACATTGAAAGTAGTCGAACGTAAGCTCGGTGGTCTGACGGTTGAAGTCTCGCGATGAGACAAAAGGTGCTGCGGGGGAGGCGCAGGCGGGACACCGGACGGGAGTCGTTCGTGCGTGCTTTACGGCCTGATCGTCCGCCGGACGCTCAAAATTGACTTCCATCAAAACTCCAAAAAAGGCTATCGGCGGGAGCCTGCAGGCAGCTGCCGACAACACGCTATCTCCACAATTTTATAATGGGAGAACCTCGCAGAAGTATGCGAAAACCTATCGCTCACATAGGATGCGCGAGGCGACGGGATTAGACCGCTTCGAATCTCATCCACTGTGCCGTCTTGTCCGCCATGAATGGCAAGCCGGAGGGAGACCGTGAATCGTTTGAAATTAATTCTGGCAGTCGTTGTGTTGTACAAAGTCCGGGCCGAGCAGAGCCAGTCCTTTTCTTCCCTGCAGAGACTGCTCGCCGAAGATCCCGAGGCTGCGCGGACCATCGATCTCATGGTGTGCGACAACACTCCGTACGAACAGCCGCAGCCTGCCGGATTTCCGGGCTTGTATGTCAGCGACACGACCAATCCCGGCCTCGCCAAGTGCTACAACCTGGCGCTCCGGGTGGCGCAGGAACGCGGCGCGACCTGGCTGCTGCTCCTCGACCAGGACACAACCCTGACCGCGGAGTATCTCCGCGAGATCGTCGCACAGACCCGCGAGCAAGCTGCGGACACCGGCATCGTCGCCCTGGTTCCAAAGCTGATTCAGGATGGTGTCGTGCAGTCACCGCACACGCGGCCCACCTATCGCCACGCGAAGTTCGACCGCAGCGTCGCGGGCAGATACCAGGGATGGCTCTATGCCTTCAACTCCGCCAGCATCCTGCGCGTCGCCGCACTCGAGGCGATCGATGGCTTCCCCGAGCAGTTCTGGCTCGACTTTCTCGACCATGCCACCTTCCATCGCCTGCAGCAGGCTGGTGGCAGACTGCTGGTGCTCGACGCCTGTCTCGAGCACGAGCTCTCAACCAATGACATTGGCAAAAAAGACGCAGCATCCCGCAAGCGCTACCAGAACGTGCTCGACGCGGAACACAGCTTCTACCGCCAGTATGGCTCCGTCGCCGATCGCATCTTCCATCGCATTCGGCTGCTGCGAGGGTTTCTCGGGCTCCTGCTCAAGCGCCGGCGGCCTGGCGAGGCGCTGGTGCTGCTGAAGGCGGCAGCGCGGACTTAAGATTGGTTGTCATTCCGTAGCGCAGCGGACAAATCTGCTTCTCCGGCCGTTCGACCGTGATCTCCACGGCAAGAGGGAAGCTCCCTCACGCCATGCCTTTTGGTAAAGGCTGCTAGATGTGGCAGCTGACCATGCCGCGCTTCTCCAGGTAGCGCTGGTGGTACTCCTCGGCCTTCCAGAAGGTCTCTGCCGCAAGCACCTGGGTCGCAATCGGATTGCGGTAAGCGCCGGAGGCGTTCAGCTCAGCGATCTTCGCCCGCGCCTGCCGGGCCTGATCGTCGGAGTGTGTGAAGATGACGGTGCGGTACTGCGATCCCCAATCCGGGCCCTGGCGGTTGACCTGGGTCGGATCGTGGAGGGCAAAGAAGGCATCGAGTAGGCTGTCGAAGCTGATGCGCGAGGGGTCGAAGGTCAGTTGAACCACCTCGGCGTGTCCGGTGCGGTCGGTACAGACCTCTTTGTAGGTGGGATGCTCGAGCGATCCCCCTTCGTAGCCGACAGCGGTGTCCAAAACTCCGGGCATCTCGCTAAAACGGGCTTCTACGCCCCAGAAACATCCTGCGCCAAACGTTGCTTTTTCAGTTGCCACGTGTTGCTCCTTGTAACCTTGCGTTACCTGTTGTCGTGTGTGCTTCGCTCGTGCTCACTCCGATACCGGGCTTGCGCTTCCTTCCAATTGGATGCCGGGCGGCTCGCTTCGTCATCAGGGGCCGAGGAAAACTTCCGTGAAAAACGTGAGTATTCTGAACCCATCGGACGACAGGCGTCAACTCCGGGAAAGCTGCACATTTAATGCGACTTTCCCATTCCAGGAGGGCGGCGCGGCTGGCTTGAAAGGGACGGGCTTCCGCCCCGCCGCAGCCGCCCTAACCAAAGGGCTGCTTTAGCCGCCGAGGCGCGCTCGCGCTCTTCTGCCCCGGGCCCTTTCCCTGCTTCGTTCACCCTCTCCGCTGGGCGGCAAGGCCCGTCGCAGGAGACAAATTTAACTCGGCCGTCGGCTGGGTTTGGACTTGGACGCGAAACTCTGGCGCGGCCGGGAGGGCTTGGCCTTGGCCGGCGCCTTGAGCTGCGCGAACTCCGGTGTCTTCTTCTTGGGGACGACCTTCTTGCCCTGTGCGGCGCGGCCGAGCGCGGTCACCTCGCCCGGGGTTAGCTCACGGAACTCACCCGGCGGGACATCGAGCCGCAGCGCACCATAGCCGATGCGGCGAATCTTCTCGACATGGTGGCCGATCTCCTCGAACATCTTGCGCAGCTGCCGGTTACGGCCCTCGGTCAAGGTCAGCTGATACCAGGGATTGTCGCCGCCGCGCACCAGTTCGACCTGGGCGGGGGCGGTCATGATGCGATCCCGGCGCCCGGCGCGAACCTCGTCCAGACGGCCGCGGTCGATCATGATGCCGCGGCGCAGCTGATCGATGGCGGAGTCGGGAGGAACGCCGGCCACTTTCACCAGATACGTCTTCTCAACGCCGGCAGAGGCCTTCGACAGGGAGTTGGCCAGCTCGCCGTCATTGGTCATCAGCAGCAGGCCCTCGCTCAGATAATCGAGCCGGCCGATGGGGTAAAGCCGGACCTGGTCGCCGTGCGGACCGCGCTTCTGCGTCATCAGCTGCATTACGGTCGGCCGCTTCTGCGGGTCATCGAGCGTGGTGACGTAGCCGCGCGGCTTGTTCAGCATGTAGTAGCGCTGCTGCTCGGGACCGTGCAGCAGCTTGCCGTCGACCCGTATGTGGTCGCGGCCGGCGTGGTGGCGCGTTCCCAGCGTGTTGACCACAGTGCCGTTGACCTGGACCCGGCCCTCGAGGATGATCTCCTCGGCCTTGCGGCGGCTGGCAATGCCGGCTTGCGCGAGGATCTTCTGCAGGCGGTCGCCCTTGCCGGATTCGTTGTCGGGGGAGTTCGGGGCGGAGGACTTGCTCATCATTCCAACTTTCTGACTGCGGAGAGGCTCATCGCGGTCGGTAGCGCGTTTTTGTAGGCGCTGCTTCCAGTGTATCCAGTTTGACGGCAGTGAACGGATCCAGTTCGGCAGCGGCCAGCGATCCCGACTGCCGCAATTTGACAAATCCGAGCTGCAAACACCCAGCTTGCCGCTCGACCTGGTTGAGTAGACCTTGGACCAGGTCTGGACCAGGTCAGACTTGAGTTTGAACTTAAGCCGCCTGTTTGGAAGACTTTAGGACTTCAAGTCCAGGGGGAGGGGAGTGCCCCAATGTCTCCCCTGAGTGAACGGTTCGAGCACAGCCTTCCGCGAGTTTAGGTGCGCTGCCAGGGTTGAAGAATCTTGACCGAGGCCATGCCGGCGGCAGTGGCCGACTCGATGCCCATGTCCGTGTCTTCGAAGACCAGGCAGTGCTCTGGGGCGACCCCGAGACGCTCGGCCGCGGTCAAAAACGGCTCCGGGTCGGGCTTGCCCCGCTTGTAGTCGCCGGCGCAGACCAGCGTCTCGAAGCGGTCGAGGATCTTCAGTGTCTCGAGCGACGCGACGACCGAGTCGCGGGTGCTGCCCGAGACGACAGCGAAGGGAATCTGTCCGTGGCTGAGGTGGATCTGCTCCAGTACCTCCGGGACGGCCCGCAACTGCGGCAGTATCTCGAAGTAGAACGCCTCCTTACGCCGGGCCACGTCCTCGACCGGCATCTGGAGCCCTTGCTCCCGGTTGAGGGTGGCGATGATCTCGGCTACCGGCATGCCCCCCCACGCGTAGAAGATCTCCTCCGGAAACTCGCAGTTCCACTCCGAGAGGGCGCGGTTCCAGGCGACGTAGTGGAGCGGCATGGAGTCGGCGATGGTGCCGTCGCAGTCGAACAGGTAGGCGTGGAAGGGGCCGGGGGGCAGTTCTAGTCTCATATCGTCCTGAAGTGCGGTTAGGGAAGCGGTTTCTGAATTTCGAGGCCGGAGTCCGGCGACCTCTCCAGTGTAACGACTGCGACGGATGCCGTGGGGACGGGGTCGACCGATGGAGCACAAGAGGGCCGGGCTGAATCCCTTCTTCTCCCGGCAACATCAACGACTCTAAGGAGTTCACCATGCATATGCACGATTGGAATACATACCACCAACAGATTCTCGATGGAGTCGGAGGGCTGGCCAAGCTGAGTCCGGATACGGTGAAGGGGTATAAGACCTTGCATCAGGCGGCGGAAACGACCGGTCATCTGGACGGCAAGACGCGGGAGCTGATCGCGCTGGCCGTGGCCGTCACCACCCGCTGCGATGGTTGTATCGCGGTGCATACGGCGGCAGCGCGCAGGCAGGGCGCGACCAAGGAAGAGGTGGCCGCCGCGATGGGCGTGGCTGTCGCGATGAACGCCGGCGCGGCGCTGGCGTATACGATACGGGCGCTCGATGCCTTCGACGCGTTGGGCGAGGTCTAGAGCGGCTCGTCCGACGCGTCGAAGAACGACTTGCTGGCAGGAGGCTGGCCGGCGTGCAGCCCGCTTCAGCCTCCTCAGGTTTGCTAGCCCTCTTCGCCGCTGCCGGCGTCGCGCTGGATCTGGGCGTCGAGGGCGGGTGAGTCGGCGCCTTCGAGAATCTCGTCGGTGTCGTAGTTGGGGGGGAGGCCGGAGATGCGGCCGTCGATGAGGACCTCGTCGACTACGCTGCCGATGGGCTCTTCGTCGGCGGGGGCGTAGGAGGGTTGAGCCTCCTCAATTGCGTTGTCCGGGGCGCTTGGTGCGGTCTTCGAAGTGGGGACGGGATTGTTGACCGGGGTGGTGTCGCCGTCGGCTTGTGGCTCTACGGCACTCTTCTCCTGATCGACCTCCTCCGGGCTCTCGGGTGCGGTGTGCTCGGGCATGGGAATCTCCTCTTGGACCGGTTCGGCGTAGGAGTCGGCGAGTTCACCGGCCATCTTCTCAAACTCTTCGATGCTGGGCAGCTCGTTGATGTCCTTGAGGCCGAAGCGGAGGAGGAAGTCGCGCGTTGTCTTGTAGAGGATAGGCCGGCCGATGACCTGTTTGCGCCCAGCCGTAGTGACCAGCTTGCGCGCCATCAGCGAGCCGAGGACGCCGCCCGAGTCGACGCCGCGAATCTCGGAGATCTCGGGGGCGGTGACGGGCTGCTTGTAGGCGACGACGGCGAGCGTCTCGAGCGCCTGAAGCGAGAGCTTGAGCGGCGGCTTGAGCGACTTGACGAAGCCGCGGACCGCGTCGTGGTACTCGGGCTTGGTGGCGAGCCGGAAGCCGCTGGCCACCTCGCGGATCTCGAGGCCGCGGTTGTTGGCGTCGTTGGTGTAGTCGGCGATGAGCTCGTCGAGGATAGAGCGGAAGTAATCGCGCAGCTTGCGTTCGCGAACCTTGTCGTCGAACTTCTGATCGCGTGCCGACTTGTCCGCTGCAACGGCGGGGTGCTCGGGGAGGGGCGATGATTCCGTCGGTTCGGGCTCCTGTGACGGGGGAGCGTCGGTGGGCTCGGGCTCGGTCCGCCCTTCGGGCGAGGCAGGCGCGGCCTCTTCTGCCGGGCTCTCCTCGCTGTTGTCCAGGGCGAGCGATTGCTGGGCGGACTCCAGGTGGTCGAGTTCGGCCTGGGCCTCCTGGCCGAGCAGGCCTATGAGCTGGGCCAGCGTGACAGGTTCCTCAGAGGCGTAGATGACGGCTTCGATCTTTGCTTTCAGGCTCATAGTGGGTAGTCAGGATCAAGCATATCAATCGAGCGGGGTGGGCGGGGCGGCAGGGGCCTCAGAGGGGTTGGAACTCTGGGTTCCTGTCCCTGGAACCCAGAGTTCTAGAACTCCCAGGTCTCGGTGGCGTCGGCGAACTGGCCGGCGACGGGAACGTCCAAGTCCTCTTCGCGGAGGGAGGCGCGCAGGATGACGCCGCTCTCGAACTCGATCTCGATGGCCTCGTTCTCCTCGAGCGTAGCGGCGGTGACGTCCTCGGCGAGGACGCCGCAGAGGACGTTGCGGTACTCCGGTTCGCCGTAGGCGTAGGAGCCCTCTTCGCGGAAGACGTCGGGCCAGGCGTAGAAGGTGAGGCTGGGGCCGTCGAAGTGAAGGACGAGGTGGTCTGCCAGGAACTCGACCGAGGAGAGCTCCTGGCCCACGATGGAAGACAGATCCGGCATGAGTCTAGTGGCCTGTCTCTTCGCTGATGAAGGCTTCGTAGTCGGCGGCGGAGAGCAGGGCGTCCGTTTGGGCGGGGTCGGTCAGAGTGAGCTTGACGATCCAGGTGTTGTTGGCGTCGGCGTTGATGGTCTCGGGGGCGCTGGTGAGGTGCTCGTTGACGGCGGTGACGGTGCCGGAGACGGGGGAGAAGAGGTCGGAGACGGACTTCACCGACTCGATGGA
>DATMOB010000122.1:0-4508 GCA_035568455.1 Granulicella sp.
CGAGCCCACGCGCTGCTCGACTGAAGCGCCGGCCATCGCGGGCTACCCCTACCATGGGGCCAAACGCTCCTAACTGCAGCTCGTAGGAGGGCGGATGCGCGCATTCTTCGTAGCGGCTTTAATGACGGCGATCATTGACGTGCTTGTCGCCACGGCTGCGATTGCGCACGAAGGCTGGTTCGTGCGCGTGTGTCCGACAAAAACCGAAGCAAATCGAGTCTATTTGGCTTTCTCCGGCAGCCGACAGGGCTTCAGCTGGTCCTGGATTATGGGGCGAACGCGTAATGAAACCGGTCTCCCGCGCGGCTTTCGCTCAGTGCCAAAGCTCTATATCCGTGGGATCACAGCCTCAATGCCGAACAACATACAACCTCATGCCTATGTCTGTATCGGGTTCCGTGATCATATCGTTCATCGCATGGAATTCGATAATCATGCGGTTCGCCAAAAGAACTGGAACGATACTGATGATTGTGCCTGCTAGGGTGACCAGGGAGCCCCCATCCGAACCTTGGCCAACCATTCAGCGAGGTCGGCTAGGTCGCCTCCACGGTAGGGGCCGCTTCGACACGACCGCGAGCGTGAAGGCCAGCGAGAAGCCGGATAGCAGCGCAACTCGTCAGACAGCGTCGACATGGTTGGTTTGCTGCAGCGCCGGCTCATCTGCAGCGGACGCAAGTGCCTCCTTGCCCCGAATACTGCATGTATCAATCGACCACGCTTCTGTTCTCCAGCACCGGGAGCGCGTCAATGACCGTCCCTCGCACCGTACCTCAGACACCACGAAAAGCATCATGAAGGCTTTTGGATGGTCCGCTCTCGACGCTCAGCCGGCCGAACGCAGACGGCCCGCTCGGCATGGATGCCGATGACGGCGAGCATTGTTCGCTGGTGTCGCGATACCCCGCGCCCCGCGGTCTCCGCGCCGAACAATCGCGATTTTGTTTTGCGGGCCAATTTCGGATGACTCACCGGTGGAGGGAAGTGGATTCGAACCATCGGTCCCGCGTCAGGAAGAGTTGTCGGTGCCAAGTTCCTAGCGATCAGACCCAGGTCGATAGAACACTGACTTTGGGAGGAGGTGCTGAGTCTTCCTTGAAGGGCAGGGAACATCGAACTCTCGGTCTCGCCTAAAGACATCCGTACTTCCCCTATGATCTCCGCGCGAACCGGCTCGGATCGACGACAATCTCGGGAGGGGGACCGATGGTTCGAATCCATTTCCCTCCAGCGGCGAGTCATCAACGAACCCCAAGGCAAAGTCACCGCCAAGGCCGTGGCGATAGCGCCAGCGGCGGAGGAACGGTGGCGCTGTGCGAGCGATGCGGCGAGGAGATCGCTGTCGCGAACGATCTCCGATCTGGCCAGCGACGTTGATCGGCGCCGACATCTGGTCTAGGGGGTCAGCGGAGGTGTCCTATCGAGGAGGAGCGCGACCGCCAAGCGTCAGGCCGCCTGCGGCAGAGCCGCCACGGGGGGGCGTTCCTCCAAATCCAAGAGCTCCCGAAGAGCGTCGCGCCCGCGGGCCAGGCGGGTTCCTGGGACCCAAGGCCGACCGAGTGGATCTGGGCATTGGCGTGGCAACCCGGGCAGCCCACTAAATTCGGCTGGACAGTGGAGCAGCTGCGAGTTGAGCGAAATCTCCGATAGGAATTCTATTTTAACCATATCGGGGGTTCTGGTAGGCTGCACAGCAAAGGCGCAGGTGGCAGCTGAGGCGCCAAAGCCGTAGCGAAAAACAAGGGGTGCAACCTGTTGGCGAAGCGGGGAACCTTCATCGGTCGATCGTTCGCTCAGTTTTTTTGCGGCTCTTGGGGGTTGCTCAAAGGCGACAGGAGGAGCAGTCCGTTCCGAACCGGCGGAGGGAATGATCCCGTCGTGCAGCATACCGACGACGTCATAGGCGCCGTTCACGCTGAGCAAGTGGGTGCGACCTTCCAGCAGGTTCCGATTGCAATTGTTGTTAATGTCGTCAACGCGGGCATTACCGCGACCATAGTCGCTGCGAGCGCGCCCACAAAGCTTGTGCTCCTATGGTTTTGTGCCGTGACCCTCGTGTCGATTGGGCGATTGCTGCTGTGGCGACGGTATCAGCGCGCTAATCCCCAGGTTCAAAACGTCCGCGCCTGGGGGATCCTGGTGGCTCTCGGCTCCCTGTTTGCCGGTTTGTCCTGGGGTCTCGGCGGAGCAGTGCTGTTGCCTGCGACCCCCGGACTTGGACAGACTTTTCTTATCTTGGTGATCGGTGGGATGTGCGCTGGCGCGGTGGTGCTCAACGTGCCGCATCTGCCCACTGCGCTTGCCTTTCTCCTTTCGGCAAGCCTGCCTGTGGCGTTCCGCCTACTCGCAACGGGTTCAATGGCGGATACTGCCCTGGCCGCGATGATTATCGTCTTCGCGGTGGCACTCTCCCTTGCCGGAGCGTACCTCAACCGGTTTTTCACCGAGGGACTGCGGCTTCGGATTGAGTTGAACGCGGCCAATATCCGCTTGCGGGAAGAGATGGGCGAGCACCGAGAGACCGAGGCGGCCCTGCGCCAAGCTCAAAAGCTGGAGGCGGTCGGTCAATTGACCGGAGGCATCGCCCACGATTTCACCAATCTCCTCACGGCTGTGATCAGCTATCTGGAGCTGGCGATGAGACGGTCGGCCGGGAATCCTTCCGTGGTTCCGTTGCTGCAAGGCGCGGCACAGGCTGCCGACCGTGGCGTCGTGCTCGTTAAACGGTTGCTCGCCTTTGCCCGGAAGCAGCGCCTGGAGCCACGGTCCGTCGATCTGAAGGTTCTAATCTCTGACATCAAGGAATTGCTGCAGCGAACTCTGGGACCGACGATTGATCTCGAAATCTCCAGTGATCCCGATCTCGCGCCGGCGTGGGTCGACGGCAACCAGCTTGAGCTTGCAATTCTGAACCTTGCAATCAATGCTCGGGATGCAATGCCAACGGGCGGCATCATGCGTCTTGGCCTTGAGAACTCACGAACTGGCAGCGGCATGCCTCCGGGGTTAGCACCGGCTGACTATGTGATCGTGTCCATTGCCGATACCGGAACCGGAATGGACGATGCGACGCTCGCGCGAGCTTTCGATCCGTTTTTCACGACAAAAGAAGCGGGCAGTGGCTCTGGTCTGGGTCTCCCGATGGTGCAAGGCTTTGCGGTGCAATCCGGCGGCGCTGTGCAAATACAGACCAGACTAGGCGAAGGGACAAGTATCGAGGTATGGTTGCCCCGGGCCGATGAGGCTCCAGCAGTGCGCACCAGCTCCCGTCGCGCGGACGTCATCGGGTCGCAATGCGCCGCTCAAATCCTACTTTGTGATGACGATCCTGACGTCCGGGGGATCCTAGGCGAGGTTCTCCAGACGGAGGGTTACGTCCTGCATCTGGCAAACGGCCCAAGCGCGACTTTAAGCATCCTGGAAGGGAAGGCTGAAATCGACCTCCTCATCGTCGACTACGCTATGCCAGAGATGAATGGCCTGGACTTGATCCGAGAGGCGCGCCAGCGGCGGCCTAGTTTGAAGACGCTACTGATAACCGGTGATGTCGGCGCTCTCAGCGGCGGCACCTCGAGAGTGCCGCTGCTGCCAAAACCCTTCGGGCCAACGGAACTGGCTCAGAGGGTATCGGGAATTTTGGCGGTAGAGCTTTAGTCGAGTCTCCCGCCATGGGTGGTAATTCTTCCTTACCCGGTAGCTCAGTGTCGCCGGGAATAGCCTGCGAAATTCCCCGCCACGGCGATGTGCCGAGGAGAGCCTGAACTTATCCTCGGTTCGGTGCCACCCCGCACCTGCGAGCCCATGAATGGCGCTGGCTCCTTGAGCGGGTCGTTGCTGCCGCCGCCGAAATCGTCACACGACTGACTCGCCGCTGGAGGAAGACGGATTCGAACCACCGGTCCCTCTCGGGTCGAATACCTCTGTTTCGACTGGTTTTGCCAGCTGGAGGGTGGAAGAAGCCTGTTCAGAAAAGCCCCCCGTCTTAATGGGGGGACCGGCAGTTCGAATCCGTCTTCCTCCAGCGCTGAGTCCGCTGCTAATTTCGTTTTCGGAGGGAAGCGTGGAAAGGTCCGCGGAGACGACAAGGGACGATCCCACGGTGAGTACCTCAAGCGGTACCGATGGTTCGAATCCGGCTCCCTCCAGCGGAGAGTCACACAAAACTCGATCATCGTGACCCACGGATGACAGCCACGCTGCTGTCATGCCGCAGATTCGCCGCCAACGCCAACCGCCCCGTTAGAGGTCTTTCGCCGGAAACAAGAGAGGCTCGGCACCATACTTAATTTCCTGATACCCTACCCACCTTGGGCTCGGAACAGGAGGCGAAGGCAATGACCAAGATCCTGGACGAAGTACTGGCTGCGAACACCAAATATGCAGAGAATTTCGGGGACAAAGGCAGCCTGCCGTTGCCTCCCAGCCGCCATTTCGCGATTCTCACCTGTATGGATGCCCGCCTTGATCCCGCGAAATACGCTGGGTTAGCAGAAGGCGACGCCCATGTG
>DATMOB010000123.1:0-3254 GCA_035568455.1 Granulicella sp.
AGCACCATCCCGTACGGCTCCTTGATATACCGCCGGAAGCGCGTCAGATCCTTCTCGGCGAATCCCACCACGTCGAGCGAAAGTTTCTTGAACTTTTCGCTCATCGACTCCTTGTCCAGAACGCGCAGCACCGCGTTCTCCCCATGCACCGTCGGCATGATGGAGACGCGGAAGTCGATCAGCCGCCCCTTGTAGCGCACCCGGAAGCGTCCGTCCTGCGGCACGCGGCGCTCGGCGATGTCCAGCTCGCTCATCACTTTGATGCGCGACAGGATCGTCTGGTGATGCTCCCGCGCAATCGGCGCCATCGCCTGCTGCAGCACACCGTCGATGCGGTACTTCACCAGCAGGCAGTCGTCGAAGGTCTCCAGGTGAATATCCGACGCCCGCCGCTCCAGCGCCGTGAAGATGGTCGTATCCACCAGCCGGATGATCGGCGAGATGTCGTCCTCGCTGGTCAGCCGCTCGATGGAGATATTCGAGTCCAAGCTCTCTTCGCTCGCCAGTACGTCGAACGCCAACCCCTCGCTGGCCTCGTCCAGCACCCGCTGCGACTGCTCCGTCTTCTTCAGCAGGTCGGTGATCTGCGACAGGGTCGCCACCCGGGTGATCAGCCGCTGGCCTAACAGTCCGGAAATTTCATCCAGGACCATCAGCTTCGACGGATCCGACACCGCGATCGCCAGCCGCCCATCCTCCTGCTCGAGCGGAACGAAGTTGTAGCGGAACATCATGTCCACCGGAACGCTCTTGAACAGCTCATGGTGGATCTTGAAGTGCTTCAGGTCGACGAACTCCGCGTGATAGCGGCGCGCCAGCGCCTCCGCACGTTGCCGCTCATCGACACCCATCTCCGCTAGCGGAATTGCGACCGGAATATTTGCCATGACCGTATGACTCCCACTCTCGCTGAACTGTTAGTCGCAGCGCAAAAGTTCTTCCAAAGACCTGAGTCTCACACCGCCGATGTCGCATCTACCTGTAAAATAGGCCCGACAAATAGACGCCAGACATAGGAGCGGACTTCAAATTCCCCTCCTGCTACCGTACCTGATACCAACACCTTAGGCCATATGGAGGAAGACGGGCGGAGCAGGCATGCCGTCTGAAATCAATCGCATTCATGCGATGTGGAATCGATCTTAGTCCCATTCTGGAGAGGATCTTAGTCCCATTCCGGAGAGATCGATGTTTATTTTCATCTACCAGTGTCATATCCCAGTTTCACCCAGAGGACGCAGGCCCTGCACCCAGAGCACGCAGGCCCTAAAGGTCCGAGATTGCGTATCCTTCATCTCATCGCGACGCTGGACCCCAAGGCGGGCGGCCCGGTCAACAGCGTCCGCCGCATCGTCGGCTCCTACCCCCAGGTAAACAGCCAGGGCGAGGTCCTTACGCTCGACGCCCCCGACGCCCCATTCCTCCGCGAGACCGGCCTCACCGTCCATCCCCTCGGCCCGGTCGGAACCAAGTTCGGCTACACGCCGCGCCTCATCCCCTGGCTCATCGCCAACCGCGACCGCTTCGATGGCGTGGTCGTCCATGGCCTCTGGCAGTACCTCGGTTACGCCGTGCACCGCACCATCGCCCCGCACAAACCCTACATGGTCTTCACCCACGGCATGCTCGATCCCTACTTCAAACGAGCCCGCCCCTTCAAACACCTCAAAAAGACTGTCTACTGGTGGTTAAACGAGTACTGGGTTCTGCGCCACGCTCACGGCGTCCTCTTCACCTCCAACGGCGAGGCCAAACTCGCCATCGAGAGCTTCTGGCCATGGCGCTGGAATCCGCGCGTTGTCCCCTACGGCGCCAGTCCCTGCCCGGGTGAACCCGCACAGCTGCGCCAGGCCTTCCTCGACCGCCACCCCGCGCTCCGCACCCCCGACGGCAACGCCCGCCCCTTCGTTCTCTTCCTCAGCCGCATCCACCCCAAGAAAGGCTGCGACCTCCTGGTCGACGCCTTCGCCCGCATCGCCGCCCAGGTCCCCGACCTGCAACTGGTCTTCGCCGGCCCCGACAGCCTCGGACTCGAGACCGGACTCGCGCAGCAGGCCCGCAACGCAGGCCTCAGCCACCGCGTTCACTTTCCCGGCATGCTCGAGGGAGACCAGAAATGGGGCGCATTCTGCGCCTGCCAGGTCTTCGCCCTGCCCTCCCATCAGGAAAACTTCGGCATCGCCGTCGCCGAGGCCATGGCCTGCGCCAAACCCGTCCTGCTCTCCGACAAGGTGAACATCTGGGAGGACATCGTCGCCGCCGGGGCCGGCCTCTCCGCCCCCGACGACGCCGCCGGCACCCTCTCCACGCTCACCCGCTGGATCGCGCTCGACGCTCAGCAGCAGCAGGCCATGGGCGATCGCGCCCTCGCCTGCTTCAACCAGCGCTATGACATGCGCGCCAACGCGCTCGGCATCCTCCGCATCTTCTCCGAGATCACCGCCTCACGACCCAACCCAACCCCAAAACCCACCGAAGATCAAGGCCAGGACGCTACCGCCATCTCCCGCTAACGCCCCCGAAAGAAATGCTGGCATCCTTGCGGGCAGCGAAAGGTGCGCGGGCAAAACCTTGATGTCAACCGCACTTCCCGCCACCCCACACAAAACAAACAAATAGAGCGGAGAAGACCGAGCCAACTGGAGATCCAGGTAAACCGTTCACAGTCTCATATTTACCCGCAACCCGTTCGGATTGAAAACCTTACTTTGGGCAGCACACTCTAAACCTCTCAAACAAAATAATTTACTCCCAGCCAATAGCGGAGGGGGCCCCGATCATCGGCAGCGGCAGAGCCCCGATTCCCGCAGTTTTTTGTGCTTTCGGAACCCCGACGCGTGCGATAGCGTGGAAGACCTTCCAAGAATCGCGGTTCCCGTCTGTGCGGTATAGCTGACTCAGGATCTCCTTCCCGCAGAAACGAGGTTGCATGAAGATGCTTCTTCTCGCTATCGGCACAAGTCTTGCAGGATTCGCGCTGCCGCATACGTTGCCCAAGACAACCTGCCTTCATGCCATCCAAACCAGCAGGTCGAGCGACTGTATCCGCGCTGTCGGCCCAAAATGGGTTCGCAGCAGATTTCTTTGATCACTCTCTCCAGAAGCTCCCTGAAACGCCGATAAGCTCGGAAGGGTAACTGCTTCACCCATAACACTCTTCCGTGTTTTCCATCGTGTGCGTCCGGGCAAGTCCATCCTTTCGCCGAGTTTTGCAGTGTGTTGAACTCGATGCATGACGGAATCGAGTTCTGTAG
>DATMOB010000124.1:0-5635 GCA_035568455.1 Granulicella sp.
TGTCCAGAGAAATCTTTCTTAGTACCACCAATCGATCTTTTAGATACACACCCTAAGGAGCTCCAACATGAAGAACATCGTCCGCGCCTTCGTCGTCGTCCTCGTCCTCACCGGTGCAGCTGCCTCCGCCCACTCCGCTCCGGCCTCCGCCAAGACGATCGCAGCTTCGGTGCAGTCCAGCGTGATGCCCATTCCGCAGTGCGCCCCGGGTGACGGCTGCAGCCTGTCGAGTGGAAAATAGCTGAAATATTTATTTTCTCGGGGAGCTCTCTCGCGTAAGCTAGGCAGTGATGTCAGCGGAGGGCTCTCTCGATGACGGCAGCAAATCTCACAACGGTTTTGGACTATGCAGAGCCACTGCTCTGCATAGTCGCACTGGCGTCTCTCGTACGCTCACGTACAGTCAAGCAATTCGGTTTTCTTGCAGCGCTCCTCTCCACAAGAACGCTTGCTCTAGGAATTGAGTTCGCGATCCTGGCCTATGGCGCTCGCCTGCTTGGGGAGTCGTTGGGCTACGCGATCTACTTCTACTTCTACTGGTCGGCGTTTGCCATCGAATCGATCCTGATGCTGGCCGTGATCTGCAGCATGTATCGATTGGCCATGGCTCCCTTGAAGGGTCTTCAGAGCCTGGGGATGCTCGTCTTCTCCTGGGTGGGCGGCATCTCGGTCCTGCTTGCCCTGGGATATGCGTTTGCCCCTCACGTCACGACGGCAAGGTACATCATCACCTTCATCTCGCAGATGCAGCGCACCCAGAGCATTCTGATCCTGTGCCTTCTGCTCTTTGTCTGCTTCGCCATCCGCCCCATGGGCCTCTCCTACCGCAGCCGTATCTTCGGCGTCAGCCTTGGCCTGGGAATTTTGGCGACCATCGATCTCTCCCAGTCCGCGTGGATTGGCCACACCAAGGAAACATTTGGAATCCTCAGCTCCATCCATGATTTTGCAAGCTGTCTGACGATGTTGATCTGGACGGCCTACTTCGCCCTTCCCGAGCCCAAACGGCGGCTGATCACCCTGCCGACGACCTCGCCCTTCCTGCGCTGGAACCAGATCTCGGAGGTCCTCGGCGACGACCCGGGCCATGTCGCCATCGCTGGCATTTCGCCTGACATGCTAGCGCCGGCAGAGCTAGAGATCATGCGCCGCGCCTCGCTGAAGATGCAGTTCAAATGGGACCAGGAGTCCACGGTCGACGCCGCATAAGTTCGCATCGCAGCAAGATCTTGGTCACGCAAAACTTCCAAGCA
Organism: Granulicella sp.; assembly: GCA_035568455.1. Classification (GTDB taxonomy): domain Bacteria; phylum Acidobacteriota; class Terriglobia; order Terriglobales; family Acidobacteriaceae; genus Edaphobacter. The sequence continues at coordinate 1,254 of DATMOB010000124.1, forward strand.
TCAGGATCGGCATAGGGGGGAGAGTTTCCTCTCCTCCCCTGCCACCACCCCCCAAACAGAAGGGCCGCCCCAATGGGACGGCCCTTTGTACTGCTTGCGGTTATGACTTACTCACGCTCGGAGCGCTTCCAGTTGATCAGATCGCCCAGCGTCGTGCTGCTGGAGGAGGACGAGGAGGAGGAGGAACCCGACGAGCCCTTGGGGGACTTCTCGCGCTCCTTGTAGCTCTCGACCTCGGCGCGGCTGGCCTCTTCGCCAACGGCGCGGATGCTGAGACCCACCTTCTTCTCCTCCTGGTTCATCTTGACGATCTTGAACTCGTGCTCCGAGTCCACGTCGAGCTGCACCGGCTGGTGGTTCGCATCGACCGCCTCCGAGACGTGGCAGAGACCTTCCACGCCCTCGGCGATCTCAACGAAGGCGCCAAACTGCGCGGTGCGCAGGATCTTGCCCTTGATGACGTCGCCGACCCGGTGCTGGGCGAAGAACGTATCCCAGACATCCGGCTGCAGCTGCTTGACGCCCAGCGACAGACGGCGGTTCTCCGGCTCGACGCCGAGCACGATCGCCTTCACCTTCTCGCCCTTCTTCAGGACCTCGGAGGGATGCTTGATGCGCTTGGTCCAGCTCAGGTTGGAGACGTGAACCAGGCCATCGATGCCGTCCTCGATCTCGATGAACGCACCGAAGTCGGTGAGGTTGCGGACGCGGCCTTCGATGATGGCGCCGGTCGGGTACTTGTCTTCGAGCTGCTCCCAGGGATTCTCCTGCAGCTGCTTCATGCCCAGCGAGATGCGGCGATCGTTCGGGTTGACGCTGAGAATGATGGTGTCGACCTCGTCGCCGGGCTTGACCATCTTCGAGGGATGCTTCATCCGCTTCGACCAGGTCATCTCGGAGACGTGCACCAGACCCTCGATGCCCTGCTCCAGCTCCACGAAGGCGCCGTAGTCGGTGACCGAGAGCACGCGGCCACGGACCTGAGCACCGATCGGATAGCGCTCGGTCGCGTCCAGCCACGGGTCGGGGGTCAACTGCTTGAAGCCGAGCGAGACGCGTTGCTTCTCCTTGTCGAACTTCAGCACCTTCACCTGGATCTCGTCGCCGACGTTGACCAGATCGCGGGGATGGGTCAACCGTCCCCAGCTCATGTCGGTGATGTGCAGCAGGCCGTCCAGACCGCCCATGTCGACAAACGCACCGTAGTCGGTCAGGTTCTTGACCGTTCCGGTGAGGATGCTGCCCTCTTCGAGGGTGGCCAGCGTGACCGACTTCTTCGCGTTCTGGTCTTCCTCGAGCAGTTCCTTGCGGGAGATGACCACATTGCCGCGCTTCTTATTCAGCTTGATGACGCGGACTTCGATCTCGGTGCCGATATAGCCGTCCAGATTGCGGACCGGGCGAACCTCAACCTGGGAGCCAGGCAGGAACGCCTTGATGCCGATGTCGACGGTGAGACCACCCTTGACGCGGCTGACCACGAGCCCCTTGACCGGAATCTTCTCGTTGGCCGCCTGTTCCAGCTTGTCCCAAACCTTATGGCGTTGCGCCTTGTCGTAGCTGACCAGGTAGCCACCCTCGGGCTCCTCGCGCTCCACCACCACCTCGACCGAATCGCCGGCCTGGAACTTGGATACGCCGTTGGCGTCCAGCACCTGCTCCAGCGGAATCAGTCCTTCCGACTTCAGCCCGATATCGACCACCACATGCTTATCGGTGATCTTGACCACGGTTCCGGTGACGATCACCTCCTCCGCAGTCAGGTTCTGCGCAGCCGCACTCTCCGCGGCCTGCTCGCGGTCGAAGCTCGCCAAGGCAGCGGCGAAATCGGCGGCGTCGTAATCGGGCTCCTCGCTCGCCCGCAGATCTGCAGTACCGTTTACTGTCGCGGTATGCGCTGCTGCGGCGGCCTGGTGATTACCGGCCTCAGGGTGCAGGCTCTCGGAGGTCTGGGTTGGGGTGGATTCGGATGACAGGGAGGTGTGCTCCGCTGTCGCGTCGGGCGCTAGGGTTTCGATTTCGGTGTTCAGGGGTTTGCTCTCGGTGTAGTCAGAATTATGGTCGTCTACCATGGTGATGCGGACTCCGGGTTCCAAGATTCGCTTCTCAAGAGCATCAAACTGGGCCGGGAATCATCGAGGCAGTCGGTGCCCGGAGAGGACGACCGGTATCGAAGCCATTCCCGATACAGCTGTAGCAGGCAGGAGCGAATACTTCTTGCAGAGGAGCGCCTGCACTTGGATCCCACACGCAGTTGCTCACTTCAAAGCATATCCCCCTGTGTTCCGGCAGTCAACTCCGTGTGCGGTCCAGCCTCGCGGATAGTCGCGGATTGACCTGCTTTTCACAAACTTCCTTCCTGCGGCGCCGCGCAGCGTCGGCGGCACGGAGATCGATCCGGCCACACCACGCCGCTTACGTGGTACTCACATGCCAAGCAGATATACTCAAGCTGCTATGGATCGCCTCTGGACCCCTTGGCGCTATAACTACGTCAGTCGCGCGGACAAACACCTGCGCAAAGGTGTCCCAGCCGGTCTCGATGCCTGGCAGGGCGATTTCGACTGCGTCTTCTGCAACATGATCGCCGCCGTCGACCATGCCATCGCCGCAGGCATGTCCCCGGAGGCGGCCGAGCAGGCGGTCTATATCGTCCACCGCGGCGACACCTGCTTCATCTGCCTGAACGCCTTCCCCTATTCCACCGGGCATTTGATGCTGATTCCTTATCACCATATCGGCACTCTGGCCGGGCTGGAAACCGCCGCCGCGACGGAGATGATGGCGCTGGCCCAGCGCACCGAGGCCTGCCTGCGCCAGGTCTATCGGCCCGACGGTCTCAACTTCGGCCTGAATATCGGGGAGTCCGCCGGCGCCGGCGTCGCCAACCACATCCATCTGCATGCCCTGCCGCGATGGAGCGGTGACACCAACTTCATGACCGTGACCGCCGAGACCCGGGTCCTCCCCGAGACGCTGGATATCACTTGGTCAAAATTAAAAAACGCATTTTCTTAGCAACCAGCCAACCTGCCGCCCGGAAACACCATCAGAAAACCCTACAGATGGTTGAGATGCTGTCTCTATCCGCTACCCGGGAGGGTTCAATGAATCTCTCACGTTACGCCGCTCGTCTCAGTTCTGCCCAGGAGAGCGCTCCAGCTTCCGATCTCATCATGCAGGGGCAAGAGGCTCCGGGAGCCATTCCACCCCCTCCGGGAAAGTTCGGCCCAGCGTCGGTTGCGTTCTCCGCGCTGCCAGCCGAGCCGGAGGATGCTCTCCTGACCGGGGGAACGCGTTCCCTGACGCGTCGACTGCTCGCTCTCAATCTGACCGGGAGTGCTGCGCGTCCGGGCCGCTACAAGAACGACAACGCGGCCTGATTCCTTAGACCGCGGCAACAGTCGTCCCAAGCTCTCAACCAGGTGTCGCCATCCGCGGCCTGGGCCGACGCTCGCCCGAACGAAATCCGATACAAGCCAAAGAGTCTGACAGGTCGGGCAACCCTGCCCATCAGGGCCTCTGAATCGCTTCCCCGCTGGGTACTCGAGTCACCTCGAAGTTTGTAATCTTCCAGGATCCATCCGGATAGCGCCGATAGATACGGGTATAGCGGTACATCCCGTTCATCGGAGTTCCATCCACGGTGCCCTCGATCTGCGCCAGCGAGGTGACGATAGCTACGCTGCCGACCAGCTTGATCTTCCTGTCCGAGAGATTGATCCTCGTCAAGACCAGGTGTTTGGCCCGCATGCGCTCCAATTGCTGGGTCCGGTCGTTGACCTGCCCCGTCATCGAAATACCCAGGTAATCCGGAGCGAGCAGCCTCTCCATCGCCGCTTCGTCGCCGGCGATCTGCGCCACCCGCCACTGCTCCTCGAGCACCTCGATCTCGCGCTTGTAGTCGCGCTTATGCTCCTTGTGTCGCTGTTGTCCAGCGAAGGCCGGGACGCCGCAGCAACAGATAACGAGCAGCGCAAGGGCTGCCGTTCTCAGCCAGCGTGCGGGATGAAGAGAGCGCATCATAGGTTCTCGGATCCTTGGTTCTCGGATCGTAGACTGGTTCCGCAGCGGAGTCAAAGAAACTGCGCTCCAAAGAACGCAGTCCCCGTGTCATTGCATGGATTCCACTCTAGCTCAAAGCGACCAGGTTTTCGACCTGTCGCTCGAGCATCAACTGGTAGAAGCCACCGATGGCAAACTCGTGAAAATGCGGAGTATTGCGGTGATGATCGAGCGCTGCGGCGTCCTTGTACTGCTCGTAGATCACCACCGTCGCCGGATCGTCCTCCACTACATGGGCCACATAATTGACGCATCCAGGCTCCTGCCGGGAAGCGGAGGTCAGCTGCCGCAGCATCGCGCTGACCTCCTCCATGTGC
>DATMOB010000125.1:0-2436 GCA_035568455.1 Granulicella sp.
ACGATCAATCTCGTAATCGGGAGCCTCTATGGCCGCGATAACACCTGCACCTGCACCGTCGACTCCCGTAACGGCGTCGGCTCCGTCACACACGACTGCACCCGAGGGCCCACCGGCGCCCGCCGCCAAGCCGAAGTGGCTCAGCTATCTCACGCCCATAGCGGTGCTCCTCCTCGCTGCCGCTTTGATCATCACCCTCACCCGAAATTGGAATGCCTGGGAGGGCGCGCGAATCGACCAGGTCACTGACGACGCCTACGTCCGAGGCGATCTCACTCCCCTCAGCACCAAGGTTGCAGGCATTGTTCGCGACGTAAAAGTTTCAGACTTCCAGCAGGTCCGTAAGGGAGACCTGCTTGTGGAACTGGAGGACAGCGATTACCTGGCGCAAGTAGCGCAGGCGAGCGCCGCCGTGGAAGCCGCTAAGGCTGCCATCGAGAACAATCGTCGCCAGCGCGACCTTCAAGATGCGCGCATTGCGCGAGCCTTTGCCGGAGTCGACCAGGCTCACGCTCAGATCACTGCCGCGCAGAGTGGCGAAGAGGCCGTCCAGGCCGACGTCGTGCGCACCCAGAAGGAACGTAACAGACAAGAGGCGCTCCTGCTATCGAGTTCTAGCACACCGCAGAAGGTCGAGCAGGTGGTCGCGGACGAACAGCGCTTTGCCGCGCAGTTGGCCAGTCGCCAGGCTGACCTCGAGCAGGCCAAGACAGTCCTGCACAGCAACGAACTGGCCGTTGAGGCCGAAAAGCGCAGCAAGGCGGTGTTGGAATCACAGGAACTCCAACTTGTCGCTGACCTTCACGCCAAGCAGGCGGCACTCACCGTCGCTCAGGTGAACCTCGGCTACACCAAGATCGCGGCTCCCATGGACGGCTCGGTAGGCGAGCGGCAGGTGCGGCCAGGCCAGTTGGTTTCTCCTGGCACGCAAGTAATTCCGTTCGTCAGCAATACCAAATGGGTACAGGCGAACTATCGAGAGACGCAGCTCACCAACGTGAAAGTGGGCGATCCCGCGGAGATTCGCGTCGACAAATACCCCGGGCAGGTCATTCATGGCAGAGTGCTCGAAATCGCCCCCGCCAGCGGATCGCAGTTTGCACTGTTGCCGCCCGACAACGCTACCGGCAACTTCACCAAAGTCGTGCAGCGCATTGCCGTAAAGATCGGGCTGGAGGATGCCAACATGGCCGCCAAACTTCAACCCGGTCTTTCTGTAATTGCTACAGTCCGCACCAGGCGATAACGGACCATCATGGCTTCCGCACCGATCACAACACGTCCCCTCACCTCGGTGGAGCTTGCCCATGCCGCGGCTGCGGCGATCCCCTCAGAAATCTCAACCCGGCCTCTGGTGGGGATACTCGGCGTGCTCATCGGAGCCGGCCTCGTCACGCTTACCGGTCGCATGCTTAGCTCGGGACTGGCGGACCTGAAAGGTCATCTCGGCATCAGCTACGATGCCGGTGCCTGGCTCGACAGCGCCTATAACGCTTCGATCATGTTTATCGGCCCATTTAGTGTCTACCTCGGAGGTCTACTCGGGCCACGCCGCGTCCTTCTGTTTGCAGCAGGCATTTTTGCCGCAACCTGCGCCTTCTTGCCCTTTATACACAGCTTTAGCCTTCTGGTTGCCGCATTGATTGTCGCCGGGCTGACCTCAGGCACCTTTTATCCGCTCACGTTAACCTTTGCCCTTCGTATCGCCCCCATGCGATTTCTACCCTTTGTACTCGCTTTCTATGCAACGTCCATCGATGGTGCAGTCAATGTCGCGCCATCACTTTATGGGTGGTATCGCGACCAACTTTCTTGGCGCTGGATGTTCTGGGGCTCCGCTCTCATCGCGCCGGTGATGATGATCTGTATCTATTTCGGGATACCGTCGGCTCCTGCTCGAAAGAAGAGTGGTTCTGCGCCTAGCTTTGTCGGGTTCCTGTACCTGAGTGCCGGATTGGCTCTGATGCTTGCCGCCCTCCAGCAAGGCCAGAGGCTCGACTGGTGGCGCTCTGGTGTATTCAACGCGTTGCTTTGGTCCGGCGCGTTCTTCACACTATGCGCGCTTGTACGACGATTACTCGGTCCCAACCCCCTTGTCGCGCTCCCTTATCTATGGCGATGGAATACTGTCCTGCTTGGAAGTCTGCTCTTCTGGTTTCGGTTTACTCTCACATTAACCATCATCCTGATTCCGCAGTCGCTGGCTATCCATGGTTTCGAGGCCGATCAGATCGGGCCGGCAATCATCTGGAGCGCTATACCGCTCCTTCCAGTCGCGTTGATGGGGGGGCTTCTACTTCGTAGCGGGGTGGATCCTCGGCTGGTCTTCGCTGCTGGGCTGACATGCACAGCCCTCGCGGCTGTTTTCTGCGCCCAATACTCCAGTGCGTGGGCCGCAGAAAACTATTATCGCACCGCGCTGCTGACGGGCGTCGG
>DATMOB010000126.1:0-27752 GCA_035568455.1 Granulicella sp.
CGCCCAAAAGCCTCCCCACGAACCAACTCCCGACCGCTCAAATGCGTCCGTCCCAATCCGCGCCTCCAACACTCAAAGGCACTCTACGAGGGGACACTTCTATCGAGGAATACAGGGGACATTTCTAATGTGCTTCAACACTACGCTAAAAACGCTCTGCATTATGTTGTAGAACTCCGCGGGCGAAGGCTGGCCGGTCTGCGCCGCTTCGGCTTGGACCTGGCCTCGCTCAGGTCGCCGAGCTTCACGGTGTACGGTCTACGATTCGGAAACTCCGCAACCAGGCGGAGCTTTCCACCCATTGCCTCGACGTAGCTGCTCATGGTCGAAAGCAGCATGTCAGCGCGGCGTTCCATTCGCGAAACACTGTCCTGCTCGACGCCCAGGATCTCGGCGACGCGCTCCTGGGTGAGGTGCTGGACCGAGCGCAGATCGCGCAGGGTCATCTCTTCCTCGATCAACTCTTGTGTCCTGGCCTCAACCCGAGCGCGCATCTCCGGCGAGAGCCCCGCCAGCACTTCCTTATGCGAGATAGCCATCTTCAATCTCCTTTGCTCTTCAGTTGCGTCAGGTGCTCCGCATAACGCCGATCGGCAACGCGGATTAGCCGTTCGTAAAACTTCCGTTGATTGACCCCTGATTTGCTCCCGCCCGTCAGCAGGATCGCTTTGCGCTTGGGATCGAACGCGCCACTCGCCATCCGGCAGGGTGATGCGCAGCTCCTTCATGTTCGGGTACTCCGAACCGTTCAACGTATCGACATGAGGGCGGCTTAATTGCGGACCGAATCGCTGTAACACGCCAGCGGCAGCGAGCACCGCTATCTGGACCGCCTCTGGCTCAGCGCGCAGCTCGGCCAGGTATTCGTCGTGATAGGCAACCGCCCATTCCATAGCTCCAACAACGCCAGAAAATTAATATGCAGTCAAATACATGTTTTATGTATTTGAATTCCTTATGATGCCGGCAGGCGGCACACACCCAGCAGCGACGAGCTGGAAGGCCCATTCACGCACCACTGCGGCCACAGTGCGAGATCGCCCGCCTTACTACCGAGATGCGGATTCTCTAAAGAATTGCAGTGTGAGTGGCCTGCAGAAAGGTCGCCGTTGCGTTTCTTGCCCGTCTCTCTGAGGTAGTCACTGGCGCTTCTGATTGTGACGAACGAGGAATCGGAGTTGATCGCCTTATCAAACAACCAAGCCATCAAATGGCGGTCGTTTCCGAATGGCATATCAATCTCCGTTATGCCCGCGGTGAATGTCACTCGAAGAGTCGAACCATCGCTCAAACGAGCCGAACGAACGATCTGGCGTTCCTCCGTCGGACGATACCGGTCGCGTCGAGCTCGATCGACGACGGTCCGGGGCTCACCGTATACGGCGGAGGGCCGATCGTGAGCGACGGTCCGGAGCCCGCCGCATACGGCGCGCCACTCACCGCCGTCAGCGTGCTTCCGGTACCGATGGCGTACGGGATCAGTCCAGCATCGGTCCCGCTACGCGCCACGTACAGCGTCGCCCCGGAGGAGTCGAAGGCCACCGCCTGGTCGGCCGAGCTGATCGTCGTCGGCGTCACCCGGTTGGCCAGGGTCAACGCGCCGGTGCTCGTATCGAGCACATAGAGCAGATCGCCGCCCGTACCCAGCGCCGCTGCCACGTAGAGACTCTTGGCGTTCTGTGAGACCCGGATCGAGCTTGGAACCACCGGCTGCCCGTTCGACACTGTGTACGAGGCTCCGGTCACCGACGACAGTACACCGCCCGACTGGATCTGGAACTCATCAATCGTCACACCGTCGATGTCGATATCGAGCCCAAACAGCCACTTCCCATCGGGCGAGATGTCCATCGAGACCACATTCGCAGTGGCCAGCGCGGGATTACTGCCATTGGTGATCTGCTTCAGCCCCCCCGTAGACGAGATCACATAGCCACGGATCCCGCCGGTGCCGCCCACATACAGATAGGTGTTCGCCGGGTTGATCGCCGTCGCCGTGGGCGCAAACGGCAGCGTCAGCGGGAATCCGCTCAGCCTCGTCAACGTGCCCGTTCCCACCGAGAAGCCCGTCAGCGTGTACGCCGTCGTGCTCGAACTGGAGTAGGAGCTGGTGGCATAGGCGAAGTTGCCGGTGTTGGTCGGAGTCGTTCCCGTGCTGGTCGGAGTCGTATTCCAGAAACCCGCGCAGCCGAGGCCCATAGGCAGCGCCAGTAATGCGGAAAAAGCAGCCCATCGGCGGATTCGATCCATGACTACGCCCATCAAACACACTCCTCGATTCCCTCTCAGGGACAAGTGACAGCGCTGTGTCGTGCACTTCTACCGCGACGTGTATCTTCTGAAGGACCCCTTTTAGGATGTTCTTCCCAAATCCGGACCGTGTTTGTACGCCCGCTTTCTCTAAAGTGTTTGGCTTGCGATCGTAGCAAATCCGCTTGCGCCTTTTAGCTAGGCGGCATCCCGCTGGCCTATCTCTCCAATGATTCCGCTACAAAATCATCGACTCTCACGACGCGAGTCTCTCATGGCGTGAGGTTCAGCTTGTTTGTCGCAAATCAATATACCCACGACAATGCCCCTTGCCGTGGGTAACCCTTGGGCGTTACCGAACAAGTATTTTATTTTGTTACACTTATGCGTCGATCACGCATGATAACGGGTTCATTGTCACGCGCAAAATAATTACTGCACTGAACCTCTACTCCTACTACGATGGGCGTGCTCGCGGCCCGTTCCCACCGACTGGATGCGAGCAGATAATGGTGCTGCCGGATAGCCAGATCCTCAACCTCCTCCCAAGTCTTCCGCGCCATTCCAGAGTCCTAGTTCACTTCGAGCATTCCGAGGATCGTCAGAACGCGAAGCCGCGTCTCAGGAGCGCGCGCCTCCGGTAGCGTCAGGTCGTGGATTAGCAACGCAATACCACGTCCTCTTTCGGAGGAATTCCGCCTCTCCACAGGCACTCTTGCAGCGAGCCGACGAGATGTCGTGGCTCAATAACTGGGTAGGGGCAGAGCCTCTTTATCAGCAAGCGGAATTTCAGTTCACGCAAAGCCATCAACCTTCGAAGGCTCTTTATTCCCGTGTGAGCGAGATGCCGGCACACAGTGAATCCTCGACAAGCGTCCCAGCCCAGAGGCCATCGGATCAATCCCGGCGTCCAGCGTTTTGCGCGCTACCAGGTGACGTTCCCGGACTTCCTTGAGAGAGACGAGTGGGTATTCCCCCAAAGCCATCATCTTTTCCTTTCCATCGAAGCGATAGCGCCAGCGCCAGAGTTTTGCGCCGGATGGTGCGATGAGCAGACACAGCCCGCCGCCATCCGCCAGTTTGTAACTGGCTTACCATTTGGCTTTGCGATTTCGATCTCTTTAATCGTGAGTCCCACTGGTTAGCCTCCAAAAGAAGACATTCGTTCCGTACCCACAGAACGTACCCAATATACCCGCATTGGTACCCACAGAAAAGGCTGGCTCCAGGCGCACGTCCTCGGACGCCCTTGGACGATAGATCCACTAAACTATTGATTTTTCGTGGATTGGGTCGGGCGAGGAGGTTTTAGGAAGTGCGAGGAAGAAAGGTGTGGTTGCCCCCCAGGGATTCGAACCCCGATTGAACGAGTCAGAGTCGTCCGTCCTACCATTGAACGAGGGGGCAAAAAGAGGCGGGTTGCGCGTCTTCAGCAGGAAGCGATCGCTTCCCCGCTGCCTATGCAAGTGTACTGTTTCGAGGGGCTTCTGGTCAATGTGAGGCGGGACGGTTGAATCCACGCTGGTTTTCGATGCGGTGCCCTGTTTTTCCTCAGGCGAGGGTGCGGACCTCGGGGTGGGCGGCGAAGAGCGTGGGGTGGAGTGCGCCGGCGATGGCGTTCAGGCCGTCGAGCAGGGTGGTGGCGGGGGTGTTGAGGTACTGATCGGGGATGCAGTGGACGCGGCGGGCGACGACAGCCGGGAGCTGCTGCCAGACGCGCTGGTCGACCACCTTGGCCAGGGGAACGCGGTCGCCGGCGCCGCACCAGGCGAAGAGCAGGACGTCGGGGTTGGCGGCGGCAACGGCCTCGGGAGTAGTGTGGGCGCCGGGCTCGCCGAGGAAGCGGCCACCGGCGGCTTCGACCAACTCGGCCACCCAGGCTTGAGAGTGGATGAGAGGCTTGCCCCACTCTTCGCAGTAGACGAGGGGTCTGGCTGGGCTCTCAGTTCCCTGCTGGACGATGCCGCTTCCCCGGGCGACGGCTTCGCTCTGTGCGGCGAGCGTGGCGCGGATCTGCTCGATGGCCTGCTCCATGCGTTCGATGAGGGCTTCGCCTTCGGCGCGAGCATCGACCACCGCGGCGATCAGGCGTGTATCGGTGTAAATGTCCTTGAGGGTGTGCGGGGCGAGGGTGAGGATGGGCAGGCCGGATTTGAGGATGGCGGCCAGCGACTCCAGACGGTAGGGGACGCTGGCGAGGACGAGATCTGGAGCTGTGACGAGAATCTCCTCCGTGTTGGCTGTCCAGCTGTCTTGCAGGATGGGGAGGTTTCGATCGGCCAGCTCAGGGACGGCTTCGAGGCAGTAGCGGGTGCAGGCGCAGAGGGCGTCGAGGCGGTTGAGGCTCTTGAGGATCAAGGTGATGGACGGCTGCAGGGAGGCAATGCGCATGTTGGGTTGATTCTAGCTGTTAGCTCTTAGCCCGGTTATACCGATGGCTGGGCTCGATCACTCGGCGTGCGGGGTCCAATCTCGCAGAGGGACAACGGCAGGGAGCCAGCAGGCGGGGATGACTGCGGTCCGGGGATACTCAAGCTAAGAGCTAGCGCTTAGCTTTACTCGACCGGGAGTTTGGCCCGGTAGCCGTCGCGCGCGATGATCGAGTACTTGACGGCCTTCCCCTTCTCGTCCTGCATGTGAAGGGGGTGGCCTTCGTTGTCGACCAGCAGAACCTGAACGCGGCGGTAGCTGCCGTCGTTTTTGGTGTTGCTGGGGCGATAGGTGAGGACGTACTGGTTGCGGATGGAGTCGTTGATCTGGCCGAAGATATCGGGCAGCTCGCCCGGGAAGATGGGAAAGAAGCTGAGGCCCCCGGTGAGCGCGGCGAAGGTCTTCATCTGGTTCTGGGCCTGCAGGTAGTCGAGCTCGCGCAAGCCTCCCCCGCCGCCCCGCATCTCGTTTTCGTAGGCTCCTGTGCCGATGGTGAAGATGGTGACGTTGGGCGTTGCCTTGACCTTGGCGAGGATCTTGTCGAGGTTGAGTTTGGAGAAGGTGTCGCGGCCGCTTCCGATCAGAATGATGTACTTGCGGCCCTCGATGCGGCTGACGCGGTCGAGCGTCTCGTAGAGCGCGTCGAAGGTGTTGGTCTCGGAGAAGCCGGTGGGGATGATGAGGCTCTGCAGCGCCTGGGCGACGACTCCCTTGTTGTTGGTGAAGTCGGTGAGGATGTGGGTCTTCATGTCAAAGGTCATGACGGCGATGTAGTCGTCGGGACGCAGCGAATTGAAGAAGCTGTAGGCGTCGTTGCGCATGTCGTAGATGGCGCGGTAGTGAGTGGCTGCGAACTCGAGCAGCATGACGGCGGTAATCGGGGTTTGGGTGATGCGGACGGTGTCGACCTTCTGCTCGACCCCGTCTTCAAGCACAAGGAACTGCGGGGACTTGAGCCCGGGAACGAACTGGTGGGTCTTGTCGAGGATCACGCTGACGTCGAGCGAGACGACCGGGACGTCGACGCGCAGCGAGTAGGTCTCGTTGTTGGGATTCTTGACCTTGGGCTCGGCGGGCGCGGGCGGAGGAGGCGGCACCTCCGGCTCCTTCTTCTTCTTGAGGACGATGGCGCCGTTGTCGGTGGCGGGACCGGAGTTGTCGGGGGCGGGCGGCTGGGCGGCTGGAGGAGCCGGTTGCGGCGAGGTCTGCTGCTGGCCGGGCGGGGGTGTCGCCGGAGCCTGGGCGCGGCCTGCACTGGCAGCCGCGAGCAACGGAAGCAGAAGAGCAGTGGCAAAAAAGGCGCGAGAACTCATGATAGAGAACTGTACCTCAAGGCGTCGGATTCGCCGCCGCGCTGACGTTCGCGCAGCGCGAAGGTCGCTTTTTAAGACGCGTTCGCGGCGGAAAGGTCTGTCTGGAGCTCTCTTGACGCCGGGCTGGAAGACAGGGCTGGAGCTCTACCGGCTTGGATGCAGCTTTGGGAGACGGTTTGGACGCTGAATTCGCGCCCGGGCTTTGCTCCAGAGCGGGAAGGCACTAGTCTGTAGTGGTGAAACGAACATCGCCAGAAACGAACAGGGGACGTGCCCGGATGCTGCGGACGGGAGTGGGCACGATCCTGCTGCTCATTGCCCCCAGCGGGTGGACGCAATCGGTGGGGCAATCGATTGGACTCTCCGCGGGGCCGTCGGTCAGCTCCTCGGAGGCGGCGGCTGCAGGCACCGCCGGGCTGGCTCCGATGCCGCCGAGCGCTCCCAAGGAGACCAAGATATTTCCGCTGGCCGAGGTCCGGCGCGGGCAATGGGGAGTCGCATATACGGTCTTCGAGGGCGTAACGCCGGAGCCGATGCGGGTCGAGATTTTGGGGCTGTTGAAGAATGCGCTCGGGCCGGGGCAGGACATGATCCTGGCGCGGCTGCATGGCACCAAGCCGGAGTACACCGGCGTAGTCGCCGGCATGAGCGGAAGTCCGGTGTATATCGACGGACGGCTGGTGGGCGCGCTGAGCTACCGCATCGGTCAGTTCAGCAAGGAGCCGATCGCCGGAATTACGCCGATCGAACGCATGCTCGAGGTGAAGGATGGGGACATGGCCGCGGGAGACGGCCGGGCCCCGGTGCGGGCCGGCGACAACAGCCTAACGCCGATGGAGACGCCGCTGGTGTTTGGCGGAGGCTTCAGCCAGGAGGCCGTGGAGCGGTTTGGCGACCGCTTTCGCGAGCTGGGCTTGACTCCGGTGGCCGGGCTGGGCGGAGCCGACCCCGCGGCGCGGCAGCCGGAGCCACTGGTTCCCGGCTCGGCAGTGAGCGCGGTGCTGGTGCGCGGCGATCTGTCGATGGCAGGGACCTGTACCGTGAGCTACGTGGACGCGATCCATCTGCTGGCGTGCGGTCATCCCATCACCCAGTTCGGGCCGGTGTCGATGCCCATGACCAAGGCGCAGGTGGTGTTGACGCTGGCGTCCCCACTGAATGCCTTCAAGATCATCAACACCACCGAGACGGTGGGATCGTTCACGGAGGATCGGGCGTCGGCGATCTCGGGCCGCTTCGGTCAACCGGCGCGCATGATTCCGGTCACGGTCGAGCTGAAGCACGCGCCGACGCCGGGGGCCGGCCAGAAGACTCCCGACCGGACGGTGCACTTCGAGGTCATCGACAACCGCGAGCTGACGCCCAATGCCATGCTGGTCTCGGTCTATCAGAGCCTGCAACAGGAGAACGGCGCCTCCGCCGAGTTGAGCTACCGGATGTCAGGCGAGCTGACGGTGCAGGGGCTGCCGTCGGTGAAGCTGGCGGGGATCATGGCGCCGGATGGGGCGAACGCGGCGGCGGTCGATACCGCGCTCTATATCAACGATCGCTTTGGACGCATCTACGCGAACGAGGCCGAGCAGCCGGTGGTTACCGGAATGCGGCTGACGATGGAGGCAGTTCAGGAGCGGCGCACGGCGGTGCTGGAGCAGGCGAGACTGAGCCAGCCCGAGGTCCGGCCGGGAGAGACGGTCGAGATCGAAGCCACGGTGCGGCCCTTCCAATCCGGGATTGAGGTGGTGCGCGTTCCGGTGACGATTCCGCCAGGAACTCTGCCCGGCGATCTTCGCCTGGTGGTGAGCGACGGAAGCACGGTTGACCGGATGATCCTGCCGACCACCCAAAGGACGCCTTTAGCGCAGCATGCAGTGAGTCTGCGAGACATGATCGAACAGATGAACAGCATGCACGCAAACGACAGGATCTATGTAACTTTACTCGATCATAAACCGCAGGCAGTCTTGGAGGGTGGAACCATGGGAGCGGTGCCGCTGTCGATGGCGAATGTGCTCGAGCCGTTGAAGGCCGAGCAGCGCATGCAGTTGACCGGAGAGACTGCGGTCGAACTGGGGTCTGGCGCTGCGAGCTATGCTTTGACCGGGACTCAGGTGCTGACGTTGCGGGTGCGTTAGGCTAGGTGGACCGAATCGAGCAGGTCCGAGGATTCCCACGGGATGCCGTGTTGTAGCATCAGAGAATCGCCGCGGAGCAGTTGGCACGCAAGAAAGCTGGAATTCAAATGAAATACATTCATGGTCTTGCCGTGCACGCGGCAGGAGCGCAGTTACTGCCTTATAAATACGATGCCGGTGAGCTGGCAGAAAATGAGATCGAAATCAAGATCTCTCACTGCGGCGTCTGCCATAGCGATGTGCACCTGATCGATAACGACTGGGGACTGAGCAAGTACCCGTTTATTCCTGGCCACGAGATCGTGGGCACGGTGACTGCCGTGGGCGCAGCGGTGCGCGATCGCAAGGTGGGCGACCGGGTCGGCGTAGGCTGGCAGGCCGACAGCTGTGGCATCTGCGAGTACTGCCGCCAGGGCGACGAGCACCTGTGCGCACAGTCGCAGCCGACCTGCGTGGGACGCAACGGCGGCTATGCGGACGCGGCCCGGGTGAACTCGCGCTTCGCCATTCCGGTACCGGAGTGCCTGGAGAGCGAGAACGTAGCGCCGCTGCTGTGCGGCGGCATCACGGTCTACTCCCCGCTGCGAAACCATGGAGTGCGGCCCTCGTCGCGCGTGGGCGTGATCGGCATTGGCGGCCTGGGCCACCTTGGCCTGCAGTTCGCGAAGGCGTTCGGCGCCGAGGTGACGGCGTTCTCCACCTCGAAGGACAAGGAAGAGGAGGCCAAATCGATGGGAGCCCACAACTTTGTGAACACCAGGGACACGGGTGCGCTCAAGAAGGTAGCAGGATCATTCGACCTTCTGCTATCGACCGTGGGCGCCGACCAGGACTGGCAGGGATACCTGGCCGCGCTGCGGCCGAAGGGAGCGCTGTGCGTGGTGGGGGTTCCGCCCTCGGCGATGCAGATCCAGGCGTTCCCGTTGATCTCAGGGCAGAGGAGCCTGTCCGGCAGCCCGACCGGGAGCCCGCGCGACCTGCACGAGATGCTGGATGTGGCGGCACGGCACAGCGTGAAGGCAATCACCGAGCGCTTCCCCATGGCCAAGGCCAACGAGGCCGTGGCCAAGGTGAAGAAGAACCAGGTACGGTATCGCGCGGTGCTGGCGAACTAAGACGCTCTGTCGACACGCTGAGCGTGCCACGGGGATCTCACAATCGGGACGCGGTTTTTGAGGAGGGACGGAGCTTCGGCTTTCCGTCCCTTTTCGTTGATAGGGGCGGATTGGCAACGCCTACGGCGTGGCAGGCAGTCCGGAGGATGGGCCGCTTGCATTAGACTCAGGGTCACGATGATACGACGGTTGAAGACGGTTTCGGGAGTTGTGGGGATTGTGGGTGTGCTCTGCTGCAACGCCTTGGCGCAGGGAACGAAGCTGTGGACGCAGTCCCGCTACGACGAGATGGAACGCGGAACAGCACAGGGCGTGGCGATCCGCAGCGATGGACGGCTTGAGGTCGCCCCGGCTAGCTCGCTGCTGTACGCAACCCCAAGTGGCTACGTCTGGTCGATCGTTTCGGACACGGCCGGGAATGCGTATCTGGGGCGCGGCGGAACAACGGCCGGGTCGGCAATCGTGTCGCGGGTGACGACCGAGGGGAAGGCCACCGAGATCTTCGCCGGCAAGGAACTGGCGGTGCAGTCGCTGCGCATCGCCGGGTATGGAAGCTTGTACGCGGCGACCTCGCCCGACGGCAAGGTATACCGGATCGCTACCGCTCATGCAGGCGATGCCAGCTCGGCCACGGTCGTCTTCGATCCGGCCCTGACCGTAGAGAAACCGAAGTATCTGTGGGATCTGGCGGTCGACAAGGATGGAGCTTTGTATGTCGCGGCGGGCGCGCCCGCGGTGGTCTATAAGGTGCCAGCCGGAGGCGGTAAGGCGCAGGTTCTGTTCAAGACCCTCGACCAGCATATCCGCTGCCTTCTGCTCGGACCCGATGGCACGCTCTATGCGGGCAGCGACGGGGCTGGCGTGATCTACAGGACGGCGACAACCGGGGTCGGGGCCAAGCCGTTCGCCGTGTATGCCGCGCCGCGCCGGGAGATCACCGCTCTGGCCATGGATGAGGCCGGAAATGTGTACGCCGCCGGCGTCGGCGAAAAGGGAGCGGGGACGCTGCCGAATCTGCCGGTGACGGGCGGAACCGGCGTAACCATTACCTTCGCGCAGCCAGGGTCTTCGACGGCGGCTGCGGCGAATACGGTGGTCCCGGAGGGGTCGGAGATCTACCGGATCGCGGCCGACGGGACGCCGGCGAAGGTGCTGACGCTGAAGGAGGATGTGGTGTACGCACTCAGCGTCCACAACGGGAGCCTGCTGGCCGCTGCCGGCAATCGCGGACGGATCTATCGCGTGGATACTGCTACGCCGGGGCGCTGGACGGACGTGGCCCATCTCGAGGCAGCCCAGGCGATGGCGTTTGCGCCGGTGAAGAATGGCTTGCTGGTGGCGACCAGCAATAGCGGCAAGGTATTCCGGCTGGAGGATGCCGGGTCGACGACGGCGACGTATACAAGCAGTGTCTTCGACGCGCAGGTGCTCTCGCAGTGGGGCCGCGCCGAGGCGCTGCCTGCTTCCCTGCCCACGGATGCTTACGGGACGGGCGGTGTCGACCTCTATGTGCGCAGCGGAAACGTCGAGAGCCCGCTGATGGGATGGAGCGACTGGGTGAAGGCGACCTCGACCAGTGGGCGTGCCAGCGTGCCGAACGGGAGATTCGCGCAGTGGAAGGCGGAGTTGAAGGGCGATGCGGCGGTGACCTCGGTCGGCCTCTATTATCTGCCGAAGAACCTGGCTCCCGTGGTGGATGATGTGGTGGTGCAGCTGGGAGCGCGGGTGGTGCCTGCGCCGGCTCAGCCGAACACCATGGTGCAGGTGAACTTTCCTGGGCCTTCGACCAACCCGGCTGCGATCGTCGTGCAGCAGGAGTTGACCGCACCACTCGTCGCCCAGAGGGACAGGACCGCCGTGACCGTGCGCTGGGCCGCGCATGACGACAACGGCGACGACCTGATGTTCGCCGTCTACTGGAGAGGCGAGGGCGAGGCGAACTGGCGGCTGCTGAAGGACAAGATCAGCGAGCGCTTCCTGAGCTTCGACGCCGGACTGCTGCCGGACGGACGCTACACCGTGAAGGTGGTGGCCAGCGACGCTCCGGTGCACAGCGATGCGGATACGTTGACGGGCGCGCGCGTCAGCGGGACGTTCGTGGTGGATACGACGCCTCCGGTTCCGGGAGTGCTGACGGCGACGCTCGTTCAGGCAGTCACGAAGAGCGGAGGTCCGCTGCAGCAGGAGAAGACCTTGATCCACGCCACCTTCGAGGCGAGGGACGCGATCTCGCCGATCGCCCATGCGGAGTACTCAATCGATGCGGGGCCGTGGCAGTACCTGGAACCGGCCGACCACATCTCCGACTCGCTCAGCGAGCGGTACGACTTCACGGCCGAGATTCCCCATACAACCGATGCGGTGACCGACTCCAAGGAGCATGTGATCGCGGTGCGGGTCTTCGATCGCTACGAGAACGCGGTGACCGCGAAGGCAGTGGTGCGGTGACGCCTAGCTCTGCGCCTCGTGGGCTTCAAGCGTGGCGAGGCGCTCGCGCAGCCGCAGGGTCTCTCGCAGAACCTCGTTCTGCAGGAGATTTCGCTGCGCCTGGAACTCGGCCCGCATCTCGGCGCGAAAGGCATTCATCTCGGTACGAAAGGCCGCCTACTCGGCACGGAAGGCATCGAGTTGCGCTTCCATCGCCGTCAGCGCCAGTTCGGTGTGGCGCTGATTGCCGTCGACCCGGACGGCCAGCGCCTTCAGGTCAGGAGCGATGACGTCCTCGAGGATCTGCCGATTCTCGGAGAGGGTGTTATCCGCCATATGCGGCAATAGTACGCTAGGAGATAGATGCGATTTGAGCTCTTCATAGCGGCGCGGTATCTGCGGGCCAAACGGCGGCAGGCGGTGGTGGGTGTGATCACGGCGATCTCGGTGATTGGCGTGGCCGCGGGCGTGGCGTCGCTGATCATCGCGCTGGCAATCACCAACGGGATGCGGCGCGATCTGCAGGAGCGGCTGGTGGGCTCGACCGCGCACATCGCGTTGCTGCGTGTGGCGGCGGACGGAATCCGCGACTGGCAGCCACTGCTGGCGCGGCTGCGCGGACTGCCGCATGTCACCGCGGCTGCTCCGGGACTCTACGGGCAGGTGCTCATCTCGCGCGGGGCGCGCAGCGGCGGCGGCTTGATCGAGGGCATCGTTCCGGCGGACGAGCGAACCGTGAGCGACCTGCTGAAGGGCCTGGTTGCCGGCTCGACCGATGCGCTCGAGCCGTTGCCCGAGGGTTCAGGCGCTGGCAACGGAGCGGGAGCGGTTCCTCCGCTGGTGATCGGCAAGGATATGGCGGAGAACCTGGGCGTGCAGGTTGGAGACACCGTTCTGGTGACGAGTCCGCAGGGCGAACTGACACCGCTCGGACTGGTGCCTCGCTACCAGCGGTTCGTCGTCGTAGGGATCTTCAAGTCGGGCTTCTATCAGTACGATTCAAGCTACGCGTTCATGCGCCTACACGACGCGCAGCGGCTGTTCTCAGAGCCGGATCTGATCTCGGTGATCAGCTTCAAGGTCGATGACCTGTACAAGGCAGACGTGATCGGGCGCGAGATCGAGCAGGCCGCCGGCAAGGGCTTCCAGACGACCAACTGGATGGAGCAGAACCGCGAGCTGTTCCGTGCTCTGAAGCTGGAGCAGGTGGTGAGTTTCATCGTGCTGGCGCTGATCGTGTGCGTGGCGGCGCTGAACATTCTGATCGCGCTGACCATGATGGTGATGGAGAAGACCCGCGACATCGCGGTACTGATGAGCTTCGGCGTACGCGCGGACCAGGTGCGGCGAATTTTTCTGCTGCAGGGGCTGCTGATCAGTGTGATCGGGACGGTGCTGGGGCTGGTTCTCGGCTATGGATTGAGCTGGGTGGGCGGGCACTACCGTTTCATCCACCTGGATGCTTCGGTGTACTCGATCGACTACCTGCCGTTCGCGCCGCGGTTTGTGGATGCGGTGCTTGTGGCGGCGGTGTCGCTGGGAGTGAGTCTGATCGCGACGCTCTATCCAAGCGCTTCGGCGGCTCGTGTTCTGCCGGCGGAGGCGCTGCGGTACGAGTGAGGCAGTCTCGAAAGACAACGTGGCCGTAAGGGAGTATTTGCCGTCGTAAGGGATGGAATAAACTTTGCGGACGTTGGCTTACTGCCGCTAGGATATGGGTTCAGAGGTAGTTTATTCGAGCGATCGAGGATACGCGGAAGGTTTTGCAGGATTTTCTCGCACCCGAGTTGCGCTCCATTACCGCACGCTTAGACGAGCTCGAGAAGCGGATCGACGGCGTGGACACAAAGCTCGATGCGGTGGATCGTCGAGCGGAGAAGCGGCACGATATGGTGATGATGGCGCTGGGGCGGCTGGTCGATTACAACGAGATTCGTGAACGGTTGGCTCGTTTGGAAGCGAAGGAAGGCCCGCATCAATAGCTGACCGCACTCGCCTCTCGTCGGAGGCGAGTGCGGTCTCGTGAGCGCTCGATACCCCATTCTGTCGCGACGGAGCCGCGCCGAGGATGGGCACCCGGGGCGATTGCTCCGGCAGGTTCTGAAAAGTCAAAGGGAGCATCGCGATGGAAGGACGGTTGGATTACGCGAAGCTGGCGCCCGAGGGGATCGCAAAGATGCGGGCGCTCGAGCACTATCTGAATACAGCGGCCGGGTTGGAGCCGGGCTTGCTGGAGCTGGTACAGCTGCGGGTCTCCTGGATGAACGGGTGCGAGTACTGCATCGGGCTGCATACGGCCGCATTGCAGCGACAGGATGAGACGGCGGAGCGGATCGCCGCGGTGCCGGGGTGGCGCGGGTCGGCGCTCTATACGGCGCACGAGCGGGCGGCGCTGGCCTGGGCAGAGGCGTTGACCAATATTCAGGACGGCCACGCACCGGATGCGGTCTATGCGCAGGTACTTGCACACTTCTCGGCGGTGGAGACGGTGAATCTGACGCTCGCCATCACGACCATCAACGCCTGGAACCGGATTGCGATCGGCTTGGGAGCGCATTCCGGGCGAGGTTCGGTTGCGGCAGGGTAACTCCCCCTTCCAGAACATTGTTGTTCCCGCGGGTAGTCCGCGGTAGGGTGGAAGCAGGATGAGTGGAAGTAGGATGAGTGAGTCGGAACAGGACGCTTCGCGGCTGGAGCCTTGGATCGTGGAGGCGCCAGTGGCGGTGCTGCGCGCGGAGGGGTTAACCAAGTCTTACACCACCGGGCGCGGGCAGCTGGAGCTGTTTCGCGGGCTGGATTTGACGGTGCTAGCCGGGGAGATGGTCGCGATCGTGGGCGAGAGCGGCGCGGGCAAGAGTTCGCTGCTGCATCTGCTGGCTGCGCTGGACCAGCCGACGGCGGGCGAGGTGTGGTGTGGGGAGGCTCGGCTGAGCCGGTTCACGCCCCGGCAGGCGGCGGAGTTCCGCAACCGTGATGTCGGCTATGTGTGGCAGTTCCACTACTTGCTGCCCGAGTTCACGGCGCTCGAGAACGTCGCCATCCCGCTGCTGGCGCGCGGCGAGGGCCGGTCCGGCGCTCTGACCAAGGCCCGGTGTTGGCTGGAGGAGGTGGGGCTGGGCGAGCGCGCGGAGCATCGCTCGGGCGAGCTGAGCGGGGGCGAGCAGCAGCGGGTGAGCCTGGCGCGGGCGCTGGTCACCGAGCCGAAGCTGCTGCTGGCCGATGAGCCGACCGGGGATCTGGACGGCCGCACCGCGGATGTGGTCTTCGAGCTGATCGAGCGGCTGCACCGGGCGCATGGACTGACCAGCATTCTGGTGACGCACAACCTGGAGATTGCGGGTCGCTGCGACCGGGTACTGCGGCTGCGGGATGGTCATCTGATTGCTGGAAAGTAAGGCGGGTTGATGGCTCAGGCCACCGGAGCGCCGGATTGCCGGCAGCGAGATTCCGCCGGTAATTCGGATGGAAGCGCAGGAGTAATGGCGGCAGGCAGAATAGCAACACCGCACGACGCCTCTGAGCATCCTATGGGGAATGAAGGGTTAGAGGCCTTCCGGGGATGCGTGGGCGTGGGAGTGGGTGCTGCAACGGGATTTGACGGGACGAACAAAGGGTGAAGCTAGTTGCACCTGTTCTGCACCAGGGAGAGTCCAATGGATACCATGGCGAGTCCAATGGAGAATGATGTAACGTAGCTGTAACTTCAGCCCGGCCGGGGCGGGTTTCGGTCCGGCCAGCTGGACGGATACACTGTTGACACCGAATGGATGCTCTGCCTTTTGGAAGCAGCCTAATCGCTGGAGCAAGTCAAGGCGGCACATTCTGCCCGCTGCTGGGTTTGGGTGTACTGGCCGGTCGGTGAAGGGGGAACATGTTCGAACGCTATACGGAGAAGGCGCGGCGCGTGATTTTCTTCGCGCGCTATGAGGCCAGTCAATTCGGGTCGCCTTACATCGAGACCGAGCACCTGCTGCTGGGTCTGTTGCGGGAGGACAAGGCGCTAACGAACCGCTTTCTGCGGTCGCACGCGTCAGTGGAATCCATCCGGAAGCAGATCGAGGGGCACACGACCATTCGGGAGAAGGTATCGACCTCGGTCGACCTGCCGCTGTCGAATGAGTGCAAGCGGGTGCTGGCGTACGCGGCGGAGGAGGCGGAGCGTCTGGCGCACAAGCACATCGGCACCGAGCACCTGCTGCTGGGTCTGCTGCGCGAGGAGAAGTGCTTCGCGGCGGAGATCCTGCAGGAGCGCGGGCTGCGGCTGCCGGCGATCCGCGAGGAGTTGCAGCGGACGACGCAGGAGAAGGCGCCGTCGGCACAGGGCGGCAGCAAGGCCCAGCGAGGTGAGAGCATGCTGGCAGAGTTCTCGCGCGATCTGACGCAATCGGCCATGGACCAGCAGTTGGATCCGCTGGTGGGGCGGGACACGGAGGTGGATCGGGTGATCCAGATTCTGTGCCGCCGGACCAAGAACAACCCGGTGTTGATCGGCGAGCCGGGCGTGGGTAAGACAGCGATCGTCGAAGGCCTGGCACAGAAGATCGCCGACGGAGAGGTGCCGAGCTTCCTGGCTGACAAGCGCGTGCTAGCGCTCGATCTGTCGTTGATCGTAGCCGGCACAAAGTACCGTGGACAGTTCGAAGAGCGGCTGAAGACCATCATGAAGGAGCTGATGGAGAACCAGAACTCCATCGTATTCATCGACGAGCTGCACACACTGGTGGGCGCAGGATCGGCCGAGGGATCGCTCGACGCCGCCAACATCCTGAAGCCGGCGCTGAGCCGTGGCGAGATCCAGTGCATCGGGGCAACCACGCCGGCGGAGTATCGCAAATCCATCGAGAAGGACCGGTCGCTCGAGCGGCGCTTCCAGGCGGTGAAGGTGCCGCCGCCCAACGAGGAGGACGCGGTCAAGATCATCATGGGCATCAAGGAGAAGTACGAGAAGTTCCACGCCGTGAGCTACACGGACGAGGCGATCAACTACTCGGTCTCGCACTCCTCGCGCTACATCCCTGACCGCTTCCTGCCGGACAAGGCGATAGACCTGATCGACGAGGCGGGAGCGCGGGTGAAGCTGCGCCAGACGTCCTTACCCGAGGAGCTGACCGAAGTCCAGAAGCGGATCAAGTTCATCGTGCACCGCATGGAGAACGCGATTGCGAATCACGAGTTCGAGAAGGCGCGGTTCTACTCGGACGAGGAGCGCAAGGAGCGGGAGAACCTGCGGGCGCTGCGCGACAAGTACCATCTCGACGACTCCTCGGCGGGAATTGTAACCAAGGAGGACATCGAGGACGTGGTCAGCCGCTGGACCGGCGTTCCCATCACCTCGATCAAGGAAGAGGAGACGGCCAAGCTGCTGCGGGTCGAGGAGGAGCTGCACAAGCGCGTGATCTCGCAGGACAAGGCGATCTCGGCGCTGTCGCGGGCCATCCGCCGCTCGCGGGCGGGCCTCAAGAACCCGGCGCGGCCGATTGGCAGCTTCCTGTTCCTCGGACCGACCGGCGTGGGCAAGACGGAGATGGCGCGCACCCTGGCGCAGTTCCTGTTCGGCAACGAGAAGGCGCTGATCCGCTTCGATATGTCGGAGTTCATGGAGAAGCACTCGGTCTCGAAGCTGATCGGTTCGCCTCCGGGCTATGTGGGCTACGAGGAGGGCGGACAGCTGACCGAGCGGGTCAAGCGGTCGCCGTACTCGGTGGTGCTGCTCGACGAGATCGAGAAGGCGCACCCCGATGTCTTCAACCTGCTGCTGCAGGTGTTTGAGGACGGGCAGCTGACCGACGGCCTGGGCAACCAGGTGGACTTCAAGAACACCATCATCATCATGACTTCGAACATTGGCGCCAAGCACCTGCAGAAGCGGCAGGGGCTGGGCTTCCAGAGCGAGAAGGAGGACATGATCCTGGACAAGATGGAGGAGCTGGTGAAGGGCGAGGTCAAACGCACCTTCAATCCCGAGTTCCTGAACCGTCTGGACGAAGTCATCATCTTCATGGCGCTGACGGACGCCGACCTGATGCAGATCCTGGAGCTACTGGTGCAGCAGCTGAACACCAACCTCGTACACAAGGCGATCACACTGTCGGTGACCGACGAGGCGAAGCGCTGGATCCTGGAGAAGACGGTGGCGGATCGGACCTACGGGGCTCGTCCGCTGCGCCGGGCGCTGCAGCGGTTCATCGAAGATCCGCTGTCGGAGGCTCTGATCGGCGGCGGCATCGCGGTGCGGCCGGCGTTCCTCGAGGTCTACATGGAGTCCAACAAGCTGTTCTACCGTCCGATCGCCTCGGACGGCGAGGAGAAGCTCGCCGGGCTGGCGTTGAGCTCGGTCTAGACCCGATTACAGCAATAGCAAAAAAGGCGAAGCGCCCTTCAAGGGCGCTTCGCCTTTTTTGCGTTTTCTTTGCATTTTCGGTGGCCTAGGATCGCATCTTGCGGAGCACGAAGAGCTGCGCTAGGAGACCATCGATTTTGCGTGCTTGACGGTACGGGCGGCGCCGGCGAGAAACTCGCCTGCGCTGTCGACGGTGGTGTCGGCGTAAGCGCGCGTCAGTTTGAGGGCCTTCTGGGCCTCGCGGCTGAGTTTATCGGCCTGTTCTTTCAGATAATCGCCTGCGTCTTCGAGGTATTCTTCTGCGTCTTCGATGCCTCGGCGCAGCTTCTTGCGCGTGACCACGCCGGATTGAGGAGCATAGAGAAGAGCGACGGCCGCGCCAACTGCGACACCGGCGCCGAGGACGATCCAAAACGATTTTCCATTCATGCGGCGTTACCTCATGTGTTCAAAAAATAGTCCGCCCGGGTTGAGATTCCATACGGCAGGGATTGGTTGGTTCGAGGGCAGGCAATCATCTTCCCACTTCGGGAAGAACTGGGCGGGAGAAGAAGAAGCAGATTCCTCCGCTGCGCTTCAGAATGACACGTCTTCTAATCCAACCCGGCGAGTTCGCGGGCGCGAACGAAGACGCGGGTGAACATGAGGGCGTTCAGGCGGCCGGTGTTGGTGTTGCGCAGCGAGGGGTGGTAGCTGGCGAGCAGACGGACGCCGTTGGGCAGGGTGTACTCGACGCCGTGGGCGAAGCGATAGGCGGATTTCCGCTCGATAACGCCGGTATGGAGCAGGTGGGCGAGGTAGCCGTCGAAGGCGATCTTTCCCAGGCAGACGACGGTTTTGACGCGGGACAGCGCGGCCAGCTCGGCCGCGAGATGGGCGGAGCAGTTGCGGATCTCCTGCGGCGTGGGCTTGTCGCCAGGAGGGGCGCAGCGGACCACCGAGGCGATCCAGGCGTGGCGCAGCTTGAGGCCGTCGTCGCGGGAGACGGCCTGCGGCTTGGTGGCCAGGCCGAGCTGGTGCAGGATGGGGTACATGAAGTCGCCGGAGCCGTCGCCGGTGAAGTTACGGCCGGTGCGATTGGCGCCGTGGGCCCCAGGGGCGAGCCCGAGGATCAGGATCCGGGCGCGGGCGTCGCCGAAGCCGGGCACGGGACGCGACCAGTAGGTCTGGTCCTGGTAGGAGCGGCGGCGGGTCTCGCCCAGACCGCGACAGTAGTCGCGGAGGCGGGGACAGCGTTCGCAGGTAACGATGGACTCGCGGGCCTGTTCGAGCAGGGTGAGCGGACTGATGGAAGCGGCGGTCACAACTGCTTCATGATAAACGGCGGCGTTTGGATGTCGAAATTGGGCTGAACGGAGTGATAATTCGCTAGATCCCGGGAACCCAACCTTTTGAAAGCCGCAACGCAACGCAATCAGATCGGGTCTGCCACCAGGTCAGGGATGACAGCAACCTCGGTCGGGCGCCACAACGGGAAACGTTGGCAACTGAGCATTCGCATGGGGGCGTGATGAGAGAGTCGTTGTTCCGCAGAGCTGTCGGGGCGGTTGCCCGTCGCAGAGACCAGTCCTTCGAGCAGGAGAATCCCGACTCCGAATCTGGATCCGATCCCGTCTTCAATCCAGGCTCGAACGCTGGATTTGGGCTGATGCGCTCGGGCATGGTGACCGCGCTGCTGCTGACGCTTCTGATCGGAGGGGCCACGTTGATCTATCGGGAGCGCGGCCGGGGCGATCTGACGCGGCTCCAGCAGCACATCCAGCCGGCGCTTCCGCAGGCCACGGCGAGTGCTCCGCAGCCCGGAGGCCAGGATGCTGTCGTGCTGACGCGGTCGCAGATGTTTGGGGGACCGGCGCCGCAGTTCCTCTCGGTGACGCTGCTTCCCGGACGCGGCATGAACACGCTGCAGATCACAGCATTTCTTCCGGGCAAGGGCGAGATCCCGCTGCTGGTTTCGCCGTCGATTGAAGCCGCGGCGCAGCGGATGATCGGCACCGGCGCCGACCGGAACGGTCTCGCAAGCCTGGAGATGGGCGCGGCACCGCTGGTTCCCTGGGCCGACCGGCTGACGGGAACGCTCAGCGCCGACCGGGGCGCAATGACGACGAGCTGGCACGGCGAAGGCCTTAGCGTGCCGGCGAGCCCGGCCGCTTCGGTTGCAGGCCGCGAGGGGCAGCCGGAGGCACGCGGCGGGCTGCTGCTCGAACGCGCCGCGGACACGAGCGACAGCCGTGTCATGCCGGACGGCGGCGCGGCGACGGCGATCTTTCATGCCGGCAACTTCGCTGGCCACTGGCCCTCTACGACCGACGTGACCATGGAGACGCTGCTCAGCGGGCGCCAGTTGGAGCTGACCATCACGGCAAAGAATACGGGCACGCAGGCGGAGCCGCTGGGCATCGGCTGGAGCCCACGCTTCCTGCTGCCTAGCGGCGACCGCAGTCAGGCCCGGCTGCGGGTGGGTGCCGGGAAGCGTCTGGAGGTCGCGGCGAGCAACGACCAGCCCGGCCGCGCGAGCTCTCTTCCGACCGGGCGGCTGCTCGACGTGAACGGCACCGCCTATGACCTGCAGGCCCGGGGCGGAGCTCTGCTCGGGCCAGGAGACTTCGACGTCACGTTTGCCGACCTGAAGACCAAGCTGCTGGACAGCGGCCCAGTGGTGGAGTTGAACGATCCGGCGAGCGGCTACGGACTGCGGATTACGGCGCTCAGTTCAAAGATCAAGGCGATCCACGTCAGTTCGCCCGCTGGCTCGAACTACGTCTCGATCTCGCCGCAGTTCAACTACGACGATCCGCTGGGGCGGGAGTGGGCGGCGGATGAGGATACCGGGATGCAGGTGCTGGAACCCGGCCGGACGGTGGAGTGGCGGGTCCGGCTGGAGATGTTTGCAATGGAAAACGATACGAACGGGACAGGATCGAGTGGCTCGGGAACGCAATTGGGACCCGGACTTCCTCGACGCGGGACGCTGGAACCGGCGGGGGAGAGCAGCAATCCCGACCGGGGTGGAGAGCTGGCAGGACGCTGAAGCATGGTGATTTAAGGGTTCCGAGTGGGACAAACAGTACCCGGCCTGCATCTTTGGGGTGGGGCCGGTTTGACCCCTTATAACCAAGACTCGTACAGTGGAACAGAGGCGTTGGCCGCCTGGTGCTCTCCACATTGCCCATTGCGGCCCGTTCACGCGCATTTTTGAGATCTGGAAGGCATGGAATTGACCCCGACTGACATGGAAACGAATTTGCCGGCTGCCGCGCAGCCGGAGGCCGCCCACGAGCACGAACACACCCACGAGCAGGGCAGCCAGCTGCTGCAGCACAACCATGGCCCTTCACTGAACCCGGAGTTGATGCGGGAGATCGAGGTCGAGGTCCCGGCCGATGAGGTCGCGGAGGCCTTCCGCAAGGTGACCAAGCGCTACCAGAAGCAGGCGCGCATTCCCGGCTTCCGCGCGGGCAAGGTGCCCGAGTCGCTGGTCAAGACGAAGTTTGCCAAGGAGCTGCGCCAGGAGGTTCTGGAGATACTGGTCTCCGATCGTTTCCGCCAGGCAATTGACGCGCAGCAGGTGACCCCGGCCTCGCAGCCGCAGATGGTCGACATGCAGCTGCTCGAGGGCCAGCCGCTGCGCTTCAAGGCGGCCTTTGAGGTCCTGCCCGTGATCGACATCACCGGCTACGACAGCGAGAAGGTAGAGAAGCCGGACACGGCCCTGACCGAGGACGAGTACGAGGCCGAGTTGAGCCGCGTGCTCGACAGCCACGCTACCGTGGAACCGGTCGAGGAGGACCGTCCGTTGGTCGCCGGCGACTGGGCGGAGATCGAATTCAAGGGACAGATCAAGGATCTGGCGCAGATGGTCACCGAGGAGGGCGTGGAGAACGCAGCTCCGTCCGAACCGATTCGCGGCGAGGATGTGCTGGTCGAGGTAGGCGGCAAGAACACGCTGCCGGCCTTCAACGATGCCCTGCACGGCGCGAAGACCGGCCAGGAGCTTACCTTCGAGGTCAGCTATCCGGCCGACTTCGGCGAGCAGCGGCTTGCCGGCCAGACCGTGGGCTATGACGTGACGGTGCAGGCGATCAAGCGCAAGAGCTATCCCGAGCGCACGGCGGAGTTCGCCTCGCAGCTCGGCCAGTACGACAGCTGGGAGGCCTTCGAGACGGCGCTGCGCGAGATGGCCGCGGGACGCAAGCAGGAGGCTCTGGTGAACCGCGCCAAGGACACGCTGCTGAGCGGCCTGATTGAGCGCTTCCAGTTCCCTGTTCCTGAATCCTTCGTGCAGCAGCAGATCGACGCCCGTCTGGACCGCGGCCTGCGCGCTCTGGCGCAGCAGGGCATGAAGCCGGAGGACATGCGCAAGCTGGACTTCGGACGGCTGCGCGAGGCACAGCGCGACCAGGCGGTCAGCGAGGTGAAGGCATCGCTGATTCTCGATCGCATCGCCGAGGCCGAGGGCGTCGCCGTGAGCGACGACGAGATGGAGCGCGAGCTGTTGATGCTCTCGATCCAGTCGCGCGAGCCGCTCGATGCACTGCGCGAGCGCCTGGTGAAGGATGGCAGCATTGAACGGATTCGCGAGCAGATGCGGCGCGAGAAGACGGGAACCGTGCTCTACGAGAAGCTGTCGGCGTAGGCGTAATCCAATGCAACAACCAGCTGTGGTTCAGTTGGCACAACGACCGGAATCTGCCGGAACATCGGCGGGAAGAGAGAGCGAGACATGGGATTAGTACCGATGGTGATCGAGCAGACGAGCCGGGGCGAACGCGCCTACGACATCTACAGCCGTCTGCTGCGGGACAATATCATTTTTCTGGGTACTCCGATCGATGACAACATCGCGAATGTGATCATCGCGCAGATGTTGTTCTTGAGCGGCGAGGACCCGGAGAAGGACATTCAGCTGTACATCAACTCTCCGGGTGGATCGATCACCGCGGGGCTGGCGATCTACGACACCATGCAGTACATCAAGAACGACGTGGTGACGTTCTGCATCGGGCAGGCGGCCAGCATGGGCGCCTTCCTGTTGATGGCGGGCAAGAAGGGCAAGCGCTTCGCTCTGCCCAACTCGCGCATCCTGATCCATCAGCCGTCCATGGGCGGGCTGAGCGGTCAGGCCACCGACATCGACATCCACGCCCGCGAGATCCTGCGCATCCGCGAGATCACCAACAAGCTGATGAGCGCGAGCACCGGCCAGACGCTTGAGCGCATCGAGCGCGATGTCGAGCGTGACTTCATCATGACCGCGGCACAGTCGAAGGAGTACGGCATCATCGACGACATCATCGACCGGCCGCGTACGTAACACAAAAGTATCTTTTCAGCAAACAAGACAGGCAGCCTGAACCGCCCGGTTCAGGCTGCCTGTCTTGCGTCCCGGGTTATGCACACTGGGGACGAGTTATGCACAGCGCCTCAGCGCGGGCAGGGTTTGACATGCTGGAACCTGCGACTTTCTGCATACCGTCTGCTTTCATAGCGGACATCAAAGAGGTGTAAACTGCGAGTACGGTTCTCATTTATGGATTCGTGAGAACGGCCAGGAGTTGCTGTCTTATGAAAACGTCACGCGGCACCGAGGAATCGCTCCGCTGCTCTTTCTGTCACAAGTCGCAGGATGCAGTCGCCAAGCTGATCTCCTCCCCCTCGGATTACCCGCGGGCCTACATTTGTGATGAGTGTGTTGCGGTCTGCAACTCGATTCTCGAGGACGATCGCAGCGAGGCGCAGCCCGGCGCGGCGCCAGCCCATCTGCCCAAGCCGCATGAGGTCAAGGCGTTTCTGGACGAGTATGTGATCGGCCAGGACCAGACCAAGAAGAAGCTGGCGGTGGCGGTCTACAACCACTACAAGCGCATCCAGATGAACAAGACGCGCGGCAACGACGTGGAACTGGCGAAGTCGAATATTCTGCTGGTCGGGCCGACCGGCTCGGGCAAGACGCTGCTCGCGCATACCCTGGCGAAGATGCTGGACGTTCCCTTCGCCATCGTCGATGCCACCACCCTGACCGAGGCCGGCTATGTAGGCGAGGACGTCGAGAACATCATCCTGAAGCTGCTGCAGGCAGCCGATGGCGACGTGACCCGGGCGCAGAGCGGCATCATCTACATCGACGAGATCGACAAGATCGGACGCAAGGACGAGAACCCTTCGATCACCCGCGACGTCTCCGGCGAGGGCGTGCAGCAGGCGCTGCTCAAGATCCTCGAAGGCACCGTGGCCAACGTTCCTCCGCAGGGCGGACGCAAGCATCCGCACCAGGAGTTCACTGCCGTCGACACCACCAACATTCTCTTCATCTGCGGCGGCGCGTTCGTCGGCCTGGAGAAGGTGATCGGCCGGCGCGTGGGCAAGAAGGCGCTGGGCTTCCGCGCGGTTGCCGACCCGGATGCGAAGGACGGCGAGGTGACTCCGATCCGCGCACAGCGGGATACGGAGCTGCTGCGCCAGGCCGAACCGCAGGACCTGCTGAAGTACGGTCTCATCCCGGAGTTTGTGGGTCGTCTCCCGGTGATGGGTATCCTCGACGAGCTGGACGAGCTAGCTCTGATCGAGATCCTCACCAAGCCGCGCAACGCCATTCTGAAGCAGTACTCGAAGCTCTTCGACTACGAGGGCGTGAAGGTGACCTTCACCGACGACGCCACCCGGGCGATCGCGCGCGAGGCCCTGCAGCGCAAGGTGGGCGCACGCGGCCTGCGCATGATCCTCGAGGAGCTGATGCTCGACCTCATGTACCAGGTCCCCGGCAACAAGAAGCTCAAGGAGCTGGACATTACGGAGACCATGGTGAAGCAGCGCGACCTCACACTGCCCTTGCTCGAAAAGGCTGGCTGAGGCGCCTTCGGTTACGGGCTCTCTTCCCAAGAGATATAAACCTGAGTTGCTTCGGCCCGATACCCCACGGTATCGGGCTTTGCTTTGCCATGCGGCCTTTGCCTGCCCGATTTGGGCGCAACCGCCGGTACAAGCCTGGATTCCCTCCCCCAGCGCTGGCGACAGACCGTCGCGCAGCACCACGAGAGCGATTACAATCACCTAGACCGCCGATGGCCGCTTGCACCCTTATCGGCCGGACAGCGTCTAAAAGGGGTGACCATGAGTACTCGATCCAAAGAACAATTGACCGGCGAAGTCAGCAAGCTGCCGATGATGCCGATCCGCGACATGGTGATCTTCCCCCATATGATGACGCCGTTCGTGGTGGGCCGCGAGTCCAGTGTGCGCGCGCTCGAGGAGGCACTGACCGGCGATCGCAAGATCTTCCTCGCCACCCAGCACGATGCCTCGATCGACGAGCCGAACGCGGACGATATCTATCAGACCGGCACCATCGGCAATATCGTCCAGAGCGTGAAGATGCCGGACGGCAACATTAAGGTGCTGGTCGAGGGCGTGGAGCGCGCGCGCGCGACCGAGGTGAACGATGAGGATGGCTTCTTCGTCGCCACCGTGCGCCTGGGCAAGACGCAGCTGGAGCTGACGCCGCAGATCGAGGCCATGACTCAGCGCGTGCATGCTCTGTTCGAGCAGTACGTGAAGCTGCAGCAGTCCTTGAACTACGAGACCATGGCGGCGAGCGTCCGCATGGACGAGCCGGCCAAGCTGGCCGACACCATCGCGGCCAACCTGCAGCTCTCCATCGAGGAGAAGCAGCAGCTGCTCGAGGTCTTCGATCCGGAGACGCGGCTGGCGCGGGTCGCCGATGTGCTCGACGTGGCCATCGAGAAGCTGAACATGGACCGCACCATCCAGTCGCGCGTGAAGCGGCAGATGGAGAAGGCGCAGAAAGAGTACTACCTCAACGAAAAGATCAAGGCCATCCAGAAGGAGCTGGGCCGCGGCGAGAAGTCCGAGTTCGACGAGCTGAAGAAGAAGATCGAAGACGCCGGCATGCCCAAGGATGTGCAGGAGAAGGCCCACCAGGAGCTGAAGAAGCTTGAGGCCATGCCGCCCATGTCGGCCGAGTCCACGGTCTCGCGCAACTACCTGGACTGGCTGCTCTCGGTGCCGTGGAAGAAGCGCTCGAAGGAGATTCGCTCCATCGAGCACGCAGAGAAGATCCTCAACGAGGACCACTATGGCCTCGAAAAGATCAAGGAGCGGATTCTCGAGTTTCTGGCCGTGCGCCAGCTGGTTAAGAATCCTAAGGGCTCGATCCTCTGCTTCGTCGGACCTCCGGGCGTGGGCAAGACCTCGCTCGGCATGTCGATCGCCAAGGCCACGGGACGCAAGTTCGTTCGCATGTCGCTGGGCGGCGTGCGCGACGAGGCCGAGATCCGCGGCCATCGCCGCACCTACATCGGCGCTCTTCCCGGCCAGATCATCCAGTCGATGAAGAAGGCCGGCACCAAGAACCCGGTGTTCATGCTGGATGAGATCGACAAGATGGCGTCGGACTTCCGTGGCGATCCCGCCAGCGCCCTGCTCGAGGTGCTGGACCCCGAGCAGAACACCTCCTTCCAGGACCACTACCTCGACGTCGAGTACGATCTCTCGCAGGTATTATTCGTTGCCACCGCCAACGTGCTGCACACCATCCCGGGTCCGCTGCAGGATCGCATGGAGATCCTCCGCCTGCACGGCTACACCGAGCTCGAGAAGCTAGAGATCGCCAAGCAGTATCTCGTTCGCAAGCAGCGCGAGGGCACCGGACTGGCCGAGGACCAGATCGTCTTCGCAGACGGTGCACTCGAGGGCATCATTCGCGGGTACACGCGCGAGGCCGGCGTACGCAATCTCGAACGCGAGATCGGCAACGTCTGCCGCAAGGTGGCGCGCCGTGTCGTCACCAACGGTGCCGAGCACAAGGAGCTCGTCACCGCCGAGAGCCTGGAGTCGCTGCTCGGCGTGGCCAAGTTCCGCAACTCGCAGGTGCACGAGAAGAGCGAGGTCGGTCTGGTGACCGGACTCGCCTGGACCGAGGTCGGCGGCAGCATCCTGCAGACCGAGGTGCAGATCCTCGATGGCAAGGGCAAGCTGACCACGACCGGCCAGCTCGGCGACGTGATGCAGGAGTCCGCGCAGGCGGCGCTCAGCTACATCCGCTCGCGCTCGCACTCGCTCGGTCTGGCGCGGGACTTCTACCGCCATCTCGACATCCACGTCCACGTGCCCGAGGGCGCGATCCCCAAGGATGGTCCGTCAGCCGGCATCACGCTGGCCACGGCGCTCGCCAGCGCGCTCACCAAGATCAAGGTGCGGCGCGACATCGCCATGACCGGTGAGATCACCCTGCGCGGCAAGGTGCTGGCCATCGGCGGCCTGAAGGAGAAGCTGCTGGCGGCGCATCGTGCCGGCATCTTCGAAGCGATTCTGCCCGAGGACAACCGCCGCGACTACGCCGAGCTGCCCGAACTGCTGAAGTCGTCGATGAAGCTGCACTTCGTTGAACAGATGGACGAGGTGCTGCTACTGGCGCTCGAGGAGAAGCTGCCCGAGCTGGCCGAGGAGACGCCGGAGGGACTCGCCGTGGTGATGCCGCCGACCGTTCCTGCCTCTCAGCCAATGTCTGCCCAGTAGCGTTCCAGTAGCGTTCGACAAGTAACCCCATGAGTCAATCGGCATAGGGGGGAGAGTTTCCTCTCCTCCCCTGCCTCATTTTCATTGCCATTAGCGGCCCGCCCCGGCCAATAAAAACACCACCCGGCATGCGGGTCCGCTGGCGCTCCAAAAAGAAGGCCGAGCCACCCGGGCTCGGCCTTTATGTCTGCCAGAGAAACTAGACCGCACG
>DATMOB010000127.1:0-8406 GCA_035568455.1 Granulicella sp.
ATTCTTCTCGGATGATGTCACCTCGAGGCTATCCATCGGCCCCAGGCGGGCAAGCGGTTTGAATGCGCCCGAGTTCATTTGCATCGAGAGTTGTGAAGCGAGTTTCGGAGCGAACTGTTCCTTATCCAAACTGCCTGATGCGAGTCCGTTGATAATCGATCGAATCCGGGCAGTGACGTCAGGCGATTTATCCGGAATCGGAGGCGGAAGGGATGGCTTGAGTGCCGCGTCATAATATCCGGCGACTTTTGCGGCCAGATCGGACAAATCTCTGTTTTCGATATTCGCCATGATGATGACGCTGATCCGATCGTCGGGAAAACGATCGAATTCAGCCACAAATCCGGGAACTCCGCCAGGATGACGAATACGCTGATGTCCGTTTACGTCATTTACTAACCATCCAAATCCATAGGGATAGCTGTTTTTATCGTTGAGCCTGACCGGAGTCCACATCGCTTTGCGACTCTCGGCATTCAGAATGTCATCTGTGTCCAGAGAAGCATCCCATTTGACTAAATCAGACACAGTGGACATAAAAGCACCACTTGGCCGCAATGCTTTCCACACCTCGGCGTTTCCTAGCCCATCTTCGCCGGTTGCATATCCACTCGCTCGGTTTGGCACAATCTCTGAAACAGTAGTTGTACGTGTCGACGTCATGTCCACCGGCTTGAAAATGCGCTCCGTTATAAATTTGCTCCACGGTTCGCCAGTGACCTTTCGAATGATTTCTGCAACGCAGTAGTAGTTGACGTTCGAATACTCCCACTTTGAACCCGGAACAAAATCCAGAGGCAATGGGAAGGTCGCTGTAATCACATCTAAGTCTGATTGAGCCTTCATAGGATTAAAGCCCGGAGACTCTCCCACGATACCGGAGGTATGGCTAAGCAGTCTGCGTACTGTAATTTCCTTCCATGTCAGCGGAGTATGGTTGATAAATTTACTTACCGGATCGTCTAGTCCAACTTTCCCCTCTTCGACCAGCAGCATCATTCCTGCCGCTAGAAACTGCTTACTTACTGATCCAATCCGGTATACCGTCGCGGGAGTCGCAGCTGTGTTGTTCTCAAGATTAGCAAAACCATATCCCTCCATCCTGACGACTTTGCCATCCTTTACTACCGCGATCGAGAGACCCGGAATCTGTTCCCAGATCATCTGGGCCCGTATATAGTCATCGACGGTATCGGCCCTGAGAAAAGTGCAGGTGGCAAAAGCCAGACCAATAGCGAGGGATCGAAAGTTTAGTGAGCGTTCAATACGCAAGGATGTCCTCAGGGAGAATCTCAGAGAAAGCTCTGATTGGCATTGGTAGGCTATGGCGGCGTAATTGTGACGTCAAGATCGAAGGGAAGGCCATCAGTCCAGCCGCAACGAACAGAGGGATGACACCAAAGTTCAATATTGGAAGGGCATGCTCAGTCATCACTTAAACGAACCTCGCTCCGAAACGAACACCAGAATACTCGGTTGCACACGACTTGTGCCTGCAAAGCGGAAGACTGGAGCAAGTTCACCGGACCAGCGGGATCGGAGCGTCGAGCTTGCCAAGCAACGGCGTCAGGCCACGGATGGGTATATGCTTCAGGCGTGAAATTCCGACTGCTCCTCGCAGGTCTTTGCCTTCTCTGGTCCGTCTCCGCCACTGGGCAGCTAACGGGTCAGTTCTATCTGGAGAAAACATCCTTCGCTCGTTGGGAGCCTGTCTTCCTCTACTACCGGCTTACGAATAGTGGACAGGCCTCAGTCACAGTCGCCAGCACTCTCGACCCCGAACAACCTGGCTGCTCCGCCCACTCGATTACGGCCTCAAGTGACCCAGTCCCGACACCTTCGTGTCCGCTCTTGGGAGCTCAAGGCTGCATCTATGACGGCCCACTTCCACAGCCACGGTTGTTGCGCCCCGGCGAGTCATATATAGAGCGGTTTCTACTGAACTTTGATCACGAAATCTATACCCCTGGCGACTACTGGGTGGAAGCAAAGCACTCCGGCCTGGGAAATCCCACGGTGGGAGATGCGCATACAAAGCTGAATTTTCGCGTGGAAGAGAACACCATCCCGCCGAGCGAACTTCAGCCGTGGCTCGACGGCCTCAAGTCGGCCGATCGGGAGAAACGCATGGAAGCCGCAAGGGCCCTGGCCGGTATTGCGCCACCATCTCTGGAAGAGACCCTGCTTGGCTTCATCAATAACCCAGAGTTCAGGAGATATGCGGCGCTCGCATTCCACCGCCTGAACACTCCGCGAAGCATGGACGCGATGGCCGAGTTGATGCAAGGGCCGGTGACCAACGAGCAAATGGAGGCGGGTCGCTACCTGGCCGAGACCGGCAATCAGAGGTGGTATCCGCTGTTGCGCGACGCAGCCGAGAAGAATGTTCGCATCAGTTCCTACCCCGCGTATGCGGCAGAACTTGGCGGCGACAAGGCGCTCCCTATGCTGATTGCTTTCGCGAAGAGCCCGGATCGGGAGTTCACCGGTGGCAATGCGATTATGGCGATGGGCTCTACTGGCGCACGCAATGCAATACCGGTGCTGCTGGATTATCTGAACAGCCCAGACGTCAATATCAGTGACAGAGCCGCCTACGCCCTGCAACTTATGACTCACCGCACCGCTGCACGAGATAAGCTGAACCGGAACCGGCGGACCGAATCCGCCGAGTGGTCGCAATGGTGGAAACGCGAAGGCGCAACCGCTCGCATCTACAAAGACACAGAGTGTGGGGAGATGATTCAACTGCCGTAGGTACGCATCGGCTATCGATGGGCGAACTGCCCGTAATGTCGGGGCTTTTCGGCAAGTTCAAGTCCCGGAACTCAGATTACCCTAGACAATGCCCCTTTCAGGGGCAATTTTAGCGTCCAACAGCGCTGAGCCTGCGTTGAAGCTTTTGGGGAACCGCGGCGCGCGACGCAACGTAGAAGAACTACAGAGAATTGCGGGGTTTTGTTCCAAGCTGCGTGGCGCGCGCGCGGCAACATATTTCTTCCCCGCCCAAACGAGGTTACAGATGAAGACACTCCTCGCTGCGCTTGCGGCGTTCGCGCTTCCTCATGCCTGGGCGCAGACAACCTGCCACGGCACCACCATCGCGGGCACGGTGCACGATAGCACGCGGGCCGTGATTCCGGGTGCTGCGCTTACGCTCGATGGAGGCCAGGACCAGACCAGCGGAGCCGACGGAGCGTTTGCGTTTCTCTGCGTCGCGGGCGGGTCGCACCATCTGACGGCGGCGGCCGCGGGGTTCGCCCAGCGTGCGGTGACGCTGACGGCGCCGCATGCCGGTGGCGTGGATCTGATGCTGCAACCGGAGGCAGTGGAGACGCAGATGGACGTGAACGGGGATGATGACGGCGCGCCCGGCACGGCGACCAGCGGCCCATCGCAAACCATCTCCGGCAATCGTCTGCAGTCCCTTGCCGACGATCCCGACGATCTCCTCCGCGAGCTCCAGCAGTTGGCCGCCGCCAACGGTGGCAATCCGAGCAATGCCACCATCGCCGTCGACGGGTTTCAGGGCAGCAGCGCCCTTCCGCCCAAAGCGTCCATCGCCTACATCCAGGTCAACCCCGACGAGTTCTCCGCCCAGTATCGCGAGCCGCCCTTCGGCGGCGGCCGCGTCGAGGTCTACACCAAGCCCGGTCAGCCCGCCTACCACGGCGCCCTCTTCCTCACCAACGGCAGCCCGTGGGAGAACGCCCGCGATCCCTTCTCCGCCAACAAAGCCGCCATCGGCAAGCAGCGTTACGGCTTCGAGCTCACCGGTCCCATTCGCAAAACCGGCAGCGACTTCTCCCTCACCCTCGAGCATCGCAGCATCGACAACTTCGCCGTCGTCAACGCCATCACCCTCGACCCCAGCGGCGACCCCATCGCCACCGTCGCCAACGTTGCCACCCCGCAGCGCCTCTGGCTCGGCACCGCGCGCGTCGACTGGCAGCTCGGCCCCAAGAACACCTTCCTCACCAGCTACAGCGCCAACGTCAATCATCTCGAGAACGTCGGCGTCGGCGGCACTTCGCTCGCCGCCACCGGCTACGACAGCGAGAAGTACGAGCACATGCTCCGCTTCAGCGACGTCACCACCGTCTCCACGCACCTCATGCACGAGGCCCGCCTCAGTCTGCGCTGGGACGGCGAGGACGATCTCCCCGTCTCCACCGCGCCCCAGGTCCAGGTCGCCGGAGCCTTCACCGACGGCGGCGCCAACATCGGCCCGCAGCAGCTCGACGAGCTCAACATCGAAGCCGACGATGACGCCATCCTCACCACCAAAAAGCACACCCTCAAATTCGGCGCCCAGTTCATGGTCTACAACGAGCATCAGCAGCTCACCACCAACTTCAACGGCACCTACACCTTCGGCGGCGGCACCGCGCCCGTGCTCGATGCCAACAACAATCCCATCCCCGGCCAGACCGAGACCATCACCGGTGTCGAGCAGTATCGCCGCGCCCAGCTTGCTCTCGCCGGCGGAACCCCCACCGCCTTTAGCAACGTCGCCGGCTCGCCCACCGTCGACTTCACCCAGTTCGAGGACGCCCTCTTCGTGCAGGACGATTGGAACGTCGGCCACAACGTCCACATCGCCGCCGGCCTGCGCTACTTCATCCAGAACCATCCCCTCGTACTCGACTCCCTCACCCCGCGCCTCGGCATCGTCTGGTCGCCCAACAAGAAGGGCACCTGGACCCTCCACGCCCACGCCGGCATGTTCGCCGGCCGCTTCGGCGAAGGCGACGAGGCCGAGGTCCTGCGCGAAGACGGCGTAGCCCGCATCACCAGCGCCGTCTACAATCCCGTCTACGGCAACCCCTTCCTCAACGCCACCACCATCCACAGCATGCGCCAGTTCTCCCCGCACCTCAGCAACCTCACCTGGGCCGCCGAGAACATCGGTGGCACCCGCACCCTTCCCCACGGCTGGAACCTCTCCGCCGACTACTACATCGGCCGCATCTGGAACTATGCCCGCACCGAGAACATCAACTCACCCTTGAACGATTCACCCACCGGCCCGCGCCCCGGCCCCGCCAAGCTCGATATCCTTCAGATGCAGGACAGCGGCCAGGGCAGCGTCAATGCGACCTTCATGGGCATCGAGCAGCACTCCCTCAAGCACGTGCAACTCTTCTTCGGCGGCGTCCGCGTACAACTCGTCGACGACACCGATGACAACGAATTCTTCACCCCGCAAAGCTCCACCACCGACGCCGGCGAGTTCGCCCATCGCACCGGCCAGCCCGTATGGAACATCTTCGGCAATGCCACCCTCACCTTCCCCAAAAAGATCCAGCTCAGCGGCGACTTCCACGGCGGCGGCGACGCCCACTACAACATCACCACCGGCTTCGACAACAACAGTGACGGCGACTTCAACGATCGCCCGCAGTACGCCTCGGCCACCACTCCCGGCGCCATTGCCACGCCTTACGGACTGCTTGTCGCCAGCGGCGGCTTCGGCGTCTTCCCGCGCAACAAGGGCGTCATGCCCTGGACCTACTACCTCGACACCAACCTGCAG
Source organism: Granulicella sp. (assembly GCA_035568455.1). Taxonomy (GTDB): domain Bacteria; phylum Acidobacteriota; class Terriglobia; order Terriglobales; family Acidobacteriaceae; genus Edaphobacter. Next base: position 5,537 of record DATMOB010000127.1, read on the forward strand.
CGCGCCTTCATCCTCACCCACAACCCCAAGGCCGAGCACCAGCAGGTTGTAACCGTAAATGTACGTTCTTCCAACGTCCTCAACCACACCAACGTCACCGCGGTCGGCGGTGTCCTCGGATCGCCGCTGTTCGGCGTGCCCTACGCCGCCGACAACGGCCGCCGCATCGAGGCCGGCCTCCGTTACAGTTTCTGACCGAACCGAAGTTACCTGGAAAGCCGTCTACTGTTCACCGACCAGATTGCCCTGGGTCGCAATTCAGAACGCAATCCGCTCCACCTCGTCGAGGGCAATCTGATCGTTGCCGGTCATAGAGCCCTGTGGTCCGCGCGGATTCATGGCCGGCCATCTGCTGGGCGATCTCGAGCTTGCCGCCGTTTTGGAGGTAGGTGGTGATTCCGGTGGTGCCCGCCGCTGGATCATCATGTGCACATTGGCCTGGGGCAACGGTGTCCGGTCAGTCAGCCGACCATGGCGCAGGGTAGGGAAGAGCGGGGCCTCGGGTTCGCTGCCGAGTCCGGATGCTGCGATCCACTCTTCTAGATACTGGTCCAGATTATGGTGGCAAGGCAGCTCAGTCACCTTTCCCCCTTTTTCGTGGAGCCGTACCCAGCTGCGGCGCTTCTGCACGTAATAATCTTCGACCTTCATTCCGATGGCCGCCCCGACGCGGGCGAAGGCATAGCCCATCAGGGCGATCAGGGCGCGGTCACGGAGCCCGAGCAGGGAAGTGGTGTCAATCCCGGCGAGCAACTCATGCATCTCCTCGGCCGAGAGCACGGAGGTCTTACCCTTCCTGACGCTGTGCTTCGGTCCCCGTACCGCATGGGCCGGATTGCTCTCCATGATGTGCCCCGTGACCAACCAGTCGAAGAGCATCCGGATCCCGGCGAGGTGCTGTTTGACGGTGGACTTCGAGTGCGTGCGGCCGAGCTGCTCGACATACGCCGCGACGTGCATCGGCGTCACCCCGGACAGATCCCCCAGGCTTTTCTCCTCACACCAGGCAGCGAATCCCTCTACGCTTTGAAGTAGGCGCGACGGGTATTCGGGTTGCGGATGTTGACGGTAAAGAACTCCCAGAACCGCCGGCCGCCATCGGGCGCAGTTTGGAGGATAACTGGCAGAGGTGGGCTGCCGCTGCGTGCGGCAAGAAGGGCGATCTCATCTCCTGGAGCCATCGATCATCTTCCGAAAGCGGGTTTATCTTCGCTGATGCACATGCGTTCGATCAGGCCATCGGCGATGGTAAAGGTGTGTCCCACGACCTGATCCGACAGGACATCGCCGTGCATGTCTTTGACGAGCTGATGCACCTTGACAGCCGTTGTTCCGTTCGTCTCGGCCTTTATTTCGAGCGGTTCGACATGCGGATCAAACTCCGCCCACTGGCGCGTCCAGTAAACGCGGATTTCATCTTTCCCGATAATGCGGCCGCCTTCCGAGGCCTTCGGCCAATCGACCTGCTCACTCATCAGGGCGAGCGCGCTGTCGATATCTCGCCGGTTGAATGCGGCATAGACCTCGGTGATCAAAGAGCGTGTGCTTTCCATATGTTGCCTCCCCTGCGAGCCCGCGTATTTTATATATGACTCTCCGGCATCCAAGCGCCCAACTCGACACGAGGTGGCCCTGCGGCTGCGTGACGGGACGAGATCTGGCGCAAGGCGCATGCGAGGATCCGGAATCTCGGTCCTCGGACGTTCCTTCGCTCCAGCCGACCTATCTTGAGGAATTTGAGGGCCTCGCGATAAGGGCTCTGGAGCGGACCGAGCGTTTCCGAAGGTAAATCAGTTCGGATCGTGCACGATCGAGTTGAGTCCGACTCGGCGGGAACAGCAGACGATGCTTGCGGCGAAATCAGCTTCGTCGTCTGGGAACGTGGTGGAGGCTCTTGCTACTCCTGCACGGTAACTATCGAGTAGCCAGCCGGTCGCTCCAACCGCGACCGGCTGGGTCGCCTAAAAACGGCGCTGAAATCGAATAGAATGCGAGGGCCTCATTGCGGCTGCCCAGGCCGCGACAGACTAACCAAACAGGCCTAACCCCGTCCGTCGTGGCTAGTAAATTAGCATAGATGGTCCTTGGGTACAACAAGGTCAAGCGACAAATCGGCGAGAGCCGCAGCCGCCTTGCGGGCGCTCGAACTCGCGCCTGTTCGCGTCAACCTCATCGCCGCCAGGTTTGTCGACACACCATTGTCAGCGTCGCTCCTTGGCAATCAGCTAGACGCGCGTCGCGAGCAACTGCGCACCACTCTGCCAATCGGCCGCGTGGTCGGCCCGGCCGACATCGCCGCCCTCGCCGTCCACCTCATGACGAACACAGCCGTCACCGGAGCAACGTACGACATCGACGGCGGCCAGCAGCTCGTCGAGGGGTGAGCCCGTGCCGGACGCGACGCTTACCTGCAAGGCTTCTCCCTTCGCGAATTTGCAACGATTCCCCTACATCGGCGAATAGGGATTTTGGGCAGGGAAGGGTTTTCGGGAAGAATCGATCCCACTTTGGGAAAAAGTACTAGCCTAGTATTTGTCCGATAATCCGACTAATCAGGAGTTAGACGCTTCGACGCGGTGTAGACTCCGGCGTGATCGAAGAAACAGCGCGACTTGACGAGTCGTACGCTCCGCTTCCGCTAAAGCATTTAGCTTCTTGTCAAATTGGAGGCTCAAGATGAACGATCAACAAAAGAAGGAGCAGTATTCTGGAGTGCGAGATCAAGAGAACCGTGCGGCACTGGATCAGCATTGGGCGGCGTCCGATGCCAACGATTTTGAAACGGAGCACCGCATCTATCACGAGGACGCGGTGCTGGAATACCCGCAGTCAGGCGAGCGAACCCGCGGTCGACGCAACATACAGAACCA
>DATMOB010000128.1:0-68367 GCA_035568455.1 Granulicella sp.
GTTCGTCCTCCTGCGCGGGGATCTCGGGGGGGTACTGGACGAGTTGTTTGGCCAGGGCGAAGGTGAGGGCGGAGACCCGGTAGACGACGACGAAGGGATTGCCGATGACCGCAGCCTGGACGGTGGCGGTGCCGCTGGCAACGACGGAGGCGCGGCTGTGGCGCAGGGCCTCGCGGGCGTCGGGGACGAGGTGGAGGTAGGGCAGGGAGGTGGAGGGAGAGGCCTGGCCGGGCTCGAAGGTGATCCAGCCGGAGACGAACTCCTTCAGGCGGCGTAGGTCGATGGTGGAGGCGACGGGGAGGAGGAACTCGCAGTTGAGGGGGTGGAGGCGGGCCATCTCGACCATGGTGGGGAGGTTGGCGGTGAGCTCGCGCCAGCGGCTGCCGGGGAGCAGAGCGATCCAGGGCTTGGCGGGGTCGAGGTGGTGGCGGAGGGCGTAGTCGGCGCGGGAGATGGTGGGTCGGGGCAGGTAGGCGAGCGGGTGGCCGATGAACTCGGCGTCGACCTGGCGGGCGCGGTAGAAGTCGGCCTCGAAGGGGAAGATGACCAGCATGCGGGTGACGCGCTGCTGGACCCAGCGCAGACGGCGGCGCTTCCAGGCCCAGAGCTGCGGGCTGACCAGGTAGACGACGGGGATGCCGAGGCGCTTGCAATGGGCGGCGAGGCGGAGGTTGACGTCGGGGAAGTCAATGAGGATGGCGATGGAGGGGCGCTGGCGCTCGACACTCCTGAGGGCGCGGACGAGCTTGCGGTACTGCGCGTAGATGTAGGGGGCGTGGCGCAGGACCTCGGTGATGCCCATGTGGGCGACGTCTTCGGCGCGGACGACGCGGTCGAGGCCGGCGCGCTCCATCTCCAGGCCACCGAGGCCGAAGCAGCTGGCCTGGGGCAGCGCGGCTTTGAGGGTTTCGAGGAGCTGGGCGCCGTAGTGATCTCCGCTGGCCTCGCCGGCGGAGAGGAAGATGCGTGGACTTTGGCCTGGTTCGACTGCGCCGATGATGGTACCCCCTCCCCCTCCTACTAAAGTATCCAAAGTCTTCCAAAGAAAGCGGATAAGTCCAAATGAAGTCTAGACTAGTCTGGACTGAGTCCAGACTTTTAGGGGACTTTGGCGGCAACAAGAAAGCCCGGCGGTTGGCCGGGCTTCACGGAAGCCTCATTTATAGTAGCTCGCGTGTCAAGTTTTGCAGGTCGGGCAGAAGCGTGGAGCGGAGCGTGGCGGTGAGTCGAGCGAAGCGGTTTCAGGCGGTGCTGGAGCGGGGCGACCGGGCGCTGGGGTGGACGATTGCGCGGGTGCCGTTCGAGCCGGGGACGGTGTGGAAGGAGATGGTGCGGCTGCGGGTGCGGGGCGAGGTGAATGGGTTCGCGTTCCGGACGTCTTTGTTTCCTTACGCGGCGCGAGGGGCTGCCGATGGCGGCGGAGCGGGCGGCTTCTATCTGCTGGTGAACCGGGCGATGCAGGCGGGCGCGAGGGTGGAGCTGGGGGATACGGCGGAGTTTCGCCTGGAGCCGGACCTGGAGCCGCGGGAGGCGGAGCTGCCGGACGAGTTGGCGGTGCTGCTTGAGTCGGCTGAGAGTGATGCGCCGGGGCTGCGGGCGTGGTACGACGGCTTGAGCGAGTACACCCGGCGCGAGATCGGCAGGTGGGTGCTGGGGGTAAAGAGCGCGGAGGCCAGGATGCGGCGGGCGCAGCAGATGGCGGAGCGGCTGCTGGCGACGATGGAGGCGGAGGTGGAGCTGCCGCCGGTGATCGAGGCGGCGTTTCGGTTGCGCCCGAAGGCTCGGGCAGGGTGGGGGAGGATGACTGCGGCGCAGCGGCGCGGGGAGCTGTTCGCGGTGTTCTACTACCAGACGCCGGAGGCGCGGCAGCGGCGGGTGGAGAAGCTGGTGGAGATGGCGGAGGGACGATAGGCGAGGCCCGTTTCTGGATGGCCCGTCAGAACTAAGCCGCTGGCGCGGCAGCGTCGTCATCGTTGACGGGTCGGGAGGAAGTGGAAAGCTATGGCAAGCGTTCCTTCTACTGCGGTAAGCTGAGGCGGTCGTGTGGATCGCTGTTTCAGTGGGTTGGTCAGGTTTCTCGCTTCTATTCCAACTCTCTTGGATTCAGCTGCTTACAATTGAAAACCCATAGCATGCCGCGTCTGTCGCAAACGCCAGTCCCTTCCTTCTGACCGTCGGCCCCAGGCCGGCGCGGCCGCGATCTAGTCGGTGGCGGCAGCATCCAGCGTCGGCTAGCGAGGCGCATCGGCTACTGGGCGCCGACGATCATCATCGCCAACGGCTCGCCGACGCTATGGGCCCCCGCGCCGCCACGCAGCCCCGACACGTTCCGCAGCAGGTGTGATAAAGCGCGATTCGAAAGACGTCCGCGCATTTCGCGATACCCTCAGATCGTACGTCAGCAGCGAAATCCTCCCGCTCTACAAGGGGCGCTGCGTCTGGGTTTTTACATGGAAGTCGGCAAACTGGCGACAACAGGGCAAGTCACTCGCAGCGCCTTTCGGGAGAATGGCGCGTTGCTGGAGTCTCCTCATTTCACAGCGAAGACCAGTACCCGCGCACTCGTTGACCCATGCGGCGGCACGGCCACTAAATACTCTTTCAGTTCCGGCACCAATAAACCGGTCTTGCCCAGCGGGCCAGTGGGAATCTTTCCGATGGCCTGATAGTGGTCCGCGTCGATTTCCTTAAAGACGTTAACGAACCCTTCCCCGGCGGCCACGTAAACTCTTTGGCTTGCGGGATCGAATACCATGTCGTCGACTCCGGTAGAGATCGGAAGGTTTTCGAGCACCTTTCCGGTATCGGAATCCAGCACATTCATGTTTCCATCACGGCACGCGACGAAGAGTCGATGATTTTTTTCGTCCATCGCGACGGACACATTCACCTTACACGTGAGCGGCCAGACGGCGGCTATTGCCTGCTTCTGGCGATCGATCACGCCAATAGAATTCTTCTCAGTCATGTTCAGGAACAGTCTCGATCCTGACTTCTCGACGACCATGGCCTCCAGGCGATTGGAATCAATCTTGATTTGACCTACCTTCTCGCCCGTATCGGTGTTCACAATTTCCAGGAACGTGTGGTTCAGTTTCGCATCCAGGCCGCCGTCCGCAATGTACAGATTATGTGTCACGGGGTCATACCCGGTCGCATCCGAATCGGCCAGGAGCTTCACGGTCTTCAGCAGTTCGTACGTGGTTCCGTTGAAAATTTTCAAATCGCCGTTGGAACCGTCGGTCACGAAGATTCTGTCCATGTCGGCGCGGTATACCACCGAATGTCCGACGCCGATTCCCTTGATGCTGTGCACAAAATTGCCGGTGCGAATATCGTAGACTTCGATTGTCTTGTTATCTTCCGGGACGACGAAAAGGCGATTGTTTTTCAGGTCGGCTGTAAGGTGGTCGAAATGGTTCTGAACGCCGACCATGCGCGTCGTGGTCAGATTCTTGGCGAGTTGATCCGCCGAAACGTCGGGTTCGCCACTGCGAATATCCGTAAGCTCGATGGTCTTGACCAATTTCAGTGGCGGCGTATTCTCGGCAAATACGAAAGCTCGCGGCGCTGTCCACGCAGCGATAGCGAGTGTGGCAACCCAGAAGAAATACCGTTGGTACGAACGCATCAATCCCACCCACACACCCTTCAAAACCCGACAGATTAGCCGTGCGGCAATTCCGAAGCGCGTCTCCGAAAGAGCCCCACAATTCACCGATGATAGCACCGCTTGCGGGACACGAACCTGACTCGCTCCGACCATGACGAAGGTTCCGCCGGGCCGCAGTGCGCGTCTATGAGCAAAGATCGAATGGTGCGCGTTTGCTGCGAGAGTCAGATCGTAACGCCGCTCGTCAGTCGGCGGAACTCGAAGAGCATACTCAGTCTCCAGCGCAGAATCATGCCAAAGGCCAGCACGAAGAACAGCCCCGCTGTCTGCTGGATGGACATCAGCGTGTCGAGATAGCTGTGGGCGAGGATGCGGACGATCCCGAGGCCAATCATCACGACAAAGAAGCTGGCGGAGCGATGCATCATGACGGTCTCGCCGTGGAGAGCCAGGCGGGAGGTGCGCACCAGAGGATAGGCGAGTATGAGCGCGCCCAGGAGGAACGCTCCGGCCGCCCACGCCCAGGGAACCCGGAAAGCCGGCACGAAAAACATGCTGAACCCTGTTGCCATGCCCAGGGGAGGAATCACAATCTTCCGGATCGTCACTGCCGTGCGCCCCTCGCGAATGCGCCACGCCAGGACTACAAGAAAGCCTAAGGTGGCGCTTGCCACCGACATCGCTCGAAGAGAAACCATCTTAAGAATGCTACCCTAGCGCACTCCCATCCCCAACCTGCCGCTAGTTCGACTTCGCAGGAGATGGTCTCGCAACTCTGCTCTCGGTGTTCTCCGGATGTCGGTGGGACGCGGGCACGGTCGAGCTTCACCTGCTCCATGGACGATGCGGTTGCAGACATATCGACTAAGCGACAAGGGCACTTGCCTCGGCAGATGCGCTCGCTGAGCTCAAGTTTTCTAACGCTTTTCACATGGGTGCGGGAGGTGCGTGGGGCAGTTTCGCGGAATTGTCTGGCTGGTATACTTCCTGCGAAAAACGAAGGCGGTGCAGATTATGTCGTCGAAGACGTGGCCTGACGTGCTGGTTCGAGCCGCGAGATTGGAGGACTGCTCCGTATGCGGACGGATTTGCTACGACGCCTTCTCCGCGATCAACGCGACGCACGGTTTCCCTTGCGATTTTCCTGGACCGGAGGCGAGTACCGGCTTGCTTGCGATGATGTTTTCCAGCCCCGGCTTCTATTGCGTGGTTGCGGAGAGCGATGGGCGGATCGTGGGTAGCAACGTTCTTGATGAGCGGTCGGTGATTCGAGGGGTCGGCCCGATCACCATCGACCCAGGCGCACAGAACCTCGGGATTGGGCGCCGGCTCATGCAGGCCGTGATGGATCGCGCGCGTGAGCGGGGCGCTGCCGGAGTGCGGCTGGTGCAAGCGGCCTTTCACAATCGCTCGCTCTCTCTCTACTCCTCGCTCGGCTTTGACCTCCGTGAGCCGCTTACCTGCATGCAGGGGCGAACGCTCGAACGGGCAATTCCCGGATGCATGGTGCGGCCAGCGCGACCTGCCGATGCGGATGCCTGCAATGCTCTATCTGGGCGGGTTCACGGATTCGATCGAGGCGCCGAGCTGGCGCAGGCGATCGAGCGGGGCACGGCGCGCGTGGTTGAGCGCGGCGGCCGCATCACCGGCTATACGACGAACCTTGCGTTCTTCGGCCATTCGACGGCGGAGACCAACGTGGATTTGCAAGCGCTCATTGCTTCGGCGGAGTCGTTCGGTGGGCCGGGAATTCTTGTGCCCTCCCGGAACAATGTTCTGTTCCGTTGGTGCTTGTCGAACGGTTTGCGCGTTGTTCAGCCAATGACACTGATGAGCACTGGACTTTATAACGATCCGGCTGGGGCGTGGCTGCCGTCGGTGCTCTTTTGACGTACCCAGCCTGCCGCTCGACCGATTCGCGTAAAGCTATCTCCTTCAAGGGAAAGCGGCTCTGCCGTGCGCGGAGGTAAATTCGGAGGTTATATATATAATATTTTGTAGCGATGCCTTTTGAGACTGTCCAGACACCAGAGTTAAGCAAGATTTTGATGACGCAAAGTGCTGAGGTGAGCGGGGTTCCTCCTCAACCACCGCAAGCACTCCAGGCAGTCCCGGTAGACGGTCCGATTTCGATTGAGTACCAGCTGAGGCTGCGCTCGGGCATTCGTGGCCGGGAGCGGTGGCAGGTGGATGGCCTCAAGGGGAATAAGCGGCTGGCATCGACTCTGGCGATGGCACTCGAGGCTGAACCGGGGGTTGCGGAGGCCGTGGCCAATCCTCTGACCGGCTGTGTTTTGGTTCGCTATTCGCCTGAGCGAATTCAAGCTTCGGTGGAGACTTTGATTCGCCGTGCACTCGCGCTGGACCTCATCGTGATGCCAGAGGCTTTAGAGCCGGCGGCGTCGAAGCGCTATCTGCTCCCGGTGCGACTGGTCGCGGCCGAGCTGGGTTGCTCACTTTTCAAGATGCTGCTTCTGGGCGGCGCTTCGGCGCCGATCGGGAAACTCCTGTGGGTAGCTGGAGTCATCGTGGTACTCGGATTCGCTTTCGTTGGCTCCGGATCCTCTTTGGGCTGAGGCCATACGGCCTGATTCGTCGGTGGATCGTAATGGATGAGTCGCGCGGAGTTGAGGATGACGAGCATGGTGCTCAGATTATGCAGCACCGCGGCGATGATCGGATTGATCCTTCCCGCAGCAGCCAGGACCAGACCCATCGAGTTGACCCCCACGGCCAAGCCATAGTTCTGGCGGATCGCCCGGATCGTGCGCTGGCTAATCTGCACTACGTCGGCAATATGCCGCAGGTCGTCTGAGGCCAGTGCGACGTCGGCGGTCTCAATTGCCACATCGGAGCCCGAGGCTCCCATCGCAATTCCGACATCAGCGATGGCCAACGCGGCCGCGTCGTTGATGCCATCGCCGACCATGGCGACGCGCCGCCCAGCCTTACGGAGGGCTTGAACCGCCTCGAATTTATCCTCCGGTAGAAGCTGAGCGCGCCAATCCTTCATCCCTACGGAGGTGGAGACGTGAAGGGCCGCATCGTCGCCATCGCCGGTGAGCATGATGAAGTCGCTGATGCCCGCATGCCTCAACCTGTCGAGGGCGCAGACGACCTCCGGGCGAACTCGCACGGAGATGCCGACTGCGCCGATAAGACACTGTTGGTGGGCGACGTAGATGACGGTTTCGCCCTTGCGGATTCTCGATTTGACCAAATCCTCGTCTTTGGCTGCTACGGGCACCTTGAACTCTTCGAGCAGGCGGCGACCGCCGACCAGGACTTCATGCTCTCCCCATGCAGAGCGGACGCCACGTCCTGCCAGCAGTTCAAACTCGCTCTCCTGGTGATGGCGGGACGGGCGGCGTCCAGAGTGGTTCATGATGGCAAGGGCCAGGGGATGTTGCGAGCCGACCTCGGCGCGTGCCGCGAGACCGAGCACCCGCTCCTCGCTGTAGCCGTTGGCGCAGGAGATGACCTGGGTGACGCTGGGCTGGCTATCGGTGAGTGTTCCGGTCTTGTCGAAGACGATGGTGTCGAGGTTCGCCATGGCCTCAAGGTGAGTGCCGCCTTTGACCAGGATGCCGCGACGCGCGCTGTTTCCAATGGAAGCACTGACCGCTGTTGGAGTAGCCAGTCCTGCCGCACAGGGACAGGCGACGAGAAGCATCGTAAGCGCCCGGCGTGGATCGCGAGTTGCGATAAGGACCAGCGCGGCTGAGATGAACGATGCGGGAACCACCGTCTTAGCGAATCGATCACCGACCTTCTGAATCTCGGGTCGGAGCGCTTGCGCCCGTTCCACGCGCTCGATCATCTTGCCAACTACAGTGTCCGTTCCTGTCCCGGTCACACGAACTCGGATTGTTCCCGCCAGCAGGACGGTGCCGGCGTAGATCGCATCGCCTTTTTGGCGAACCACGGGCATGCTTTCGCCGGTGATGGGTGCTTCATTCACCACGGCGTCGCCCGACTCGATCACACCATCGATCGGGATTCGGCGGCCGGCGCGCACCATGACGCTCGCCCCAGGTTGAACCTGCCTGATGGGAACCATCACCTCCACGTCCCCCACTATGATCCAGATATCTTCGTCGTCGGTGGAGAGCAAAGAGCGGATCGCCGCCCGCGTTCGGCGTAGCGTCACCATCTCCAGGTATTCGCCGAGATTCAAGAGCCACAGAACGGTGAGCGCGGTGACGTTCTCGCGCAGGGCCATGCTGGAAAGGGTTGCTACTCCAATCAAGGTTCCGGTTGTGATTCCGCTTTGTCCAACAAGCGCGCGATAGAAGGCACGCAGGAAGTCGTAGCCGGTGATGACGATCCCGAAGACCGATAAAACTTGTATGGGAGCTGCCAAGGGACCTGCCACAGAGGCGCCCCAGATCAGGCGACTGAACAAGATCAACGAGAGCTTGAAGCAGCCCAGGGCGAGCTTACGAACCAGGTTGCGAGCCTTGGCGTCGGGTTCGCCACGAAGTTCCAGGTAGGACGAGTTGCTGATTGGCCTTTGCGCCAGCGCTTTTCCGAGCAGCGATTGTATTTCGATGGGTTGCAGTGGATCCCACTGGACCAGAATTCGTCCGGTGCGAAAGTTCACATGGACGCGAAGCAGGCCCGGTTCCTTGCGGAGCATTCTTTCCACGCCAGCCGCTGTGCGGGGCCTGTTTTGAATGCCCGGCATATACCAGCGTTGCCGTCCAGGGACCTTCGACAGCAGACGCATCTGGGGAGTTGGAAGCGTAGTCCGTGGCATTAAGCTTCGGTCGCTCTCGGCTGATCTAACTCCGCGCGAGCTTCATCCACCAGTTTATGCGCCTCGGACAGTGCGGTCTCCCGGTAGGCGTTGAATCTGCGCTGGGCCACGATCCCGCTTTTTACGAGATTGCGAAGCGCGGGCCGAACTTTTCCTTTGCCCGCACCTGCGGATACTCCACCGAGCGCCGCGCCGACGATTGCCAAGCCAATGATGTGATGCATAAGCCCTCACGTCTCCCGTTCTTCTGCTCTTTCCTCCGCTTCAACTTCCCGCTTCGCTCTTTCTCCTGCCTGCTCTTGATCGAGATCGGCTTCTGCTTCCGCTACGATGTCCTCGAACTGTTCCTTCAGGCCAGAACCGACCTGTCTGGCGTAGCGTCCGATCAGGATTCCGCCCTTGACGGTGCTACGCATGGCGGGCCGCAACAGCGGCGCTGCGAGCGCGAGTGCGACTCCGGAGGCACCCCCCACTAAGTAGGCGCGCCACCGCCCTGACCGATTGGCGCTCGGCCTCGCTGAGGCGTCCTGCCGTTGGAGTTGCGCGCTGACCCGCTCTGCGACCTGCGTTAGTTGCGCTTCGCTTATTCTTTTGCTTTTTGCCCCCACTATGTGCCTCCCCCTCCAAACGCTTCGCCGTACGCTTCTTTTTGAAAGACTTCAGTAGCGTTCGCTATCGCCGAGCATCTAACGCGCCATACTGGTCATCATGAAATCGACGTGGCGTAGAGATGATCCTTGGCCGTTCGTGACAGGGGAGGCGCCGGGGGATGGTGCACGCGGTGAATCCCATCGGGAGCCGCCTGAATTTAGGCTTATTTATACTCTCGTCATGATTCGCGCTGCAAGCCTGCTAAAGGCGACAGACGACATCCGTCCACGCGTGGCCCTCCTTGTATTGAGAGTGAAATCGATGTACCCAGCTCTGAGATCGGGACGAGCGGGAATCGACGCAAAATCATGGGTTTCGGTCTTTTCTTCGTGGGAGATACTGTTCCATGTAGAATGGCGGACCTATGACTGCTGCAGCTTTGTCCGCCCATAAACCCGATCCCGCGATCATCTTCGACACCCTGAACGCCTATCAGCGACCGGCAGCCTTGAAGGCGGCGATTGAACTTGACCTGTTCAGCGCAATTGCTCGTGGAAGCCGCAGCGCGGATGCGATCGCTCAGGCGGTCAGCGCATCGACTCGCGGGGTTCGCATTCTATGCGACTACCTGGTGATCAGCGGCTTTCTTGCAAAGGGCAACGACGGATACTCTTTGACCGCGGATTCGGCGATGTTTCTGGACCGGAGTTCGCCTGCTTATCTTGGCTCCGCCGCGCGCTTTCTTCTTGATCCCCGGCTGCTCAGTCCGTTTCTCAACCTGGGCGATGTGGTGCGGACGGGAAGGACGACGCTTCCAGAGGAAGGAACGGTCAGCCGCAATAATCCCATCTGGGTCGAGTTCGCGAAACAGATGGCACCGATGATCTTCCCGGCGGCCTCGGAGACGGCGGATCTGGTGGCGGGCGACGGGGAGATGCGGGTGCTGGACATCGCAGCCGGACATGGACTGTTCGGCATCATGATCGCCCAGCGTAATCCGATGGCGCAGATCACGGCGCTCGATTGGCCCAACGTGGTTGCCGTGGCGACCGAGAACGCAGCGAAGTTCGGTGTGGCCGAGCGTCATACTGCACTGCCGGGAGACGCGTTCGAGACGGAGTTTGGCGGACCATACGATCTGATCCTGGTCACGAACTTTTTTCATCACTTTGACGTGGCCACCTGCGAGCGGCTGATGCGCAAGGTGCGCGCGTCGCTGACTTGTGGGGGGCGCTGCGTCACGCTCGACTTCGTGCCGAATGACGACAGGGTGTCGCCGCCGGTCGCAGCGGGATTTGCCATGATGATGCTGGGGACGACAGCGGCAGGGGATGCGTACACATTTGCCGAATACGAGAAGATGTTTCGGAACGCCGGATATGTGACTTCGGAGTTACACACGCTCAAAACAGCGCCGCAGACGCTCATCGTAAGCAGGGAGTAGGGCGCAGGCAAGAAGGCTCTGGCCGCAGCGTGTTTACGCCATCGCTCTAGACTCCCGGTTCTTCATACGCAGCCAGGACTGGCATCTTCTGCAATGTGCCGTAGCGAGCAAGAGTCGCGCCCAGTACGAGCACTCCGGCGGAAAATACAGCGTTGCGACCGAGGTCGATGTGCAACATGAGGTTGGTCGCTCCTAAAGAGAGCCAGGGAATGAGGTCGGCGAAGAGGCTCAGCACAACAACGTTGCCCTGACGCATGCCAAGATCCCACGCGCTGTACGCAAGGAACAACAGGAAGCAATACGCGACAAGAAGAAGCGCGGACAGGGGAGTGAGACGCGTCCATGTGGCCATGCCGGGTAAGAAGGAGATCGGCAGTGCCAGGCCAAGGGTGGCTTGGAATATGGGAAGGACAGTCGAGCCGCCGGTCGCATCGCCCGCGCGCCGCGACAAGGCCGAATACATGCCCCACGAGCCTGCGCCGATCAGGACGACGAGATAGGCGAGACAGTCAGCCCGGCGGGAAAAGAGGTCCAACGTGATCCCGGAGGAGCCGATGATCTCCGGCAGCATGCTGGAGACGACGATCAGCGATCCGAGCAGGAAGGCCCACCAGCGGGTGATCCTCACGGCTGCAAGCAGGACGGAGCAGAGGATGATCGCCGTGGGCCATAGGTAATTGATCAGAATGAGGAAGGGCATATGCCGCTTCTGCACGGTGTAGATTCCTGCAACGAGCAGTCCTTCGTGCAGCACGAAGAAGAGCCATCGCGCGTAGAAATAGGGATTGCGAAAGATCGTCTCTTCAAGCAGGGGACGGCGTCGCAGCGAATGATTGAGGACGCCGAAACCGGCCATCGCTGCATAGGTGAATCCCATGAAGGCCAGCAGGCCTATCTTGTCTTCGACCACCTTCACGATCGGTAGAGCGCTTCCCCAGACGAGAACGGAGCATGCCGCGGCAAGGGTAGGGTTCACGGAAAACTTTTTCGCCATTCCTTTTATTGGAACCCGCTCTTGTGATCGGAGCAAGCCTCTGGTTGGCACAGCGGCGGGTCTGCGGGCGCAGGCGGGGAGTTTTAGGGGATGGGGGTTCCCTGGTGGAAGTGCATCTGCCAGCTCTGGTCGCGGTGGATCCAGATGGAGCTGCGCAGGGCTTGGGTGGTCTCGCCCGTGGCTTGGTCCTGGCGCGTGGATACGTAGGTGGCGAGTACGACGTTTGGAGCAAGAAGTTGGGTGGCGAAGTCGCTCAGGGATAGGGTGGATGAGCTGGAAGGTTCGCTTTGCAGATGGGCGATGATGTCGGCTTTGCTGTAGGCGCGGCCGGAGCTGCCGAACTCGCGGAGGTCGTCGGCGAGCAGGGAAGCGAGCTGCGCGGGGTCCTTGCGGACGGCGGGGTCGAGGAGGTTCTCTTCAAGCTGCTGCAGGCGCGTGGTCCATGTCGCCGGGGTGAGGCCGGTTGGGGTTGCGAGCAGGGTGCGGACTTGATCGAGTTGAAGGCCTCGGTCGCGCAACAGGCGGGCCGCCCAGCAGTCCTCCTCGCAGAGAATGCCGAGCAGCAGGTGTTCGGTGTCGATATGCGAGTGGGCGAGGCGGGCGCTCTCCGCTGCGCTGGAGTTGAGGATGTGCTGGCACTCCTCGCTGAGTGGGACATCGATGCTGACCGGGGTCGGCTCCCGAAGCGGAGTGGATTGGGTGATGACCGCGCGAATCTCCGCCGCGGCAATGATGCGATCGAGGAAGCGATCGAGAAGGCCGTCTCCTTCGCGCAGCAGGCCGAGCAGGAGATGCTCGCTTTCGATGGCGGGACTGCCGAAGGCACTGCACTCATAGCGGGCAAAGAAGATGACGCGACGGGCTTTTTCGGTGTAGTTGTCGAGCATGCAGCTTCCTCGGTCTTGTTGCTTCAATGTACTCCGGCTGCAGGCGATCCGGATCACGTTTGGTTTTCGCTTGAGTCGCCCGCATTGTGGTCTGCGAAAAGATCAGAAGAGCTGAATTCATTCAGTGCTATAGTTGCTTCCCTGTTCGCGCCGTGCGGAAGATGGGGTGGGAAGGAGGGTGCCGGCATGCTGGGCAACCGGAGTTGGGAGAGTTGGATCGCGCAGTACTCGGAGAGCCATCAGCATCCGCTGAATCGGCTGACGCATACGTTCGGGATTCCGATGATCATGGTCTCTCTGCCGATGATGCTGGTGGGAATCCTCTGGCGTCCAGCTCTTTGGTTCGGGATGGGCCTGTTTGGTGTGGGGTGGGCCTTGCAGTTTCTGGGGCATGCTATCGAAGGAAAGCTGCCGGAGTTTTTGAGCGATTGGCGATTTCTGCTGGTCGGGTCGCGGTGGTGGGCGGCGAAGGTGCGGGGGAAGATCTAGAGAGGTCGAGCGTAATCTTGCGTTGCGCGGGGAGCCTTTCGCGGAGTCCCTCGAGATTGGAGAGGCAGCGATGAGCACAGTTCTGGATGAGGTTCTGGCAGCGAATGCACGGTATGTGGCTTCGTTTGGGGAGAAGGGCAGCCTGGCGTTGCCGCCGGCGCGAGGGTTTGCGGTGCTGACGTGCATGGACGCGCGGCTGGACCCGGCGAAGTATGCGGGGCTGGCGGAGGGCGATGCGCATGTGATCCGCAATGCGGGCGGGAGGGCGAGCGACGATGCGATCCGGTCGCTGGTGATCAGCTACAAGCTGCTGGGGACGCGGGAGTTCTTCGTGATCCATCACACCGAGTGTGGGATGGAGTTCTTTACGAATGAGGTGATGCGCAGTCTGTTGGCGAACAGTCTGGAGACGGCGGAGCTCACGGGCGCAGGGTTTCGCGACGTGGGCAAGGGACCGGGGTCGCGGGCGGGGGAGTTTGTAGAGTGGCTGACGATTGCGGACCGGGGGCAGGCGGTGATCGACGACGTGCTGCGGATTCGCACGCACCCTCTGGTGCCGGGGTCGATTCCGATCTACGGGTATGTCTATGACGTGAAGACGGGGAGATTGATGGAGGTGGAGGGCGCGGCGGAGGCTGGAAGGGCCCGGTAGACAGGCCGAGGTGATCGGGAATGGGGGAACCACTGTTCGATCGGTCGCGTATTGCGATGCGTGAGCAGCGTACAGAGTGCCCACGCGGCGGGAGGTGGAGACGTCGGAACGGAGCCTGGGAGAGAGCTGGATGGGGAGTAGGAGCGGCGCACCGGTCAGGCGCGCGGCGCTTCCTTGGTGGGTGAGCACGGTCGCTGTGGTGGGCGCTCTTTTGATGGGGTTGGGCGGGATCATCGCCCTGGTGAAGCCGGCGATGCTGGTGTCACCGCAGGATTAGATCAATGGAGCGGTTCGGATCTATGCGGGTTATATGGCTGCGCGCAACCTGGCGCTGGCGGGGGCGCTGGTCGGGCTGCTGGGCGCCGGTGCACGGCGGCCGCTTGCTCTCTGCATGATGGTCGTCGGGTTCGTGCAGTTGGTGGATGCTTGTCTGGATGCTGTGGAGGGGCGATGGGCAGTGCTGCCCGGGGTGCTCTTGCTGGGGGTGCTGTACCTGGCGGCTGCGGGCGGGTTGGCGGCGCTCCGTTCTGGAGATTGGCGGCTTGGCGGTAAGGGACTTGGGGCGGGAAGGAGAGCGGTCTCGCTGCGCGAGAGGCCCACGCATCGCATAAAACAAAAGCGCGATACATGGGGCACCCGCTGTTCGACGGGAACCTTGGTCCCTTTTTGGGTGGAAGCCCATGTCTCGAAGGCGAGACATGGGGCACCCGGGCTGGTGGTCCGGGTGTCCAGATCTATCGTGCGGCGGAGGCGAGTGGGGCGCGGGCGGTGGGGAGCTCCTGGTCGCGGTACTGGAGCTGGTAGAGCTTGTAGTAGAGGCCGCGTTCGACGAGCAGTTGCTGGTGGGTGCCGCGTTCGCGCAGGGTGCCTTTGTGCATGACCAGGATGGTGTCGGCGGACTGAATCGTCGACAGGCGGTGGGCGATCAGGACGCTGGTGCGGCCGGTGATCATGCGGGCCAGGGCCAGGCGGACGCGCTGCTCGGTGTCGGTGTCGACCGAGCTGGTGGCCTCGTCGAGGATGAGGATGCCGGGGGCGTGGGCGAGCGCGCGGGCGAAGCTTATGAGCTGCTTCTGGCCGGTGGAGAGGGTGGCGCCGCGCTCCTTGACCGGCTCCTCGAAGCCGTTGGGCAGGGTGCGGATGAAGTCGCCGACGTTGACCTCGTCGGCGGCGTTTTCGATGGCTTCGTTGGTAATCCAGCCAGTCCCGAGGCGGATGTTGTCGCTGATGGTGCCGGTGAAGAGGAAGGGATCCTGTAAGACGACGCCGAAGCGCTGGCGCAGGGCTCGGAGGTCCTGATCGCGGACATCGACGCCGTCGACCAGGATCTGGCCGATCTGGACGTCGTAGAAGCGCATCATGAGGGCGGTGATGGTGGTCTTGCCGGCGCCGGTGTGGCCGACGATGGCGGCGGTCTCTCCGGGCTCGATGGTGAAGCTGACACCGCGCAGGATCCATTCGATGTCGTGATCCCAGGGGAGGGAGTCGGTCGGGTGGAGATTTTCGTTCCCATCCTTGTCGCGGTGGGGCAGCGACAAGGATGGGGCACCCGTCATCTTCGCGAGGTGGGCCTTTTGTTCTTCGGTGAGGGGCTGGTAGGTGAACCAGACGTTCTTGAACTCGATGCGGCCGGAGCCGTCGCCCGGCGTGGGGTGGGCGGGGGAGAGGATCTCGGGCTCGGAGTCGAGTAGTTTGAAGACGCGTTCGCTGGCGGCCATGGCGGCCTGCAGGATGTTGTACTTCTCGCTGAGGTCCTGGATGGGGCGGAAGAAGCGCTGGGCGTACTGCATGAAGGCGATCAGGATGCCCAGGGTGACGGTGCCGTGCAGGACGCTGAAGCCGCCGCGCCAGATGACCAGCGCGATGGCGGAGGAGCTGAGCAGTTCGACCGCCGGGTAGTACCAGGCGTAGGCGAAGATGGCGTCGGTCCAGGCGGCCATGTGGGAGCGGTTGACCTGCTCGAACTCGTCGAAGGCGCGGCGCTCGCGGTTGAAGAGCTGGACGACGGCCATGCCGCTGACGTGCTCCTGAGTGAAGGCATTGATCTTGGCGACGTTGGCGCGGATGCGGCGGTAGCTGTCGCGGACCAGCTTGCGGAAGATCTTGGTGAGAAAGAGGATGGCCGGGATGACGGCGAGGGTGAGCAGGGCCAGCAGCCAGCTCATGCGGAGCATGATGAGAACGATGAAGGTGAGGACGAAGACGTCCTCGAAGATGGCGAGCACGCCCGAGGTGAACATCTCGTTGAGGGCGTCGACGTCGGAGGTGACGCGGGTGACGAGGCGGCCTACGGGGTTGCGGTCGAAGAAGGAGGGGCTCATGCGCTGCAGGTGGCGGAAGATCTGGCTGCGGAGATCGAACATGATCTTCTGGCCGGTCCACTGCATGAGGTAGGTCTGGAGGAACTCGAGCGCGTAGCTGAGCGAGAGCGCGCCGAGGTAGATGGCGGCCAGCTCGCTGATGCCGGTCATGGGCTGGTGGCTGAGGTGGCGCGCGAGCCAGGAGAGCTTGGCCGGCGGGGTGTCGGCCATGTAGGTATCGACCGCGACCTTGGTGAGGTAGGGGCCGAGCACGTCGCTGCCGGCCTTGAGCACGGTGGCGAGCGCGGAGATGGCGGTCTGCAGCTTGTAGGGGCGTAGGTAGCCGAGTAGGCGGCGCATCAGGCGGCCGTCGTAGGCTTTGCCGACGACGTCGTCGTCGTGCTGCGGCGCGGCGGGCTGTTTTTTCTGCTTCGCGTTCTTCTCGTTCGTCTCGGGGCCGGGCTGGCTCGGCTTGGCGGCTTTATCGGGCATGTTATGTCCTTATTCTAGATGCTTGGGGAGGGCTGCGGATTCCAATCTGGTCCTGGCCTGATGGGGCGGGGTGGGGCGTGAAAGAATTGTGGGTGAGGGATTTGGGTTGATGGAGCAGTCGCTTGGGGTCTACATCTCGGTGCCGTTCTGCCGGGCGAAGTGCACGTTCTGCAACTTCGCCTCGGGGGCGTTCGCGCTGGAGCGGCTGGATGGGTATGTGGAGCGGTTGTGTGAGGAGATTCGTGCGGCGCGCGGCTACGCGGCTGGGTTGGGCGCGCGGGCGCCGGAGGTGGTCGACAGCGTGTACTTCGGCGGGGGAACGCCGAGCCTGTTGACGGCGGCGCAGCTGGAGCGGATCTTCGGCGCGCTGCGGGGGGAGTTTACCGTGACGCCCGACGCGGAGATTACGCTCGAGTGCGCTCCGGGGCAGATGGCCGAGGCGACGCTTGAGGCGGGGATGCGGCTGGGGATGAATCGGGTGAGCTTCGGGGTGCAGTCGTTTGTGGATGCGGAGACGGCGGCGGTGGGGCGGCTGCATACGGCGGCGATGTGCGTGGAGGAGATCGGGCGGATGCGGTCGGCGGGGCTCAAGGAGATCAGCGTGGACCTGATTGCCGGGCTGCCGCGGCAGACTCGGGCGAGCTGGGAGCGGTCGCTCGAGCGGGTGCTTGAGTCGGGGGTGCCGCACGCCAGCGTGTACATGCTGGAGGTGGATGAGGAGTCGCGGCTGGGCAAGGAGCTGATCGCGGGCGGACCACGCTATGGGGCGACAGCGGTACCGACCGATGAGGCGATGACGGAGTTCTACGCGCGGGCGGAGGTGGCGTTCGGGGCGGCGGGGCTCGCGCAGTACGAGATCTCGAACTTTGCGCGCGAGGGGCACGCCTCGCGGCACAACTTGAAGTACTGGCAGAGGGCGCCTTATTGGGGATTCGGGCTGGATGCGGCGTCGATGCTACGGCGCGGGCCGGGCGAGGGCGCGGTTCGGCTGGCGAATCCGGATGGGCTGGAGGCGTATCTGGATGGAGGCCAGCGCGAGGTGACGGAGGTGGACGAGGGTGCGGCCTTCGAGGAGGCGCTGTTTCTCGGGCTGCGGCTGAATGCTGGGGTTTCCCTTGACGGGCTGGAGGCGGAGTTTGGCCGGGCGCGGGTGGAGGGGGTGCTGCCGGCGATTGGGGAGATGGTAGCGGGCGGGACGCTTGACCGGGATGGCGTGCGGGTGCGGTTGACCGAGCGCGGGCGAATGGTCTCGAACGAGGTGTTTGCGGAGTTGCTGGGGAGTGAATGAGCGGTTTCCCCTCCCACCAATGTCGCGGTGAGGCTGCGCCATGGATGGGGCACCCGGCATTCGAAACAGGGAACGGTGAGAGCAAAGGCGCAATACAGGGGTCTCTCCACTGCAGCAGCGGGCGGTGAGATGACGTCTTTTATTTTATGTATGGTTGAAGAAGAGCCTTCAGATGAAAGAACCAAGCAGGTCCTCCCGCTTCGCGGAAGGATGACAGGACGTAAAAACAGAACATCAAGACAAAAGAACAAAACAGAAGGAGTGAGGGATTGAGCGAGTTGTCGAATGAATTGATCGATCTGCGGAGCGACACGGTGACGCGGCCTACGGCGGCGATGCGGGCGGCGATGGCGGCAGCCGAGGTGGGCGACGATGTGTACGGCGAGGATCCGACAGTGAACCGTCTGGAGCAGTGCGCGGCCGAGGTCTTCGGGCGTGAGGCCGCGATCTTCGTGCCGACCGGAACGATGGGCAATGTGATCGCGATGCGGTTACATACCCAGCACGGGCAGGAGGTCATCTGCGAGTCGCGGGCGCACGTGCTCGACTGGGAGATGGCGATGATGTCGGCGTTTGCCGGCTGCCAGGCTCGGACGGTGGCGGCCGAGCGCGGGATTCTGACCTGGGCGCACATCAAGCCGGCGATTGCGCCGAAGATCTACTACCGGGCGCAGACGGGTCTGATCTCGCTTGAGAACACGCACAATATGGCGGGCGGAACGGTGACCCCGCTGGCGGTGTTCGAGGAGATCTGGGCGGGCGCGAAGGAGGCCGGGCTGCCGGTGCATCTGGATGGGGCGCGGGTGTTCAACGCGGCGCAGGCGCTGGGGATTTCGGTGAAGGAGTTGACGCGCGGCTTCGATACGGTGATGTTCTGTCTTTCGAAGGCGCTGGGAGCGCCGGTGGGCTCGATGCTGGTGGGCAGCCGGGAGGCGATCGGCCGGGCGCGGAGCATTCGCAAGGCGCTGGGCGGCGGGATGCGGCAGGCGGGCGTGTTGGCGGCGGCCGGGCTGATCGCGCTCGAAGAGGGGCCGGGGCTGCTGGCCGAGGACCACCGCAACGCGCGGTTGCTGGCCGAGGCGGTTGCGGCCGAGCCAGAGTTCGAGATCGATCTCTCCGGCGTGCAGACCAACATCGTGATCTTCAAGCTGAAGCAGGGCGGCGACGCGGCGGCCTATACAGCGGCGCTGAAGGCGAAGGGGATTCTGGCGAGCGCGATCGGACCGCACGCGGTGAGGCTGGTGACGCATCGCGATGTCGACCGAGCGGCGTGTGAGCGGGCGGCGGGTGTGCTGCGCGAGGTGCTGCAGGCCGTGTAAGGGGAGCGCGCGATGTCCCGAAGGCGGGACATCGCGCGCCCGTTTGGTGCTGCGAGGCGGTCAGTGGGAAGACGTACGGACAGCGAGAAGATTGCGTTTCAGCAATGGGAGATCGTTGTGAATGGTCCGCCACACGACTTCGAGATCAACCCCGAAGTGCCGCGCGACAGCGCATTGCGCATGTCGTAAGCCGAGCGGATCGGCAGTTCCGGGTGTGCCGCGACGAAGTCGGGAAAGTTTTTGTCGAGATTACTCGCCTCGCCAATGACCTCGAAGTTTCTGATGACCGCATCCTGGTCACGCGTGCTTTCCGAGAACTCAGCATACGTAAGGTTGGTGGTGTAGCTTTCGATCCGGTTCACAGCTTCTAGGATGTGGTTCAGAAGGTCGTCCAGCTGGAACGTGCGCATCCGAGCGCTCATACCGGTCGTGCCTCGGAGAGGACCTGATCCCGCAAGCGGGTATGTAGTGCCCGGGGCGTGAGGACGTCGACGGATACGCCCAGGAGCTGACGCAGTTGGTATCGAATCTCGCCAATATCGAAGATCGATGTCTCTGGGGTGGGGTCGACGAGCAGGTCGAGGTCGCTTTCTTCGGTGTCGTCCCCATGGAGGACCGACCCGAAGACACGAGGATTCCTGGCGTGCCGCGATGCCACGATTCGACGAATCTCTTCTCGATGCAGATGGAGGGCCTGTGACGGTCTCATGAAATCCTCCGGCTCAATGATTGTGGCTCACTTGCCTCCGCAGTGTACGATTCATCGTCTGTTTGCATTTGGGCCTGTGGAGTAAGCTAATCTGATCGCGGTGCACTGATGCGCCCCACAGCGCAGTACGAGAGGGCTACGAACTTGAGTCAGACCATCTTTGTGCTGGAAGATGACGCCGACATCTCCAGGCTTGTTCAGTATCACCTTGAGAGCGCAGGATTTACGGTGAAGCCATATCTGGCAATCAACCAGATTATGGGGGATGCGGAGCGGCAGCCGCCGGCGCTGTTCCTGTTGGACATCATGGTACCGGGCGGGGACGGGCTCGATCTATGCCGGAGGCTGCGGCAGAATCCGAACCTGAGTTCGGTGCCGATCATCTTCCTGACGGCACGGGCGGCGGAGAGCGATCGGGTGCACGGGTTGGAGCTGGGCGCGGACGACTACATTACCAAGCCGTTTGGGACGCGCGAGCTGGTGGCGCGGGTTAAGGCGGTGCTGCGGCGGTTCGAGCGGCCGACGGTGTCGACGCTGCTGAAGTTCGAGGCGATCGAGATCGACGCGAGCGCGATGCAGCTGCGGGTGAACGGCGAGCTGGTGACGACCACGGCGACCGAGTTCCGGCTGCTGGATTACCTGGCCCGGCATCCGGGGCGGGTGTTCAGCCGCGATCATCTTCTGGATGCGGTGTGGGGCGATGCCCGCTTTGTGACGCCGCGCTCGGTGGACGTCTATGTCCGCCGGATCCGGGAGAAGATCGAGGAGGATGCGGAGACGCCACGCTATCTGAAGACGATGCGTGGGGCCGGCTATCGCTTTGAGATTCCGAAGACGGCGTCGGCGGGGAACTAGAAGCAGGACAGGTTGGGGAAGGAAGAGATGGGCGTGCGTCGAGGTCTGTCGCAGCTGCTGGCGGTGTTTTTGGGGATGGTGGGGATTGCATCGGCGGTCGAGCTGATGACAATCCTGGTTCCCCGCGACCACTGGAGCGGCTGGGGCTGCGGGGTGTTTCTGGCGGCGCTGTTTGCCGGTCTGCTGCACTGGCGGCTGCAACGGGAGACGGTGAAGCTGGAGCTGGCGGTACGGATACTGCCCGAGTTGGCCGGGACGAAGGCGCTCCCGTCGCTCGATGAGCTTGAGGGCGTCGTGCATGTGCTGCAGGGCACGTCGCAGCGACTGCAGCAGGAGTTTGCCACCGCCAAGCAGTCGCGGCTGCAACTGGAGGCGTTGCTCGACAGCATGCAGGATGCGGTGGTCGCGGTGGATACGGCGGGGCGGATTCAGTGGACCAACCAGCGGTTACAGCGGCTGATTCCCGGCTTCGGTCCGGGAATATCGGTCAGCAGTCCGGTGCGTGTTGGGCATGCTCTGGTGCAGACCATTCGGGATCCGGAGGTTCTGGAGTGCGTGGGGGCGGCGCTGGAGCATGGTGTGGTGTGCGAGCGCCGGTCGACGACGCTGCTGCCGGGGCGGATCTTCGAGGTGAACGCCTCGCCGATGCCCTCTGGCGGTGCGGTGGCGGTGCTGCACGATATCACCCGGATCGAGGAGGTGGAGCGGACGCAGCGGGACTTCGTGGCCAATGTGTCGCATGAGCTGCGGACGCCGCTGACCTCGATCACCGGGTATGTGGAGACGCTGCTGGACCATGAGCGCTCGCTGAGCCCGACGGCGCGGGAGTTTCTCTCGACGATCTTGAAGAATGCGACGCGCATGAACCGGCTGACGGAGGATCTGCTGCTGATGGCGCGGGTGGAGTCGTCGGAGCAGGAGCTGCATCCGGCGGCGGTCGCGGCGGATGTTCTGGTGCGGGACGCGGTGAAGGCGATGGCGGGCATGGTGCAGGACACCGCGGCTGTAGTCGAGGTGGGAGAGGTGACCAGCCGGCAGGTGTTCGCCGATCAGGATGCGGTGATGCAGGTGCTGAGCAACCTGATCGAGAATGCGGTGAAGTACGGGAAGACGCGGGAGAATCCTCATGCCCGGGTGGTGGTGAGCGCGCGGTCGATCGCGGATCCGGGTCTCGGCGGGCAGGAGGCGGTGGAGTTCCGGGTGCGGGACTTCGGTCAGGGCATCGGATCCGAGCATCTGGGGCGGATCTTCGAGCGCTTCTACCGGGTGGACAAGGCGCGTTCGCGCGAGTCCGGGGGGACGGGCCTGGGACTGGCGATCGCTTTGCACATAGTGCAGGCGCAGGGTGGATCGATCCGGGCGGAGAGTGAACTGAATCGCGGAAGCACGTTTATTTTCAGTCTTCCGGTGGCAGAGTCGGCGGCTGCCTAAGGGGGCGGGGCGGCGATTCGCGGCTATTTCGCGGCGATGTAACCGTATCTTAACAATTGAGCGGCAGACTGGTTCAGTGTGCCCAGAATTCGGGCGCTCAAATTTTTCGAGGTGTTTACGTGAGACTCAACCTACTGGCAGCAGGGTTTCTGGCATTGACCGCAACGGCGGCAGTGGCCCAGAACATCAACGGAGCCGGCGCGACGTTTCCTAACCCGATCTATTCCCGGTGGTTTAGCGAGTATAGCCAGTTACACCCCGAGGTGAAGATCAACTACCAGCCGATCGGTTCGGGCGGTGGCATCCGCCAGGTCTCGGAGGGTACGGTGGACTTCGGCGCGACGGACGGTCCGATGAACGATCAGCAGATCGCCGAGTCGAAGGTGAAGACGGTTCACCTGCCCACGGTGCTGGGCGCTGTGGTTCCGGTGTACAACCTGAGCGGCGTGAACAAGGAGTTGAACTTCTCCGGCGAGGTGATCGCGGATATTTACCTGGGCAAGATCACGAAGTGGAACGATCCGCGGATCGCGAAGGAGAATCCTGGTGTGAATCTGCCGGGCAACTCGATCCTCCCGGTCTATCGTTCGGACGGAAGCGGCACGACGTACATCTTTACCGACTATTTGAGCAAGGTGAGCCCGGAGTGGCAGAGCCAGGTCGGCAAGAGCACGTCGGTGAAGTGGCCTACGGGCATTGGCCAGAAGGGCAATGAGGGTGTCGCCGGGATGGTTCGGCAGTCGCCCAACTCCTTTGGCTACGTGGAATTGATCTATGCGGTAACGAACAAGATGCAGTACGGCACGGTGCGCAACGCGGCGGGCAAGTTTGTGAAGGCCTCCACCGAGGGCGTAACGGCTGCTGCGGCGGCTGCGGTGAAGACGATGCCGGCGGACTACAGGGTATCGATCACCAACGCTGCGGGCGCGGACTCCTATCCGATCTCGAGCTTCACCTGGCTGCTGATCCCGACCCACTTCGCGGATCCCGCGAAGGGCAAGGCGATGCAGGGATTCCTGGAGTGGATGCTGGCCAAGGGAGAGGGCGAGGCTGCTGCAATGACCTATGCTCCGCTGCCGAAGCAGGTACAGGACAAGGAACGCGCAACCATTCGCCAGATCAAGTAAGCTTAAGTTCTGGCGCACGGGCTTCGTTGTCAGCCTGTGCGCCAGTTTTTATTTGTGGGTTCATGCTTCCTTATCGTGATGCGGCAGGCGGCGTGGGCTTTTCCAGGAACTAACTGTGAATTCGAGCCAAATGACCACTGATCCTGACTCCCGGCAACCCCTGCCGACTCCGCCGGCGGCCGCGGTGCCGTCTTCGCTGCCGGGTTCGTTTTCGTCCGCGGCTTCGCCTGCGTCTGTTCCGGTTCCGCTCGCGGTGCCGATGGCGACGGCTGCCTCCGGTCCCAGGCGCGAAGCAGATGATCCGGGTGAGATGGCGCCGTCGGCCATCCGGCAGTTTTTGCGGACGCGCGGCAGCGGGAAGATCGCCGATAACAGCTTCGCCGCGCTGATGCTGTTGTGCGCGTGCAGCATATTCGTCATTGTGCTGTTCATCCTTGTCATTCTGGTGCTGCGGTCGAAGCTGAGCCTGGCGCAGTTTGGCTTCAAGTTCTTTACCAGCCAGGCGTGGGACCCGGTGAGCGGCGACTTCGGCGCGCTCCCGTTCATCTACGGAACGCTGATGACCTCATTTCTCGCGCTGCTGATGGCGGTTCCACTGGCGCTGGGCGTGGCGGTGTTTCTGACGGAGCTGTGCCCGCGGGCGCTGCGCGCGCCGATCTCGTTTCTGACCGAGCTTCTGGCTGCGATTCCCAGCGTGGTGTACGGGCTGTGGGCGGTGTTCGTTCTGGTGCCGGTGATGCGTGACGTGCTGGGGCCCTTCCTGTACAAAGTGCTGGGCTGGACCGGGTTCTTCGAGGGCCCGAACTTCGGCGTCGGACTGCTGACGGCGAGCATCATTCTGGCGATCATGATCCTGCCGATCATCTCCTCGCTGACCCGTGACATTATGACGGCGGTGCCGAACAGCCAGCGGGAGGCGGTGCTGGCGCTGGGGGCGACGCGCTGGGAGATGATTCGCGTGGGTGTGCTGCGCAACTCGCGCATTGGAATTGTGGGTGCCGTGATGCTGGGTCTGGGCCGTGCGCTGGGCGAGACCATGGCGGTGACCATGGTGATCGGCAACCATCCGGACATCGCCAAGTCGCTGTTTGCTCCGGGCTATACGTTGGCCAGCGTGATTGCCAATGAGTTCTCCGAGGCGACCGGGGATGTGTATTTGAGCGCCCTGATCGAGATTGGCCTGGCGCTGTTCCTGGTCACGATTGTGGTGAACACCATAGCCCGGCTGCTGGTCTGGGCGGTGACGCGCGGCGCGCCGGCGAGGGTGGCCTGAGGATGAGTATGCAACCATCGAATCCGTCTCCCGAGTTGCGGGAGCCGACCAACTTCAATACCCAGAGCATGCGCCTGGATCAGCTGCGCCGCCAGGGAGTAAACCACCTGGTGACGGGGTTGGCGATCCTGAGCACGATCGTGGTGATCGTGCCGCTGGTGGCGATTCTGGGGTACCTGATCTTCAAGGGCGCAAGTTCGCTGAACCTGGCGTTCTTCACGCAGATCCCCAAGCCGGTGGGCGAGGAGGGGGGCGGCATGTCCAACTCCATCGTCGGCTCCGCGGTGATTCTCGCGCTGGCGAGCTTGATGGGGGTTCCCGTGGGCATCGCCGCCGGGGTGTACCTGGCGGAGTTCGGCCGGGGCAAGATGCTGGCCAATGCGGTGCGGTTTACGGCGGACGTGCTGAACGGCGTGCCGTCGATCGTGATGGGCATTGCGATCTACTCGCTGATCGTGATGCAGCAGAAGCATTTCTCGGCGTTTGCGGGCGGAGTCGCGCTGGCCATTATGATGGTGCCGACGATCACCCGCACCACCGAGGAGATGCTGGCGACGGTGCCGCACGCGATCCGCGAGGCGGCTCTGGGGCTGGGCGTTCCCAAGTGGCGGACGGCCATCTCGGTCAGCCTGCGGACGGCGTCCCCGGGGATCATCACCGGATGTATGCTGGCCTTCGCGCGCGTGGCCGGAGAGACGGCGCCGCTGCTGTTTACCGCCTTCGGCAACCAGTTCTGGAGCACTAGCTTGACGCAGCCGATCGCCGCGCTGCCGCTGCAGATTTATATTTACGCGACCGGACCCTATGACGAGTGGCATCGTCTGGCATGGGCCGGATCGCTGGTTCTGATCGTCATGATTATGGTCTCGGTTACACTCGTCCGCATCTTTGCCAACCGCGGCGTACTCAAAGGGGGAAGCTAGTGGGAGTTGGCATTCAAGTTGAACATCTCAATGCCTGGTACGGCACAACGCATACGCTGCAGGATATCGACCTGCATATTCCGGCCAACCATGCGACCGCTCTGATCGGTCCGTCGGGCTGCGGCAAGAGCACGTTCGTGCGCTGCCTGAACCGGATGCATGAGACCAACCCGATCGCGCGGGCGACCGGAACGGTGAAGATGGGCGAGCTCGACATCTACAAGGATGCCTCGCCGGTCGAGATCCGGCGGCGCATCGGGATGGTCTTCCAGCGGCCGAACCCGTTTCCCACGATGTCGATCTACGACAACGTGGCCAGCGGACTGAAACTGAATGGCTTCCGCAACCGGCGCATCCTGGACGATACGGTCGAGCGCTCGTTGAAGCAGGCGGCGTTGTGGGAAGAGGTCAAGGACGACCTGAAGAAGAAGTCCGGCGCCAGTCTTTCGGGCGGACAGCAGCAGCGTCTGTGCATTGCGCGAGCGCTCGCCGTGGACCCTGAGGTCCTGTTGATGGACGAGCCGGCCTCGGCGCTCGATCCGGTGTCGACCTCGAAGATCGAGGACTTGATCTTTCAGCTGAAGAGCCAGTACACCATTGTGATCGTGACGCATAATATGCAGCAGGCGGCGCGCGTGGCGGAGAACACCGGCTTCTTCCTGAACGGCAAGATGGTGGAGTTCGACTCCACTCATCGGATCTTCACCAACCCGCGCGACAAGCGGACGGAAGATTACATCACCGGGAGGTTTGGCTGATGCGGGTGAAGTTTCATCAGAGTCTCGACGATTTGAAGGAGAAGCTGCTGGTGATGGCCGGCATGGCCGAGCAGGCGATCCAGCGCTCGATCGAGGCCTATCGCACCCGCGACCTGAGCATCTGCGAGCTGGTCTTCCGCGCCGAGCCGTCGATCAACCGGCTGGAGCGGGAGATCGACCAGATGGCGCTCGACCTGCTGGCGATGGAGCAGCCGATGGCGATCGATCTGCGCTTCATCCTGTCGGTGATTCGCATCAACGCCGATCTCGAACGCGTGGGCGACCAGGCGGTGAATATCGCGGTGCGGGTGCGCGAGATGGGCGCGTTTGCCAATATCGAGCTGCCGGTGGATATTCCCAAGCTGGCTTCGCTGGCGTCGGCGATGGTGCGCAAGGCGCTGCAGGCGTTCATCGAGGCGGATGCGGACCTGGCGAAGTCGGTGCTGAAGATGGACGACCAGGTGGACGAGATGAACGATGCGGCCTTCTACGCTCTGAGTTCGCTGATCAAGGAGCGTCCTGAGCTGACGCCGCAGTCGCTGAACGCGTTGATCATCTCGCGCAACCTGGAACGGGTGGGCGACCATGCGACGAACATCGCCGAGGACGTGATCTTCTGGGTGCGCGGTGCGGATGTGCGGCACCATCTGGTGGACGGGGACGAGGCGTAGAAACTGTCGGTTCGCCTACGGCTCGCGTCCCTAGGCCTCAGGACCCGAGATTGACCTCGTTCTGTTCTTCGTCTCCTGCTTCAGGGCTGCTCGACAGTCGCTCCTGAGATCGAAGCACCTCGTCGCGGAGACGCCAGCTTGCTATGGCGTCGAAGGTCACCCAGAAGGTCTTGGGCGCGAAGAGCAAGAACAGGAACAGGCCGACGTACTGAGCGTGTGAAAGATTGAATCGGAAGATCGGCCAGTCGGCGAAGATCAGGATAAATGCAAGGTTGATTTTGTTGCGATTCGTCATTTTGACGAGCATGGATTCTCCCGAGGCAGTGAACGCAATTTCGCAATAGGTTCCCGAGTGGCCTCGCCCATGAGTCTGGACGGTTTGTAGTTGTCTTCATGGCACGGCGGTGATGCTAGCAGAGGGAAATGCAATCCCCGAAGAGTACGAATAGACGGACATGAGTAACGCTTGGTGAGATTCCCTGGATCGTGGTGGGGTCGGGGTTAGGAGCTATTCGGGGTTTTGCGAGCCGTCCGGAATCCACCAAATGAGTTGAGGCAGTAGAGGGTAGTAGAGCGCGAGGCGAAGCTCCTGAGTGGCCTCGGCGCCACTCTCGCTGAGGATGCGGGCGTAGGCTTCGAGCTGCGGGGCGTAGCGTTCGCGTTCGCTGCGGAGGAACTCGTCTCGATCCTGGCCTGCAGGGGTGGTGGTCTTGTAGTCGACGATCCAGAGGCAGTGGTCGCCGGGCGTGAGCGGCTCGGGGCCGGCGCGGAAGATGCGGTCCATGCGGATCTCGCTGCGGCTCTCCGGGATGCCGTGGCCGGGCTGCAGCTTCCAGGCGGTGAGGGCGTACTCGCTGGCGGCTCCGGTGTGCGCGCCCAGCAGCCAGAGGCCCTCGGGGTGGCGCAGCGTGTTGTCGAGGGCGGCGAGGACGCGCTGGGTGAGGCGCTCGACCTGAGCCGGCGGCAGGCCCTCGGAGCGCAGGATGGCGGCGATGCGCGGGGTCCAGGTGGGAAGGGTCGCGAGCAGCGAGGCGGCTGGCTGGCCGGCGGCGAGCTCTTCCGTGAGCTTTTCCAGGAAGGCGTGGACGGCGTTTCCGAAGGCGCGGGCGGAGAAGGAGCCCTCGGGGCGGGTGAAGAGGCCGGAGTGGGCCGTGCTCGCGCTGCCGTGCTCGCTGCTGCCGTAGGGCAGGGGGCGGGCGCCGCCGCGGAGGGCTTCGGGATCGAAGTCGAGCGGCAGGCGGTGGAGCAGGTTTTCGCGGGGCGGTTCGGCGGCTGCGGCGGCGAGGTCCAGATCGAGGCCGAATGCAGCGTCGTTGGTCGTGAAGGCGTCGGCCTCGGCAGCGGCGAGCTGGGGCCACTCGGTTCCCTGCGCAGGGATGGCGAATTGAGGGCTGGCTGCGGGCCAGGCGGCGGCGAGCAGGGTGCCGGGCCTGGGGTTGATCTCGCCTTTGGAGGTGGTGCTGGGTGCGGCGAAGAGGTGCAGCTCCTCGCGGGCACGGGTGCAGGCGACGTAGAAGAGACGCTTGCGCTCCGCGGCCTCGCGCTCACGGTGGATGCTGTCGATCCAGGTCTTGAGCGCCTGCGACTCCTTGCCCTTGCCGTGGATGGGGGCGAGCAGAAAGTGGGCGGCGCCGGTCGGGTCTTCGTCTTCGGTGATGTCGCCGTCTTCGGTCAGGTGGGTGCTGTCGAGCTCGAGCCAGGAGAGCAGGCGGGGCTTGTCGGCGCCGCCCGAGCGTTCGAGCGCGGGGACCAGGACGAGGTCCCACTCGAGACCCTTGGCCTTGTGGATGGTCATCAGGTCGACGGCGCTGGGCTCGTTGGCGGGTGCGGCGAAGAGCTTTCCGAGGCGGCGCTCGAGCTGGGCGAGGTCGACTGTGCCGGTCTGCTGTTCGAGCTCGTCGAGCAGGCGGAGGTACTGGGTGGCGTTGGCGCGCTCGATGGGGCCGAGGTAGGAGTCGCCGCCGAGGGCTCGCCAAGTGCGCTCGACGCGCTGCGCGGTGGTGAGGCGGGCGTCCATGGCGGTGGCGGCCTGGAGGATGGGCCAGAGGCGCTCGAGGCGGGCGATGCCGTCGGGGGCGAGCAGGTCGCCGCGGTCGTCGATCAGGCCGGGCAGGGTGTGCTGGGCGAGGTGGGGGTCGTCGCCGCCGGCCAGGGTGTGGAGCTGGGCGAGCGAGAGGCCGCACCAGGGCGCGCGCAGCACGGCCAGCCAGGCGACGCGGTCGGCGGGGTGGAGCAGGGCGCGGGTGAGGGCGATGAGGTCGAGCACCTCCTGGCGTTCCTGTAATGCGTCGATTTCGATTGCCCGATAAGGGATGCCGGCGGCGCGGAGCGCAGGGACGATCTCGTTGAGATGGCTGCGATTGCGGACCAGGACGCCAATCTTCCAGGGCTTGGGGGGATTGGCCTCGGCGCGTGCTGCGGGCAGCGGGCGGGAGCGCCATTCGGCGAGGATGCGGACGATCTCGGCGGCCTCGGATTGGCGCTGTGCGGCTTTGGCCTGGGCTGGATTAGGGACTGGATCTTGCGTGGTGGCGTCGGCTGCTCCGAGCACGGTGGGGTGCCAGGTGCGGCTGGCGGCGGCGTGGTTGGGCGGGCGGACGGGGAAGGCGGAGGCGAAGGGAACCTCTTCGGGGCGCTGGGCGTCGAGCTCGGCGGGGAAGATGTGTTTGAAGTCGGCGTTGAACTGCTCGACCAGCGCGGCCTGAGAGCGGAAGTTGGCGGTAAGGCGCAGGCAGCCGAGCGGAAGGTCGCCGAGCAATCCGTCGCGCATGGTGCGCAGGAAGCGCTCGACGCGGGCGTGGCGGAAGAGGTAGATGGATTGCTTGGGGTCGCCGACCAGGAAGACGGTCTGGCTGTGGCCGTCCCAGGTGTGGGTGAGGCGCTCGATGAGTTGGTACTGGAGCGAGGAGGTGTCCTGCATCTCGTCGACCAGAAGATGCTGCAGGTTGTAGCCGAGGGCGGCGCTGAGGGTGTCTGAATTTTCGTCGTCGCCCGTGGGTTCGGCGAGTGCGGCGCGGGCAGCGAGTGCGATCTCGGAGAAGTCGCACTCGCCGCGCTGGGCGAAGACCAGCTTGAGCTCGACGAGGGCGTGGTTGAGGATGCGGAAGAGCGCCTTGGCGACGATCCACTGGTCGGCGGGGTAGGTGGCGGGAGGCAGCGGCCCGAGGCGGCAGAGGGCGCGGAGCAGGTCGTCGCGGCCTTCGAACTGCTGGATGAGGGCGGTGAGCTGCTGCTTCTCGAGGGCCGTGACCATGAAGCCGAGGTGGTTGACGTTGAGGCCCTTGCGCCAGGTCTGCGAGGAGGGGGCGACGAGCATGTGAGCGAGCGCGCGCCAGTGCGGCAGGTCGTCGGCGGTGGTGCCGGGATGGCCTGAGCACAGAGCAATCGGCGAGGGGTTTCCCTTGTAGCCTTCGAGGTGCGCCATGCTGGCAGCGGTCTCGGCGAGCTGCCGCAGGAGGTGGGGCGGGATGGCCTCGGCGAGCTGGGCGAGGGCGCTCGAGATGGCCTGTTCGAGGGCGTGTTCGAGCTGGGGAAGGATGTTGGCGTCGAGGTAGGCGTCGTCGAGCACGCGGCGGCCCAGCGGGACGAGCTCGCCCCACTGATCGCGGCGGCTGAGCATCTCGCCGAGCAGGGCCTCGCAGTCGGCGAGGTTGCCGTCGCGGTGCAGCAGGATGAGGCGCAAGGCGGCGTCGAGCGCCGGGTCGGGTCCGCCGAGCTGCAGGAAGGTGCGGCGGGCCGCGAGCGTGTAGAGCGGCTCGGGGTCGCTGACCGGGGACTGCCGGCCGCTGTGGCCGGAGAGGATGGGCAGGGAGCGGGCGATCTCGGCGCAGACCGAGTCGATGGTGCGGATGTTGAGGCGGTGGGGCTGGTCGATGATCTCCCAGCCGAGGGCGCGGTCGCGGGCGAGCACGGCGCGGGCGAGCGACCGGGTGAGGCGGTCGAAGTCACTGGCGGGAGCCAGATTTTCTTGAGACGCTGCGACCTCCAACTGGCCAAGAACGCGCTCGCGCAGCTCGGTCGTAGCCTTGTTCGTGAAGGTGATGGCGAGCACCTGCTCGGGTGTTTCGACGCTGGGGTCGGCGAGCAGCTTGAGGTAGCGCTGGATGAGCAGGCCGGTCTTGCCCGAGCCGGCCGGGGCCTCGACGATCCAGGACTGGCCGATGTCCAGCGCCTGCTCGCGCTCGTCGGCGTCGGGCGGCGGAGGGGCTGCGCGGTCGGGTGCGGCGGCTTGTGGGCTGTCGACGAGAAAGAGCTCAGGCATGGGGTTCCTCGACCATGGCATGGTCGTGATCGGTGTGGTCGGGGAAACCGGATGCTTCGAGGGCGGCGGGATCGAGGCGGCAGAGCAGCCGCTGCGCGCAGTGCTGGCAGGTAGTCGGGTAGCTCTTGGGGCGGACGCGGGCGTCGCCGGAGTGGAAGTCCTCGGCGAGCTGGATGAGGATGCTGCGCCAGTCTTCGATCTGCTCATCGAGCGTCTCGAAACCGAGCCGGGCGGGCTTGGGCAGGATGCCGCCAGGAGGAATCTCGGGCGAGGTGTAGCCGTCGAGGCCCATCTCCTTGCCGGGACGGATGCGGGCGAAGGCGATGGCGGCAAGCGGCGACTGGGAGAGCATGGCGTAGAGCGGAAGCTGCGGCTCGTCGGGGCGCTCGGTCAACCAGTCCTTGTGGCCGGCGCGGCCGGTCTTGTAGTCGATGAGGACGTCGCCGGCCTCGGTGGCGTCAACCCGGTCGATGCGGAGCTTCAGGTGGAGCGGGCCGACGGCGACGTCCATGGCCTCTTCGCGGGCCTTGACGGTGAAGGGTAGCTGGCGGGCGAGCTCCTGTTCGAACCAGGGGGAGAGCAGGTTACGCAGGCGCTCGTGCTGGGTCTCGAGGTAGGCGGTCTCCCAGGAGGTCCAGTTCTCGGGGTCGGCCGGCTTGGGCTGCGCGGGGTGCGCCTTGGAGAGGAGCTCGGACAGGGCTTCGTCGATGGCGCGATCGAGCGCTGCTGCGCGGGCGTCAAGGCTCAAGGCCTGGAGAGCGGCCTGGGTGTGGAGCTCGTCCCAGAGGTGCTGCAGGGCGAGGTGGACGAGGTCGCCGCGTTCGCGCGCGTCCATGCCGGGCTCGGCGGCCTCGAGGTCGGTGGACCACAGGCGGCGCTCGGCGAAGGCGCGGAAGCCGCAGGCGGCCTGCGCCTTGAGCACGCTGGCGCCGCCGCGGACGACAGGGTCGGCGAGCGGGATGCGGGCGTCGTCGGCGACGGCTTCGAGCTGGATCGTGAGTTGGTCGGGCTCTCCGGCCTGTGAGATCGCTTCGAGCGGTTGCAGTGCGAGGCCGGCGAGCAAGGTAGAGGGCCGCTGTTCGCTCTCGGGATTATCCGGGGCCTCCTCTGCGTAGCTGAAGATCACGGCGGGGGCGCTGGCGGCGATGCGCTGGGTGACGCGGCGGGCGTGTTCCCGGTCGGCGGCGAGATCGGCTCCGGGCATGCCGAGGGCGCGTTGCAGCGGCCAGCCGAGCAGAGGATTGATGGAGGAGCGGACCGGCCAGTTGAGGTCCCCGGCGCGCAGGAACCAGACCGCGTCGAACTCCGAGCCGGCGGCCTCGAGCGGGCCCATGATCTGCACCGGAGCCTCGCGCGATTCGGGAGCGAAGAGTGTGTTGTAGAGAAGCGTCTCGAGCGCGTCGAGTGCCTCGGAGAAGGTGGGGCGGAGGCCTTCGAAGTCGAGCGTGGCGAGCTGGTCGAGTGCGCTCTCCCACTTGCGCCGGGTCTGGAAGGCGAGGCTGTCGGTGGACTGCGGGGCCGCGGAGGTGGCGGCCCAGTTGGCGGACTGAAGCAGCTCGCGGATGGTCTCGGCCCAGTCGGCGTAGGGGCGCTGGGGTTCGGCGGAGAGGAGATTGGCGGCGGTGCGGCGCAGCGAGCGGAGCTGACGCAGCAGGCCGCTGAGCCGGGGGGCGCGGCGCGAGCCTTCGGCGAGGGCGATCAGGGCGTCGAGGCTGAGCTCGGGTCGCAGCAGCGGGGCGCGGCGCAGATCGAAGGCGTCGAACTCGGCGCGGGGGCCGCGCTCGCTCGCCTCGGAGAGGAGGTAGGGGGAGAGCAGAAGGCGGCTGACGGTCTCGAGCGGAAGGGCGGACCTGGAATTTTGCGAACCTCTTGATTCCTTCGCTCCCTGTGCCCAGCGCAGCAGGTCGAGCGCGGCGGCGATCATCGGCGCGCGGGTGAGCGGCTGGCCGAGCGAGAACTCGTAGGGGCCGCCGGTGGCGCCGGCGGTGATGGGAAGCAGCTCGGGCGAGAGGATCTCACGGAAGACGCGTTCGATCTCGGAGCGCTCGGTACCGGGCGAGGGCAGGATGAGGGCGACGCGGCGGTTCCCTTGTTTGGGAGCAGCTTCCTCGTTGGGGATCTCCTCCAGCAGGAACTGCCGGATCCACTGGGCCGCGGCGCGTAGTTCGGCATCGGCGTCCTGGGCGGCGTGGAGATGCAGTGTGGCGGCGTGCGCCGGGGTCCAGGTGTCAATGGCGACGCCGGAGTCGCGGAGCGCGGCGATGAGCGCTGACTGCGCGGGCGTCATCTTGTCGAAGCCGACGAGCAGCAGCTCGGGGCTGGCTTTTTCTGTTTGGAAGAAAAAGCCATGCGTCTCGAGGGCCAGCTGGATGGTCTCTTCGAGCTCGGCCTGGGTCAGATAGGCGTCGCTCTGGCAGCGGCGGCCGAAGGCCTGGGCCCAGCGCTGGAAGGAACGCGCGTCCTCGGTATGGTCGCTGCCTGCGGCGGTGGGGAGGCGGTCCTGGGTGCGGTCGGCGCGATAGGCACAGAGCAGCCTCCAGGCGTCGGCGGCCAGGGTGGCGAGTGCGTCGACCGTCTCGAGGCTGCTCCAGCTTGAGTCGGCGGCGATGACGGAGCGCCAGACCTGGTGCTCCTGGGCTGGGTTGAGCAGAAGCCTGGCGGCGTGGCCGTCAAGCAGCATGCGGCGCCAGAGGGTCGCGGTCCAGGCGTCCCAGGAGAAGAGGTTGGGAGGTTGCCAGGAGATCAGTCCGTTCGTCCGCTGGCGGCGCTCGAATCCCTGGCGCAGGGTGCGGGCGGTGCGCTGATTCGCGGTGACCACGGTCGCGCCCCGGTCTAGCGCCTCGGTGACCGCAACCCCTATCTCTTCGGGTAGCAGCGAAGGCAGCGAGCGCACGGGGTCCATGGATTGTTTATACGCCACCCGGGGTGGGTGGGCGCGGTGGAAAGCTGGCTTTGCGAGATACCGGAACGCGCGAGCTTGGCTGGGCGGCGTCCCATGTCTACGTGTGCGACATGGGATGTTTGCCGGGGCTGGTGAGCGGTGTGGCGGCGAGCGTCGGCGTGGGCGGGAAGAAGCTCATTCCCAGCAGGACGATCGCTGCAGCGAGCGGGATGGCGAGCGCCACCTGCAACGAGCCGGTGTGGGTGGAGACCACGCCCATGAGCGAAGGCAGGATGGAGGCGCCGACGCCCGACATGGCCAGCACGACGCCCGCCTGGCGCGCCGAGGGACGGTCGCCCATCATGATCGAGAAGGTCGAGGGGAAGAACGGGGCCAGGCTGAGGCCGAGCAGTACGGCGAACGCCGCGATGCTCCACGCTCCGTGGGCCAGCGCCAGACCCGCGGTGAAGACCGCGCCGAGCGTGAGCGAGACGCGCTGCAGCGTCGACTCCCTTACGCGCAGCAGCAGCAGGGAGGTGATGGCGCGGCCAACGGTGAGCGCGGTCCAGAGCACCAGCGTGGTGTACTCGCTCAGGGTCAGGGTGCGGTTGCCATAGCGCAGGGCGTAGGTGGTGAGCCAGCCGCTGAGCGAGGTCTCGACGCCGCCGTAGAAGAACAGCAGTGCGATGAAGTAGAGGTAGGAGCGCGGAGCCAGCCGGCTGGCGCTGGCCTCGGTCGGCGAGGCGGTTACATCGG
This sequence comes from Granulicella sp., assembly GCA_035568455.1. Lineage (GTDB taxonomy): Bacteria > Acidobacteriota > Terriglobia > Terriglobales > Acidobacteriaceae > Edaphobacter. Next base: position 34,474 of record DATMOB010000128.1, read on the forward strand.
AGGCGGAGAGGATCTCCGCCGGCACGCCGCGCAGATCGAACAGCAGGCCGATGAGCATGACGACGAAGCAGGCGGCGAAACCTTCGAGCAGGCGAGCCAGCGCGAACCGCGGCGTCAGCCAGGCGGCGAGCAGCGGCGAGAGCATCGCACCGAAGCTCCAGGTGAAGTTCAAGAGCGCCACCGCCGAGCCGCGCCGGGTGCCATAGCGGCGTCCAGCGATGATGTTGCACGCCGTGATGAGCTGGCCGACGCCCCAGCCCGCGACATAGAGCGTGAGGCAGGCGGGTCCGAGGGTCGGGGCGAGCGCGAAGCTGGTGAAGCCGATCGCCGCCGCGCAGAAGCCGAGCAGGAGGCTGCGGCGCAGGTGCCGGGAGACGGTCAGGCCACCCGAAAAGGAGCCGCAGAACTGCGCCATCAGCAGCAGGCCGCTCTGCTGATCCTGCAACTGCCAGTGCTGGCTGAGCAGGGGCAGGATGGGGCCGAGCAGCGCCGTGGCCAGGCCGGTGAGGAGCATGGCGAGGTGCAGCAGCAGCGCTGCCGGAGCCTCTCTGTGGCGTTGCTGGTGCGTGGCCTGGTGTATCTGCTGCTGGGTGATGGTCGTCGTCTCCTGAAGACAGGTAAAAACAGACACAAAAAACAGGTGCAAAGAACAGAACAAGGAATGGGTACAAGCTATCACGAGATCGCCGCCAACCTGGCTGCGCTTTGGCGGCGCAAGGCCTATCATTTAGACATGATGAATCGGTCTGAATCGATCATGCTGCAGCGCGCTCCACAGAAGCTCGTTCTTCTGCTGGGCCTGCTTGGTCCGTTGTCCCTCCTGCCCCTGCTCACCGGCTGCAAGACGCCGGTTCCGATGGCGGCCGCGCCGGCTGCGACCAAGACCTTCACGATTCGCGGCAAGGTGGTGGCGACCGATCCGTCGAGCGGCCAGATCTCGCTGGACGGCGAGGCCGTGCCCGGCTTCATGGAGGCGATGGTCATGCCGTACAAGCTGGCCAATCCGGCAATCATCAGCGAGCTGCACGCGGGCGACCGCATCACTGCCGACCTGCTCGCCGACCAGATTTCGTCCGACGCCGCGGCCGGCTATCGCAACGTGCGGCTGGATCACATCGTCATCGTGGCGCAGGCTAAGCCCGACTACAAGCCAACTGCGCAGCTCCATGTTCCCGCAGCCGGCGATCCGGTTCCGGACTTCGCGCTGCTGAACCAGAGCGACCGGCTGATCCACCTCAGCGACTTCAAGGGCCGTGTGGTGCTGATGACCTTCATCTACACGCGCTGTCCGGTGGCCGACTTCTGCCCGCGTATGAGCCGCAACTTCGCCACCCTGGACCAGCAACTGACAGCCGACCCGGCGCTCTATGTGAAGACCCACCTGATCAGCGTCAGCTTCGATCCCACCTACGACACGCCGAAGGTGCTGCGCAGCTACGGTGGCGCCTACACCGGTCAGTACACCAAGGAGCGGTTCCTGCACTGGGACTTCGCTGCGCCGCCGGTCAAGGAACTGCCGGAGGTCACGCAGTTCTTCGATGTGGGGGTGACTCCGGGCGACAACAAGTCGCTTACGCACTCGCTGTCGACGGTGATCATCGGCACCGATGGCAAGGTGCTCGCCTGGTATCCCGGCAACGAGTGGGAGCCGTCGGAGGCGCTGAGCGTCGTCAAAACCGCAGTCAAGACGGCCGTCAAGGCCGCCGTGGCCAGCTAGTTCGGGTATTCTGAAGGTCCGGATGGCTGGATATTCCGATTGAAGTTTTCTTGAAGGAGTTGTACCTTGGCAAAGCTCACCATCGTCTTCGGTATTCTGCTGATCGTTACGGGAGCCGTGGCGTTCACGCTGGTCGGCCACGAGTCTCACGCGTACCATGCGCTGATCCCGGTCGGCTTTGGGTTGCTGCTTGCGATCTTCGGCGCTCTGGCGAATACGCCCGACGCCAAGAAGCGCATGCTGTTCATGCACATCGCGGTCACGGTAGGATTGCTCGGCTTCCTGGGCACGATTCCGGGCTTCATCGGGACCATCCAGATGGCGGCCGGACATGCCATCGTGCGACCCGATGCGGCGAAGGTGCAGACCACCATGGGCACGCTCTGCCTGATCTTCGTACTGCTCTGCGTGCGCTCGTTCATCCAGGCGCGGCGGTCGCGCAAGGCGGCGTAAGCAGTCGCCAGATAGTTCGCCGATCGCTTCCGGAATTGTCGTCCGTGGCCTTTTGCATAGGCCGCGGATGCTTCCGGCGTAGAATCGAGTGCTATGTCCTCTTCTTTTCGCAGCTCTGGTTTTGGCGGTAACGGAATGTCCAAGGCGGAGCGTACTCCGCGGGGCACCGGAAAGGCCACCGCAGCGGATCTGACCGCCTCGCGTCCCAAACCAAAGCTGAAGAAGGTGATGCCCGAGGTCTGGAAGCTGATCAAGCCGCGCGGCGCCCTGCTCGGCGGCAGCTTCCTGCTGATGATCATCAACCGGGCCAGCGGCCTGGTTCTGCCCGCGTCGACCAAGCCTCTGATCGACAAGGTGATGTACGGTAAACAGTTGCATCTGCTGCCGTGGATCGTGGGCGCGGTGCTGGTCGCCACCATCGTGCAGGGCATCACCTCGTTCACCTTGACGCAGCTGCTGTCAAAGGAGGGCCAGCGCCTGATCGCGGAGCTGCGCATGAAGGTGCAGTCCCACGTGGGCCGCCTGCCCATCGCCTTCTACGACGAGAACCGCACAGGCACGCTGGTCGCCCGCATCATGACCGACGTCGAAGGCGTCCGCAACCTCATCGGCACCGGGGTCATCGACTTCTTCGGCGGCGTGCTGACGGCGATCTTCGCCTTCACCTACCTGATCAAGCTGAGCGTGCAGATGACGGTGGTCAGCTTCATCGTTCTGTTGATCTTCGGCCTGATCCTGCAGCGCGCCTTCAAGACCATCCGGCCGATCTTTCGCGAGCGCGCCAAGATCAACGCGGAGGTCACCGGGCGGCTCACCGAGTCGCTGGGCGGCGTGCGCGTGGTGAAGGGCTATCACGCTGAGGAGAGCGAGGCGAGGATCTTCGCCTCGGGCGCCAACCGGCTGCTGCAGAATGTGATCTCGTCGCTGACCGCGCAGTCGCTGATGTCGCTGGCCTCGACCGCCGTGTTGGGCGTGGTGGGCGCTCTGGTGATGTTTCTCGGAGCGCACCAGGTGGTTGCCAACCGCCTGACCCCAGGCGGCTACGTCACCTACGTGATGTTTCTTGGCTTCATGACGATTCCCATCGTGCAGCTGGTCTCAATCGGCACTCAGCTGACCGAGGCGCTGGCCGGGCTCGACCGCACTACTGAGATATTGAACGAGCAGGAGGAAGACAGCGAACCGACCCGCGCTCACTCCGCCGGAGCGAACGGAATCATCGAGGGCACTGTGACCTTCGACGACGTGGTCTTCGAGTACGAGGCGGGCAAGCCGGTGCTGCATGGCATCAGCTTCGAGTCCAAGCCGGGCACGGTGACGGCGCTGGTCGGCTCCTCGGGCTCGGGCAAATCGACCATCATCAGCCTGATCTGCGGCTTCCACACGGCCAAGCAGGGATCGCTGCTGATCGACGGCGTCGACCTCGCGACCATCCGGCTGAGCAGCTATCGCGAGCAGCTCGGCGTCGTTCTGCAGGAAACCTTCCTGTTCGACGGGACCATCCGCGAGAACGTGCTCTTCAGCCGCCCGAACGCGATCGAGGAGCAGTTGATCAACGCCTGCCGCATCGCCCGGGTGGATGAGTTCGCGGAGCGCTTCCCGGAGGCCTACGACACGGTGGTCGGCGAGCGCGGGGTGAAGCTCTCGGGCGGCCAGCGCCAGCGGATCTCGATCGCTCGCGCCATCCTCGCCGACCCGCGTATCCTGATTCTGGACGAGGCGACCAGCTCGCTCGACTCGGAGTCAGAGGCGATGATCCAGAACGGCCTCAACTTCCTGATGAAGGGCCGCACCACCTTCGTGATCGCGCACCGGCTCTCGACCATCCGACGCGCCGACCAGATTCTGGTCGTAGAGCAGGGCAAGATCGTCGAGCGCGGCACGCATGAGTCCCTCTACCGGTTGGGCGGCCGTTACTACGACCTCTACACCCGGCAGCATGGGCTCGAGAGCAACCTGTTTCTGGCTCCAGGCGAGGGCGACAAGCTGGAGGAGTCGGCTACCGCCGGGTGAAGCAGGACTGTGCCCCCACGGTCATTGAGCAAGCCGTGAAGGAGCTTGCGGCCGCGACGGGTGAGTCGGAGGAGCTCTCCGTCAAGATCGCGGTCCATGAACGTCTGGACCGGATCACCCGGCGCTCCGCGAAGGAGTTTCTTGCCAAGATCAGAGAGATCACGGATCGCGTGGCGGAGATGCCGGTTCTCGATGCGCGCTCCGCGGACGAAATCGTCGGCTACAACGAGCATGGCCGCTTCGACTAACGCTTGCCCGGAGTCTGAGGACACGCCTTAAGCGTAAGAGCACTGGGCCAACGGCATCCGTTTCCATGCACCCGGAGAAATGCTCTTTATGCTCATTGATACGTCTGTGATCGTCGCCGTGATCCTGGAAGAAAATGGCTTTGAAGAACTGGGACTCAAAATAGGGGAGGCCGAGACGCGGGAGATCTCAGCCGTCCGCTATATGGAAGCCTCGATGGTTCTCATCACGAAGCGCGGTGAGGGAATTGAAGCCATTTTGGACAAGAGATTGCCATCGTTCCGGTCAGCGTGACGCAGGCGCAGATTGCTCGCCAGGCGTTCCCGGATTACGGAAAGGGCCGGCATCCTCCCACGCGCTGGCACGGTCGCATGGAGAGCCCTTGCTCTTCCTGGGGAATGATTTCCGTAAGACGGATGTTGCGGTTGCGTAGGCAGACGGGGCGACTGCACGCAGCCGCTCTCGCCTTCTCCCACGTGAGCTATACCTTCTCCACCCCCAGCTGCGTCAGCAGAAACGAGTAGTCAAAGGCGATCTCCTTCAGGTAGTCGTATCGGCCGGAGGCGCCGCCGTGGCCGGCGTCCATGTTGATGTGCAGCAGCAGCGGGGTGAGGTTCTGCTTCAGCGTTCGCAGCTTGGCCACGTACTTCGCCGGCTCCCAGTACATCACCTGCGAGTCGTGCAGGCTGGTCTTGACCAACATCGCTGGGTAGTCGCCCGGCTGCAGGTTGTCGTAGGGCGAGTAGGAGAGCATGTAGGCGAAGGCCTCGGGCTCATTCGGGTTGCCCCACTCCTCGTACTCGCCAACGGTCAGCGGCAGGCTGGCGTCGAGCATGGTGTTCATCACGTCCACGAAGGGAACGTGCGACAGCACCACCCGGAACAGGTCTGGCTTCAGATTGACGACTGCGCCCATCAGAAGTCCGCCGGCACTTCCGCCCTCGATGGCGACGCGGGTGGGATCGCCGTAGCCGCGTGCGGTCAGCTGCTCCACGGTGGCGACGAAGTCGGTGAAGGTGGCCCGCTTGACCATCATCTTTCCAGCGTCGTGCCAGCTGTCGCCGAGATCGCCGCCCCCCCGGATGTGGGCGTAGGCGAGCACAAGTCCACGGTCTAGCAGAGACAGCCGCGCGGGATTGAAGCCGACCGGAAGCGCGTAGCCGTACGATCCGTAGCCATAGACATACAGGGGATTCTTCGCGTCTTGCTTGAAGGAATCGCGACGGTAGGCGAGCGAAACCGGGACCCTCACACCGTCTCCGCCGTCGATCCAGACACGCTCGGAGGCGTAGAGCGCCGGGTCGAAGCCGCCGGGGACCTCCTGAATCTTGAGCAGCTTTGAGCTCGCCGACGGCAGGTCGTACTCGTAGACCGAGGCGGGCGTGATCAGCGACTGGTAGCCATAGCGGAAGACGGTCGTCTCGAACTCGCGGTTGACGTGGGCACCGGCCGAGTAGGTAGGCTCGGGGAAGGCGATGCGGCGCGCCGGCCCCAGCTCGCGGTCGCCCGAGAGTGGCAGGATGTCGATCACCGGGAGGCCCAGCTCGCGCTTGGAAGTCGCTAAGAATGAGCTAAATATGTCGAAGTCTTCAAGCGGAACCTCGGGGTCCAGCGGGATCAGCTCCTGCCAGCTCTCCCGTCCCGGAGAGGCCACCGAAGCGGTCACCAGGCGGAAGTTCTTGCCGGTGTCGTTGGTCCGGATGAAGAAGAGGCCGTCGCGGTGGTCGGGGTAGTACTCCTGGTCGTCGATGCGGGGCGCGATCATCTGGAACTCGCCCTCGGGGGTCGCGGCGGAGAGGAAGCGGCTCTCGCTGGTGGTATGGCTGCCAACCTCCATCAAGAGGTACAGGCCGTCGCGAGTCTTGCCGACCCCCAGGTTGAAGCGCTCGTCCTTCTCCTCGTAGACGACGGCGTCCTCGCTCGCGGGCGCACCAAGGGTGTGGCGGAAGAGGTGGTCGTGCCGCTTGGTTACCTCGTCCTCGGTGGTGTAGAAGAGGGTCTTCGAGTCGGCGGCCCAGACCATGGAGCCGACGCGCAGGGCGGTGTCGGACAGGTCCTGGCCGGTGCGGAGGTCGCGGATGTGCAGGGTGTACTGGCGGAAGCCGGTATTGTCGGTCGAGTAGGCGAGCAGCCAGTCGTCGGGGCTGATGGCCAGGCCGCCGACCGCCATGAAGGGCTGGCCCTCGGCAAGCTGGTTGACGTCGAGCAGGATCTGCTCCGGCGCGCTCTCGTCGAAAACGCTGTCCTTTGCGGCCTTGCGGCAGTGCAGCGGATACTGCAGCCCGGCGACGGTGCGGGTGTAGTAGTACCAGCCGCGCATGCGGTAGGGAACCGACTCGTCGGTCTCCTTAATGTGCGAGAGCATCTCGTCGTAGAGTGTCGTCTGCAGCCTGGTTGTGGGATCCATAGCCGCCGTGGTGTAGGCGTTCTCGGCCTCGAGATAGCTGATCACCTCGGGCGAGGTCTTGTCCCGCATCCAGCCGTAGGCGTCCTCGAGCGCGACCCCATGGAACTGCTGGCGGGTAGGGTTGCGGCGGGCCACGGGCGGGGCGGTCAGGGGCATTGGGGACGGTACTTCGACTGGGGGCATCGGCAAAAATCTCCAGCTTTCAGGATAGCGTCTGCGCCGCACTTATGCAGGCAACCCGTCCGTCCGAAGCGACACCCAAGGGAGTGCGACGATCGGCGGCAGCGCCCGCTAACTTGCGATCTGAAGGAGGTTATGACTATGAAATCGAAGTCCATACGCTGGCCGGCGCTGGCGTTCTGTATGGCGAGCACATCGCTTTTGGCCCTTGTGCTGACACCCAAGGTGCTGGCGCAGAATCCCCAACCAATGCAGGGGAGTCCCAGCACTCCCACGCAGCCAAATCCGATGCAGACCAATCCCTCCGGCGCATCGGACAACAACACCCAGATGACACAGGTGCAGGACAAGATGTTCCTGCACAAGGCCGCCGAGGGCGGCATGGCGGAGATTCAGCTCGGTCAGCTGGCGGCGCAGAAGGGCGGGAGCGATGTGGTTAAGCAGTTTGGCCAGAAGATGGTTGAGGACCACACCAGGCTGAACGACCAGATGAAACCGATCGCCGCCTCGCTTGGAGTCGCGGAGCCGAAGCAGCTGAGCAAGACCGATCAAGCCGAGTACGACAAACTGAACAGTGTCTCCGGTGACGCCTTTGATAATGAGTACATCACCACCATGGTCAAGGATCATCGCAAGGACCTGCATGAGTTCCGCAATGAGCAGTCGGCGACCACCAACCCCGACCTCAAGATGGCCGTGGCGCAGGCCGAGCAGGTGATCAGCCAGCATCTCTCGATGATCGAGAGCATCGCCCAACAGAAGGGCATCGTGGTCCCGGGTGGCCATCACGGCCGTCCGTCCGCGCAGTAGTTGGAAGAAGAGCAATCTCCTTGGGGTAGCAAAAGGGTGCCATCGAGGCACCCCTCTTTTTGCGACCGGGTTCGCCGGTGCGGGGTCATGCCGGTGAGGTGCTGCGGGGAACCAACCCGATCCACGGCGCGTAGAATACTTTGTAATGAGCCGGATAACCAGATTTGTTGTAGCGGTGCTGCTGCTGCTCCCGCTGGCGAGTGCGCGCGCCGAGCAGGTGGCGAAGCTGCCAGCGCCTAACGGGTATGTCAGTGATTTTGCTGGTGTTCTGTCGCCCGAGACGATCGAGGGCGTAGACAACCTCTTGCTGCAGCTCGATCGCCAGGCCCATGCCCAGATCGCCGTGGTCACGGTCAAGACGATCGAGGGCGATGACGGCAGCCCGGAGTCGGTCGAGGAGTTCGCCACCGCACTTGAGGACAAGTGGAAGGTGGGAGCGAAGGGCACCGATCGCGGCGTCCTGATGCTGTTCGTCATGAGCCCGATGAAGGGGCGGATCGAGGTGGGGTACGGCCTCGAGGGCATCCTCAACGACGCCAAGGTGGGCGACATCGGTCGCAGCATGGCACCGGCGGCGCGTGCCGGCAACTACAACGCGGCCGTCTCCTTAGGCGTGCAGGAGGTCGCGCAGGTGATCGACGCGGATGCGGGCGTGCCCCTGCAGAGTCCCCAGATGCATCGCTATCCCTACCGCCAGGCCGGCCAGCCGGTGCAGCTGAGCCTCTGGCAGGTGGTCATCGGCGGCGGCGTGCTCCTGCTGGTGCTGGTGATTCTGGTGAGCACCGGCAACGCCGGCTGGATCTTTTTCCTTCTCCTCAACATGCTCGGCGGCAGTGGTGGCGGCGGCGGTCGCTGGGGCGGGGACGACCGCGGCGGTCGCGGAGATGGCGACGGCGGAGGGTTCGGAGGCTTCGGCGGCGGCTCGTCCGGCGGCGGCGGGGCCAGTGGTGACTGGTGAGGCAGGCATGTAGACCGTAAACGATGGGTAGAGCGGCGCACCGGCAGAGCAGTTCACAGGCCGGATGCATGGACAGCAGGAATCGCAGAGACAGAAGAAGGATCGAGGAAGAGATGAAAGCTTTATGGGCAGTGCTTGGCGTACTTGGCCTGATCATCGTGGTGGTGCTCTTCGCCGGCGGAAGCTACGTCAGCACGAAGAACACCCTGGTGCAGAAGAATGAGGATGTGGACCGCGCCTACTCGCAGGTGAACGTGGTGCAGCAGCGCCGGCTCGACCTGATTCCCAACCTGGTCGCGACGGTGAAGGGCTTCACCAAGGAAGAGAGCACCGTGCTGACCAACATCGCCAACGCGCGGGCCGGAGTCCTGGGCGCTCCCGACCGCGCCTCCAGCATCCAGGCGAATGCCAAACTGGACATCGCTCTGGGACCGTTCTTCCGGCTGCAGGAGCAGTACCCCAACCTGAAGAGCAGCGAGCAGTACATGCGGCTCTCGGACGAGCTGGCCGGCACCGAGAACCGGATCGCGGTCGAACGCAGCCGCTACAACAAGACGCTCGAGGACTATAACGTCTACGTCCGCCAGTTCCCCAACAGCCTCTGGGCAGGGATGGCCGGCTTCCGCTACCGCGACGAGTACTTCAAGGGCAATCCGGCGAACGCTACCGCCCCCAAGGTTGACTTCGGCAGCTAAGCGGGATCTTTAAGGGCAATTGCAGGAGAGAAAGCCCCGGTGATTGCCGGGGCTTTCTCTTTATCTCGAATCCCATTGCAACCGGAAACCCGGAATGTACGGCAAGGAATTCCGTCAAGCTATGCCCTGTGGGTACGAGTGACACTTTTCGGAGCTTCGTCAGCCGAGCAGTATAATTCGCGCATGAAATTCAAACCTGCTGTCATGTTCGTGGGCACATTGCCTTTGTTCTGTTATGCGCAGACCAAGCTCAGTTGCAGGCGATCGTCGATCTGCCGCTCAAGCAGTGCAGCAGCGCGAAACGTATAAGGTGCCGCTTAAATCTGCCTAGGATCGCCAGATCTCAATGGTCGGCAAGGACCGTCAGGCTGAAAGCGAACAGGGGCAGCAGCCCTACAACATCTGCATGGGACAGGTAAGTGAGCGGGTCGATACAGACTATGCGATCTTCTACAACAACCTGCAGATGCTGTGTCATGATCAGGACGAGCTCACGACGCTACACGCCTCCGAGAAGGCGTGGAAGATCTATGGAGACAGCGCCCTGAAGGCGACGCACGCCGCGTGGCCAGACGGTACCGGAGCTTCGGGATTCGCTAGCGAAGTGTACTTGTCCTTGGTTCGCGATCGAATGCGTGAGTTGCATGAGATCTATGGCCTAAATATCGCACAGTAGTGCTGCACCAAGTCCTACCGGCGATCTTCTCGGGAGTTCCGGCTTTCCCGGTTGAAAGGTGCCGGTGCTGTTGGTGGAACGGCGAAACGCCCAGCGTAAGCCGGCATCCTGCCGGGGTTCGCTGGGCGTTGGAGGCCGTTGCGTGGTGGGGCGATTACTTGCTGAAGGAGGCGACGGCGGAGGCTTCGTCATCCTTGACGTCGAAGACGGTGTAGAGCTTGGTAATCTGCAGCAGGTCGTGAACCTTCTTGGTCAAGTTGAGCAGTTTCAGCTCGCCGCCTGCGTTCTTCACGGTGGTAAAGGCGCTTACCAGTTCGCCGATGCCGGAGCTGTCGATGTAGGTGATCTCGCCCAGGTTGAGCAGGATGTGCTTGGTACCCTTGGCGAGCACGTCGCGCGTCGCGTCGCGCAGGGTGACGCTGCCCTCGCCCAGGGTGATGCGGCCGCTCAAGTCCAAAATGGTGATCCCATCCACCTGACGGGCGCTGACCTTCATACTCATGATGTGTATTCTCCTTAGGGGCGTTTCGTCGAAAGTTGCTCCGAGCCGGATTGCGTCGGCGTGCGGTGCTTGATCATGATGACTTCGGTCCCGGGGTGTAGCTGCCGGAATTCTACCTCATCCATGAAGGCGCGAATGAGGAAGATGCCGCGGCCGGAGCCGCGCAGGATGTTCTCCGGTGCGAGCGGGTCGGGAATTGAATCCGGATCGAGCCCGCCGCCCTGGTCGGAGATACGGATGATGAGGTCGTCGGCGGTGGTCTCGAAGTTGGCGGTGACGATCTTGTTGGGGTCGTAGGCGTTGCCGTGGAGCACGGCGTTGACCGCCGCCTCGCGCACCGCCATGGTGATATTGGGAACTGTGTCCTCGTCGAAGCCGGAGCGCAACGCGAACAGCTCCGCTGCCTGTTCGATCTTGTTCACGCTGCCGATCGAGGAGTCGAGAGTGTAGCTGACGCGGCTTGTGGTTGAATCGGCCAAAACCTTGCTAACCTCGTCCGCGCAAGCTGCTTTTGGAGTTGAACCCGGTCTATCGCCGACCGGAAACCGGCTTGATGGCAGTTTGCTTGTGGATTTCTCGAAAGTCAAGGGTAGGCAACCCGGCTTGCCGGCGGTTACCGCCGCCTGGTTTAGCATGCGGATACAGGAGAAGTTACGAATGAGAGTTGCTTTTGCACGCGTTGCATTGCTGGGTTGTCTATGCCTTGGTGGGTCCATGCTTGGTGCGAACGCGCAGCAGCCGCTGCTCGAGATGCCGTACTCGCCCTCGCTCGACCTGAGCAGTCTCGACCGCACTGCCGACCCCTGCGTCGATTTCTACAAGTTCTCCTGCGGCGGCTGGCAGAAGAACAATCCGATCCCCGCCGATCAGGCCAGCTGGAGCGTCTACGCCAAGCTCGCCGACGAGAATATGCAGTTCCTGTGGGGCATGCTCGAGGCGGACGCGAAGGCCGCTCCCTCCACCCGCACGCCGGTGCAGCAGAAGGTGGGCGACTACTTCAGCGCCTGCATGGACACCACCGCGATCGACGCCCGCGGCGACAAGCCGATCCGGCCGGAGCTGGCGGCGATCGACGGACTGCCCGATCGCGCCGCCCTGATCGCCTACATCGCCACGCTGCAGCGCCAGACTACAGGCAGCTACTTCTTCCGCTCCGCCCCGTCGCCGGACCCCGACGACTCCAACCGGATCCTGGTCGACGTCTCGGCCGGTGGCCTGGGACTTCCCGACCGCGACTACTATCTGAAGAGCGATCCGCATAGCGTGGAGACGCGCGCCAAGTACACCGCCTACATCGCGCATCTGCTGGGGCTTACGGGCGAGCCGGCGGCGCGGGCCGCGGCCGATGCCCAGGCCATCCTGCGCATCGAGACCGAGCTGGCCAAGGCCTCGCTGTCGCGGGTCGAGATGCGCGATCCCTACAAGACCTATCACAAGATGACGCTGGCCCAGCTGGGCGAGCTGACGCCCGCGATCTCCTGGTCGTCCTACTTCAGCTCCGTGGGAGCAACCGGCCTGACCAGCCTGAACGTCTCGGAGCCCGCCTTCCAGAAGGCGGTCAACGTGGAGCTGACCTCCGAGCCGGTCGAGGCGCTCAAGGCCTACCTGCGCTTTCACCTGGTCACGGCGGCAGCCCCAGCGCTCTCCAGCCCGTTCGAGACGGCGCAGTTCGACTTCTACAGCGGCTACCTGCGCGGCACCAAGCAGATGCCCCCGCGCTGGAAGCGCTGTGTGCGCCAGGTGGATCGCTCCCTGGGCGAGGCGCTGGGCCAGGAGTTCGTCCAGCGGACCTTTACCGCCGAGACCAAGCAGAAGACGCAGCTGATGACCGACCAGATCGAGCAGCAGATGCAGTTCGAGATCGAGCATCTGGACTGGATGAGCGACGCCACGAAGCAGGAGGCGCTGCGCAAGCTGCACGCCATCCGCAACAAGATCGGCTACCCCGAGCAGTGGCGCGACTACAGCGCGCTCGTCATCGAGCCGAAGGACTACTTCGGCAACGCCCGCCGCGCCGCACGCTTTGAGACCGCGCGGCAGTGGGCCAAGGTCGGCCGCCCCACCGACCGCAACGAGTGGGAGATGACGCCGCCTACGGTGAACGCCTACTACAACCCGCAGATGAACGACATCAACTTTCCCGCCGGCGTGCTGCAGCCGCCGCTCTACGATGCGAAGCTCGATGACGCGCCCAACTACGGCAACACCGGCGCCACCATCGGCCACGAGCTGACCCACGGCTTCGACGACGAGGGCCGCCAGTTCGACGGCGCCGGCAACCTGAAGGACTGGTGGACCAAGGACGATGCGAAGAACTTCGAGGAGCGCATCAACTGCGTGCGCGACCAGTACGCCGGCTACGTCGTGGTCGACGACATCCATATCAACAGCAAGCTGACCAGCGGCGAGGACGTGGCCGACATCGGCGGAACGCTGCTGGCCTTCATGGCCTGGAAGCAGGCGACCGCCGGGAGGACGCTCGCGAGCATCGACGGCTTCACCCCCGACCAGCGCTTCTTCATCGGCATGGGGCAGTGGGCGTGCGAGAACACGCGGCCGGAGAATCTGCGCATGCAGGCGCTCACCGACCCGCACTCGCCCGGCTTTGCGCGCATCAATGGAGTAGTGAGCAATCTGCCGGAGTTTGCCAAGGCATTCGGCTGCAAGGTCGGCCAGCCCATGGTGAAGCCGAAGGCCTGCAAGGTCTGGTAAGCGGCAGGGCAGGGCAATCTGGGGTGAGGGGACTAGGCGACCGCCATGACCGAGCATGCCAATCACCGCACCAGCGTCTCCGCCCTGATGGGGGCGGCGGTGCTGAGCGCCGGCGGCAAGACGATGGGCCACGTCAAGGAGTTCGCCGTCTCGCCTAGCGTGGACGCGGCGCACGTGCAGGGCGTGCTGGTGCGGCTGGCGGGAGCGGCTCGCAGCTGGCGGCGGACCAAGAGCTCGAAGCTGACACTGGTGCCCATCTCCGCGCTGCAGTTGACGGCGACCGGCGGGATGCAGCTGCGCGAGGATGCGTCCCCGATTACGCTGTTCGCCGATGACGACTTCCTTCTGCTGGAGCGCGACCTGCTCGACCAGCAGATCATCGACGTGCACGGGCACAAGGTGGTGCGGGTCAACGACGTCGATCTGGTCTGGGAGGGCGGCGGCGCCAACGGCATCCACAACGGCCACAATGGCCAACAAAGCCGGGAAAGCAAGGATAGTCAGGACAGCAAGCAGATCCAGCCCCGCGGCGGGGGGCGCGGCCCGGAGCTGTCGCTGCGCATCGCCGAGGTGGAGGTGGGCACGCGCGGCGCCGTCCGCCGCCTGCTCAAGGGGCTGCCTGGGGCGACCGTCGAGCGGCTGGCCAACCGTCTCGGCTCGCGCGTCATTCCCTGGGAGTTCGTCGACCTGATCGACCGCGATCCGGCCCGCCGGGTCAGGCTGAAGATCGAGCAGGAGCGGCTCTCGCAGATGCACCCCTCGGACCTGGCCGACATCCTCGAGGAGCTGGCCCCGCCCGAACGCCAGGCGCTCTTCCGCAGCCTCGACGAGGAGGTCGCCGCCGAGACGCTGGAGGAGGTCGAGCCGCGGCTGCAGCGGTCGCTGATCGAGGATCTCGACTCCGAGAGCGTCGCCGGCATCGTCGAGGAGATGGACCCTGGCGCCGCCGCCGACCTGCTCTCCGAGCTGCCCGAGGAGCGCTCCGACGCCATCCTCGAGGAGATGGACGCGGAGGAGCGCCAGGAGGTCGAGGACCTGCTCGAGTTCGCCGACGACTCGGCCGCCGGGCAGATGACGACCGAGTATCTCGCGCTGCCGCATACGGCGCTGGTCGCGGATGCGATCCAGGCGCTCGGGCGCTATGAGGACGACGTGGAGGCGCTCACCGACATCTACCTGCTGGAGGAGGACGGCCGCATCCACGGCATCCTTCCGCTGGTCCGGCTGCTGCTGGCCGCGCCGGAGACGCCGCTCTCCTCGCTGCCCGCCGGTCACCTGATCTGCTGCAGCGTGCACGAGAGCGCCAAGAAGGTTGCCGAACTCTTCGACAAGTACAACCTGCGCTCGCTCGCCGTGGTCGACGACCACCAGCAACTGGCCGGGATCATCCTGGCCGAACACGTCATCGCCCAGCTGCGGGAGAAGTGAGACTGGGTCTAGCTGGAAGCGCCTAGCAGAGTGACGCGCCGGACGACTACTACAATCTACCCAAATGAAGATCCTCTATGCGGGCACACTGACCCCGAACGATACGGCGCTCTATCGCCTGTGGGCGCTCGAGCGGCTGGGTCATACGGTCATCCGGCTGCCCTTTGACGGCTATGAGTCGAGCCATCCTCTGCTGCGCAAGGTCTACTTCCGGCTGGCGGCGGGGCCGGGCGTCGCTCGCTGGAACGCCGATCTGCTGCGCCTGGCCGAGGCCGAGCGTCCCGACGTCTTCTGGGGCGACAAGATGCTGTGGCTCTGGCCGCGCACCCTCGAGCGGCTGCGCGCCCTCGGCATCGCCACCGTCAGCTACATGATCGACAACCCCTTCGGCACCCGCAACGACCCCGGCTGGCGCCTCTACATGAAGAACATTCCGTTCTACGACCTGCACGTCGTGCAGCGCGACCGGAACATCCTCGACTACCGCCAGCGCGGCGCCCGCGACGTCCTCAAGATCCAGACCGCCTACGAGCCCACCCTCAACTTCCCTCCGCCCGAGGGCTGGTCGGACGCCGACTGCACCCGCGACGTCTCCTTCATCGGAACTCCCTACGACGACCGCGCCGCCACCCTGACCCGGCTCTGGCGCGAGCAGGGCTTCGAGGTCAGCATCAACGGAGGCTCCCGCCCCTGGCGGCGGGCGCTCGATCCCGAGGCCTTTGCCGCGTTGTGGAAGACCAACGAGCTCTACCGCGCCGACTATCGCGAGACTATCTGGCGCTCGAAGATCAACCTCAGCTTCCTCACCCTATCCAACGGAGACGAGTTCGTGCACAAAAGCTTCGAGATCGCGGGCTGCGGCGCGTTTCTGCTCGCCGAGCGCTCCCAAGGCCATCTCGACCGCTTCGTCGAGGACGAGGAGGCGGTCTTCTTCTCAAACGTTGAGGAGCTGGTGGCCAAGATTCGCCGCTACCTGCCCGACGAGCGGGCCCGGCGCCGCATCGCTGCCGCCGGCCGCGCCCGCGCCGTGCGTGATGGCTACCACAACGACCGCCAGATGGAGCTGGTCCTCGCGCGCATTCAAGCGCAGATCGCCCTTGAGCCACGCAGCGGGCAGCCTCTTGCCTCTTTCTCGCAAGGCAACGCGATGACCGCTCGACCCGATCCGGAGGGGCAACCATGATTCGCGATCTCCTGCAGGGCTACACCGAGCTCGAGGGCCTTCCCGATGTCTGCATCGTGGGCGCCGGAGCCGCAGGCATCGTGCTGGCTGTCGAGCTGGTCCGCCGCGGCAAGAGTGTGGTCATGATCGAAGGCGGCGGGATCGAGCTCGAAGCCGAGGCACAGGATCCCTATCGCAGCGAGATCGCCGGCCTGCCGCATCGTGGTGTGCATACGGGCCGCTTCCGCGCGGTCGGCGGAACCACGCTCAAGTGGGGCGGCCAGATCCTCGAGCTGGACGAGAGCGACTTCGCCGTGCGCTCGGGCGTTCCGGGCAGCGGCTGGCCTATCTCCAAGAGCGAGCTCACTCCTCACTACGAGCGCGCGCTCGAGCTCGAAGGCCTCGCCCGCGTGACCCGTGACGATGAGGCAGTGTGGAGGCAGATCGGCCTTACCCAGGCGCGGTTCGAGAGCCTGGAGCCATATTTTTCCCGCTGGTGCCCGCAGCCGAACTTCGCCATCCTGCATCAGGAGACGCTGCGCAACCACCCGGACCTCACTCTTTGGCAGCATGCCAACGCCGTCGAGCTGCTCTTCGCCCGCAACGGCGAGAAGGCTCTGGTCACCGGCGTCCGCGCCCGCACGCTGACCGGCATCGAACGGGTGGTGCGCGCGCGCCACTTCGTGTTCTGCCTGGGAGCCATCGAGAGCTCGCGCTTCTTTCTCCAGCCCTCGCCCGCTGGCCAGCCCTGGAATCGCTCCGGCCTGCTGGGCAAACACTTCCAGGACCACATCGATGCGAACGTCGCGACCGCCCTCCCGCTGGACCGGGCGCGCTTCCACCGGTGCTTCGACAACGTATTCAGCAACGGATTCAAGTACCACCCCAAGCTGCGCCTGAGCCGCCAGATGCAGGCCAGCCGCAACACCTTGAACGTCGCCGGAACCATGCTCTTCGAGAGTGACACCGAGGAGGCGCTCGGTCAGTTGAAGGCCACCGCGAAGAACCTGCTGCGGGGGCAGCTCGGTCTGCTCGGCGGCCGGGATCTGCGCGTGGTCCTGAACAATCTTCCGCTGCTGCTGCGGCAGACGTGGCGATACGGCATCAATCACCGGGCCTATAACCCGGAGGAAGCGACGATCCGACTGCGCGTCCACTGCGAGCAGCTGCCGGACTCGCGCAGCTCGATCACCCTATCCGACAGCCGCGACGCTCTCGGCCTGCTGCGCACACGGCTGGACTGGCAGATCGCCGAGCGGGAGCTCGAGACGATTCGCCAGTATGTCCAGGTCGCGCAGCAGTCGCTAGGCGGCGTGGCCCGGCTGCTGCCGGACGAGCAGCTGACGGAGGGTGATCCGGCGTTTGTTACCCGATGCGACGACAGTAACCACCACATGGGCGGAATGCGAATGTCCGCCTCCGAGGCGAGCGGTCTGGTCGATCCCCAGCTGCAGCTCTACGGCACACGCAACGTCTCGGTATGCAGCAGCGCCGTCTTTCCCACCTCCGGTTATTCGAACCCGACCCACACCTTATTGGCGCTGGCCGTCCGGTTGGCCGCCCATCTGAGTTAATCTGTAACTGCAATCCAGCAAAACATCCGTCCAGAGCAAAGCGCGGCCCGGTTCCGAGGGGCGCAAGCCATCCAGTACCGCTAGAGGCGAACGGCATGGAGACAGTGGCAATCGGCGAGACCGGCAGGCGAACGACGCGGCTCGGCTTCGGCTGTTCGAGCGTGATGGGATCGCTCGGCCGGCGGCAGTCGCTGCGCATGCTCGAGAGCGCCTTCGACGCCGGCATCCGCCACTTCGATGTGGCCCCGATGTATGGCTACGGCCAGGCCGAGGGCTGCCTGGGCGAGTTCCTCAAGAGCCACCCATCCGACACCACCGTGACCACCAAGTACGGCATCGTCGCCCCCAGGAAGGCGGCGCTGGCCGGTCTCGCGCGCGGTCTTGCGCGCCCCCTCATCAAGAGCTTGCCCGGAACAAAAAAAAGACTCGCTCAGGCGGCGGCCCTGGTGGCGGGCAGGTCGCAGCGGGCGCCCTACACCGCAGCCCATGCCCGGGCCTCGCTCGAACGCAGCCTGACCGCGCTCAAGCGCGACCACATCGACATCTGGCTGCTGCACGAGGTGGAGGCAGCCGATCTTCAGGGCGCGGAGGCGGACGGCCTGGTGCGCACGCTCGAAGAGGCTGTGACCAGCGGCAAGGTGGGCCGCTTCGGCGTCGCCAGCGGAAGCGATAAAATCCCTGCCCTGACCGCCGCCCATCCCGACCTCTGCCGTACCCTCCAGTACGAGTGGTCGGTGCTCGATCCAGTGCCGGCCCAATCCGCCGCCCTGCGCATCCATCATCGCGCCCTGACCGACCGGTTTCGCGTCCTGCATCAGGCGATTGTGTCGCGGCCCACGATTGCCGATCGCTGGTCCGCGGAGGTTGGCGTCCATGTCGGCACGCTCGACAATCTGGCGCGGCTGATGCTGAAGGCCGCGCTGCTCGCGAACCCGCAGAGCATCATCCTGTTCTCCTCGAAGAGTCCCGGCCACGTGGCCGCCAATGCGCGGCTGGTGGACGATTCCGCGCTCGACCACGCCGCCCGTGCGTTCTATCGCCTCGTCCAGGCGGAAGGAGCCGCACTGTTGAATCTGGGCCGGTTTGCGGCCGTTGGCGCGCCGGAAAGCGGGGGCGCCTGAATCATGGCGACGACCCTCTGGCGCCGTTGGCGCACCCGCCTGCTGCTGTTCTTCGCCGTCCTCGGCCCGGGATTCATCACCGCCAACGTCGATAACGACTCGGGCGGCATCTTCACCTACTCCCAGGCCGGCGCGCAGTACGGCTACTCGCTGCTCTGGACCATGATCCCCATCACCCTGGCGCTGATCGTGGTGCAGGAGATGTGCGCGCGCATGGGCGTGGTCACCGGCAAGGGCCTCAGCGACCTCATCCGCGAGGAGTTCGGCCTGCGCATGACCTTCGTGGTCATGATCCTGCTGGTCATCGTCAACTTCGGCAATGTCGTCACCGAGTTCATCGGCATCGCCGGCAGCATGCAGCTGTTCCACGTCAGCCGCTACATCAGCGTGCCCGTCTGCGCCGTCCTCGTATGGGCGCTGGTGGTCAAGGGGGACTACAAGAGCGTCGAGAAGGTCTTCCTCGCCGCCAGCTTCTTCTACTTCGCCTACATCGTCGCCGGCGTGCTCAGCGGGCCCAACTGGCATCTGGCGATGCTTGAGACCATCAAGCTGCCGCCGGCCGGCGCCTGGCAGGACAAGTCCTACCTCTACATGACCATCGGTGTCATCGGCACCACCATCGCGCCGTGGATGCAGTTCTACCTGCAGTCCTCGATCGTCGACAAGGGAATCACCGTCAAGGACTACAAGGCCTCGCGCCTGGACGTCATCGTCGGCTCCATCTTCACCGACATCGTCGCCTGGTTCATCATCGTCGCCTGCGCGGCCACGCTCTACGTGCACGGCATCCGCGATATCGCTGACGCTTCGGTCGCGGCTCAGGCGATGAAGCCGCTGGCCGGCCAGTACGCCTTCATCCTGTTCGCCGCCGGACTCTTCAACGCCTCGCTGTTCGCCGCGTCGATCCTTCCGCTCTCGACCGCCTACACCGTCTGCGAGGGCCTGGGCTTTGAGAGCGGCCTCGACAAGAGTTTCAAGGAAGCCCCCTTCTTCTACTGGTTCTACACTCTGCTGATCGCGCTGGGCGCGGCCGTGGTGCTGATCCCCAACTTCCCCATGATCCAGATCGCGGTACTCTCACAGGTGCTCAACGGCGTTCTGCTGCCGGTCATCATGATCTTCATGCTGCGCCTGATCGACAAGCGCGATCTCATGGGCGAGTACACCAACTCGCACAGCTTCAATCTCATCGCCTGGGGAACCGCCCTGATCGTCATCGCCATGTCGGCGGTAATGTTCTGGAACCAGATCCACGGCTGAGGGATGGGCCACTTTGCCATAGGTGTATGTGAGCACCCCGCGCTGGCGGTGGTTGAAGTCCTCGTCAACCTCAAGGGAGACCCGAAGCTCTTTCCCGAGAGCTACCAACTCCTGAAGGTGAGCGTTCCGGACGGCATCACGCCAAGCACCCTGGCCCCCGACATGGCCTCGGACTGGCGGGAGGATCTCCGCAGCACACGAGCGGCAGGGGACTCGTGGTTGGCTTCGGGCAGTTCTGCCCTGTTGTCCGTGTCCTCCGCACCCTCGCCGGAGTCATGGAACGTCCTCTTGAATCCGCTCCATCCAGACGCCCGGAAGCTGACCCTCGACTGGAGCAGATGGATCGCGTATGACAAGCGGCTCTTCCGCATCTGACAGCTATCGCAGCCGGTTGAACGCCTACAACAGCCGGCCCTCGGACAGATCCCGAATCAGCCCCAGATCTGCCGCCAGAAAGTCGAAACCCGGCAGCTCGCCCAGCGGCGACCAGCGCATGTCATTGAAGAT
Organism: Granulicella sp.; assembly: GCA_035568455.1. Classification (GTDB taxonomy): domain Bacteria; phylum Acidobacteriota; class Terriglobia; order Terriglobales; family Acidobacteriaceae; genus Edaphobacter. Next base: position 54,895 of record DATMOB010000128.1, read on the forward strand.
GCGGTTTTCGAGTGCCCCGCCGAACTGGTCTACAACGAAGAACTGCAGGTCGATCAGGCCGCCGTTGCGGTACTTATGCCGCACCTGCGCCACCCTGCGGCCGATCACCGCGCGAATCCCCAGCTCCTCGTCCAGCTCGCGCGCCAGCGCCTGCTCGGCGGTCTCGCCGGGCTCGATCTTGCCTCCGGGAAACTCCCACTTCAGGCTCATCGGCTGGTCCGGCTTTCGCTGGCAGATCAGCACCTCGGTCGCCGGGCTCGCGCCATGGGGCTGGGCCGACGCGCCGTTGCCCGCCAACGGGTGGCGCAGAATCAGGGCCGCGACCACAAACCGCACCGGTTTCGGGAGCGTTGCCTCATGGTGATCGAGTTTGCGGATCGGTTCCTTCACTGTCTACACTTTAGACGTTACCATCCCGCGATTGGACCCTGGAGCGTCGGGAAAGCGCTAGACGGCCCAAAGTTGATACCCATCTCATTCGGTCAGCGCCCGATACAGCCAGCGCCCTTTAGCGCGGCGCCACCGAGGCAGGGAAGTACACCGGCCAGCCCTCGAAGCCGCTGCGCTCGGTCAACGCCGCCGTGGGATTGACCGGGAACGCCCGGCGCGCGATCGCCAGCATTGCGGCATCGTGCACCGAGTTGCCGAAGACCGCGTCCGGCACCTGCTTGCCGGTCCCGATCCCCACTCGCGCCAGTGCCGTTACCTTGCCCTCGTCGGTCGGTACATCGACGAGGCGGTCGGTCACCACGCCCTCCACCACCTGCACCCGCGCCGACAGCACCCGGTTCGCCGGGATATTGAAGCGCCGCACGCCCTCCTCGATCACCCAGTCGTTGGTCGAGCTCACCGCCCAGATCTCGACCTCCTTCTGCTGCAGTTCGCCGATCAGCTGCCGCATCTCGGGAAAGATATGGCGCTCGATGTGGGTGCGGAAGAAGGCCGCCGCGGCCCGCCGCATCTCCTCCTCGCGCAGCCCCTGGTAGACCTGCACCATCTCCCCGCAGATCGCCAGCTCCGACACCTCGCCGCGCTTGTAGCCGCGATAGCGCGCGTCCAGCCAGTCGGTCGCCTCGCGCGACAGCAGCCCGGTCTCGACCGACCAGTTCATGAATCCCGAGCCGGCATCACCCGACCACAACGTGCCGTCGCAGTCGAAGACCGCGACCTTCGGGTCGAGCTCGTGGACGGAGGCGTGAAACTCTGCGGTGGTCAGAAGACGGGCGCTGGATGGGGTAATCAGGGTGCTCGGTATGCTCACGGTCAAAAACTCTGCTTTTCTGCGCGGAATCAACGGCGCGCGATCAAAATCTCCGCCCCATCCTGATCCAATTTCAAGACCTTCAAAACCATTTCGGGGGGCTGCCGCGATTTTACCCTAGCCAGGTTAATGCAGCTGTTAGCTCTTAGCTTTTAGCCCTTAGCTTGGAACGTTCGACCGCACGGCGAGCACTCGCCGTGCGGAAAAGGAATTGTCTTCCGTGCGAACACAAAGACTGGGCCCATCGTTGAAAATGCCCCAGCTTCTAACTAAAGGCTAAAAGCTGCCCTTCTAAATCGGCGGCAGCCCCTCAACCACCGACACTCCATCCGGCGGCGTGAACCGGAAGTCCGCATCGCGCACCGGAACATTCTCCTGCATCTGCGAGAAGGTGAACTCCGTCACCGCGCCGTCAACCTCCTCCAGACGCATCCGCTCGATCGCTCCCCCAGCCGTGACCGTCAGGCTCAGCAGCTTCACCCGCTGCGCCATCCCCTTGGGAACGCCGGCGATGCGGAAGACTCCGCCCACCGGCGCCACCGTCAGCCCGTCGAGCTCCTTCTGCAGCTGCGTGTGCCCCAGCAGAAAGCGCAGCGGCGAGCGCAGATCATCCAACTGCTTTGCCGGGATACGCTGTGCCTGAGCATCTCCCGGGGTGTAGAACCAGCCGTATTTGCCATCCAGGATGAAGAGCTTGCCCACCGGCTCGGCGTAGCTCCAGCGCATCCTCCCCGGCTTCTTCAAGAGCAGCGTGCCGGTCTCGGTCCGGTCCATGCCCATGCCGGCGTAGTGCTCGCTGTAGGCGGCGCGCAACGAGTTGAGATGGTTGTAGTGGTCATCCACCTTGCGCACGATCGCGAGGTCCGCCAGGTCCACAGAACCCGGCCGTGCAGACTGCGCACGCAGACTGGGCGCCCCCGAAAGGACGCCCAGCAGCGCCAGCCCAAGTACTGCCTGGTTGAAGAAGGGAACTCGAGCCATTATTGGATGGGCTGCGTGCAGTTGGTCCCGCCCGCCGGATCGTACTTGATCACGTTGTTCTCATCCGCGCAGAAGCCGCGATCGCCGGTCTTGCCCACCGCCTGCGGCACCGCCGTAATGGTGTACGAGGTAAACATATCCTGGTTGTTGATCGTCACCTTGCTGCAGTTGGTCAGAGCGAAGGTATACCCCGCCTTCTGTCCCGTGGTCAGATCGGCGGGAATCAGCTGCGCCGCCTGCGCGCTCGGTGCGCCCGAGCCCGGCTGGCCGCCCAGTGCCGACAGCGAGCAGGAGAACCCGTTCGCCGGATACGCCGAGTTGTACTGCAGCTCCGCCTGTCCGATGGTGCGCAACGACTGGATCGCCGAGGTCTCGTCCGCCTGCTTGTGCAGCTTCAACATCTGCGGGATGGCCAGGGTCATCAGGATCAGAATGACCGACATGACGATCAGCAGCTCGATCAGCGTAAATCCTGCTGCGGCGGGGTTCATCCCCCGATCGCCCCGAGCGTTCCCGTCCTCGTTCCCGACAAAGTCCGCGCCGAAGAGCAGCTTCGCAGCCGCCTTCCCTGACATCATTCCAGATAGCGTTCTCATGGTTTCCTCGACGTCCTTGAATCTTCTCGATCTTGCTGCGGGCTCTTCGATCCCCTGAAGCCGCTCACCGCTTCACACTCTATCAGCTATCAGCAGCAAGATCAGCACGCGAGCTGTTCGCGCCCCATCTTCAGCTTGCCCAGGTTCCCCAGCAGGGTCAGCGCCATCGCCTCGGGCCGGAACAGCTGCTGCGCGATCGCCTGCACCTCGGCCGGGGTCACCGCGTCGATCTCCCGCGTAATCTCGTCGACCCCAAAGAAGCGGCCAAAGTACATCTGCTGCCGCGCCAGATTCGTCATCCGGCTCGACGAACTCTCCAGCCCCAGCACGATGTTGCTCTTCAGCTGGTCCTTGGCTCGCTTCAACTCCGCCTCTGTCACCGTCTCCTGTTTAAGACGGCTGAACTCGTCGAGCGTAAGCCGCAGTAGCCGCTCGGTCTTATCGATCGAGGTTCCCGCATAGACGCACAGCGATCCGGTGTCGCGGAACGGGTTCATCTCCGAGTAGATCGAATACGCCAGCCCCTCGTCCTCGCGAATCGTCTGGAACAGCCGCGAGCTCATCCCGCCGCCCAGCATGGTGTTCAGCAGATAGACGCCGTAGCGCTGCGGGTCGTTCACCCGAGGCGCCGGAACCCCCAGGCAGACCTGCACCTGCTCGAGCGCGCGCTTCCGCTTCAAGGTAATGTGCGGCGTCGCCTCCGGGGCGGCCACCTTGCTCAGCGCCCCGTCCGCGGTCTCCGGAAGCGAGCGGAAGCGCTCGGCCACCTGATCGACAAAGCGGTCGTGGTCCAGGTTCCCCGCCGCCGAAAACACCATGTTCCGCGGCGTGAACTGCCCCCCGTAGTAGTCGAAGACCGCCCGCTGGTCGAAGCTCGAGACCGTCTTCGCCGTTCCCAGGATCGGCCGCCCCAGGGCGTCGTTCTTCCAGAAGTTCTGGGTGAAGACCTCGTGCACCAGGTAGTCCGGGTTGTCCTCGTCCATCTTGATCTCTTCGAGGATCACGCCCTGCTCCCGCGCCAGGTCTTCAGGGGTGAACGTAGGGTGCAGCACCAAGTCGGTCAGAACCTCAAGTGCTGGTGTCATGTTCTCGTCCAAAACCTTGATATTGAAGCAGATCGTCTCTTTCCCAGTGAACGCATCCAGATTTCCGCCGATGGTGTCCACCTCGCGCGCAATCTGCTGCGCAGAGCGCGTCGTCGTCCCCTTGAAGACCATGTGCTCAACGAAGTGCGACATCCCGTTGAGCCCCGCCGTCTCATCCCGCGAACCCGAGTTCACCCACACTCCCATGGACACGCTGCGCACATGCGGCATGCTTTCGGTCAGCACCAGCATGCCGTTCGGCAGCACCGTGCGGCGAATGTTGCGCGGAGGCGATGGGCGGGCAGGGAATACGTTTACAACGGGTTCAACGGACTCGGAAAGGGTTACGGACATGCGGCTCCTCAGAGCCCATTCTTTCACAGCCGGAGCTCAGAGAGCGCTGTCCGCCGCCCGCCACCGCCCGTGGACGAGGACAGCCCGGCCTCATCGGCGCAGCATTACCGCCATGCCCTCGTCGCGGCCTCATGCGGAGCCGATCACGAGCTCGATGCGTCCCTTTTGGTTGTCATTCCGCAGCGGAGCGGAGGAATCTGCTCTTCAGCCTTCCCCCGCAAGCCCAGCATCGGACCTGTCGGATCTATACTGGACTTCAGGGGGAAATAGCGCCCAGGCTTGACACGCGGCCCGTCCCAAAACCCATCTGGAGCGCCCGGAAGTCCGGCGCCCGGCGACTCAAGTTTAGACTCAAGGCAAATCAATTGAAGACTTTGGATACTTTCGACGGGGGAGGGGTTGAGGCCCCGGCAAGTGCAGCGGTCTCCCCGCTCTTCGGCCTCTCACATCCTGAGCTGGCCGAGATTATGGCCGGCCTCGGCCAGCGCCCCTACCGCGCCACGCAGCTTGCCGACGCCCTCTACCGTCAGCGCGTCGAGTCGCTCGACGCCATCACCACGCTGCCCGCCGGGCTGCGCGACCAGCTCCAGTCCGCCGGCTACGTCGTGGGCCTGCCCGAGATCGTCCAGACCGCCCGCTCCATCGACGGCACCGAGCGCTACCTGATGCGCATGGCCGACGGCGAGACCGTCGAGACCGTCTGGATGCCCGGCGGCGACGGCGGCGAGCGCGGCGACGGCACCACTGCCTCCGAAGAAGAGATAGCCGAGGAGAGCGCTCAGCCGGGGCAGGGAAGCCCCGCCTACCAGCGCGCCAGCATCTGCATCTCCAGCCAGGTCGGCTGTGCCGTCAACTGCCAGTTCTGCCTCACCGCCAAGCTGGGCATCCGCCGCAACCTCACCCCCGGCGAGATCGCCGGCCAGGTCGCCGCCGTGCTCAACCGCCACCAGGTCGCGCTCGGCAGCAGCCGCGGCAACCCCACTCCCGCCCGCATCAACCTGGTCTTCATGGGCATGGGCGAGCCCTTCCTGAACTACCCCGCCTTCAGCGCCGCCGTCCGCCTGCTCTCCGGCCACATGCAGATCCCCGACGCCCGCATGACCGTCTCCACCTCCGGCATCCTGCCTGGCATCCTCAGCTACGCCGCCGAGACCGTGCGTCCCAAGCTGGCAATCTCGCTCAACGCCTCCAATGACCAGGTGCGCGAGTCCATCATGCCCATCACCCGCAAGTGGAACATCGCCGCTCTGATGGAGGCGCTCGCCACCGTTCCCCTGCGCGCCCGCGAGGCGGTCACCTTCGAGTACGTCCTTCTGGGCGGCATCAACGACCAGCCCGAGCATGCGGCCGAGCTCATCGCCCTGCTCAAGGCCCCCGGAGCCCCCATCCGCTCCAAGGTGAACTTGATCGTCTGGAACTCCGGCCCCTCGATGCCCTTCCAGGAGCCGGCCACGCAGACCGTCAATGCCTTCCACGCCCGCCTGCTCGCCGCCGGCATCCCGACCTTCACCCGCCGCCCGCGCGGCCGCGACATCTACGCCGCTTGCGGCCAGCTCAAGCGGACGCTGGAGACCCTGTCCGCCGCTGCAGCCGCTCCTCTAGTCTCGATCGCACTTCCGGCCACTCCTCGCGGATAATCGAGAACCACACGCTGTGGCGCTGGCTGCCGTCCGGCATCACATAGTGGTTGCGGAAGGTCCCCTCATACACCCCGCCGATCGCGCGGATCGCCGCCTGCGACTGCAGATTTTCGTGGTGCGTCTTGAACGCGACCCGGCGCAGCTTCAGTGGCTCGAAGGCATAGGTCAGCTGCAGCAGCTTGGCCTCGGTGTTCGCGCCGCTGCCCTGAAATGCGGGCGCCAGCCAGGTGGATCCGAGCTCGGTGGTCTCGTGTCCGCGATCGAGATCCAGAAATCGCGTACTCCCGATCACCTGACCGTCTCCATCGTCGCCGGCCTTCAGCACCGTGACCCAGGGCAGGGTCGTGCCGGCAGTCTCCAACCGCAGCGCCGTCTCCGCCCAAGCTCGCAGCTGCGCCGGTGTCTCGACCGAGGTATTCATATAACGCCAGATGCGGGGATCGAAGGCGACCCGCTCGAGCGCCGGCAGATGTTCCAGACGCAGCGGCTCCAAGCGAACGAGTTTTCCTTCCAGAACAGGAGTTTCGAGCACCAAAGATTCTCCCTCAGCGACGCCGGTCGTACCGACCGGGGCGAGATTTGTTCGATTCCGCTTCCGCTTCAGGGCCGCAGCGCCGTCTCCTCCGCCAGGCAAAGCTCCAGCAGGCGCTCGGTCACGCGGTCGTGGTCGTGGCGCAGCACATCGCCCTCATGCACGAAGTCGCCGGTGATCGGCTCTACTCCCAGCGACCGGATGCGCGCCAGGTCCGCCTCGATCGGCTGCTGTCCCTCGCTGGCATAGCGCGCCGACAACGCCGGCGAGATCGGCGCTGTGTTGATCAAGGCGTAGTCGAAGATCGGCTCCTTCAGGGCGCCCACATGCTCCAGAATCTTCTCGATATGCTGCGCCGCGGTCAACCCCAGCGACTCGTTGGCCTGGGTCATCAGGTTGCAGATATACACCCGCGTCGCCTTCGCGGCGGCCAGCGCCTCCGGTACCCCGCGCACCAGCAGGTTGGTAATCAGCGAGGTGTACAGCGACCCCGGCCCCAGCGTGATCAGATCGGCCTGCGCGATCGCCTCGATCGTCTCCGGCATGGGATCGGCGGTCGGCGGGTCCAGCATCAGCTCGACGATGCTCCGTTTGCTGGCTGTGATATTGGTCTCCCCGCGCACCAGGCTGCCGTCGTCCATGCGCGCCGCCAGGGTCACGTTGGAGTTGGTCGCCGGATAGATGCGCCCACGCGTGGCCAGAATCTGCGAGGACATCTGCACCGCCAGCGCGAAGTCGCCCGTAATCTCGGTCAGCGCCGCCACGAACAGGTTGCCGAAGCTGTGCCCCTCCAGGTCGCCCTGGGCGAAGCGGTGGCGAAAGAGTCGGGAGAGCAGGTGCTCATCCTCCGACAGCGCCACCATGCAGTTGCGCACGTCGCCCGGCGGCAGCATCTTCAGGTCCTCGCGCAGCCGACCGGACGATCCGCCGTCGTCGGTCACCGTGACCACCGCCGCCAGATCGCGAATCACGCCCGCCGCCTCGCCCGGCAGCGGGTGCCCGCCCATAGGCCACCCTGAATGCGCTCCGGCCGGAGCCGCCACATACCGCTTCAAGCCGCGTAGCAGCGTCGACAGCCCGGTGCCGCCGCCGATAGCGACGACGCGCAACGGCGCCTGGTCGGGCGCAAGCAGGTTCAGCTTAGCCAAATCGAAATACTCCTGATTGTTTGAGATGCACGGGATCGTCTCAACCGCGGCGGCCTCGCCACGGTTGAGACGGTCATTCAAGTAAGAGTAGTGCTCTCTCCAGAACCGCGTGCGGTTCATAGCCCGTCAGTTCAGCACCGGCTCATGCCGCCGATGCTATCCCTGACCTCCATCATACTTCCGGATACAGGAGTTCCGTGAAGCGGGGGTCGTCGGCCATATCCTGAAAGTCCGAGTCCGAGCGCGCCTGGATGCGGTTGCGCGCGTTCAGGCGAATGGCCTCCGACAGGTGTTCCAGGCAGGTGTGCGAGTCGCCGGTCATGCTCGACAGCACCGCCAGTCCGTAGAACGCATAGTCGGCATTGCTGTTGTCCGCCAGGATCGTCTTCAGCTCCTCGCGCGCATCTTCATACTGTCCGGTATTCAACAGCGAGATAGCGTAGTCGTAACGCTCTTCGTGGCTCTTGAAGTCGGTCTTGCCCTTCGAGACCTGCATCATGCACGCATTGATATACATGCGAATGCGGTCGGCGAGGTCGCCCGGGCTGGCGTCCAGAAGTTGATTGAACTTCGTGTGTGCGGCCTCGTACTTGCCTGCCTGCATCAGCCTCAACGCCGCCTCATACAGGGCTAACGCGTTGCTGCGCGCATCGTCGACTGGTACGGGAACATCTCCTGCCAGGGTGCGTGGATTCCGTTTGATCACTGCGGTGGCTGCTGCCTTCGTCTGGGCCATCTTTTTCCCGTACCCCATCACTCGAGGATTGCACTCGAGACAGTAGGTTCCTCATAATCGAAATGGGCTTGTCTGGGTTTTATACGCAGAATAGAGCCGCCAGGTCAACACCCACCTCGTTTGTACAAGACCGGGTTCAGCTCCGGATCGTTGTACATCTTCATCTGCCGGTAGAGTTTGAAGCGCCGTTCTCCAGCCACGATCTGCCGCCAGAGATCATCCAGGCAGCGCCCCAGGTCGCTGCGCTGCTCCTCGAGCACCGCCAGCCGGCTCTGGTTGCGGCAGCGATGCGCCTCGCTCGCCGTCTCCCGCCCCGCCTCGATCCCTGTGTGGTAGATCTTCAGCGCCAGGATCGACAGCCGGTCCACGATCAGCCCCGGCGTCTCCGAGTGCAGCGGCGCCCCAGGATTCTGCTCCCGCAGCGCAGCCAGCAGCGCCTCGTCGATCCGCTCCACCAGATCGTTGCGGTCCTGGTTCAGCCGGTCGATGGCGTGCTTGACCTCGGCGATGTTCTCCGCCGTCGCGCTCGTATCGCGGGCGCGATCCTCCTGGTGCCAAAGATCGAAGTTGGCGTGATGCTGTTGCAGGATGGTGCATAGCAGCCCCTGGGCCGTGATCTCCCCAGCCTCGCCATGCCACAGGATCGTGGCCTGGTCCTGCTGCCGGATGATCTCGTCTGCGTCGATCATGGAAACTGCCGCTTCTACCATGGAAAACCCAACCGCCCGTACGGAAAAACCAACTCCAGGCATAACTCCGCTCATGCGTAATGTCGCACTCAGAACTTTATCAGCACTCGCGCGCCGCCGTAACCCCATCCGCCAATCTCTGCCAAATCTGCCGCGAACCGACGCGAAGTCCCACTCCCGATTGCAGTTGCTCTTCACCCCCAACTTCCAGCAGACTGAAGCTACCGTGAAATCTCCCCCCGAACGAGTCCTCATCTACCGCCTGGGTAGTCTCGGAGACACGCTGGTCGCTCTCCCTGCGCTCCACCTGATCGCGCGCGCCTTCCCAGCCGCCGAGCGGCGTCTCCTGACCAACCTCCCCGTCAGCGCCAAGGCTCCGCCCGCCGCCGCCATCCTCGCCGACACCGGCCTCGTCCAAGGCTACTTCCGCTATCCCGTAGGAACCCGCAGCCCGCGCGAGCTTCTCTCGCTCTGGAACCAGCTCCGACGCTGGCGTCCGCAAGTGATCGTCTACCTCGGCTCCGCCCGCGGCATTCCCTCGGCCCGGCGCGACGCCCGCTTCTTCCGCCTCTGCCGCATCGCCCACCAGATCGGCGTCCCGCTCACCGACGACATGCAGCAGAACCGCCCGGAGGGCCCCAGCCAGCAGCTCGAGCCCGAGGCCGCCCGCCTCGCCCGCAACCTCGCTGAACTCGGCGACGCCCGCCTAGACGATCCCACCAGCTGGGATCTCCAACTCACCCCAGACGAGATCGCCACCGCCCGCCAGGCGCTCGTCCCGGCCGGTCTCCGGCCTATTCTCGCGGTAAGTGTAGGCACCAAGGTCCAGTCGAAGGACTGGGGCCGCGAGAACTGGCGCGCCCTGCTCGCCCGCATCGCCGAGCGCCACCCCGGCCACGCCCTCGCCCTCTGCGGAGCCCCCGAGGAGGCCGACGCCTCCGACTTCGCCGCCCAGGGGTGGAGCAGCGCCCAACCTGCCGATCCCGGCGCCCCCCAGCCCGGCCCCGTCCTCAACCTCTGCGGCCAACTCACACCGCGAGAGAGCGCGGCCGTCTTCGCCGACTCCCGCCTCTTCCTCGGCCACGACAGCGGCCCCATGCACCTCGCCGCCGCCGTCCAGACCCCTTGCGTGGCCATCTTCGCCGCCCGCAACAAACCCCGCATGTGGTTCCCCTACGGTGACCAGCACCGCGTCGTCTACCATCAGGTCGAGTGCTGGGGCTGCGGCCTCGAAACCTGCACCATCGAGCAGAAACGCTGCATCACCTCCATCACCGTCGACGAGGTCATGACCCAGGTGGACCAGGCCTTAGCGTCAACCCCAGCCACCCGCTATCAGTCGCTATCGCAGTCCTGAGCGCTGTACCGCCCCGCAAGCGAAAGATGCGATGATAGAACCCGGACATTGAAGGTATTGAGCACATTGAGGATACTCTCCACCCATGCTTCCTGAACTTCCTTCCATCCTGAACCTGCTCGAGGGCGGCTTCGGCCAGCTCAAGGTCCTCGTCCTCGGCGACCTCATGCTGGACCGCTACATCCTCGGCGAGGTCGACCGCATCTCCCCCGAGGCGCCCGTCCCCATCCTCCGCCACGCCCAGCGCTACGAGCGCGCCGGTGGCGCCGCCAACGTCGCCATGAACCTCGCCGGCCTCGGCTGCCAGACCTTCCTCGCCGGCTTCTGGGGCAACGACAGCGAGCGCTCCGAGCTCTCCGCTCTGCTCGAAGCCGCCCACGTCGACACCCTCGGCGTCGTCACCGGATCGCTGCCCACCATCTCCAAGACCCGCATCGTCGGCCGCGTGCAGCAGCTGCTTCGCCTCGACATCGAAAGCCGCGACCGTCGCCCCGCCGTCGAAGAGCAGCGCCTGCTCGACCGCGCCCTCGAGCTCACGGTCAAGATGTCCGCCGTCATCCTCTCCGACTACGCCAAGGGCGCGCTCACCCCCGCCATCTGCCAGGAGGTCATCCGCGCCGCCCGCCGCCACGACATCCCCGTCTTTGTCGACCCCAAGACCCACGACTTCGCCAAGTACGCCGGCGCCACCTCGGTCTGCCCCAACCTCGGCGAACTCTCCGAGGCCACCCGCGTCCCCGCCGACCAGGCCCACATGGACGAGCTGCTCGCCGCCGGCCTCGTCCTGGTCGGCAAACACGACTTCAAGTTCCTCACCGTCACCATGAGCGAGAAGGGAATCACCGTGCTGCAGCCCATCCCCGGCAGCAGCACCTACCACTCCCCGGCACGCGCCCGCGAGGTCTTCGACGTCTCCGGCGCCGGTGACACCGTCATCGCCACTCTGGCCGCAGGCATCGCCGGGGGACTGCAGGTGACCAGCGCCGTCGAGCTCGCCAACCTCGCCGCCGGCATTGTCGTCGGCAAGGTGGGAACCGTCCCCATAGCCCAGCACGAGCTGATCGCCGCCCTCACCCCCAGCTCCGGCCTCGCCGCCGCCGAAAAGATCCTCGACCTCGAACGCATGACCCTGCGCGCCGCCGAGTGGCGCGCCGCCGGCGAGACCATCGTCTTCACCAACGGCTGCTTTGACCTGCTCCACGTCGGCCACATCACCCTGCTCGAGGACTGCCGCAGCTTCGGCTCAAAGCTCATCCTCGGCCTCAACTCCGACGCCTCGGTCAGCCGCCTCAAAGGACCCACCCGCCCCATCGTCGGCGAACGCGAGCGCGCCCGCGTTATGGCCGCCCTGGCCGCCGTAGACGCGGTCGTCCTGTTCGACGAGGACACCCCGCTCGAGCTGATCCGCGCCCTCAAGCCCAACGTCCTGGTCAAGGGCGGTGACTACAGCGTCGCCACCGTCGTCGGCCACGAAGACGTCCAGGCCTACGGCGGCCGCGTCGAGATCGTCCCCACCGTCGAGGGCTTCTCCACCACCCACATCGTCCAAAAACTCACCGCCACCGCCTTAGCCTAATCGAAAAAAACGGGTGCCCATCCTCACGACAGCCCCACCGGCAAGCCTGAACCGGGTGCCCCATCTTCGCGACGGCCTCATCGTCACGAAGGTGGGCCTCGTTTGCGGCAGTAAACGACCGCTCTCCCCCCCAAAAAGCCGTCATCCTGAGCGAAGCTACTCGCAGTTTCATCGCGAGTAGCGCAGTTGAAGGACCCCGGTACCGTCCACCCCCCATACCGCTCGCACCTTTCAACCGAAAATCCGAAGCCCAACCGGCACTCCGCGCAACTGTCAGGCAATACAATCATCGCCAACCCACGCCCTGAGACGGAATACCGTGATTCCCTGGGGCCTCTCCTTGATGACAACCCCACATCTCCCACAAGTCCAACAAAACAAGACAAATAGAGTTGGCGCAAAGGGTCCCTACAACCAGCTACACTGGAACTAGGGATGAAATAAAAAAAGAAGCAGACGGGGCGGCACATCCACCCAATAACCCGTTTAGAATCTATTTTTTAGCCATAAGCCACATGGAATCTATAACTTAGCGGCGAGAATATAACCTATAGTATTGCATTCACTGTACTTAGCTCCGGGCAATAGTAGGGGGGCGGTGAACAGCCAAGCGCAACGTACAGCGCTCGCGAGGGATTTACGCGTTTCAAAGGAGAGACCTTGATCATCGTCACCGGCGGCGCCGGCTTCATCGGCAGCAATCTCGTCCAGCAGCTCAACCAGCAGGGTGAGCGCAACCTCCTCGTCGTCGACAACCTCGCTCCCGCCCCCAACCTCTCCGGCCCAAAGTTCCTGAACCTCTGGGGAGCGCAGTACGCCGACTACATGGACAAGCGCGAGTTCCGCGCCGCCCTCAAGGCCGGCGACTTCGAGAGCACCCGCATCCGCGCCATCCTGCACCAGGGAGCCTGCTCGAACACCCTTGAAGACGACGGCCGCTACATGATGGACAACAACTTCACCTACTCGAAGGAACTGCTCCACTTCGCCACCGGCCGCAAAATCCCGTTCGTCTACGCCTCCACCGCCGCGGTCTATGGCGCCAGCACCCAGTTCACCGAGATCCCCGCCAATGAGCGCCCGCTCAACGTCTACGGCTACTCCAAGCTGGTCTTCGACGACTACGTCCGCCGCCTCCTGCCGCACTTCAAGGGCACCGTCGTCGGCCTCCGCTACTTCAACGTCTACGGACCGCGCGAGCAGCACAAAGGCCGCATGGCCAGCGTCATCCACCACTTCACCCGCCAGCTGAAGGACACCGGAGCTATCCGCATGTTCGAGGGCTCCGGCGGCTACGCCGACGGCGAACAGCGCCGCGACTTCGTCTTCGTCAAAGACCTCGCCCGCATCAACATGTTCTTCGGCGGCCTGCTCTCCGACAGCCCCAAGGAGCCGGTCCAGGCCGTCGTCAACGCCGGCACCGGCGAGGCCCGCACCTTCAAGGACGTAGCCAAGGCGCTCATGGCGGTCCACGGACCCGGCAAGATCGAGTACATCCCCTTTCCCGGCGACCTCAAG
>DATMOB010000129.1:0-2023 GCA_035568455.1 Granulicella sp.
CTTATGGATTTTTGCGTGACCCGAGAAAAAGCCCCGGCGGTGGCCGAGGGTTTCCCAATCTCTAAGAGATAGCAGGTTGAGAACACCGTTTGCCAGCGCTGATTCAGCAGTTTAATCTGCAGGTGCAGCAGGAGTTTGGCGTTCCGCGTCAGTGGCAGTTCGCGCTGCGGCTCCAGTTCTAAGCGCCGGAGGAGCGGCGAGAAAGGGAGGAGGACGGTGGCGACCGCTCCTCCCCCTCAGCTGATCTGTACTGGACACTTCAGCTGATCTGCGCCAGAAGAGAGTTCAGCCTTGGGCCGGTTCTGTGCGGATGCGATTCTTCCAGTGCGACCAGACAAACCAGAGGATGCCGACGAGCAGGACGACTTCAACGGCGTGGTGGAAGCGATCGAAGAAGGCCTTAAAGCGGGGGTCGGTGTTCCAGGTGGCGCCAAGCTTCATGCCGATGTAGGCGAGCGCGTAGCACCAGGGCCAGGATCCGATGAAGGTGTAAACGTGGAAGCGGAGCTGGTTCATCTTCGCGATGCCCGCGGGCAGAGCGATGAAGGTGCGGACGATGGGCAGCATGCGGCCAACCAGGACGGTGATGGAGCCGTAGCGGTTGAAGAAGTGTTCGACACGATCGAGATCGCGGCGGCTGAGCAAAACGTAGCCGCCGAAGCGCTCGACCATGGGGCGGCCTCCACGGGCGCCGACCCAGTAGGCGGGAATCGACCCGAGGTTCGAGGCCAGCGAGGCCACGGTGGCGAGCATGACGAGCTTGGCCTGGGTGGTGGCGAGGACATAGCCGGCGAAGGGCATGATGACCTCGGAGGGGATCGGCACGCACGCCGACTGGATCGCCATGAGGAGGACTACGCTCGAGTATCCGCCGGTGCTGATGAAGGCGACGAGGGCTGCGATGAGTTTTTCTGACATGCCCCTGCAGTATATCGGAGGCGCGGGCGGCCGCCGCGTTTGCTACGATTAGCACTAGAGGAAACAAGCAGATGGCGGAGTGGCTGGCATAGAGATGGCGACGAAGAAAGCCGTAAAGAAGCTCATTCAGCCAGTACGCTCCGTGCCTCCTGCAGCAACGGGAGTGCGGGCGCGAGCGATTGCGGCGTCGGCGCCGGTGGCGCCGAAGGTGCGAGCGGGAAAGACGAAGAAACCGCTGGCGCCGGAGCGGGTGGCGGCGATTCTCGATGCGCTGGCGAAGACCTATCCGGGGGTGGTTTGCGCGCTGAATCACAAGAGCGCGTGGGAGCTGACTGTGGCGACCATCCTTTCCGCGCAGTGTACCGATGTGCGGGTGAACCTGGTGACGCCGGCGCTGTTCAAGGCGTTTCCTGCGCCGAAGGCGATGGCCGAGGCTTCCCTGCCCGAGTTGGAAGAGCTGATCCGGACAACGGGGTTCTTTCGTAACAAGGCGAAGTCGATCCAGGGCGCGGCGCGGGCGGTGGTGAAGGAGTTCGGCAACAAGGTGCCGCAGACCATGGAAGAGCTGCTGCGGCTGCCCGGGGTGGCTCGGAAGACAGCAAATGTGGTGCTGGGATCGTGGTTCGAGATCGCCGAGGGCGTGGTGGTGGATACCCATGTGCTGCGGCTCTCACGCAGGCTGGAGCTGACGAAGGAGACGACGCCGGAGAAGGTGGAGCGGGATCTGATGAAGGTGCTGCCGCAGGACCGGTGGATCGCATTCTCGCATGAGTTGATCCATCACGGGAGGCAGGTGTGTGTGGCGCGGAAGCCGCGGTGCATGGACTGCTCTCTGGAGACGCTGTGCAACTCGGGGGATAAGACCTGGAGTTCGCACTAGGCCGGCTGGCGGAAGTGTGTCGCAATGGCTTCGACGAGGGCTGGGACGGTGGGTTCAGCGGCCTCGAGGTTGGGCTGGTAGCCGAGCTCGCGGAGGGTGGCGGAGGTGATGGGGCCGATCGAGGCGAGGGCTATCCCAGGTGGGAGATTCAGCTCCGCGGCTTCGAGCAGAGCGATGAGGTTGCGGGCGGTTGAGGAGCTGGTGAAGGTGATGGCCTCTGGGTAA
>DATMOB010000130.1:0-12510 GCA_035568455.1 Granulicella sp.
TCGGCTGGGTTAGGTTGGGGTGTCGGAGAGGTCATCGGAATGGGAATGGGAATGGGCGTGGGAGTCGCCGGTGGGTTTGGGCTGACGTGCGGGCCGGCTTGCGATCTGGCCTGTGATTTGGGTGAGGGCGAGGCGGGCGGCCTCCTGCTGCGCCTCCTTCTTGGTGGTGCCTTCGGCGCTGGCGAGGGCGGTGGTGGAGTCGCCGGCGGGATCGGATGGCTGGTGAACGCGGACCTCGACGCGGAAGCGCTTCTGGTGGTCGGGGCCGCTCTGGCCGGTGAGGATGTACTGGGGCTGGCCGAGGCCGGCGGCCTGGAGGTGCTCCTGCAGGGCGGACTTGTGGTCTCCAACGGCGCCGCTGAAGGTGCTGGCGGGATCGAGGGCGAGCTGCAGCGAGGGCAGGGCCGGGGCGAGGATGTGGCGGTCGATGAAGGCGGCGGCGGTGGGCAGGCCGGCATCGAGGTAGAGGGCGGCGATGACGGCCTCGAGGGCGTTGGAGAGCAGGGCGGGTTTGGTGCGGCCGCCGCTGCGCTCCTCGCCCCGGCCGAGGAGGAGGCGGGAGCCGAGGTCGAGGCGCAGAGCCATCTCGCCGAGGTGGCGGCGGCTGACGATGGAGGCGCGCAGACGGGTGAGCTCGCCCTCGCGCGAGCCGGGGAAGCGGCGGTAGAGGCTCTCGGCGATGACCAGGCCGAGGATAGCGTCGCCCAGGAACTCGAGCTGCTCGTTGTCGGAGCGCGGGTCGGCCAGGCTCTCGGGATTGGTCTCGTAGGAGAGCGAGCGATGGGTGAGGGCGAGCTCGAGCAGATGGGGATTACGGAAGGTGTGGCCGAGACCCTGAGCGAGGTCGAGGGCTGGATTTGGCTCGGGCTTGGACTCGGGCTTCCTGGTGGCGGGTTTGGTGCGCCTTTGGGGCGTCGAGGATTTCGTGTTCATGCGGCTCGCGACGCCTCCCGGGTCTACTGTAACGGATTGGGTTGGATGCTGGGTCAAGGGGGACTTCGGGTACTTTACCCCTCCCCCCGGTCTAAAGTACCCAAAGTCCAGATAGTAGATGCTTTAAGTCCAGACTTGGGTACACCCTTGAGTGGGAGGCCTGAAGGTACTGAGGGCCTTGGGTGGCCGGGTTTGTCAAGTCTTGCGGGTTTCTGGAAGGTCTCGCTGCGCGATGCCCAGCTTCGTGACGGTGAGGCTGTCGCGAAGCCGGGACACCCGGATTCTGTCCCTCCCACCCATCGCGGTGGTGCGATGGATGGGGCACCCGATTTTATGGGGCGGCCGGCGAAAGCGGGTCCCTCCCCGCTGTGCGGAAGGATGATAAGCGGGGTCAGGGTTGGGGCGGGGGTTTGTAGGCTTCCTTCTCGGCCTTGCCGGTGGGGTCGAAGGGGGAGTTGTCGTCCTCCTGGTCGGAGGAGGTGTGTTCGCGCTTGGGCAGGGCGAAGGGGGCTTTGAGGCCGCTCTCGGCGGCGGCCTTGGTGTCGGGGCGGTCGTCGCGCAGGTTGAGGGCAGCGTGGTATTCGGCCAGGGCCTTCTTGCGGTCGGGCTCCTGCTGCATGTCGTAGAGGCGGCCGAGGTAGATGTGGCACCAGGCGAGGGTGCGGGGATCGCGGGAGAGGTCGAGGGCGGCGTGGAACTCGGTGACCGCCTGTTCGGGGTTTTGGTCGAGCAGGTTGGCGCGAGCGAGCAGGTAGTGGGCGCGGGCGCGGTCCTCGTTGTGGTCGGTGCCGGGCTGGGCGAGGATCTTGTTGGCGATGTCCTCGGCACCGTCGCGGTCGCCGGTCATGAGCTTGGATTCGGCGAGGTCGAGGCCGATGAGCTGGCGGGGGCCGCGGTGGACGATCTCGCGCGTGGTGTCGGCGACGAAGGCGATCTGCTGGTCGCGGTGCTGTTCGCGGGAGACGTCCATGCCGTAGACCATGGGGGCGATGGCGTCGTGGAGGCTGGTGCCGTCGTGCTGCATGACGGCGAACTGGTCGTAGAAGTACTGGGTGAGGACCCAGCCGTGGCGCATGTCGAGGTCGACGGCGTTACGGCGGGTGGCCTCGGCCTGCCGCTCGTAGATGATCATCTCGGCGGTGTAGCGCTCCTGGTCGACGCGGTCGAGGCGTTGCGCCTGGGGGTCGGGTTTGACCGGCATGGGCAGGTTGATGGCCATGGTGTGGTCTTCGACTGCCTTAATCATGCACTCGGTGATGAGGGCGACGATGTCGGACTTGTAGTTGAACTCGAGCGGGGAGTTCTGCACGGTCTTGAGCAGCGGCAGCAGGCGGTCCATGGCGCTGGCGCGGGAGTAGACCATGGGCTCGATGACGTAGTGGAGATAGGTGTGGCGGATCTGATCGTAGCGGACAGAGCCCTTGGGCTCGGCGGCGGGCGAGGTGACGACGATGTAGTCGCTGCCGTAGATGCGGGCGTTGGTGGCCGAGGGCGCGAGCAGGGGCTCGAGCAGGACCAGGAAGCGGCGGCCGTCGTAGCTGCTGACCGGGAGATTGAGGTAGTGGTCGGTGGTGAGAATGACGTTGGTGAGGGGGTCGTGGACGCGGGCGACGAGCTCCTCGTACTGCGGGCGGTACTTGATCCAGAGGGCGTGCAGCTGAGTAGCTTCGTTAAAAGTGCGCAGCAGCGGCAGGATGTTGACGACCTGGGTGGAGTCCGGGGGCAGCTGGGTCTCGTCGAGGACGGGCGTGAGCTCGGGCGGGGGGGTGAGATAGAGGGAGAGAGAGATGTATTGGGCGAGGTTGAGGCCGGGATCGGCGAGGTCGTGCTTGTGGACGTAGGCGCAGAGCGCGGCGCGGACGGTCTGGGCCTCGGGAGAGGCAGCGACGGAGGCCTCGACGTCGGCGCGGATGGCGGCGCGGACGGGGTCGGAGTGGGCGAGGTCGTCGTCGTAGCCGCAGGCGTTGAGGGCGGCGGCGAGGTCGAAGAGCGGCTCGCTGGTCTCAAGGGTGGTGGCCGACCCCCCGGCGGTAATGCTGGCGCTGCGCGAGAGCGGGCTGACGTTGGGGGTGCTGGGAGCGGCGACAGTGGAGCTGCTGCTCTGCTGTGAGGATGAGGAGGAAGAAGAGGATTGGGCCTGCGCAGGTGCCGAGGCGCAGAGCGCGATCGCGAGCAGGGCGACCAGGAAGCTGGCGCGGCGGTTGCGGCTTGGGGACGAAGCAAGGGGTGCGGCTTGAGAGAAAGGGGACACGGTGTGGGTTCGACGCTCCCCACATAGAGTATGGCAGCGGGGTGCTGGTGGCAAACCCCTGGGGGTCTTCCCTCCCCACCCATCGCGATACGGCTGCGATGGATGGGGTACCCGGACGGTTGGGTTGCGGAGGAGAAGGCGGTCGAGCTGCGCTCGATGCCCATGTCTCAGAGGCGAGACATGGGGCGCCCGGAGTATTGGGTTGGTGGAGGGGCTTAGCCGCGGACGGAGATGCCGTCGAAGGTGACGACGACGTGGCCGCGGACGGGGGAGCCGAAGACGCGGGCGGGCTCGAAGACGTAGAGCATGAGCTGCTCGGTGATCTGACTCTGGACCTCGGGGCTCTCCGGTGCGGAGACGATGCGGTAGTCGTAGACCTGGCCGCGATCGTTGATCGAGGCATCGACGACGATGGTGGTGTCGCGATCGGTCAGAATGGGGCGAGAGCTGGCAGCCGAGTAGAGGTAGTGCGGGGCGGTGACGGCGTCGAGCGGGACGTCGTTGGCGAGCACCGGCTGGGGGGCGGCGACGATGCCGAGCAGAAAGGCGATGCTTCCGATGAGGACGATGGCTCCGGCCAAACCGGCCGAGACCTGGATCAGCATGGGGCGGACGGCGTTCTCCCAGCGGACGATGTACTTGTCGGCCCAGTGGGCGTCGCGCGCCGCCTTCTGCCGGGAGATGGCGCAGCGGAGCTTGAGGCCGAGGTCGGCGGGAGCCTTGGCGGAACGCAGGCCGGCGAGGGCCTGTTGCATGGCGCGCCAGGAGGTGAACTCAGCGGCACACTCGGAGCAGGCTTCGAGGTGGCTGGCGATGGTGTGCATGGCGTGCCCGCTGACGGCGCCGTCGAGGTAATCGGAGAAGCAGGCGCGAATGTCGCGGCAGGCTTCAGGAGGCGGGAGTTGTGGCGCCTCGGGCAGGGCGCTCTCGTTGATTTCGCGGAAGTTCATTGGTATTCCCCCAGTGCCGTTGGATGGAGGGTGGTGCGGGCAGGCCGATTTACTGTGGAGATTCCACTGGCCTCGGGCTGTGGAATTCTCTGTGGATTTTGCTGTGAGTTGTGAATTTCCGTGGCCAGCAGGACGCGCAGGGCGGCACGGCCGCGGGTGAGACGGGACTTGACGGTGCCGAGGTTGGCGTCGAGGATCTCGGCGATCTCTTCATAGGAGAGGTCTTCGATCTCGCGCAGGAGGACGACGGTGCGGAAGGCTTCGGGCAGTTGACGGAGCGCGGCTTCGACGCGAAGGCGGAGTTCGCCCTGGACGGCATGGTCGAAGGGCGAGCTGGAGCGGTCGGCGAGGGTCGAGGCGAGGGAGAAGGTCTCGCCGGAGGAGTCGGGATCGCCGAACTCGGTGGGCGCGTCGATGCCGATCTCCTGGCGCTTGTGGCGGGACCACCAGCGGCGCTGGTTGGAGGCCTCATGCAGGGCGATGCGGTAGAGCCAGGTGCGCAGGCTGGCGTCGCCGTTGAACTTGCGGATGCTGCGGAAGACCTTGATGAAGACTTCCTGGGTGATGTCGGCGGCGTCAGCGGGGTCGTTAAGGCTGCGGCTGATGAGGGAGTAGAGCGGCTGATGGTACTGGGCGATGAGCAGACCGAAGGCCTCCTCAGAGCCGGCCTTGAGGTCGGCGACGAGGGATGCCTCTTCGGTCCGGATACCAATCGCACTTGCCAGATTGCCCACTGCCATGCCCGCCTGCATATCGGGTCCCTCTACGGTACGACTTCCCAGAATGCTTGTCGAGTGCAGCATCGGGTGGAAGAAGCAACTGCGCCGCCGGCGGCCGAGTGCTCGCTCACTCTGTAAGACTTAGACACCAGGAAGGGGGCAATAAGTTCCCGGGAGATTGACGAAACCGCGCACATCCTAGAGAATAAGAAAGTCCTTCCCCGAGAGTGGGCCTGTGGCGCAGCTGGGAGCGCGCTTCCATGGCATGGAAGAGGTCATCGGTTCGATCCCGATCAGGTCCACCAATCAATTCAATTATTTAGAAGTACCTCCCTTCCGCGACTTTGTCGCATCCTTGTCGCAAATTCCAAAACCACACCACGCACCGGCTTCGCCTCGGTCGTCCCGCGTGCCCTGCGACCGCCGCGTAAGTCTCTTTCGAAGCCTTGCGCGCTGCTGCGGCCACGACGTTCTCACGCACTTCTACAACATAAAGGACGTTGTAGTGAGCGATTAAACACAGAGACCACCTGAATCTTCAGGTGGTCTCTGTGTGCGGCGGTGCGGTGTATCCAGCCAAGACCAATCGCGACCAGCCGCGATTTTGGCCTGTCTAGTTGGCGTGCATCCAGAGCTCTTCCTGGTCGAGGTACTGGCGCTCGGTATTGATCTGGCGGACGACTGTGATGCCGTTTGCGCCGAGCAGGAAAGTGGTGCCGGTCTCAGGGCGGGCGACTTGCTTGGTCACGTTGGCCACCGCAGTCACCACGCGAGGTGCGGCAGTGGCGGTCTCGACAACCTGCACCAAGCGGGGCTGCGCGGCGATCGCGGCCGGCTCAATCTGTTGGAAGTTGGACGCCAAGTAGCCGGAGGTTCCGAGCAACTCGGTCGCCGCGGCGGGCGAGCCTTCGATCATGGCCAGCTTGGGCGCCTTGGCCTTGCGCAAGTCAATCACGGCACTGCCGGAGCCATCGCGGAAGGCAATCAATTCGCTATTGCCGATTGCGCTGACGAACTCATAGCTGCTGCGAGCGCCGGTCTCCACCGAGGCATCGAGCTTCATATGCGCCGGGTCTGTCACGTCATACACCGCGAGCTTTGCTCCCTGCTGCTGTTCGACATAAAGGAACGTGGAACCGTTATCGTCGGCGTGGAGCATCAGATCCTGGGCATCGGCGGTCGCTGCAAGTGGCTGGACTACAAGGTTCGTCTTGACGTAGGCGTTGGCCTGGTTCGATACCATCGTGAGGGCGAGTACTGCGGTGGAGAGGGCGGTCTTGGCTGTGAAGTTCATTTCGTTCTCCTTTTCACTTACAAGTCTGTCCCTGAAAAAATCCCCCGTCCAAGTACAAATCCTTATTGGGTATTAGCGCGCTTCGCATGGCGGTGCCATCTCCTCTG
Organism: Granulicella sp.; assembly: GCA_035568455.1. Classification (GTDB taxonomy): domain Bacteria; phylum Acidobacteriota; class Terriglobia; order Terriglobales; family Acidobacteriaceae; genus Edaphobacter. Next base: position 6,255 of record DATMOB010000130.1, read on the forward strand.
CAAGCGTCGCAAATCACCTAATGCTAATGAGTTTCGTCAGATCCCGATCCGTTCGACCTCGTCGAGCGAGACCTCATCGCTGCGCCGGTCGTAGAGGCCAGTCGTCCTGGCCGACTCGTGCGCGGCCATCTGCTGCGCGACCTCGAGGCGGCCGCCGTTCTTGAGGTAGGCGGTGATGCCGGTTGCGCGGAAGGTATGGCAGCCGATCTCGGTCTTGATCCCGGTCGCGAGCGCCCGCTTCCGAATCATCCTCCAAACGTCCGACTGGAGCAGGGCATTACCGGTCAGCTCGCCCGACCGGCCGCGCGCCGTCCGGAAGAGTGGCCCCTTGCGGTCCTCGGCGATGCCGGCAGCCCGGATGTACTCCTCGAGGTAACGGTCCAGATTGTGGTGAGTCGGCATCGCATGCTCCTTGCCGCCCTTCTCATGCAGTCGGACCCAGCCGCGGCGCTCCTGCACATAGTAGTCCTCGACCTTCATGGAGACAGCCGCGCCCACGCGAGAAAAGGTATAGACCATCAGGCCGATCAGCGCCCGATCGCGCAGGCCGGGCAGGGAATCGGTGTCGATCGCATCGAGCAGCGCCCGCGCCTCGTCGGCCTGCAGCACCGGCGTTTTGCCGTGCCGCTGCGAGTGCTTCGGACCGCGCACGGCGTGAGCAGGATTGATGGGCAGGACCTGGCCGACCACCATCCAGTCGAAGAGCATGCGCAGCGCCGCCAGCCGCTGCTTCACCGTAGGTTTGGAGTTCTGCTGGAGCTGCGCCTCGACAAACGCCGCCACATGCACCGGCTCCACCTGGGCGAGATCGACGATTCCGTGCTCGGCGCAGAAGCCGGAGAACTGCCGCACCGCCTCGCGGTAGGCGCGGCGGGTATTGGGATTGCGGATGTGCGAGCTGAAAAAGTCGCGCATCCGCGTGCGGGCCTCCGGTCGCGCGGTGAAGATCGAGGGCGGGGAGGTGGCGGATCCTGCCACAACCAGTTGCGAGGTCATTTTCGGTCTCCGTTGTTCATAGATATTTCTCTCTCACACAGCCGGCAGGAGCATAGTGGCGTTCCATGCGGAAGACTCTGACCATCTGCGTGACGCTGCTTGTTTTTTGCCTCTCGAGGACGGACGGGCAGACTCCAAGCCCATGTCCACAGAAAGTCATCTACGGACCGGATCGTCCAGAGAATGAGAGGAAGATGCAAATCGTGCGGGGAGTCAACATCGCCAATGTTCCCACTTCCGCGAAGCGCATTCCTTCCCACAGCGAACACGGTGGCTCGTGGAGATCGATCCCGACTATATGAGCGTCGCGAAGCCTTAGGAGACGACCCTGTATATAGGAGACACTCCCGACGGCAAGGAGGTGCTGCAGGCGGCCTTCACCGATCACGGCAACACCTTTTCGGCACATTGGCTCAACGACAAACTCCTCTTTGTTCAGGTCACGTGGGGCCATATCGCGTCCAGCGATCTCATCTTGGACGTCGATCGAGGGAAGTTCCTCTACGACGAGTTTGCCAACTATGGCCTGCTGGCTGAGCCATGCCCGTAAATCTCTCCTCCTTTCACGCATGATAAAGGACATTATCATGCGTGAAAATAATCCTGCACGGAACCTCTCCTCGCTACTACTATGGGCGTGCTCGCGGCCCGTTCTAAAGTCGCTCCTCCGTAGTCAAACCGTCTCATGATTCCACTTAAAAGGAGATTTCACCATGTCGGCAGACGCCTTGGAAGTATCCACGTTGGATCCTGTGATCCCAACACAAGACGAGTTGGATCCTGCGATCCAAGCACAAGATGAGCTGGAACCCGTGGTCCAAGCACAAGACGAGCTGGAGCCCGTGGCCCAAGTACAAGACGCGTAGACCTGCGGCGCAATTCTGGATAGGGGCAGCCCGATGCAGCTCAGATTGCTTCAGGGCTCACTTGGGGGGCGGCTATGGCTTTGACCGCGGCCGGGCAGCTCCGCCCCTTCGTACTATTCTGAAACGACCGTTTCAGCGAGTACAGACGTGCGACAGACATTTGAAACACTCAAGGCACCTGCATTGCGGGCTTGAGCGACGACGCAAAACTTACCCTTTATGGTGGACTTCGCCCACACCTTCGGCGCGCAGCACTACGTAATGGCTGCCACGCGGTATGACGAGAACGCCTACATGCTGTTGGAGCTGGATTGCCAGCTGTTCACCTGGCGCTTCGTCAATGCAGGTCTGGTCGATTGATCCACTCACTACAGCAAACCCTACTCCCAACTGTCGGCGTGGAAGTGACCATGATGGAAGGGTATCCATGTTCAGAAGGTCGATCCTGAAAATAGCTCTGTCCCGACCAGCTTCCTCGCTGTTTCCTGGCACAGGTTCCTTGTGGAACGCTCCATCCATACGCCATCGCCTGCTAAACAGAGCGGCGCGCGGGCCCGGGGAAGGCGCACGCGTGATCTCCGGTTTCGCTCCAATACACGCCTGCCATGCAATGCAGCCTTTGAAAGGCTCTTGCACCTGATAGCTGAACTCGTTGTTACTTCGCAATACCTATGGAGCGCGTGCCGAGAGACCGTGGCGCATCCGCGAGCGTGCCCGAAATAGCTTCGAAGCGAAACGGAGTATTCCTCCGCGACACCGGTCTCACCAGATAAGTCCTGTTGCGGAGGACTGGGAACGAAAGAATAGCGGCGGAGCTTGGCGATGAAACGATGGTGGATGTGCGCGCATCGATGACCTCAACGCTCTCTCCCCGCCATGGGTTTCGAATGCGCATGGTTCGGGCGCTGCCCGTCTCGATTCCTACGGTTATGATCTTCCCTTGGCGTATTTGCACATGGATTTGAGCACCGTGCTGAATGTAGACGGTACCGTCCGCATCCCAATCCTTCGGCCAAGCGGGCGTGATGCGCACTAGTCCGTCGTAGTCCTGGACCAGTGCGGTTTGCAACGCATCCGCGACGACTCCGGCCTGTTCGACGTAGAACTCAGAGCCCGCAAAGCTGGCCAAACCCGACGGGTAGCTCTGATATCGCTCGGTCAGGGAGAGCGCGCTCGCTCGGAACTCATCCGCCAAGCCAAGACGTGCCGCCTGCACTGGATCTGGGCTCCAGTCATTCTCATTCTTGTTGACCCGATGCAGGAAGGTGCGCACCCCGAGATCATGGAGCGGGCCGTCATCTCCGATCAAACCATAGGGCCAGACCGGTTCTAGGCCGATATTTTCGCTATTGTGCGTCTCAGCGGCTGGGTCATCGCTCGTCGTAATGATGCTATCGGTGCGCTCCGCGTCCGCGGCAAGGAGCACGTCCGGCGACGAGTACGAAACCAGGGCGAGCTGTGGCAGGTGTGAAAGCTCTGTTTTCCACTTCCGGACAAGGCTTGCATCCGTATTCAGTATCTGTGCCGCTTCAATCACAGCAGGCCACAGCGTGCGCATGGCAGAGACATCCGTGGTTGGATCATGAACATCCCACTTCGACTCATGCGCGTTCGACGGATAGGTGTGCAATGAGCCATCGCCTGCGCGCGTCGCGTAGGCCTGGTAGAACAATGCAGCATTGCGCATGATGGGATAGTTCTCGCGCAGGAACCGGAGGTCGTCTGTAAACAGATACTGCTGCCAGACCCAGAGGGAAACCTCAGCTCCGCTGGAGAGCGTGCGGGCGTTATAGTAGGGCTTCGAGTCCTCTCCACAATTGATCGCGGGGGTAGCGATCCAAGTCTCATTCTCGTAGCCCTGGCCGTTGAAGCGCATGGTCTCGGGAACACAGATGCCGTCGCGTCCTCCCATGTGCTTCTTTGTCCACTTTCTTATCTCAAGCAGATTACTGCGGTAGAGATTGAAGTAGGAGTCGTTCAGAGCAAAGGTCCCGGCACCAAGATTGGCACTGACCTGCATGCGAAGATTCCAGTGCCAGTAGGCAGATGGTCCCCACCGATGTTCATCACGAAACGAAGAGAAAAGGTCTCCGATGCCGGCCTGCTCGCCGGGCAGCTTATCGCGGCCTTCTGCGGCTGCGGTAAATAAATCGATCATGCGGAGGTTCTCGAGGTACTCCGCGGCATGATCAGGGGAGGAGAGCTTCATCAGGCCTGGGCCTTCCCAAAAGTGATTCCACCACACGCGGTGTTCACTGGACGAGAGCCCGCTGGCTTCCGCCAACAGCGTGGTCGCCGCATGGACCGCGTCGCCACCTTGCCACGAGGGCGAACCGACCAGGATGCGAAACGACCCGTCCGGCTTTGGACGAAAGCTGATGTCAATTGCTAACGGTCCCTCTTGATCCACCTTCACATCCTTTGCCTCCGCAGTAATTGCTGCCAGAGAGCCGAAGGTCTTGCCGCTGGCGCCTGCCTCCTGGTTGTCCAGCCACGTTTCTGCGAGTATCCCCGTTCTTCCCTGCTGCAACACCTCCGGCTTACGTGGCGCCCATAGTTTCAGTTCGGCACGCTGTATTGTCTTCGGATCCGCTCCTGTGACCTCTACTACCATCACGTCGCGACCTTCCATGACGTAAGTCGTTGCCGTCATCCCTCCGCCGCGCTCCTGGAACTCGCCGTCGCCGAGATCCAAACGCCCTGAGTAGTCCTCTGCCTGGATGAGCCTCTGCAAACCGGGAATTGTAACTTGGCCAGTCGAAAGCCGACCTGGGAAGGTATCGCCTCGATTCAGTTGAGCCGTGTACCCATCCTGCGCCCACACCGCAAGCCCAAGGCGCCCATTGCCAAGGGGCATCGCTGAGGCAGGCGAGAGATTCGGCTTCTGCAGAATCACATCGGAGCGTCCAATAACTCCCTTTCGATCGATCTCAAATCGTCCGTGCCTCCAGGCAGTCGTCGGATTGGCTACTTGTCCCCGCGCGGAAGCAACCCCACAACACGCAATCGCCCAAAGGAAAACTCCTTGCATGGGGATCTTCAGAATGCGTCTTTCTGTGCGGCAATTCGATTGCAACCGGCTATGCTCTTTCCGATCGGAACGGCTGATTTCGCCACGGAGTCTACCTATCATGAATTGCCTTCTCCACGTCTTGGGCTCGCGTCCTCCGCATTGGGCTGCCCGATCTTTTGTGCCAGTTGGATTGTTAGTGTAGCGCAACATTGATCGGACCAAAGCTGCAAGGAACAGGGGCCCATCTGAAGGAGTGGCTCAAAGAGGAGATCATCAACAGCGTCAACTTCGCAGACACCGAGGGTCAAGACCGTCCAGAGGTTCGCAACTGGCGCTGGCCGGAGGCACCTTAGACTCCACACTCTCTACTTTGTTCCTGGCCTTCCGCCTGACTCCTTCTAATCGGGAGGTGACGCGGCTAATTGTTTGCCGGGATTTCTCTGCACTATAGCCGTCGGTAAACGCATCTCGAACGCTTGTTGGCCCACCCAACGATCCATTAGTTCCCAAGATGCCTCGTGAAATATCGTGGATCGAGCCAGAGACAACGTCGGGAAGGCTGAGCAGGTCACTCTATATCACGAAGCAGATCTGAGAGTTTCACGTCCAAGGCTTTCGCGATCGAGACCAGTGTATTAAATCCAACCTCCCGCATTCCCCGCTCCAAATAGGACAGATGAACTTCCCTGACGCCACAGTGCTGGGCCAAGTCGATCTGTCGCCATCCTTTCGCCTTGCGAAGAGCCCGAATGCGTTTTCCTAGTCGGATGCAAATGTTACTGGCCATCCATCCAGAATCGAAGTACTCTGGGTGTGGTATTTATCGTATACGATAAATATGGCCTGATTCGAGGAGAGGCATGTTCCTCATAGGAGAGGCTGAATGAATTCAAATGTTGCCGCCTTCTTTCCTGAAATGTCAGCCATCTCCGGCGAATCAGACGCGACTGCTTGCGGCGAGCCGGTAATGGAATGGGAGCACTCTTGCCCGGCCTGTCTTGAGAACGACTCTGGAGCCCATGGGCAAAAGTTGTTCGAAGCAATACAGTCCGATGATCTTTCCGATGAATTGCTGCTACAGAGGACAGGGCACGGCGACAGGGACTCGCTCACTTTCCTATTTCGGCGGCATGCGGCGTCAATCCGCCATGTCGGTTATCGAATCCTGAGGAATCGGGCGGAGGCTGACGATCTTTTACAGGATGTATTCCTGTTCCTCTCCCGCAGAGCCGCGCTCTTTGATCCTTCCAAAAGCTCGGCGAAGTCCTGGATCATTCAGATGGCCTACCACCGGGCCTTCGACCGGCGCCGTTATCTCAGTGCTCGTCACTTCTATCGGGCCGAGGAGCTCAAGGATGAGGTTCTGAACCCATCGCGCGAC
>DATMOB010000131.1:0-55153 GCA_035568455.1 Granulicella sp.
TCGCGGTGCGTAAACAGCGTCGCATCGCCCAGCATCGCGTCCAGCAACAGACGCTCATAGCCGTTGGCCGAGCTCTTGCCGAACGCCGCCGAATAGCTGAAGTGCATATCCACCGGAGACACATTCGTCGTCGGCCCCGGAACCTTGGTGCCAAAGCGCAGCGAGATGCCCTCGTCCGGCTGAATCCGCATGCTGATCACATTCGGCTCGATCGAGTCACTGCCGGCGTTGTTGCCGAACAACCGCGTCGGCGGCTGCTTGAACACGATGTTCACCTCCGTCACCCGCTTGGCCAGCCGCTTGCCAGCCCGCAGGTAAAACGGAACCCCCGCCCAGCGCCAGTTCGCGATGTCCAGGCGAATCGCCGCGAAGGTCTCAGTGTGCGAGTTCGGATCGACGCGATCCTCCTGCCGATAGCCGACAACCTCCTTGCCGTCCACCACGCCCGCGACATACTGTCCCCGCACCGCGTTGTTCAGATTGATGTCCTCGGTCGAACGCCACACCTTCAGCTTCTCGGTGCGCACCGCCTCCGCATGGAACGAGTCCGGTGGCTCCATCGCCACGAACGACAGCACCTCCATCAGGTGGTTCTGCAGTACGTCGCGGGTCGCGCCCGCCTTCTCGTAGAACGGTCCACGCCCCTCGATGCCGATGCTCTCGGCCCCGGTGATCTCCACATGGTCGATGAAGTTCCGGTTCCAGATCGGCTCGAAAATGCCGTTTCCGAAGCGGAACACCAGGATGTTCTGCACCGTCTCCTTGCCCAGATAGTGATCGATGCGGAAGATCTGGTTCTCCGACAGCACCGCGTTGACCTCATCGTTCAGCTTACGCGCCGACTCCAGATCCGTGCCGAACGGCTTCTCGATGATCACCCGCACCCACGGCCCCGTGCCCGCCGCCGCCGAGGCCACCATCCCGTGCTTGCCCAGCCGCGCAATGATGTCGGCGAAGAACTCCGGCGCCACCGCCAGGTAAAACAGGCGATTGCCCTTGGTCTTGAACTTCGTGTCCAGATCGGTCAGATACGCCTTCAACCGCTCGAAGCCGGCGTCATCGTCGAAGTTGGTCGCAAAGTACTGCACCTTGTCCATGAACGGCTTCAGCTTGGGATCGTTCTCCTCCACGCCGCCGCCCTTCAGAATGCCGTCCTGCATATCCGGACCGAAGGTGCTTGAAAGATCGCGCCGCGCCACACCCACCACGGCAAAGTCCTCCGGCAGCAGGCCCGCCTGCTCCAGGTGATACAGCGCCGGCAGCAGCTTGCGCTTGGTGAGGTCTCCGGAGGCGCCGAAGATGACGACCACGCAGGGCTCGGGAATCCGCTCACCCTTCTTCTCGGCCTCTAACTCCGCTGCTGACGCGCTTCCCGCTGTGATTACTGACGCTGCACTCATACTCTAACTCCCTACTTATCCTGATTCTTTTCGTGTTGCTTGTCGTAACTTCCGATTGCCTGGAGCTGCGTGCGAAGCCAGACCGCCTCCGCACGCGACTCAAACAATCAAGCCTTCTTGACAGCGTGACCGCCAAACTCGTTGCGCATAATCGAGATCATCCGGTCGGTGAAGTTATTCTCCTCGCGCGAACGCAGCCGGCGGATCAGCGACTCCGTGATCACCGGCGCCGAGACGTTCAGATCGATCGCCTCGAACACCGTCCAGCGGCCCTCGCCCGAATCCGGAACATACGCCTCCAGACCATTCAACGTCGGGTTCTTCGAAAGCGCATCGGCGGTCAGATCCAGCAGCCACGAGCGCACCACCGACCCCTTCTGCCAGACCTTCGCAATCTGGGTCAGATCGAGATTCAGCTCGGTCTTCGCCTTCATGATCGAGAAGCCCTCGGCGTAGCCCTGCATCAGCGCATACTCGATGCCATTGTGCACCATCTTGGTGAAGTGCCCGGCGCCGCTCGGTCCCACATGACCCCAGCCCTCGTTCGGCGCGGGCGCCAGCGCCTGGAAGATCGGCTTCAGCCGCTCCACCGGCTCCTTGTCGCCGCCGACCATCAGGCTGTAGCCCTCCTTCAGGCCCCAGATGCCGCCCGAGGTGCCGCAGTCGATATAGTTGAAGCCCTTCTGCTTGGCCGCCTGATGCCGGCGCTGGGTGTCCTTGTAGTTGGTGTTGCCGCCGTCAATAAACGTGTCGCCCTGCTGCATCAGGGGCTCCAGCTTGGCAATCGTCTGGTCCACCGGATCGCCCGCCGGAACCATGATCCACACCGCGCGCGGCGCCGCCAGATTCTTCGCCAGATCTTCGAGCGAGTTGACGCCCACCGAACCCGAGGCCGTCAGCTTGGACGTGGCCTCCTGGTTGAAGTCAAAACCCACCACCTTGTGGCCGGCCAGGCGAAGACGCTCCGCCATGTTGAAACCCATCTTCCCAAGTCCAATAATTCCGAGTTCCATAACTCTTCCTCTCAGTTCTTAGCGTTCACTTCAGAAAACCTGTTCAGCACGACTTCTGCGTGTCCAGCGCAACGCCCAGCTCGGCTAACGACGACCGTAGCTGCGCCGGCGATTCGAAACAGATGGCCTGCATGCCATGCGCCCGGGCTGCATCAACATTCTCCTGCTTGTCGTCGATGAAGACCGCCGTCGCAGCAGGCTGGCCCGAGATGAGAATCGCGGCACGGTAGATATCTGCCAGCGGTTTCATCTCATGCACAAAACCGCTGCAGATGAAAAAATCGAAGCTCGATCGCAGATGAAAAGCGTCGAGACGATATTCATTCAACTCCGTACTCTCGTTGTTCAGAGTCGCCAGTTTGAACTCGCCCGAGGCCCGCGCTGCCTGTAATGATTGGAGAATATCAAATGAACCCGGATGCAGCACCTGGCTCTCCGCACACACCCGCGGCCACAGATCGGCAAAGCTGAAATCCCGCGGCTCGGGAGCGAACACCGTCTGCTCGAAGAACGTCCGCGCGTCGATATGCCCGCGCTCCCAATAGTAGTTCGCAACCGCGTGGCGCGGCTCATAATCCGCCAGATCCACACCCAGCGGAGTCAGCACCCGGGCGCGCTGATTCCGATCCCAGCCGTTGCTCAGCAGCACCCCGCCGATATCCCAGAAGATGGTCTTGATAGAGCTCTGCTTCGCCATGTCGGACCGGGTCACCGGCTCCCCACGGGATTGCCGTCCGGCATGCCCTCCGGATAGTCCGCTCCCAGCGTGGTCGCCTCCCAGCGATCCAGCTCCGCCGTCCAGTCCTCCAGCCGCTTACGGAAGCGCGTCAGCGCCGGCTGCCCCAGCAACAGGTGCTTGGGTGGCTCCGGCGACTTGACTGCGGCGATGATCGCCGCCGAGCCCCGCTCGGGATCGCCCTTCTGCTTGCCTGCCTGAGTCTGGAAGTACTCCCGGGTCTTGCCCGCGGTCTCATCGTAGTCCGCAATCCGCGCCGCCGCCTCCACGCCCGAGCGCCCCAGGAAGTCCGTGCGGAACGGTCCCGGCTCGACCACCATTACCTTAATTCCCAGCGGCGCCAGCTCCGCCGCCAACCCCTCGGAGAAGCCATTCACCGCGAACTTCGTCGCGTTGTAGTACGCCCAGCCCGGCGACCCGATCAAGCCGCCGATCGACGACACATTCACAATGTGCCCCGAACGCTGCTTGCGCAGTTGCGGCAGCAACGCCCGCGTCACCCGGATCAGGCCAAACACGTTGGTCTCGAAGACCGGCATGAACTCCTCTTCCGTCGCCTCTTCCACCGCGCCGGCTAGCCCATACCCGGCATTATTGATCAACACATCGACCCGGCCGAAGCGCTCGATCGCCGCCTTGACCGCAGCCTCCACCGACGCCGCGTCATTCACATCCAATGCCAGCGCCAGCGCCGTCGCCGAATGCCCCGCGATCAGGTCCGCAAGCTGCTCCGGCCGCCGCGCCGTCGCCACCACCCGCTCTCCCGCCTGCAGCAACTGCTCGGCAAGCTCTCGCCCAAAACCGGTGGACGATCCCGTGATAAACCAAACGCGCTGACTCCCCGACTGACCCATTTCAACTACTCCATCTCTACTTGTTCGTTGTTTCTGTTCTGTGTAAAGCCGTCATCCCGAGCAAGCAGGGGGCAGCAAGATTAGCAAGTCGTCTTCCGACCGAAGCAGTGAACAGTCGCATCGCTCACCGCGCAGCGGAGGAGCCCCGTATTTGTTCTTAGCCCTGCCGTCGCAGAACTAAGAGCCTAAAGTCGTTCCCGCAACCGCCGGCATGTACTGCCTCTCGATCGCCTTCACCTTGTTCAGTCGGCGAACGAAGCGCTCCTCGGTGGCCACGAAGCGTGCATCGAGATAAGCCTTCACGCACTCGAACGCCAGCGCCGACCCGATGATGCGCGCGCCCAGAACGAGCACGTTCATCTCGTCATGCTCCACCCCCTGGTGCGCCGAGTAGGTGTCATGACACATGCCCGCCCGCACCCCCGGCATCTTGTTCGCAGCCACGCAAACACCCACGCCGGAGCCGCAGATCAACACGCCGCGCTCAACCTCGCCCGACATCAAAGCCTTCCCCACCAGCACCGCAAAGTCCGGGTAGTCGGACGGCTCGGTGTTGAACGCGCCCAGATCCTCAACCTCATGGCCGAGCTTGGCAATAAAGTCGCGGACCTCCTCCTTCAACGGGAATCCGGCGTGGTCCGAGGCAATCGCAATCTTCATAGGTCACCTTTTCGTTTGATGCGGCCTTAACCGCGGAAGGAGCAGAACCAACACAAGCAGCAACAGAGCAGCAAAATCAATAAAGACCAAACAGCAGGAGGCAGACAAACCAGTCCTGCCGCCGCCAGAGCAAATCACATCACCCGCGCATCACGCCCCGCGCGAAGAATCCCAACGGCTTAGCCCAGCCAAACGGCGCAAAAAATGGCCGAGGCAAAAGCCCCGGCCATTCTGGCTACTTCTTCACCAGCTTCTTCGCATACTCCACGACATGGGCGACGCTGACACCCAGCTTCTCCATCACGATCGGGCCCGGCGCCGATCCGCCAAACCGGTCCACGCCGATGATGCCGCCATTGTGGCCGACGTACTTCCACCAGCCCATCGTCGCGCCCGCCTCGACCGCCAGCTTCGGCGTTCCCTCCGGCATCAACTTGGCCTTGTAGGCCTCGTCCTGCTCGTCATAGATGCGGAAGCTTGGCATCGACACCACGGTGGCATTGACCCCCGCAGCCTTCAGCTCGGCGGCGGCCTTCATGATCAGCTCCACCTCGGAGCCGGTCGCGATCAGGATGATGTCCTTGCCCGAGTCATCGAGCGCATACGCACCCCGCTTGACGCCCTCATGCACCTTGTACTTCTCCGCGTCGAGCACCGGCAGATCCTGCCGCGACAGCGCCATGAAGCTCGCGCTCTTGCGCTCGAGCGCCAGCCGCCAGCAGGCAGCCGTCTCGTTCGCGTCCGCCGGCCGGAAGTCGGTCAGCTGCGGAATCGCCCGCAGGCTCATCAGGTGCTCCACCGGCTGGTGCGTCGGACCGTCAGCGCCCAGACCGATCGAGTCATGCGTGAACACGAACAGCGAGTGCACGCTCATCAGCGCCGCCATGCGCAGCGCCGAGCGGCAGTAGTCCGAGAACACGAAGAACGTCGACCCATACGGAATCAACCCTCCGTGCGCCGCCATGCCGTTCACCATGGCGCACATGCCGAACTCGCGCACGCCGAAGAACACATTGCGCCCTGCCGGATTCACATGGAAGTTCGGCGAGTCCTTGAAGATCGTCTTGGTCGAGCTGGTCAGGTCGGCCGCGCCGCCAAACAGCTCCGGCACTACGTTCTCGATCGCCTGCATCACCGTCTGCCCGGCGTTGCGGGTCGCAATCGGCTTGTCGGTCGGAAACACCGGCAGCTTCTTCTCCCAGCCTGCCTTCAGCTCCGCCTTGATCGTACGGTCGAACTCCCCCGCCGGCTCCGGATACGCCTTCTTGTACTCCTCGAACTCCGCCTGCCACGCCGCGTGAGCATCCTTGCCCTTCACCTTGGCCTGATCCCAGTTGGCCCGCGCCGCATCCGGCACGTAGAAGAACTTGTCCTCCGGCCAGTCCAGATTCCGCTTGGTCGCCGCCACATTGTCCGGCCCCAGCGCCTCGCCGTGCACCTTGCTCGTGCCGGCCTTCGGGCTGCCATAACCGATCACCGTCCGCACCTTGATCAGCGACGGCCGCAGCGTCTCCGCCTTCGCTGCCTTGATCGCCGCCTCCAGCGCCACCAGATCGTTGCCGTCTACCACCGTCTGCACATGCCAGTGGTAGGCCTCGAACCGCCGCACCACATCCTCCGTGTACGACAGATCCGTCGGCCCATCCAGCGAGATCAGGTTGTCGTCATAGAAGACGATCAGCTTGCCCAGACCCAGGGTTCCCGCCAGTGACGCCGTCTCATGCGAGATGCCTTCCATCAGGTCGCCATCGCCGCACAGCACATACGTGTAGTGATCGATGACCTTGTACTTGTCGCGGTTGTATACCGCCGACAGATGCTTTTCCGCCGTCGCCAGGCCCACCGCCATGGCGAATCCCTGGCCCAGCGGACCGGTCGTCACCTCGACCCCAGGCGTCTCGCCGTACTCCGGGTGCCCCGGCGTATGCGATTCCCACTGCCGGAAGTTCTCCAGCTCCTTCATCGGCAGGTCGTAGCCCGACAGATGCAGCGAACCATACAGCAGCGTCGATGCGTGCCCGTTCGACAGCACGAAGCGGTCGCGATCAATCCACTTCGGGTCCGACGGATCATGCTTCATGTACTTGTGAAACAGCAGGTAGGCAATAGGCGCGCAGCCTAGGGGAGCGCCCGGATGGCCGTTCTTGGCCTTCTCCACCGCATCCACCGCCAGGAAGCGGAGGGCATTGATGGATAGCTGGTCGAGTTCATTCTGCTGATCTTGCTGCTTCTGCTGTTCGCTCATTCGGTTCCTTTTCAAGGTGATACGTACGGTAGAGTGCCGAAATCCCGTCCCGACACGTTAGCCTTAACAGTGTACAAGCGCTCCCCGCTCCGGCCATGTATGCGGCGTGAAGATCGCCGGTTATCGAACACCGCAGCCACCGTCAGGGCTGTAGCAGCTCGACCTCGACGTTCCGCCCCAGCCAGCGATTCCCGCCAGGCCAGTACAGCGTAAACACGATCCTCCCACGCTGCTCCGGCGTGGTCAGAATGTCCGCATACGATCCCGGATACCCCACCACCTGCGCCTCGACCGTCCTGCTTGTCGCCCAGTCATCGACCGTGTACACCAGCCGGAAGGGGCTCGGATCCATCACCCGCAGCATCTTCCCCGCAGTCAGCTTCTGCACCGGCCGCGTGGTCTGGTACACCTCCATGTAGCTGACAAAGCTCCGCTCCCCCGGCGGCCGCGCATACCGCTCCTCGACCACCGAGATCCGGTCGAACACCCGCCCATCCGCCCTCGACCGCAGCAGCTTCAAATACTCCGAGTGCGCCCACACCAGCGGCTGCGCCGCCCCCGCCGAACGCCCCAGATACAGCCCCTCCGACGGCATATCCGCGTAGTCCCAGATCTGCTCCGGCAGCATGCCTCCAATCGAGCTGAAGCGCTCAAACGACCGGATAAACCCCGACACGTCCTTCCCCGCGGCAAGCTCATAGTGCGCCCGCTCGCCGCCCAGCAGCGGCCACGCCCGTCCCTGCCCCCAGCCGTCGTACGGTCCGCCGTCCTTCTTCTGCCCGTAGCCATCATGGTTGTAGCGCCGCCAGGCGCTCCCATAAGGTGTCTCGATCCGCAGGCAGCAATCCACCACCTTCAGAGAGTCCACGATCAGCGGATCATCGGCGCGCCGGATCCCATACCGCACCAGCTCCAGGAATCCCGCATCGATCACCTCCCGCGCCGCGTACTCGTACCTCTCCCCCGGACCGCGGTTCGCGATATGGATCGACCCCGGCGCCGCCTTCGGGTTGTAGAACGGCTCGCCCTCGGCCGGCGGCCGAATCCGCATGTAGTGATACTTGATGTCGGGATGCAGCACCCCCTCCCGCGTCGTCGTCCACGGATCCAGATTCGCCTCGATCCAGTCCGCATAGCTCTCGAGAAAGCTCGCCAGCTCCGTCGCCTGCGAGGCTCGCGCAATATCCGCCGCGCAGACCAGCGCCGCAATCACCGCCGCCAGCGTCGACGGCGAGTACCCCGCAACCTCCTCCCAGCGCTCCTGCTGCGTCACCGGTGCATAGCGCACCAGGAAGGCAGCCGCGCTCTCGACGAACGAAAACACATCGAACTTACCCAGCCCCTCCAGCTTCCACAAACGCCACGCCAGCAGGATGGGAAACGCCACCTCGTCCAGCTGAATTCCCGTCCAGTACGGCGTCCCATCGATCCAGAAGTTCTGCGCAAAGCTCCCATCCGGCCGCTGCGTACACGCCAGATACACCAGAGCGCGCCGCGCCGTATCGATACGCCCGCACGCCAGCAGCGCCGTCGCCGTCTGCACCATGTCGCGCGTCCACACCAGGTGATATCCACCCAGGTCATCGTCGCCCTTCGACGCTCCCCAGGGTATCGAAGCCGACGCGATGAACGCCCCCGGATACGTCTTGTCCTCATGCGCCAGCAGAACATTCTGACTGGTCCGCATCAGCTGCCCCTCGTCCATCGACACCGCCGCCAGCCGCTCCGGAGCCACCGCTCGCAGCCACTGCTCGATGAACCGCTTCTGGTGCAGCGCATACGGCGTCGACAGCGTCTGCATCAGCCCCGACAGCGCCGCATGATGGCCGTCCCCCAGTGCGATCGCGATCGTGAACTCGCGCGTGTGGCGCACATTGATCTCCCCCATGATCGCGATATTGCCGTCGATCGCCTGCCCGAACTCCCACTCCATCTTCATGTTCCGCGATAGATCCTGGTAGCCGTCGCTGGCCCCCACGTAGCCGCACGAGGTCCTCAAAAATCCGCAGTCCACCCCCATCGCCAGCGACGTCCCACCCTTCCAGGCCAATATCGCCCGCTGACCCGCCACCTCGATCGACCGCGCCGAGTTCCCCGCCCCGCCGCCGTTCAAATGCGGCGCCAGCAGCGCATAACACCTCAGCCGCGAGATCACCGCCTCGTTGCCCGTTATCTTGACGTTCATCAGCACCACCGGATGGTGCGGATCGCTGATGAACTCCTTGGTCACCGTGTAGCGGCCATCCAAATCGTTCGCCACCACCCGCACCGCCAGCGCGTTCCCATGCACATAGTGGAAGTCATACTCGAAGTCCCGCTTCTCCTCATGCAGAAACGTCTCGCCGTCGGTGAACAGCAGCTCCATGTCTCGCGTCTGCGGACGATCGATCGTCGGATAGTAGATCTCGTTCAGCGTCCCGTGCGACACCGTGAACCACACCCGGCTCGAGGCCGAGTAGGCGGTCGACACCGCATCCTTCTTGCTCGACGTCCAGCGCGGTTCCAGCCCGGGCGCCCCAAACGCTGCGCCATCATCGTCCAACCAGCGGTACGAAGCCGTGAGTTCGCTCATTGACGCCATTAAACCTCAAATCGCCGCCGCGCGGGGCGCAGCCCCCTCACGCCCGCATGCGGTATCATGCGATGGGCCGACCTTCCGGCAGGTAACTCATTGCGTCCGTTGCATCACCGCATCGCCGGGCGGCATCGAAGCTAAGTTGACCGGGGCCACCGCCTCGGCCACCCAAACACCAGAAGAACTACGACAGGAGATCCAACGTGGCCTACGAACTTCCCCCACTGCCCTACGATTACGCGGCGCTTGAGCCCCACATCGACGAAGCAACCATGAAGCTCCACCACGACAAGCATCACCAGGCCTACATCACCAACCTTAACGGCGCCGTCGAGAAGCACCCCGAACTCGGCAAGAAGAGCCCCGAAGAGTTGATCAAGGATCTCGCCAGCATCCCCGAGGACGTCCGCACCGTCGTCCGCAACAACGGCGGCGGCCACGTCAACCACACCATGTTCTGGGAGATCATGAAGCCCCAGGGCGGCGGCGAACCCACCGGCGCCATCGCCGACCAGATCAAGGCCGACTTCGGCGACTTCGAGACCCTCAAGAAGCAGTTCAACGAGACCACCGCCAAACAGTTCGGCTCTGGCTGGGGCTGGCTCATCTTCGAGGCCGGAAAGCTCAAGATCGTCACCACCCCCAACCAGGACAACCCCCTCTCCCAGGGCCACTACCCCATCCTCGGCAACGACGTCTGGGAGCACGCCTACTACCTCAAGTACCAGAACCGCCGCCCCGACTACCTCGCCGCCTGGTGGAACACCGTCAACTGGGCCGAGGTCAACAAGCGCTTCGAAACCGCCAAGAAGTAACCTCCCAGCTCACTTCCCCGCTCAAAGAAGAACGGCCAGAAGGTTCCCCTTCTGGCCGTTCCTGTTTTGGCGCCTAAAGATGAAGCGTTACGCGTGGACGCCGTGCTCTGCAGCCGCTGCGGCCTCGCGATCCTTCTCCGCCTTCTCTGCTTTCTTCGCTGCGGCAGTGTTCTGTCCCAGCTCGTCGGCCATCTTCTCGGTGGTGAAGGTCTCGATGATATCGCCAACGCGGATGTCCTTGTGTCCAGCGAGGTCGATACCGCACTCCACGCCATCGCGAACCTCGGCGACATCGTCCTTGAAGCGCTTGAGCGACGCGATCTTGCCCTTCCAGATCTCCGCGCCATCACGCAGCAGACGAGCCTGCGCGGCGCGCTTGATCAGACCGTCGGTCACGCGGCAACCCGCAATCTGACCGACCTTGGTGATCTTGAAGACGTTGAGCACCTCAGCGCGGCCGGCGTAGTTCTCCTTGTAGACCGGCTCGAGCAGGCCATACATCGCCTTGGTGATCTCGTCCTGCAGCTCGTAGATGATCGAGTGCAGCCGGATCTCTACGTTCTCGCGCTCGGCGACCTCGGCCGACTTGCGGTCAGGCCGCACGTTGAAGCCGATGATGACCGCGTTCGACGCAGAAGCCAGCAGAACGTCGGACTCGGTGATCGCGCCCACACCCGAGTGCAGCACGCGCACCCGCACCTTCTCGGTCGACATGCGCTGCAGCGAATCGGCCAGCACCTCGACCGAACCCTGCACGTCGCCCTTCAGGATCAGGTTCAGATCCTTCATGCCGGCCTGCTTGATCTGCTCCGCGAGGCCTTCCAGTGAGACCCGCGAGCTCTTCGCCAGCTGTGCCTCGCGCTCCTTCATCTTGCGGTACTGCGCAATGCCCTTGGCCTTGTCGCGATCCGCCATGACGAGGAAGGTGTCGCCCGCGTCCGGCATGCCTTCGAGACCCAGGATCTCGACCGGAGTCGACGGTCCAGCCTCGGTGATCGCGCGACCGCGATCGTCGAACATGGCGCGGATCTTTCCGAAGGTGTTGCCGACGATGTAGCTGTCGCCGAGACGAAGGGTGCCGTTCTGCACCAGGATCGAGGCGACCGCACCGCGGCCGCGATCGAGCTTGGCCTCGATGACCGTACCGACCGCCGGACGATCCGGAGTTGCCTTCGGAGACGCGATATCGGCCACCAGGCAGATCATCTCCTCGAGCAGGTCGAGGTTCTGCCGCTTCTTGGCCGAAACGTCGACGAACACCGTGCTTCCGCCCCAAGCCTCAGGCTGCAGACCGCGATCGGCGAGCTGCTGCTTGACCTTGTCGGGATTCGCTTCCGGCTTGTCGATCTTGTTCACCGCCACGATGATCGGCACGTTGGCCGCCTTCGCGTGGTCGATCGCCTCGAGCGTCTGCGGCATCACGCCGTCGTCCGCTGCGACCACGACCACGACGATGTCGGTGATCTTGGCGCCGCGCGCACGCATGCGGGTGAAGGCCTCGTGTCCCGGAGTATCGAGGAAGACAATGTCGCGGCCAAACGCCGGCGAGTCCGGCTTGGTGACGTGAACCTTATAGGCGCCGATGTGCTGGGTAATGCCGCCAGCTTCGCCCGCCGCCACATCCGACGAGCGGATAGCATCCAGCAGCGAGGTCTTACCGTGGTCGACGTGCCCCATGACCGTGACCACCGGCGAGCGGTTGATCTCGACCATTCCGGTCGTATCCTCGAGCAGACCCTCGATGGCCTCGTTCTCCAGCTGCTCCTCGACCGTGATGACCTGGGCGTCGGCACCGAACTGGCGCGCAACCTCCTTCACCAGCTCCCCATCTAGCGACTGATTGACGGTGACGAACACGCCCTTCATCAGCAGCACCGCGATCAGGTCCTTACCGCGCACATCCAGCTTCTCGGCCAGATCCTTCACGCTGATACCTTCGGTCACCGTGATGGTCTTGGTGATCGGCAGCGGCTCGCGTGAGAACTGCTGGCCGCCGTAACGCGGTGGCGGCTGGAAGCCCTTCATCGGGCCTTCCTTGGTCTTCTCGTAACGCTGTCCGCCGCGGCGCTGTCCAGGCCGTGCCGCCGGACGCATGCCGCCAGGAGTCTCGCCTGGTCCCGGCATCATCCCGGGAGCTCCAGGAGCTCCGCCCGGGCGCGCGCCAAACCCTGGGCGAGCGCCGAAAGGAGGACGTGGTCCACCCGGAGTAAATCCAGGACGTCCCGGTGCTCCGCCCGGTCCACCAGGACCGCCCGGGAAGGAGCGCGTCGGATGCATCGGCCGGCGCGCTCCAGGCGCCATATTCGACGGCGGACGCGAGCCCGGAGGTCCACCAGGAGTCTGCGGCCGCGGCCGCTCGAAGATGGGACGACCACGCTGCACTCCGCCCGGAGGCGTCGGGGGCGCGGTGTAGATGGGCCGCGGTCCGGTCTGCGGCATGATCACGCGACGCGGAGCCGGACCGGGAGGCGGTGGAGGTGGCGCGGGAGCTGCAGGCTCGGCCGGCTCAGCAGCAGCGGCTGCAATGACCGCCGGAGGAGCTTCAGGAGGAGTCGGCACGGCCTCGGGTGCCGGCGCAGCGGGAGAAGCGGCTTGGGCCGCCGGAGTCGAAGGCTGCGGCGGCGGAACCGGCGCCACTGGAGCCGGAGCTGCGGGCGCAACCGCGGTCACGGGCGACTCGGCAGGAGCCTTGACAACGGGAGCAGCGGCAGCAGCCGGTGGGGCGGCAACGACCGGACGGGCCGGTACGGCCTGCACCGCACCGCTTACGGCCGACGGACGAGCGACCACAGCACCCACGGGGGGCTTGCCGGCGATCGCAGGAGTCACAGCCGGCGGGGGAGCCACAATGTGAGCCTGCTGCCTGGGCAGCGGTACGATCCGGCGCGGCGCGGGTGGCGTCGCAGCTATCGCTGGGGACGCAGCGCCGGCCGGCGCAACTGTGCCGGTCGGTCTCGCGGCGGAGGACACCGGCGGGACCTGGGACGCAGCCGGGGAGGTCGTTGCGGCAGCCTGCGGGGTACGGGGCGCGGCCACGGCGACGGCGGGCCTCTGCAGCTGCGGCGCGGCCTTCGCGGCGGCCTCGGCACTCTTCCGCTCGAGGATGGCGCGAAGCGCGTCGCCGGGCTTCGAGACATGCGACAAATCGAACCTGGGCTTAGCTTCTACGGCGGCGCGAGCGCCTCCGCCACGGCTCCCGGTCTTGAAGTAGTCGCGTACTCTTTCGGCTTGGTCGACATCGATGGAACTGGAGTGCGTCTTTCCGGTCACGCCGATCGCTTCCAGCGCATCCAGAATCGGCTTGCTCTTTACTTCCAGTTCTCGTGCCAGATCGTTGATTCGAACCTTGGTCATCCGTCCCTTTTCGTCCCCCGCGCGTGTCAGCTGGTCATATCAGCCTCGTCGAAGTGGGAATGTCGTAATCTCTATTATCTCTGAAATCGCGGCGTTCGCGAATCAGACAATGGTGTAATGCGTGGCCGGTCAGGCTAACCACGATCGTGTCCGTCGGCGTCGATGCCCTCGTCGGCGGTCTCCTGGGCTTGGTTCGCCAGTTCGTCGATGGCATCGTTCTGCTGTTCAATCCGTTCCGTGCGGGCGTCGGCGTCGCTGATGGCATCGCTGGCCGAAACTTCCTCTTCCGCCTTGGCGATATCTTCGGTCGAGAAGGCGGTCACCTCTGCGGCTGGCCCCTGGTCTGCATTTTCGGCGAGCAGCTCTTCCGGGCTCTTCTGATTCAAGATGGGATCTTCCTGGCTCGCTACATCCTCAGATGCGACTGCAGGGGTAACGGCAGGCCGCTCTTCGCCGGCTTCGTACTGGCCAAAGTAGTGGCGCACGGCGACCGAAATCTTCTCCACCGTCTTTTCGCCAATCCCGGGAACCTCTTCCAACTGCTCCGGAGTCATGTCTGCGAGCTCTTCGACCGTGGTAATGCCGGCCGCGATCAGCTTCTCCAGCACAGCGTCGCCCAGTTCGGAGATCTGTTCGACAGGCGTGGTCGGACCGCCGGACATGGCCTGCATCTGCTGCTCGACCTCCTGGCGCTTCTCTTCCTCGCTCTTAATATCGATCTTCCACTGCAACAGCTTCGCCGCGAGCCGGACGTTCTGGCCCTTCTTGCCAATCGCCAATGAGAGCTGCGTATCGTCGACAATTACCTCGATCTGCTTCTCGCCGAGGTCGACGATCGAGACGCGGCTCACCTTCGCGGGCTGCAATGCCTTCTCCGCAAAGGTCGTGATCTCATCGGAGTATTCGATGATGTCGATCTTCTCGCCACGCAGCTCGCGGATGATCGACTGGACCCGCATTCCCTTCATGCCGACGCAGGCGCCGACCGGATCGACGTCCTTGTCCCGGCTCATGACCGCGATCTTGGTGCGTTCGCCGGCCTCGCGAGCGATGGCGCGGATCGACACCGTTCCGTCATAGATCTCGGGCACCTCGCTCTGGAACAGGTTCTGCACCAGTGCCGGCGCGGCGCGGGAGACGATCACCTGCGGGCCCTTGGCAGCGCGGTCGACGCGCAGAAGAACGACGCGAACCCGCTCCCCAACCGCGAACTGCTCCAGGCGGGACTGCTCCCGCTTGGGCATGCGGGCCTCTGCCTTGCCGAGGTCGAAGATAACGTCCATCGGCTCGAGGCGCTTCACGGTCGCGGTAAGCACCTCACCTGCGCGGTGGTTGTACTCGAGGAACACGGTGTCGCGCTCCGCCTCGCGCACCTTCTGGAAGATGACCTGCTTGGCCATCTGCGCGGCGATGCGACCGAGCGGAGTGGTGTCCTTGTAGAAGCGCAGCTCACCGCCGACCTCGACCTCAGGGGCCAGTTCACGCGCCTGCTCGAGTGCGATCTGATTGATCTCGTCTTCAATGTCCCCGGTCGTTTCGACAACGGTCTTGAACACGTAAGCTCGGATTTCGCCGGTATCGCGGTCCATCTCCGCGCGCATGTTCTCCTGCGTCTTGTAGTACTTACGGGTGGCGAGCGCGATGGCGTCTTCAACCGCACCGACAACGATGTTGGGATCAATGCCCTTATCGCGGCTCAACGTCTCAATTGACTGATACAGAACACTTGCCATTGCTCACTCGTCCTTCTTGTTTTGACCCTTCGTATCGCGATCGCCTCGAGCATCGCCCGGGTTCGCATCGCCCGATTGCACTGGCCCAGCTATCTTGACACCGATCAACTCAACCGGCTGGAGGCCGCTAAATCTCGGCGACCAGATTCGCCTTTTCCACATTTGCCAGAGCGATCGTCACGATCTGGTCGCTCGCCGACTTACGGGCTTTGCCCTTCTGCCTCACCGCGGATAGGTCCAAGGTCAAGACCCCATCCTCGTACTTGATCAAGCGGCCTTGCCAATGGCGATTACTGTTGACCGCCGTAAACGTCTGCACCTTCACCAGGCCGCCCTGGAAGCGCGAGAAGTCCGACGGCTTCGTCAGCTTCCGCTCCAGGCCCGGAGAAGAGACCTCCAACGTATACTCGGCGCCCGGAATCAGATCCTCGACATCGAGGAGCGTTCCGAAGTCTCGAGCGAACGACTCACAATCCTCGTGCGTTACCCCGGAGAGCATCTCGGCGGGAACACCCTGCGGCAAGACGCCCGATTCAACCTCTCCCGCGGCCGCCAGTTCGGCGAGTGCGGCCCGAGCCTGCGCATCTTTCTCGATAAATACACGTAGAGTACGGAACTTCGCTCCGCCTTGAAACTCGAGATCGACCACCTCAAGCTGATGCGAAGCAGCAACCCGCTCCGCCATCGTCCGAATTGCGTCCAACTGAACTGCCATAACTTCCCGAAATGCGCCTGTCGAGTGCTTGATGAAGCGTCTTCCAATGCGCTTTACTTCGCAAGTCCGGCGCATTTTGGAGCAAATAAAAAGTGGGCTTTGGCCCACTCCTCTTTCCCGTCAATACCGGTACGATCACGGCTTCGTGCAACGGAACAAATTCGTCTGCAAACCCGATAGTACAACGAGCATGGTCTAATTTCAATAGCAACCTCGAACAGCACCATATCCGCGAAACACATCTGCCGGCGATTGCTGAGAACCGGTCGCGAGAGTGGCGATTTCCGGGCAGCCGCAGTGGGGATCGCAGGCGCAGCTAGTTGCCCTCCCTGGCTGGCAACTCTACAATCGAGCAAACCCGTCAAGCGACGCAGTGTAGAAGCTCGTCCGCCCCCCAAGGACACGAAACGTAATGATCAGCACTCCAGTTCCCGAAGCTCTCACCTTCGACGATGTTCTCCTCGTTCCCGCCTACAGCGATGTCGTTCCGACGCAAGTCAGTACACAGACGCAACTTACCCGGA
The DNA here is from genome assembly GCA_035568455.1 of Granulicella sp. GTDB lineage: Bacteria > Acidobacteriota > Terriglobia > Terriglobales > Acidobacteriaceae > Edaphobacter. Next base: position 16,625 of record DATMOB010000131.1, read on the forward strand.
ACATCATCCTGAATACACCGTTGTTGTCGGCCGCGATGGACACCGTGACCGAGTCGCGGCTGGCGATCGCGATGGCGCAGCAGGGCGGTATGGGCGTGGTCCACCGCAACCTGACCATCGAGCAGCAGGCGGGCGAGATCGACAAGGTGAAGCGCTCGGAGAGCGGAATGATCGTCGATCCGGTAACGATCTCGCCCGAGCAGCCGATCGCGGCCGCGCTGGAGGTGATGCGGCGCTACAAGATCTCGGGCGTTCCGGTGACCAAGAATCGCAAGCTGGTCGGAATCTTGACCAATCGCGACCTGCGGTTCGTTTCGCGCACCGATCTGACGATTGATTCGGTGATGACCAAGGCCAATCTGATTACCGTTCCGGTCGGAACCACGCTCGAAGAAGCAGAGCACATTCTGCACCAGCATCGCGTGGAGAAGCTGCTGGTGGTGAACGATGAGTATGAACTGAAGGGCCTGATTACCGTCAAGGACATTCAGAAAAAGTTGAAGTATCCGAACGCGGCCAAAGATTCGCAGGGACGGCTCCGGGTGGCGGGAGCGATCGGGGCGACCGGGGACTTTCTGGAGCGGGCGGCGGAGCTGGTGGCGGCACGGGTGGATGCGCTGGCGATCGACTCGGCGCACGGGCACTCCTCGCGGGTGCTGGAGGCGGTGGCAGAGGTGAAGAAGCGGTTCCCCCAGGTCGACCTGCTGGCAGGCAACATCGCCACGTATGAAGGCGCCATGGCGTTGATCGACGCGGGCGCGGACGCGATCAAGGTGGGCATCGGGCCGGGGTCGATCTGCACCACGCGGATGGTGACGGGCGCGGGCATGCCGCAGATCACGGCGATCGCGGAGGCGTACCGCGCGGCCAGCACGCGTGGGGTTCCGGTGATCGCGGACGGCGGCATCAAGTACTCGGGCGACGTCACCAAGGCGATCGCGGCGGGCGCCAGCGTGGTCATGATGGGATCGCTGTTTGCCGGAGTGGACGAGAGCCCGGGCGAGACGATCCTCTATCAGGGCCGCTCGTTCAAGGCCTATCGCGGGATGGGTTCGCTGTCGGCGATGGCGCAGGGCTCGGGCGAGCGCTACTTCCAGGGTCGCGAGGACATGTCGGAGCAGGCAAGCCTGGAGCGGCCGTCGCTGACGGCGCGCGAGGGCAGCACGCAGAACCGGCTGGCCAAGTTCGTCCCTGAAGGGATCGAAGGGCGGGTTCCGCATCGTGGACCGCTCGAGGCGATGGTGTATCAGCTGGTCGGTGGACTGCGCTCGGGAATGGGCTATCTGGGCTGCTCGACGATTCCGGAGTTGCAGCAGAACGCACGCTTTATCCGGATCTCGGGTGCGGGTCTGCGCGAGAGCCATGTGCATGACGTGATCATCACGCGCGAGGCGCCGAACTATCATGTCGAGTAACAACTGCGGGCACGTCGAGTCGTAGCTACGACGGAAGAGCAATTACGGCGGGTGACGCAGGCGCTTCGGGGACATCGTGTCTGCGGCGCCTGCGTTTGGTCTTCTTGTGTTGTCTTGGGTTGCACAGCGAGAAAGGGTTCATGCCTTCGATCTTTGTCAGTAGAGCCTATTCCAATAAAAAGAAGGAGCTGCCGGGGTGGGGGTGGCTTGCGCTCGTGTGGCTGCCGGTGCTGCTCGGGGTGCTGGTGATTGTGATCGAGTCGACGGCGACCTTCTCGGCGGCGAACACCAGTTCGTGGCTGCGGCCGATCGCCGAGGCGGTCTTCGGGCGGTTAAGCGACGCGACCTGGGAGGAGGCGCATCATCTGCTGCGGAAGACCGGTCACTTCATCGGCTACGGCACCCTGTGCGTACTCTTTCTGCGGGCGTGGCTGCTGACCGTGGCCGCCGACAGGCGACTGTCGGATCTCTCCTGGCGGCTGACCTCCTGGACGCGAGCGATTCTATCGACCGCGCTGGTCGCCTCCTGCGACGAGTGGCACCAGAGCTTTCTGCCCAGCCGGACGGGTAAGTTCACCGACGTCCTGCTCGACACCTGCGGCGGCATCCTCTTATCGGGACTGACGCTAGCGGCGGTGTGGAGGCAGCAGGAGAAGGGGTAACCCCCTACTATTGCCCGGATCTAAATCCTTTCTTTACTAGTAGATATCTGGTTACCTCGACGGTAAACCAACCGTTCTAAAGGACGTATAGCTAAAAACCAGATTCTGCGCGACTTAGGCTTAAATGGACAAGCCCCGGGTGATCTCCGGGGCTTTCTTCTCTCTTAAGTCCAGTATAGCGGTTTGGAAGCACCCTTGCGCCATCTCTATTTGCTTTGGTTTGTGCTGGTTAGGCGCGATTGGGGGTTGACAGGGATCGGGGAGGGATTTCTTTCACCATCCTTCGCCAAGGAGCTGGGACGCTTGGCTGTTGGCGAGAAGGACGACAAGTTTTTCGGTGAAGAGGTGCGAGCGGTATGGGCGGTGCGGAAGGTACCGGGGTCCTTCGACTGCGCCTCTCGCGGTGAAGCTGCGAGAGGCTTCGCTTCAGGATGACGGCAGGAACAGAAACAACGGCAAGAACAAGCAACGACAGGAACAAGCGACGACAGGAACAAGCGACGACTGGAACAAGCAACGGCAAGAACAGACAAGGGCAATACAGACGACGGAAAGAGCAGGGAGCAGGTGGGAGTCAGGCGTCCAGGTCGAAGGAGGTGGATTTTTCGAGGACCACGGCGTCGAAGCGGTGGCGGATGAAGAAGCCGAGTTGTTCGTAGAGGCGGACGGCGAGCTGGTTTTGTTCGGTGACGGTCAGGGTGATGGCCTGGAAACCGGCGTGGAGCAGGTGGAGGATGCAATGGCGCAGCAGGGTTCGGCCGAGGCCGGTTCCGCGGTAGGCGGGGGCGATGCAGAGCTGGGTGATGTGGGCGACGCGATCAGCGACGCGGGAGCAGAGGATCATGCCGGCGAGGCGGCCGGTCTGGCGGTCGAGCAGCAGCCAGGAGGCGTCGGGATCGAAGACGCCGCATCCGGGAAAGCGAACGATGTTGTGCAGGAAGCGGATCGACCCGTGCATGGAGCGGTACTGATCGTTGATGGAGGCGTCAAGATGGCCGGCGTAGCTCTCGAAGATGAGTGCGGCGGCGGCCTCGTAGTGGACGGAGGACCAGCGGCGCAGGATGAGGCCGGGCGGCAGTTCCGACGCTGGCTCGGTCGCGGCAATCGGCTGGGTTCCGTCCAGAACCGGCGCGGCCCGGATTGCGTGTGGGCGGAGGCGCTCCAGTCCCAGCCCTCCTAAGGTGAGGTCGCACTCCATGAAGAGGCGGGGGTGGAGGCTGAATCCGGCGTCGAGGAAGGGGGGCGAGGTGGTGCCCAGGTCGTGGAGCAGGAGCTGGGACTCGATGCGGGTGACGGTGGGGGAGTGGACGAGGACCTCAAGCAGGTGGCGGAGCAGGGTGTGGGTGACCTGGAGGGCGGAGGCGGAGGAGCCGGGGGTGTCGATAGCGAAGACATCGCCGACGATGGCCTTAGCGGCCTCGTGGACACAGAAGGTGAAGCCGCAGACGCGGCTGTGGTCAAGGGCGACGAAGCCGGGGAGCACCTGGGAGTCGAGATACTGAAGCAACAGTTCGGTGGAGCTGCGGTAGTCCCAACTGAGGCGCCGGTGCCAGAGCGCCGCCTCCTGCTCGAGCAGGGGACGCAGCTGGCGAGCGTTGAAGTGACGAATATCGAGGATCTCTATCTGGGCCGCGATCTTCAATTCCCCTGTCCCCTTTGCATCGAGAGTATAGAAAGCTGCGAGTTGGATGGGAAGCGGCGCTGCTTGGACTCAAGGGAGGCGAGGGTGCTCTAAAGCACTTTCTAAAACTCGGCAACCCTGAAAGCGGCCCATGGTTCAAGGCTTTGCGTAGACCTTGTAGACCTCGAGGCCCTGGGAAGGATAGAGAAAGAGCGGTTCGTAGATGCGGCCGGGGAGCCACTGGGGAAGGTTCGCGGCGTCGCGGGCGGGGATGACGAGCAGATGCTCGGCATCGGGAACGCCGTCGACGGGCATGTTGTCGGGGGGGACTCTGCCGATGCCGTAGTGGAGCACGGGCTGGTTGCGGTAGAAGGCGAGTCCGTAGACGATGTCGCGCCTTACGCCCTGAACGGCGAGGAGATGGACGTCTGGGGCCTGGCGCTGGATCTCCTGAGCGAGCGGGCGGGCGGAGTAGTTGAGGTCGAGGTCCTTGCCGTGGAAGCCGAGCAGGAAGACGAGCAGGACGACGACCGGCACCAGGCTGACGTTGCAGACCTGGGGAATGCCCCAGCGGCGGATGGCGAGAGCGACGCCGAGCAGGGTGATGAGGGCGGCGGCGGAGGCGATCAGAAGCCATTGCGCGGAGGGGACGAAGGTGTCGTACTTCATGTGCTGGGGCGCGAGCACAAGCACGAAGACCAGCAGAGCGCAGGTGGCGGCATGGGTCCAGAGCATCCAGGTGGGCAGACCCTGGCGGCGGATGCGGTTGAGGTAGTCGCCGGTGAGGATGGTGAGCGGCGGGATGGAGGGCAGGATATAGCCGGGGAGCTTGGAGCCGGAGAAGGAGAAAAAGAGGATGGGGAAGATGGTCCAGAGGACGAGGAACTCGGGGAAGGCGTCGCCGGCGCGGGTGTGGCCGAGGTAGCGCTGGGGGTTGCGGCGGGTCTTCCACTCGGCGATGGAGGTCGCGGCGGCGTCGACTAGAGCGCGCAGGCCGAGGACGGTCCAGGGCATGAGCGCGATGAGCAGGACGGCGATGTAGTACCAGAAGGGCTGGTGGTGCTGGTAGCGGTTGGTGGCGAAGCGCTGGAGATTGTGTTCGAGCAGGAAGAAGCGCAGGAAGGTAGGGTTGTGGCGCTGGACCTCGATGTACCAGGGCAGGACCATGACCAGGTAGAGGACGATGCCAGGCATCCAGATGGTGCGGCGCAGAGCGGACCACTCGCGGCGCAGGCCGACGAAGAGGAAGATGATGGCGAGCGCAAGGAAGGGCGCGACCGGGCCCTTGGCGAGGGTAGCGGCGGCGCCGAAGAAGTAAAGGTCGAAGAGCCAGAACTTTTTGCCGGTCTCGTACCAGGCGTACCAGCCGAGCATGCCGATGCAGAAGGGAGCGGCGAGCTGCATGTCGGTGGAGGCGCCGCGGGCGAAGCTCGCGATGCCGAGGCAGGAGGCGGTGATCAGCGCGGCGTCGAGATGTCCGCCCGGGCGGAAGCGGCGCATGTGCAGGAAGACGAGCAGGATGAGGAAGAAGGTAGCGGAGGAGGAGGGCAGACGGGCGGACCAGTCGGAGACGGCGAACTCCTTGAAGAAGCTCATGGCTCGCCAGTAGTAGAGAGCGGGCTTCTCGAGCCAGGGCCTGCCGTAGAGGATGGGAGTGACGGTTCCCGCTTCGAGGCAGCGGAGGGAGGCTTCAAGCGCGGCGGGGCGGAGGCTGCTGGGAATTACGTTGGCGTGGAGCCGGTCGCAGACGTCGGCGTGGACCTCGAGCATCTCGCGGGCGACCTGGGCGTAGCGCGGCTCGTCGGCGCCGACCAGGCCGACGCGATCGCCTCCGAAGTAGGGGACGAGACCGTAGAGCAGGAGGAAGAGGGTGACGGCGAAGAGTATGACGAACTCCGCCGTAACTCCCCGGCGGGCGCGCTGGCAGGCGTCGCGGAGCCGCTCCAGCGGGGAGCGATCAGGAAGGGCGCAGAGCTCTGCGCCGCGTGCAGCGGATTGTGGCGTGTCAGTCACGATAAGTAGATGGGCGACACAAGGCTATCAGAGTTGCGTCCGGAGTTGGTGGAGGACGGACTCGACGGCATGGGTGAGCGGACCGTTGAGGGTGCATCCGCTGGCGCTGCGATGGCCGCCGCCGCCGAGTGCCTCGGCGACGCGGGCGACGTTGATGCGGCCTTTGCTGCGAATGCTGAGGCGGAACTGGCCGGAGGGCGTCTCGCGGAGGAAGGCGGCGGCCTCGGCGCCGTCGATGGCGATGAGGTGGTTGATGACGCCCTCGCAGTCCTCGGCGTCGGCGCGGCTGAGGGCGAGATCCTGGCGGGTGACCCAGGTCCAGGCCAGGGAGTCGCTGTACTGCAGGTTGGAGAGAGCGGCGCCGAGCAGACGAATCTTGCTGAGCGGATTGGAGAAGTAGACGTCGCGCGCGATCAAGGCGGGGTTGGCGCCCTTTAGGGTGAGCTGGTGGGCGATCGCGAAGGTCTCGGAGCTGGTGCCGGGATAGGTGAAGGTGCCGGTGTCGGAGAGGATGGCGGTGTAGAAGCAGGTCGCCATGGTGGGGGTGATGTGGACTTCGGCGGCCAGAGCGAGGCGGTAGACCATGGCGGCGACGGCGCAGGCATCTGGGTCGATCCAGTTGAGCGCGGCGTAGTTGCGGCCGCTGGCGTGGTGGTCGATGTTGATCAGCAGACGATGGTCGAGGCCGCCGAGACCGGTGCGATCGGTGCAGTCGCACTCGAGAATGATGACCGGGGCCGAGGGCAGCGTTGATTCGAGAGAGGCGGCGCGGCGGATGCGATCGACGCCGGGCAGGGTGCGGTAGATGACGGGTATGGGGTCGGCGAGCACGACGTCGACGGTGCGGCCGAGCTGCTCGAGGAGTTCGGCGAGGGCGAGGACGGAGCCGACTGCGTCGCCGTCGGGCCGCGCATGCGAGGTGACGACGAAGTGCGGGTGCTGGCGCAGACACTCCAACAGCGCGGAGATGGGGGCGTCGTCCATCATGCCTTGGCGGTAGCCTTGGACGCCGATTGGGCGGCGGATTCGCGCCTCTGATCACGCTTGCGCATGCGGCCGAGCAGCTCGTCCATGCGGCCGGACATCTTTTCGGAGCGATCGATCGCGAAGGTGAGATCGGGGACGTGGCGAACGCCCATGCGGTCACGCAGTTCGGAACGGATGTAGGCGCGAGCCGTCATCAGACCGGCGAGGGTCTGTTCTTCCTCTTCGAAGGAGCCGTGGACGGCGACGAAGACGCGCGCGGACTTGCCGCCGGGGGCCAGGACGACGTCGGTGACATAGCAGGGGGCGATGCGGGGGTCGGCCAGCTCGCCCTCGAGCATGGCGCCGATCTCATCGGCGAAGGTGCTGGTGACGCGATTACGGTGATGGGTTCTAGCTCGCTGCTCAGGCATGGCAATACTTCATGCTAACCCGTTAGACGCGCGAAAACCAGAATAGAGTGAGTGTCCGGGGGGAGTTCCGCGAAGGTTTTGCGGTGCCGGGGTGGGCTGCAGCAAGCTTCAGACCGCTTGATGAAGGGCGCGGGAGCCGGTTCGGGCGAGCCTTTGGGCGGTGGGAGAAAACGGAGAGTCTCAGCCGCTTTCGTGCAGGACCTCGGCGTAGAGGTCGAGGACCTCGGCGCCCGATTGCGCCGCGTAGGCGTGGATTGCGCGCTCGATGGCATCGAATTGTCCCTGGAGATAGGGCATGGAGGCAGAGATAGCGACCAGTCCCAGGCTGACGCGGTTGTAGGCCAGGGCCTCATCGAGTTCGGCGACGGAGACGTTGAAGTGGCGACGGAGCTTGTCCTTGAGCGAGCGCACCACCTGCCGGCGGTCCTTGAGGGAGTGGGCGTGGGGGATATCGAGTTCAAGGAGGATCTTGCCTATTGGCATAACAGGGATCGCAGAGCCAGGTTGCACGACTGGGCTGGATTAGAATCGGCGGAGCGGAGCGGCACCGGTTTGGCTGTCTGAGTGCGTGCCTCCCCTCCGTTTGTCCGATTGTCGCAGGTTATTTCGTTGTCGCAGGTAATTTTGGCGCCCCTGTGTGCCTGCATGGAGAGCATACCCCCTGGATGCAAGAGACCGGTTCGCAGAGATCGCCCGTTGGGATGAAAATTGAAGGTGGAATGGGTAGTGGAACGGTGGGCGCAGCTCCCGGGCAGGACCAGGCCGCAATCTCGCATCTGGGCGCGCTGACAAGTCTCGGCGATGAGTTGCTCAAGGCCAGCGAGCTCGCCGCGGCGCGGGAGCAGTTCGAGCAGGCGCTGCGGCTCGATCCAACGCATCGCGCCGCTCACGCCGGTCTGGCCTGCGTCATGGAGAGGCTGGGAGATAGGGAGAGAGCGGCGCTCTATCGCAGCATGGCTCTTTCTGGCCAATGCATAGTGAGCCTTCCCTACAGCGGAGCCCAAATACCCATCAAGGTTCTGCTGCTGCTGGCGACGACCACGGGCAATGTTCCGACCCACCGCTTTCTGACCGACCTCATCTTCGAGCGCATCCTGGTGGCCACGGAGTTTTACCAGCCCGGCACCCCTCTGCCCGAGCACGATCTGGTCTTCAATGCGGTGGGCGAAGCAGATAGCTCCGACGCCGCGTTCGCCGGAGCCGCCGCGGTACTGGCGAACACGACGGCCCCGGTGATCAACCCTCCCGGGGTGGTGCAGGCCACCAGCCGCCGCGCCGTCGCCGAGCGCCTTTCCTCAGTGCCGGGCGTGGTCACGGCGAAGACGGTTCTGCTGCCGCGCGAGCAGCTGCTGGACGCGGATGCCGCCCGCACGCTGGCGGAGCAGGGCTTCGTCTTCCCGCTGCTGCTGCGTACCCCTGGCTTTCATGGCGGGGATCACTTTGTGCGAGTGGAGGCGATCACGGAACTGGCTGACGCGGTCCATTCTCTGCCCGGGGCAGAGCTGCTGGTGATCGAGTACCTGGATGCCCGCGGGGCTGATGGCAAGAGCCGCAAGTACCGGGTCATGTTGATCGGCGGCAGGCTCTACCCGCTGCATGTGGCCATCTCGCAGGACTGGATGGTCCATTACTTCAGCGCCGACATGGCCGACTCCGAGGAACATCGCGCCGAGGACGCTGCCTTCCTTACGGATATGGCGGGTGTCCTGGGAGCGGCGGCGGTGGCTGCGCTGGAGCAGCTGCAGGAGATTCTGGGGCTGGACTACGGCGGAGTTGATTTTGGGTTGAACGCTCGCGGCGAGATCCTCATCTTCGAGGCCAACTCCACCATGAGTGTTGTCGTTCCCGACTCAGACACACGCTGGGACTATCGCCGGCCGGTGGTGCAGGGCGTCTTCCAGGCGGTGCTGCAGATGCTGATGACGGCAGGGAGTCGGGAGCAGGTCAGGGAGTAGGGATCAGGCGAGGCTCCCATACTTGTCGCAGGCTTACGTGGAGTTGCTTCTTCCCACCCTTCGCGATACGACTGAGAAGGATGGGGCACCGGCTTGAAGGGCTGACTGAGGTGGCTGGGTAGAATGGGGGCGTATGCCATTTCAGAGCAATCGGACGGTACTGACTTCGCTGTTGGTGGGAGCGATCGCAGTGGTGGCGTTTAATACGTGGCTGGCCTTCCGGTCGGTCTCGGCGCTGCTGGAGAGTGAGTACTCGGTGCAGCGCACGCTGCAGGTGATCGAACAGGTGGAGCGGATCATGAGCTCGGCCAAGGACGCGGAGTCGGGCAGCCGGGGCTTTTTGATCACCGGGGAGGACGACTACCTGGAGCCGTATACGCGGGCGACGCAGGAGCTGCCGGTGGAGTTGGATCGTTACGGCGCTTCCACCTTGGATAACCCGGTGCAGCAGGCGAACCTGGTGGAGATGCGAGCGGTGATCGAGCAGCGCATGGCGCTGCTGCGGGAGGGGATCCAGGTGCGCCGGGATGGGGACGCCCGCGACGATGTGCGAGCACTGGTGTTGAGCGGAACGGGGCGGGTGGAGATGGACCATCTGCGCCGCATCGCCGGCCGCATGGAGGACGAGCAGCAGCGCCTGCTGGTGATGCGGCTGGCGAGCGCACGCGCGGCCGGGCGGCGGGCGCGAACGACGATCGGGCTGGCCAGCGTGCTGGACTTCGTGTTGCTGGTACTGCTGTTGCGCTTCCTGAACAAGGAGCGGGGACGTCGGCAGGAGCTGGAGCGGGCGACGGTGAGGCTGGCGGCGGCGCGGGCAGAGGCGGAGGCGCATGCCCGGCGGGCGGAGACCAATGCCGCCGAGGTGCACCTGCTGAATGCCACGCTGGAGGAGAGGGTGCGGCAGCGGACGGCGGAGCTCGAGACGACGAATCGCGAGCTGGAGGCGTTCAGTTATTCGGTGTCGCATGATCTGCGGGCGCCGCTGCGAACGATCGATGGCTTCAGCCTGGCACTGGAAGAGGACTACGCGGAGACGGTCGGGGAGGCGGGCAAGGACTACATACGGCGGGTGCGTGGGGCGGTGCAGCGGATGGGGCAGTTGATCGATGCTCTGCTGCAGCTGTCGCGGATCACGCGGGCGGAGCTGGTGCGGGAGAATTTCGACCTGAGCGAGATCGCCGAGTCGGTGGCCGAGGAACTGCGGACGCAGCATCCGGAGCGCAGCCTGGAGTTCCGCATCGAGAGCAGCCTGCGCGCGCATGCCGACCCGAAGCTGCTGCGCATTGCGCTCGAGAATCTGCTGGGCAATGCGGTGAAGTTCAGCGCGAAGAAGGAGCACGCTCTGGTGGAGTTCGGCTGGGACCGGACGGCGGGCGCGACCGGAGCATGGTTTGTGCGGGATAACGGCGCGGGCTTCGACATGGTCTACGCGGAGAAGCTGTTCAACGCGTTCCATCGGCTGCACGGGGACAAGGACTTCAAGGGGTCGGGCATCGGGCTGGCGACGGTGGCGCGGGTGGTACGGCGGCACCATGGACGGATCTGGACCAACAGCGTGGTGGGTCGTGGCGCGACCTTCTGGTTTACGTTAGGATAACGGGATGGCAGAGAGTACGCGGATGATCCTCCTTGTTGAAGACGATCCCGACCACGAACTGCTGACGATCCGGGCGATGCAGAAGTCGAAGGTTGCGAACGACGTTCGCGTCGCGCGGGATGGTGCGGAGGCGATCGATCTCCTGTTTGGACCCGAGGCGATCCGGCCGCAGGTGATACTGCTGGATCTGAAGCTCCCCAAGGTGGATGGATTAGAGGTGCTGCGGAGGATTCGGGCACACGAGTCGACGCGGATGCTTCCGGTCGTGGTGCTGACCTCGTCGGACGAGGAGCGCGATGTGGCGCAGAGCTATCAGCTCGGGGTGAACAGCTATATCCGCAAGCCAGTGGACTTCAACGATTTCGCGGAGGCGACCAGCCAACTCGGCATGTACTGGCTGGTGTTGAACGAATGTCCTCCTTCGAGCTAGGGCTGGGCAGCGTGAACGTGCTCCTGGTGGAAGACAACCCGGACGATGCGTTTCTGCTGGAGCGGCATCTCCGGCGGAATGGCGTCCGTTTCGCCATTACCCGGGTGGAGACGGCGGCGGAGATGAGCGCGGCGTTAGAGGGCTCGGTGCTTCCGGACGTGGTGCTGGCCGACTACAACCTGCCGCTCTTCAGTGGTCCAGCGGCGTTGAAGATGCTGCGGGCGAGCGGGCATGACATTCCTTTCATCATGATGTCTGGGGCGCTGTCGGAGGAGACGGCGGTGGAGTCGATGCGCGCGGGCGCGCAGGACTATGTGACCAAGCAGAATCTGGCGCGGCTGGTTCCGGCGATCGAACGCGAGTTGCAGGAGGCGGTGACGCGCCGCGACCGGCGAGCGGCGGAGACGGCGCTGAAGGCGAGCGAGGCGCGCTTCCACCGGCTGGTGGAGGCGATGCCGCTGGGGCTGTTGATCTCGGATGCGGAGGGGCGGATTGTGTATGCCAACGCCTCGGTAGAACGGATGCTGGCGTACTCGGGACTGGGCGCAGGTGCAGATGGGAAGATGGGGAGCGCGAGCGGCAGCTTGACGCTGCATGCGATCTGTCCGGCGCTGGCCGCGGCCGCGGCCGCGGAGGGACGGTTTGGGAAGGACATCGCGGTGCCGGAGTCATTTGAGGCCAGCTGCGTGACCTCCAGCGGACAGAACATCGAGGTACTGATCGGGGTGGCACCGCTGAACCCGGAGGCGCCGCGGGCAGAGCAGCAGATGGCGGCGTTTATTGCGGACGTGACGCTGCAGAAGCAGAGCGAAGAGGTGCTGCGGCGGACCGAGAAGCTGGCCGTGGCAGGGCGGCTGGCGGCATCGATCGCGCATGAGATCAATAATCCGCTGGAGGCGGTGACGAACTGTCTGTTTCTGGTGGGGCAGACGGAGCTGCCGGAGGAGGCTCGGGGCTACCTGGAGCTGGCGCAGAGGGAGCTGGATCGGGTGTCGCAGATCACGGTGCAGACGCTGCGCTTCTACCGGCAGTCGACGCGACCGGCGAAGACCGATGTGCACGAGCTGATTGCGACGGTACTGGCGCTGCTTGAGCAGCGCGTGACGCGGCACGAGGTAGAGGTGGTGCGGGAGTTCCGCGATATTCCTGCGGTACTGATGCGCGATGGCGAGATACGGCAGGTGATCGCGAACCTGGTCGGCAACGCCGTCGATGCGCTCGGAGAGCGTGGACGAATCGTGCTGCGCACGGCGTGTGGACGCGACTGGAAGACCGGCAGCGAGGGCATCCGGATCACAGTGGCGGACAACGGCACGGGCATGGATGCCGAGACCAAGGCGCGTATCTTCGAGCCGTTTTTTTCGACCAAGGGGATTACCGGGACGGGGTTGGGACTCTGGGTGTCGCGGGAGATCGCCGAGAAGCACCGGGGACATCTGCGGGTGCGCAGCCGGCTGGGCAAGGGCACGGTGTTCTCGCTGTTTATCCCTGGGGAGTATTGCGAAGAGACTGCCTGATTGGGTAGGGCTGGATCTTCTTGGGGCTGCTTGGGCGGGTGGGCGCTTGGGGTGTGGTGGGCAATGGCTGCAGCGGGATGAGTGCAGATTGATGTCCGCGTGAATGTCTGTCGATAAATGGCTCAGCAAATGAGCTGATGGCGTAGAGATGCTGGAGGCGGCGCTGGACCTTCTTGATGAAGGTGGCGGTGCTGTGCGCGGTCGAACGCGGCGGGGTCGGGCAGGGCAGTCGTGTGACATATGCCAGGGGCGCGAATGTTCGCAATCATAGGAATCGTGGTCGTCTTTGGCGCGGTGATCGCGGGGTTCCTGACGGAGAAGGGACACCTGCTGGTGCTGATGCAGCCGGCGGAGCTGGTCACGATCGGAGGAGCGGCGCTGGGAACGATGCTGATCGCGAACTCGAGACAGTCTGAAGATGACGTACGAGTTTTTGATCAAGGTGCGCAAGGAAGGTCTGGTCGCGGTAGAGGCCGACATCGAGAAGCCGAAGGAGAGCAAGATCTTCCAGAAGTATCCGGAGTTTCTCAAGGACCATCATGCGGAGGCATTTGTGTGCGACACGCTGCGGATGACGCTCACAGGGGGCGTGGATCACCGGCTACACCAACTGGAGCTGTCGACGGATTGGGCGAACTCGGCGCGCCGTCTGTTGCAGCAGAACGGGATCGAAGACCGACGCATCTCCCAGGTGCGCGGATTCGCGGATCAAATGCCGCGGGTGCCGGCCGATCCGTTGGATGCAGCCAACCGGCGGGTCACGCTGATTGTGCAGTGGGCGAACCCTGCGGAGGGGCCGAGGTTACGGGAGCTGGGGCGACGACCGGAGATGTCGCGCACAAGGGGGGAGGGAGAGGGTGCAGCCGGCACGCCGAAGGAGAGGGGACAGGCGGCCGTTGGGGCACCTGCGGGTGGAACTGCTCTGGGAGCTGGGGCAGCATCGGGTACTGGAGCCGCTCCAGCACCCGATGTTGCGAAACCTGCGCCTGCTGCGGATCCTCCGGCTAAACCGTCGGCGGCGATTGCGAGACCGGGGATGTTGGATCGGGTCAAACAGATGTTGCCGGGCAAGAAACAGTAAGAGTCACACTGCCGGGGGTGGGAGCAAGCGGCCTGCGCTACAATCGAGGCGTGCGAAGGATCCTGGCCATCACGCTCATGCTGATCTTCGGCCTGCCGATGATCTCGCCACTGTTTGCTCTGGGCGGAGATGCGCAGGCGAATCTGCCGGCGTGCTGCCGGCGCGATGGCATACACCACTGCATGATGGGAATGAATATGGACTCCACCTCAACCGGGGCATCCGCCTCGAGCGGGGCGGGGTCGCGGACAACTGCGGCGATCGTGACCGAGCGGTGTCCCTACGGGGCGCAGGCGATGCCGGTCGCGGTGCATGAGGGCTGGACGCTGGATACTTCGGCCGCGGTGTTTGCCGGTCTGGTGTCGCATCCCGCTGGATCGCCGCAGACGGAGTCGAAGCGCCGGGTGGCTTCGCTGCGGGCGCGACAGAAGCGCGGTCCCCCTGTGCTCTCCCTCTAACGACAACAGCGAGCCGGAATCGAAGACGGCGGGTGGCTCCGGGAGTTGGCTCGAAGGAATGGAGCGCTTCGGAGCGATCTGCTGATCTTCCTTGGCTGATCTTCTTCGAATCGATCAAGACACATTGCGCCACGGCCAAACGGGCCGATGGCGACGCTCGCTGCACGTCGCTCTCAATTCCCTCTTTCCACTTTTTGGGCTGGATGCAACGCTTTTGTGCCGAGTGTGGAGTGCCTTCTGGCCACGCCGCCCGGCCCTGCGGTCTGTCGTCGCTTCGCGCGGCGAGAAAGGTTTATATATGCGCAGAGTCGCATGGTTTGCGCTTTTGGTTTTAGTAGGTCTGTTGGGTGGCGGGCAGGCGCGCGCCACGGTCTTCGGGCAGGTGGAGGGGATCGTGCACGATCCCCATCACCGCCCGATTGCAGGGGCGCAGATCGCGGTACGCGCGGGGCGCTCCGATCTCTCCTTCTCCACCGTCTCGGCGACGGATGGGACGTTTCGGATCGCCGCCGTGCCGCTGGGCGACTATGTGGTCACGATCTCGGCGGCGGGGTTCGCCGGGGTGCAGCAGACGATCACGGTGAGCTCAGACGCGGCAGTCCTGCTGCACTTCGCTTTGACGCTGGCGACGGTGCAGGAGTCGACGATCGTGCGCGCCGACGCGCAGTCGGTCAATCCCGACTCGGTAACGCCCACAACGGATATCGATCGGGTCGACATTGCGCGCACGCCTGGGGCGGATCGCACCAATAGCCTGGCGATGATTACCGACTACGTTCCGGGCGCGTACATCACCCATGACATGCTGCACGTGCGCGGCGGCCATGAGCTGAGCTGGCTGATCGATGGTGTCAACATCCCGAATACCAACATCGGGAGCAACATCGGTCCCCAGATCGATCCGAAGGACATCGATACCGTGGAGGTGGAGCGCGGCAGTTACGGCGCCGATCTCGGCGACCGCACCTACGGCATGTTCAACGTGGTTCCGCGCACGGGATTCGAGCGCAACCGCGAGGCCGAACTGGTGGTGACGGCGGGGAACTTCGGCCAGACCAACGATCAGATCAGTTTTGGGGATCACACACGGAGATTTGCCTGGTACACCAGCCTGAACGGGAATCGCAGCAGTTATGGGCTGCAGCCGGCGACCTCACAGCCGGTTCACGACGCGGAGAACGGCTATGGCGGGTTCGCCTCGCTGGTCTACAACCATGACCCGGCAAACCAGCTGCGGCTGGTGACGCAGCTGCGGACCGACTACTACCAGATTCCTTACGATCCCGATCCCAACAGTTGGGAGAACCAGCTCTACGACTCGAGCGGGCTGCGCGACGGTGAGCATGAGACCGACAGCTATGCGGCGC
Source organism: Granulicella sp. (assembly GCA_035568455.1). Lineage (GTDB taxonomy): Bacteria > Acidobacteriota > Terriglobia > Terriglobales > Acidobacteriaceae > Edaphobacter. The sequence goes on from DATMOB010000131.1 coordinate 32,138, forward strand.
TGACCTGGCTGCATACGTTCAGTCCGGTGACGGTGGCGCAGGTCTCGCCGTTCTACCACTTCAACCGCGCCAACTACCAGGCGAGCCCGAACGACCAGCCGGCAGCGACCAGCGCAGTCCAGACCGGGCTATACGGCGGACTGCAGGCGTCGGTCTCCACGGTGATCGCGAAGAACACGCTCTCGGCCGGCGTGTACGGCTATGCGCAGCATGAGAACGATCGCTTCGCGGCGACGTTCAACGACGGCAGCAATGATGCGTTCGCGGTGAACCCGGTGGTGCTGGGCGGGGTGGAGGAGCTGTTCGTCGAGGACAACTACAAGCCCACATCGTGGCTGACGCTGATCGCGGGCGAGCGGCAGACGCACTTCCAGGCGGCGATCAGCGAGAATGCCTTTTATCCGCGGGTGGGAGCGGCGGTGGTGATTCCGAAGTTGAACTGGGTCTTCCGCGGCTTCTATGGGCACTTCTACCAGCCGCCGCCGCTGACCAGCATCACCGGGCCAGCGCTGGCCTATGCGCAGACCAACAACACCACCTATGTTCCGCTGAAGGGCGAGCGCGACGAGGAGCACCAGTTCGGGGTGCAGATTCCCTTCCGCGGCTGGCTGCTGGATGCGGACACCTTCCAGACAGAGGCACAGAACTTTCTCGACCATAACAACATCGGCGAGTCGAGCATCTATATCCCGCTGACGCTGCAAGGTGCGTTGATTCAGGGTTGGGAGGTGACGTTGCATTCACCGCGACTGTGGCGCTACGGGCAGGCACATCTCGCCTACTCGAATCAGATCGCCCAGTACAGAGGCGCCATCACCGGCGGCCTGGTCTGCTACTCCCCCAGCGATCCCACGGCCTGCGCTGGGTCGCCGGATTACTCGCCTGTGGACCACGATCAACGGAACACGCTGAATGTGGGGTTCAACGCGAACCTTCCGCATCAGGTGTTCGCTTCGTTCAATGTGTACTACGGCTCGGGCTTCAAGAATGGGTACCAGCAGGCGCCGTCGCCGTATACCGGGCCGTATCTCCCATCGCACACGACTGCGGATCTGGCCCTGGGCAAGACCTTCCGGGAAAGGTACACGGTCTCGGTGAACGCGCTGAACGTCGGCAATACGCGGGCACTGCTCGATAACAGCCTGACCTTTGGCGGCTTCCACTACAACGATCCGCGGCAGATCTATGCGGAGGTGCGGTACCGCTTTCACTTCTGAGTTGGTCAGCTAGGACGATGAAGGCGTTTCGACCGGCGAGCCCCGCGACGAGAAAATTGTTGCGGGGCTTCGCTCCTTCTTCGCCCCATGGAGCAGAGAGATGGCATCCTACGAGTCACACGATTGCGATGGCCGGTTCCTTTGTATGGCCACAGTCAAGGTCAGTGATAGCCATGAAGGTTTGGAACGTTTTTCTTCGCAGCGCGATGGTTCTGGTCATGTGCTGCGCCGGGTTTCCGCTGCGAGCGGGCGCCTACTCGGTGCTGTCGCATGAAGAGGTGGTGGACATGGCGTGGCTACAGCACATCGTGCCCTTGCTGCGGGAGCGCTATCCGGGGCTGACGGACGACGACCTGCGCCAGGCGCACGCGTATGCCTACGGCGGATCGCTCATCCAGGACATCGGATATTACCCGTTTGGCAGCCACGAGCTCTCGAACCTGATGCATTATGTGCGCACCGGGGACTTCGTTCAGGCGCTCTTGCGGGATGCCACGAGTGCGAACGAGTATGCCTTTGCCCTGGGGGCGATGGCGCATTACTGCGGCGACGTGGACGGACATCCACTGATCAACCGGGTGACGGCGGACGAATATCCGAAGCTGCGGCGGCGGTTTGGGCCGGTGGTGACGTATGGGCAGGACCCGCTGGCGCATCTGCGGACGGAGTTCGGCTTCGACGTGGTGCAGGTGGCACACGGGCGCTACTCGCAGCAGAACTACCGCGACTTCATCGGGTTCCAGGTGGCGAAGGAACTGCTGGAGAAGGCGTTTCTGGAGACGTATGGGGTTCCGGTCGACTCGATCCTGAAGCACGAGGACCTGGCGATCGGGACCTACCGGCGATCGGTGAGCAGCCTGATTCCGAAGATGACGGCAGTGGCGCTGGTGAGCTACAAGGACCAGATCGAGCAGGAGACCCCGGGGTTCGACCATCGGAAGTTCGTCTATCGGCTGAAGCGGACGGAGTACGAGAAGGAGTATGGCACCCAATACGCGCACCCCGGGATCCGGGCGCGAACGTTGGCGTTCCTGGTGCGGATCCTGCCGAAGATCGGGCCGCTGAAGGCGTTTCAGATCAAGGTGCCGAACGCGGCGGAGCAGGATCTCTACCTGAAGGGCATGAACCGGACCGTGGATAGCTACGACGGATCACTGCAGGCGATTGCGCACCCAGCGGCAGGAGCGGCGCCAGATTTACACGAAATTGATCTGGATACGGGGAAGGTCTCGCGGCTGGGGGAGTATCCGCTGGCGGATCGGGCGTATGCGAGGCTGCTCGACAGGCTGGTGAAGGACCCGAAGACCCCGATGACCGACGATTTACGGCAGAGTTTGGTGAATTTTTATGCGGCGCGCACGCAGCCGGAGTGGTATCGGAAGAAGCCGAAGGAGTGGGAGCGGCTGGGGGCGGACCTGAAGCGTCTGGACGCGATGCCGGTGGCGGTGGCGGTCTTGCCGTAGTGGCCCGGCCTCTGGGTGGGGTAGACTAAGAAGGACGCGCATTTTCACGTTGCGACCTAACCCAAGCGCACAGACAGGACATACAACCGCAGTGAGTAACCCGACGACCGCCCAGAAGCCTATCTTCAACATCGCCATCATCGCCCACGTCGACCATGGCAAGACCACGCTGGTGGATGCCATGCTGCGCCAGAGCGGAACCTTTCGCTCGAACGAGGCCCTGACCGACCGGGTGATGGACTCGAACGATCTGGAAAAAGAGCGAGGGATCACGATTCTCGCGAAGAACACGGCGCTGTACTACCACGAGAACAAGATCAACATCGTGGACACGCCGGGTCACGCCGACTTCGGCGGCGAGGTGGAGCGCGCGCTGAAGATGGTCGACGGCGTTGTGCTGCTGGTCGATGCGTCCGAAGGCCCGCTGCCGCAGACGCGCTACGTTCTCTCGAAGGCGCTGGCCGCCGGTCTGACGCCGATGGTGGTCGTCAACAAGATCGACCGTCCGGACGCTCGGCCGCAGGAGGTGCTGAACGAGGTCTATGACCTGTTCATCGACCTCGACGCCGATGAGTCGGTGCTGGACTTCCCGGTCATGTACACCAACGGCAAGGCGGGCACCGCCACCCCGGACCTGAACGTCCCGGGCACCGACCTGCAGCCGCTGTTCGAGCAGATCATCAAGACCATTCCGCCAGCGAAGGGCGATCCCGAGGGGCCGCTGCAGATCCTGGTGACGAACCTGGATTACTCGGACTACCTGGGCCGTCTGGCGATCGGACGCGTCTTCAACGGAACCATGCGCACCGGGCAGGAGTACAACGTCGCCAAGATCGACGGCACCTTCACCAAGCACAAGGTGACCAAGCTGTTCAGCTTCTCCGGGCTGAAGCGGACCGACATCGAAGAGACGCAGATCGGCGACATCGTCGCGATCGCCGGCATCCCGGGCATCTTTATCGGCGAGAGCTTCTGCGACGTGGAGAACCCGCAGCCGCTGCCGCCGATCATCATCGACGAGCCGACGATCGCAATTCAGTTCAACGTCAACAACTCGCCGTTTGCGGGCCGTGAGGGCAAGTTCGTGACCTCGCGCAACCTGAAGGACCGCTTGGAGCGCGAGCTTCTGACCAACGTTTCGATCAAGGTGCAGGACACCGGATCGCCGGACTCCTTCAAGGTGCTGGGCCGCGGTGAACTGCAGCTGGGCGTGCTGATCGAAATGATGCGGCGCGAGGGCTTCGAGCTGATGGCCAGCCGCCCGGAGATCGTGACCAAACGCATCGACGGCGCGCTGATGGAGCCGGTCGAACAGCTTTCGATCGACGTTCCCGAGACCTTCGTAGGCACTGTCATCGAGCGCCTTGGGCCGAGAAAGGGCGAGATGACCAAGATGACTAACCACGGGTCGGGCCGGGTGCGGATGGAGTTCCGCATTCCCAGCCGCGGGTTGATCGGACTGCGCTCGGAGATGCTGACGGAGACGCGCGGCACGATCATCATGAACTCAATCCTGGACGGCTACATCGGCTACCAGGGCGAGATTCCGCAGCGTCTCTCGGGCGCTCTGATCTCGGACCGGCAGGGCACGACGACTGCGTATGCGCTCGATGGTCTTCAAGACCGCGGCATCCTGTTCGTTGCGGATGGCGTGGAGGTCTACGAGGGCATGATCGTCGGCGAGCACTCGCGCGACAACGACCTGGATGTGAACTGCGTGCGCGAGAAGAAGCTCTCGAACATGCGGGCCTCGGGTTCGGACGACGCCGTGCGCCTGGTGCCGTACAAGCAACTGACGCTGGAGCAGTGCATCGAGTTCATCGCCGACGATGAACTGGTGGAGGTGACGCCGAAGTCGCTGCGCCTGCGCAAGAAGGTGCTGCAGGCGAACCGGCGGCCGAAGCGGGGAACCAGCGTTCCTGTGGAACTGTAGAAGCCTTTGTTGTTGAAGAAACGCCCCTCGCGGTTGGACCGCGAGGGGCGTTTTTGTTTTAAGTCCCATGATGCTGCCCCCCCTCCCCGCGAAGTCCTAAAGTATAGGGGCGCACCCCGCGCATTGGTCGGGCGAGAGCGAAAAGCAGGTAACTCCCGCTGCGCGGAAGGATGGCAGGTATTTTTCATTTGCTGCCTACGGCTGGGTCAGCGACTGGATCTTTTGCTGCAGGGGTAGGATGAAGTTGGCCTGAAGGGCGGGTTCGATGGTGGTGGCGGCCAGCAGGGCGGCCTGGTAGTGGGTGAGGGCCTCGAGGGTTTGGTGCTGCTGGGCGAGCACGTCGGCGATGGCTGTCTGTACGGGGACCGATTGGGGAGCGAGGGCGAGGGCGCGTTCGGCCTCCTGTCGGGCGGCGTCGGGCTGGTTGGAGCGCAGCAGGTTCTCGGCGTTTTGGGCGTGGACCAGGGCCGAGGCGAGGGGGACGTCGAAGTGGCCGTTGTAGACGAAGAGGCCGTACTGGAGGACGGCGGCGGGGCGGCGGTTGCGGAAGGAGTCGTAGGGGTTGAGCGGGCCCTGGCCGAACTCGATGCCTTCGAGGTCGCCGTCGCTGATGAGGACGGGGCCGTCGATGGCGGCGGGGACCTCCATGGGCAGGTGCATCCACCACAGGGTGTCGGTGGTGGGCAGTCGTTTGCAGGGGATGCCGTAGTCGGAGGGCTCGATGGCGCCGTCGGGGAAGTAGGCGAACCAGCAGTTGCGGATGCCGTGCTGGTCGAGGTAGAGCTTGGCAGCCTTGAGCTGCTGGCCCCAGTCGGTGTTGGCGTCGCTGAGGTAGCGATGGGTCTGGGAGGGGCCGCCCCAGGCCTCGTTGGCGTAGGCCATGTAGCCGGGCGCGGTCTGCCGGGTGGTGGCGATCTGCCAGGCGAAGAGGACGAGGAGAAGGACGACCACGGTTGGCTGCCAGGGCCGGCTGCGACTGGCCAGGTAGGCCGCTCCGCCGGCGGCGAGGACGTAAAGAAAACCATAGATGGGCAGGAGGTGACGCATGCCGATGTTCATGTCCGAGTGCATGGCCACATAGAGGTAGACGACGACCGGGAGGGTGAGGAAGAGCAGCTCGCGGTAGGGTCTCCAGCCCGCCGTTGCGATTGCGAGGACGAGCAGCGCAAGGAGCACAAGGAACGGAAGGGTGGATTTGATGAGGAAGGCTGCCGGGAAGTACATCCAGTTGCCGTGGCGGTAGACGTGGCCGAAGAAGTAGCTGGTGTCTTCGTCGGCGGTCACCTTGGTGTCGGCGAGGCCCCAGAGGTAGGCTTCGGGGAGAATGTGGGCGCGGGCGAGCAGGGCGAGGTGACGGGCGTCGGGGGGGTGAGGGAGCTGGGTGAGGTGCTGGGCGAGGGTCGGCTTCAGCTGCTGACCGGCTGGGCGTGCGCTGTAGCGGAAGCCGTAGAAGGACCAGAGCACGAGCAGCGCGATGGCGCTGATGGCGACGCAGGCGGCAAGGAAAGGGGCTAGGGCTCGGCCGCTGCGCTGGCGCCGGGCTTGCTGCAGTCCTTCGGCGAGCGCGAGTAGAAAGAGCATGGGAATGACGAGGATTCCGGTGTACTTCGTGACCAGGGCAAGGCCGGCGAGGATGCCGGTGAGCGCCAGGCGCATCCAGGAACTCCGGCTATTCCAAGCAGGCGACTGGCAGTAGCGATAGAAGGCGTAGATGGTGGCGAACACGGTGAGGGCGCTGCCGATGTCGGTGGTGACCAGAGCACCGTTGGCGAGGATGTTGGGGTCGAAGACGAAGAAGGCGAGCGTCATCAGGCCGGCGGCGCGGCCGAACATCTCCCGGGCGGCGACGCCGAGCAGAAGCGCCAGGGCCAGGGTAAACAGGGCGCAGGCGAGGCGGGCGGGGAGGAGGACGCGATCGCCGCCGTTGCCGAAGACGAACTCGCGACCGTCGCGGAAGGCCTCGTTGGGGATGGAACGGCCTTGGGGCTGCGGAAGCAGGAGCTGGGTGCGGAGGAGCGGCAGCGCGGCGGTGAGTTTGACCAGCGGCGGCACCTCGGGGTTGAGGCCGTAGTCGGCGCTCTTCCAGATGGTGTAGCCGTCGAAGAGATGATGCGGCTCGTCCCAGGTGCTGGAGGTGGCCTGGGCGACCTGGAGCAGCTGGACGGCGAGAACGGACAGGAGAAGGAGGAAGGCGGCGACGAAGGCGAGGTTGCCCGGCCGGGCCAGGCGCCCTAAGGAACGCGGAAGATCTGGCTGCACGTTGATCCCTATCGATGGATTCATCTGACGCAGGCTCTGCGGAGGCGATCCACCACCATACCGCCGGAAGGGGATGGTCGTCATCCCGAATCTTCTTCGGGAGTCTTTTCCGGAGGCCCTTTCTAAGATTGGGGGAGCGGTTAGAATCGCGGGATGGAGATTACGGAGATTCAGGCGGCGCTGCGGGAGGCCAGGGTGGATGGCTGGCTGTTTTATGACCATCATTACCGGGACCCGATCGGCTATCGCATCCTGGGGCTGGGCGATGGGCTGCATGTGACACGGCGGTGGTTCTATTGGGTGCCGGCGGTGGGCGAGGCGAAGAAGCTGGTGCACCGGATCGAGGCGGGGCGGCTGGACTCGCTGCCGGGGACGAAGGCGGAGTACTCGTCGTGGCAGGAGCTGGAGGCGGGGCTGGAGGCGATGCTGGCCGGGCAGACGAGGATTGCGATGCAGTACTCGCCGCGCAACGCGATCATGTATGTGTCGCTGGTGGATGCGGGCACGGTGGAGCTGCTGCGCGGGCTGGGCAAGGAGATTGTGAGCTCGGCGGACCTGGTGAGCCGGTTCGAGGCCGTGCTGAGCGAGGCGCAGATCGCGACGCACTACGAAGCCGGGGAGAAGATCGATCGCATCCTGGCGGCGGGCTGGAAGGAGATGGGCCACCGCGCCCGCAGCACGCAGAGAACGCATGAGTTTGCGATGGTGGAGTTCCTACAGCATGCGATGCGGCACGAGGGGCTGGTCTGGGAGCACGGGACGAATGTGAGTGTCGGGGCGAACAGTGCGGACTCGCACTATGAGCCGTCGGCGGAGCAGTCGAAGCCGATCCGTCGCGGGGACTTCGTGCTGATCGACATCTGGGCCCGGCTGGATCAGCCGGGCTCGTGCTTCTACGACATCACCTGGACGGGCGTGGTGGACCGCGAGCCGACACCGCGGGAGCAGCAGGTGTTTGAGACGGTTCGGGACGCGCGCGATGCAGCCTGCGCACTGGTCGCGGCGGAGTTCGCGGTGGACAAGCCGGTCGCGGGCTGGCAGGCGGATGAGGCGGCGCGGAGTGTGATCCGGGAGGCTGGATTTGGGGAGTACTTTACACACCGGACCGGGCACAATATCGGCAACACGCTGCATGGCAATGGGGCGCACCTGGACAATCTGGAGACGCACGACGAGCGGCTGCTGCTGCCGAACACCTGTTTCTCGGTCGAGCCCGGGCTGTACTTTCCCGGAGAGTTCGGAGTGCGCAGCGAGGTGAACATGATGGCGCGCGCGGGCAAGGCAGAGGTAACGGGGCGGGTGCAGGCGCAATTGGTGCGGATCTAACTGGTATGATCAGGATGGCATGACGACGAATATTCAGGCGCCAGAAAAGACTTCGGGAAAGAAGGCGGGCATAGCGCCGAGCGTGGTTCTGCTGGCCGGCTGGCTGGTTCCCGGTCTCGGCCATCTGCTGCTGGGCAAGTGGGTTCGCGCCGCTCTGCTGCTGGTCTCGATTGTGGGGATGTTTTCGATCGGAATCGCACTGGAGGGCAAGATTTACGTTCCCAATAGCGGCGATCCGCTGGATATTCTCGGCTTCGCGGGCGATCTGGGAGCAGGCGCGCTGTATGTCCTGGCCCGGGCTCTGGACCTCGGACACGCTGCGGTGCTTACCGCAGTGGGAGACTACGGGACCAAGTTCATCGTGGTGTCGGGGCTGCTGAACCTGGTGGCGGCGGTGGATGCGCACTCGCTGGCGAGTGGGAGGAAGCAATCGTAATGTTTACCCACTTCAGCGCGGTACTGCTGTTCTCTCTGTTTACGTCGGTGGTCTTTGGCATCACCCAGCGCTCGGAGCCGAAGATGATGGCGCGGTTCAGCGCATTCTGCTTTGTGCTGTTCGTCGGCGGCACGATTGCGGCGAGCTGGCTGATGTGGCTGATCAAGCACTAGAGGCAGGGAGTAGGGAACAGGGGATAAGACAAAGAAGAAGACGCAAGCTGCTTTGGGCGGCTTGCGTCTTTTTGTTGCACTTTGGTGCGTTGTGGAGAGTAGGGACCAGCACTTGGTCTGCCGATCCCTGCTCCCTATTTCCTGATTCTTAGGCTTCGGTGTTGGGCTCACCGGGGTTCTGCTCTTCGAGCTGCTTGGCGAGCTCTTCGCGCTTCTTGGCGCGGGCCTCGGTGCGCTTCTGAGCCTTCTCGTTGAGTTCCTGCTCGGCTCCGAGGAGCTCGATGAAGGCCATCTCGGCGGCGTCACCCTTGCGGGCGCCGGTGCGGGTGATGCGGAGGTAGCCGCCGTTGCGGGTGGCATAGCGCGGGGCGACGACGTTGAAGAGGCGGTCGACCGACTCGGGAGTCATCATGTAAGCGAGCGCCTGACGGCGGGCGTGCACGGAGCCATTCTTGCCCAGGGTGATCATCTTCTCGATGATCGGCCGGGTGGCCTTGCACTTGGTGATGGTGGTCTCGACGCGGTCCATCAGAATGACGGAGGTGACGAGATTACGCAGCATGGCGCGGCGGTGTGAGGTATTGCGGCCGAGTTTGTATCCGGCATTACGATGGCGCATGAGTGATCTCCTTCGAATCCTGCTTCTGCGGGATTCGGTGTTGCTGTTCTTCGGGGATTGCGCCTGAGGGCAGACAGTTCCCTGCCCTCAGGCTTTCCCTTAGAAGTTTTCCGGCTCGTTGGCGAGGTCGAGGTCATCGTCCTCGTCTTCGTCGTCCTCGTCGTCGAAGTTGCCGAAGCTGGCGGCGAGCGTGGCGGCCGGCAGAACGGAGGTGGGTCCGGGCTGCGGGTTGCCGTTCTCGTCGATCTTCATGCCCAGCGAGAGGCCCATCTGCGCGAGGATCTCCTTGATCTCGTTCAGCGACTTGCGGCCGAAGTTCTTGGTCTTCAGCATCTCGGCTTCGGTCTTCTGGATGAGCTCGCCGATGGTGGCAATGTTCGCGTTCTTGAGGCAGTTGTAGCTGCGCACGGAGAGCTCAAGCTCTTCGACCGAGCGGTTGAGGTTCTCGTTGCGGATCGAAGGACCGTCGTGCAGGCCATCGTGACCGGCTTCGAGTTCTTCCTCGAAGTTGATGAAGATGGTCATGTGGTCCTTGAGCAGCTTGGCAGAGAGACCGAGCGCGTCGGCCGGAGCGATGGTGCCGTTGGTCCAGATCTCGATCGAAAGCTTGTCGTAGTCGGTGATCTGACCGAGACGAGCGGCCTCGACGAGGTAGTTGACCTTGCGCACGGGCGAGTGGACGCTGTCGACCGGGATGAACCCCAGGCCGAGATCGCCGTCGAAGTTCTTGTCGGCCGAGATGTAGCCGCGGCCGCGCTTCAGGCGCATCTCCATGTCGATCTTGCCGCCTTCAGAGACAGTGCAGATGTAGACGTTGTTGTCGAGGATCTCGACATCGCCGTCTGCTTCGATCATGCCGGAGGTAACAACGCCAGCGGCGTCCGAGCGCAGATAGAGCGCCTTGGGGCCCTCGCCGTTGAGCTTGAAGGGAATCTGCTTCAGGTTGAGGATGATGTCGGTCGCGTCCTCGACGACGCCGGTGATCGACTGGAACTCGTGCAGTACGCCTTCGATGCGGACGGCGGTGACGGCCGCGCCTTCGATTGACGAGAGCAGGGTCCGGCGGAGGGCGTTGCCGATGGTGGTGCCGAAGCCGCGCTCAAAGGGCTGTGCGGAGAACTTGCCGTACTTGTCCGTGAGGGTTTCGTTCTCGACGGCCAGACGCTTGGGTTTTTGGAATCCTCTCCAAAGCATGTAACTCTCCTTGTCCAACTCACTCGCGATGCATTCTGCGAGACGGTGGGGTGGTTCGGTTGCTGGTTAGGTTGTGGTGATGCTCAAGCAGCCGTTAGCTCCTGGCGTTAGCTTTTTAGGCTAAGGGCTAGGAGCTAACGGCTAAAAGCTGCTGCTTACTTGCTGTACAGTTCGACGATCAGCTGTTCGTTGACCGGCAGCTGAATGTCTTCGCGCTTCGGCAGGGCAACGATCTTGCCCGACAGATTGTCGCGGTTGATATCGATCCATGGCACCGAGCGCTGCGCGGCGGCAAAGTTCTTCGCGTCCTCAAGGACGGTCAGAGCCTTCGAACCCTCACGAATTGCGATCTCATCGCCCACCTTGCACTGGAAGGACGGGATGTTGACCTTGCGGCCGTTAACCTGGATGTGTCCGTGACGGACGATCTGGCGGGCCTGGCGGCGGCTGAAAGCGAAGCCGAGGCGGTAGACGACGTTGTCCAGGCGGGTCTCGAGCTGCTGCAGGAGGAGTTCGCCGGTGACGCCGGTCTTGTTCGAGGCCTTCTCGTAGTAGGCGCGGAACTGGGTCTCGAGGGTGAAGTAGATGCGCTTTGCCTTCTGCTTCTCACGCAGCTGCAGGCCGTAGCCCACAACCTTCTTGACCTTGCGCGACTGGCCGTGCTGTCCAGGGGGAAAGTTGCGCTTCTCGACGGGGCATTTCTCGGAGAAGCACTTGGCTCCCTTGAGGAAGAGTTTGGTGCCGTCGCGGCGGCAGAGGCGGCAGACGGGTCCGGTATAACGTGCCATTTCTTAGCTCCTGGTTTCTGTTCTCAGTTTCGGGTGACGATCGGTTTACGCGCGGAGTGCGCTTCGGGTCCCGATCCGATGCAGCTTTTCGCCATTACCTTGGGCTGCGGGACGTGCGCGTTGGCCGTTAGCCCCTAGCTAAAAGCTAAGAGCTAACGGCGGAGCTAGCTTCTTATACGCGGCGGCGCTTGGGCGGACGGCAGCCGTTGTGCGGCATCGGCGTAACGTCACGGATCGAGCGGACGTCGATGCCGGCGGTGGCGAGGGCGCGGATCGCCGACTCACGGCCGGAGCCGGGACCGGAGACGCGGACATCGACCGAGCGCAGGCCGTGGTCGCGGGCGGCGTTGGCCGCACCGACCGCCGCCTGCTGCGCGGCAAACGGGGTTCCCTTGCGGGAGCCGCGGAAGCCGAGCGAGCCGGAGCTCTTCCAGCTGAGCGTGTTGCCGGTCTGGTCGGTGATGGTGACGATGGTGTTGTTGAACGACGCTTGGATGAAGACGAGACCGTAGGGAACGTTCTTCCGCTCGCGCTTCTTGAACTTCTTGCCCTTGCCGGCCCCTGCTTTGTTCTTCTGCTGATTCTGAGTCTTCGCCATTTATTTCGTCGCTTTCTTCTTGCCGGCAACGGTTCCCTTGCGCGGGCCTTTGCGGGTGCGGGCGTTGGTGTGGGTGCGCTGGCCACGGACGGGCAGCGAACGGCGGTGGCGAAGGCCACGGTAGGACTGGATCTCGATCAGGCGCTTGATGTTCAGCGAGATATCCTTGCGGAGATCGCCTTCAATGCCGCCTTCCTGTTCGATGACCTGACGGATGCGATTGAGCGTGTCCTCGTCGAGCGTACCGATCTTGGCGAAGGGGTCTACATCAGCCTTGGCCAAGATCTTGAGCGCGCGGGAGTCGCCAATGCCGAAGATGTGCGTGAGCCCGATACGAGACTGCTTGTGGTTCGGGACATCGACGCCAGCAATACGTGCCATGGGAATCCTTTTCGGTTGGGCCGGGTGGATCAGTGCCACGCGGCAGGGTGAAGGAGTTGCGGAGTGAGTTCCGGCAGGTTCATCGCAAGCCTTGACTTCGGCTAACTCGCCTGACGGCTCCGGGTTGGTGGTCGCCCTAGAGCGCCGGTACTACAGTTGGGGCCTTGCTTGGAGCAGAACCGCGGGGCGAATTAGCCCTGGCGCTGCTTGTGCTTGGCGTTCTCGCAGATGACACGCACCACGCCGCGGCGGTGGATCACCTTGCACTTGTCACAGATCTTCTTGACAGAGGCACGAACCTTCATAGAACTCCTGAATTCAGCCGCTGGCTCCTAAGCCCTTAGCTGTTCGCTAGAGGCCGCCGACGCACCGAGGGAAATGCACTGGATTTCAGCAAAAAGCTAAGAGCTAGAGGCCAATAGCTAAGGGCTGCTGCTCGTCTACTTGTAGCGGTAGACGATGCGGCCGCGGTTGAGATCGTACGGACTCAACTCAATCGCGACGCGGTCGCCGGGGAGGATGCGAATGAAGTTCTTACGCATGCGTCCAGAGACGTGCGCGAGCGCCTGGTGCTTGTTCTCGAGCTCGACCTTGAACATGGCGTTGGGCAGTGTCTCGACGACTACTGCCATCACTTCAATTGCATCTTCCTTCGACAAACGAATCTCCTATAAAGCGGGCGCAGGGGACACACAAATGCCTATGCACCACTCGTAATACTACCCTAGTTTGCGGTTTTCGCCAAAAAAGTACCTGGAGAGCAGACTGTTTGGGGGCGGATCTCGCTCGGCGCCCCTGGAAATCCTCTGTTTCGTCCATCAGGCCATGACGTTGATGTAATGGGAGTGATTGCAGCGATGCTGTTGACCTGCATCGGCGCACCTCCGGACCGGAGTGGACGGCTCAGCCGGATGATCGGCAGGGAGAGCGAGAACGTGAGGATGCGGCGCAACCAGCCACGACCGGAGGTAACCGGTGGCGGCTGGCGGCGCGGCACAACTTCATAAGGGCACGATTAGAGGGTGAGGATGTCGGGGCCGTCTTTGGTGATGGCGACGGTGTGCTCGAAGTGGGCGCTGTAGCTGCCGTCGACGGTGACGGCCGTCCAGCCATCCTTGAGCACGCGTACCTCGGCGCCACCGGCGTTGATCATGGGCTCGATGGCGAGGACCATGCCTTCCTTCAGCCGCGGCCCCTTGCCCCGGGCACCGAAGTTGGGCACCTGGGGATCTTCGTGCATGGAGCGGCCAATGCCGTGGCCGACGAACTCGCGGACGACGCCGAAGCCCTCGGCCTCGCAGAGCTCCTGCACGGCGGCGCCGATGTCGCCGAGTCGACCACCGACGACGGCCGCCTTGATGGCCTCCTGCAGCGAGGCCTGGGTGATGTCGAGCAGCTTGCGTGCCTGAGGCGAGACCTTACCGACGGCGTAGCTCATGGCGGCGTCGGAGTAGAAGCCATCGAGGATGACGCCACAGTCGATGGAGACGATGTCGCCCTCTTTGAGGACACGCTTGTCGTTGGGGATGCCGTGCACCACCTCGGCGTTGACCGAGGTGCAGAGCGCGGCGGGATAGCCGTGGTAGCCCTTGAAGGCAGCGGTGGCCCCGGGGAAGGAGGAGATTTTTTTGACCGCGGCGTTCTCCAGGTCCATGGTGGTGGCGCCGGGGACGACCAGGGGGGCGAGGAGGTCATGGACCTGGCGCAGGAGGCGCCCGGAGGCTCGCATCTTTTCAATTTCGGCGCGGGTTTTAATCAGAATCGGCATATAGAAATCTTAGAGCGCCTTACGAGTTGAAGGTAGCCGAGGGAAAGCGTTCGCGCAGTTCCTTCAGTGCGGCGAGGATGCTTTCGGTGACCTGCTCCATGGATGCGGAGCCGTCCACCTGGCGAAAGCGACCCGATGCCTGGTAGTGTTCGATGACCGGCGCGGTGAGCAAGTCGTAGGCCTTCATGCGCTCGGCAAAGGCCTCCTCGGTGTCGTCGGCACGATGCTGCAAGTGCGTTCCGTCCACATCGCAGAGCTCGTCCTCCCTGGGAGGATTGGAGTAGATGTTGTAGATGCGCTTGCAGGTGGGACAGATACGTCGGCCGGTGATGCGGCGCAGCAGCTCGGAGCGATCGACATTGATGGCGATCGCGATCAGTGGCGGGGTGTCGCGGAGGTCGGAGAGCTGCGCATCGAGCCAGGTAGCCTGCGCCAAGGTGCGTGGGAAGCCGTCCAGAATGTAGCCGGAGTGAATGTCCGGCTCGGAGAGCCGGTCGGCGACCATGTCGTTGACCAGATTGTCGGGGACGAGCTGCCCTTGATCCATCAGGGACTTGGCGGTGGTGCCAAGGGGGGTGCCGCGCCGGATGTGGTCGCGCAGGATGTCACCGGTGGAGATCTGAGGGATACCGAACTGGTCCATCAGGATCTGCGCCTGGGTTCCCTTGCCGACGCCGGGGGCGCCTAGCAGGAGAACCGGCCCGGGCAGAAAGGGGGTCTCTGCAGGGGCCGGAGTAGCGGGTACGGTTTTGGATGCTTCGGCATCGTGGGTCAACGTCGGCACTTCCCTACCAGCTCCTGCGGCCGCGGATACGGCCAGACTTCGGAGAGAAGCCGTCGTAGTGACGCATGATGAGCTGCGACTCGATCTGCTGGACCGTGTCCATGGCGACGCCGACCACGATCAGCAGCGAGGTGCCGCCGAAGTAGAAGTTGACGCCGAGACCGTTGGTCGTCCACGCCGGCAGACGGTCGAAGACCTGGCCGATCAGCGGGATGTGATTGAAGTGAATACCGCTGATGAGCAGCTGCGGGATGATGGTGATGATGACCAGGTAGAGCGCGCCGACCAGCGTAAGGCGAGTGAGAACGTCGTTGATGAAGTCCTTGGTGCGCTTGCCGGGGCGGATGCCGGGGATGAAGCCGCCGTACTTGCGCATGTTGTCCGCGATGTCATCGGGACGGAAGACGATGGAGATGTAGAAGTAGGCGAAGAAGATGATCGCGGCCGCCTGGACCAGCTCGTAGACCGGCTCGCCAGGGGCGATGTTGCGGAAGATCGGGCTGAAGAACCAGGTGTCGCGCAGCGCCTGGCCAAACCAGTTGATGCCACCGAAGAGCAGCGGGACGGATAGGATCGAGCTGGCGAAGATGACCGGCATAACGCCGCCGGAGTTCACCTTGAGCGGGAGATGGGTCGACTGTCCGCCCATCATCTTGCGGCCGACGATGCGCTTGGCGTACTGCACGGGAATGCGGCGCTCAGAGCGCTCGACCAGCACGATGAAGGCGACAACGGCGATCATGCCGACGATCAAGAAGAGGATGGCGAGCGGGGTGAGCGCGCCCCAGCTGTTATCGCGCGCCTTCTGGTAGAGATCGGCGATGCCCCGGGGCAGACCGACAACGATACCGGTGAAGATGAGCAGGCTCATGCCGTTGCCGATGCCGCGCTCGGTGATCTGCTCGCCCAGCCACATGATGAAGGCGGTGCCGGTGGTGAGGGTGAGGACGCAGAGGAAGCGGAAGGACCAGTGGCCGATGGTGACCATCTGCGCGCCGGTGTCGGTGTTGGTGAGCGAGAAGGCGATGGCGGTGGACTGGACGATAGCGAGAAGCACCGTCACGTAGCGGGTCCACTGGGTGATCTTGCGGCGGCCGAGTTCGCCTTCCTTCTGCAGCTTCGCGAGCGGCTCATAGATGACGGTGAGCAGCTGGAAGATGATGGAGGCGGTGATGTACGGCATGATGCCGAGGGCGAAGATGGTCAGCTTGCGGAGGTTGCCGCCGGAAAAGAGATCGACCAGGCCAAGCGCAGAGCCGGAGTTTTGATTAAAGAACTGGGCCAGCATGTCGGCGTTGATGCCGGGCGTGGGGATGTGAGCGCCTAGGCGATAGACGGCCAGCAGGCCGAGCGTAAAGAGAACCCGCTTGCGGAGGTCGGGGATGCGAAAGATGTTGGCGATTTTCTCAAACATCAGAGATGTGAATCCTCGGGGGCAACTGGCGTTCGGATGGTTGACCGGCGTTGGGAGTTCTCGCTGCGGGCGGTGCTTCCTAGAAAGCAAGTACCTGCAGGGCTTTCGGGCGTATGCAGATCAGCATAGTCCTCGGCCCCGCAGGTAGACAAGAGCGCTTAGGCTGCGGCGGGCTCGCCACCGATGACGATGGCCTTGCCACCGGCCTTCTCGATGGCTTCCTTGGCGGTCTTCGAGAACTTGTGTGCGTGCACGGTGACGGCCGACGTGAGCTCGCCGTTGTTCAGCACCTTGATCAGGCCGTTCTTCTTGCGCAGCAGGCCAAGGGCGACGATCTTCTCGAGGGTGAACTCGGTGGTGCCGTTGGCGGCGACCAGCTCGGCGATGCGGTCGAGGCCGAGCACGGTGTACTCAACCCGGAAGATGTTGGTAAAACCGCGCTTGGGCAGACGGCGGTGCAGCGGCATCTGACCGCCTTCGAAGCCGCGCATCAGGGAGGAACCGGAGCGCGAACCCTGACCCTTGTGGCCGCGGGTCGACGTCTTACCCATGCCCGAACCCATACCACGGCCGACACGCTTCTTGTTTTCGTTGGCCTTCTTGGGGGCCCGGAGATTGGAGAGATTACGGATTGCCATGTGTTTCCTCGCTATAGCGCCGGAGAGGCAGCGGTTAGCTTTTAGCTCTTAGCTTTTAGCTAGAACAAAAGCGAAAGGCACTTCTCCGACTCGCATGTAATGCGCCGATGCCGTGAGCATCGGCGGTATGAAGCTAAAGGCTAAGAGCTAAAAGCTGCCTTATTCGACGACGCGGACCAGGTGCGGCACCTTGGCGACCATGCCCCGGATCGAGGGTGTGTCTTCGCGCTCGACGATCTGGTGCAGGCGAGTAAAGCCAAGGCCCTTGACGACGAGCTTGTGCTTGACCGGTGTGCAGATCTTGGAGCGGAAGTACTGCAGCTTGATTTTGGCGATTGCGTTGGTATCGGCCATAACTTGAAACTCCTCTGTTCGTACAGAAACTGGGGACTGGTGGGGAGGGACCAGCGAACCGATGCCGCCGTGTCCCTACGCCCGGTCCGAGACTACATCTCGTCTTCGGCCTTGCCGCGCAGGGCGGCGACTTCGGAGCGGTTGCGCAGCTGCGTCAGCGCATCGAAGGTGGCCTTGATCACGTTGTGCGGGTTGGCAGTGCCGAGCGACTTGGTCAGCACGTTCTGGATGCCGGCCGAGGTCATGACCGCACGCACGGTCTTGCCCGCGATGACGCCCGTACCTTCGGGAGCCGGCTTCAGCAGTACCGAACCGGCGCCGAAGTGGCCGAGCACCTGGTGCGGGATGGTGGTTTCGGTCAGGTTGACCTTGAACAGGTTCTTCTTGGCCGACTCGATGCCCTTGCGGATGGCCTGGGGAACTTCCTTGGCCTTGCCCGAGCCGTAGCCGACCACGCCTTCGCTGGCATCGCCGACCACGACCAGAGCGGCGAAGGACATGTTCTTACCGCCCTTGACGACCTTGGTGACGCGGTTGATGGAGACAACCTCGTCCTTGAGGTTGAGGCGGTTCGCGTCGATCTTCTTCCGTGTAATTGCCATAATGTCTTAGTCCAGCTTTCTGGCTGCCCGCTTCCGGGGCGCCGTGAAGAAACTTAGAAGTCCAGTCCGGCTTCGCGAGCGGCGTCTGCGAGAGCCTTCACCCGGCCGTGGTAGAGATAGCCGCCGCGATCGAAGACCACCTTCTTGATGCCCTTCTCCTGCGCGCGCTGGGCGATCAGCTTACCCACTTCGACCGCAGCAGCAATGTTGCCGCCGTAGGGCTTCTCTTCGTTCTTCTTGCCGAACGAGGAGGCAGAGGCGATGGTGACGCCGTTCAGGTCGTCGATCAGTTGCGTGTAGATGTGGTTCAGCGAGCGGTAGACGTTGAGGCGCGGACGCTCGGGCGTACCCGACATCTTCTCGCGGATGCGCGTGTGCACGCGCTGGCGGATCACGTTGCGTTGGCGGGGATTGATCATTCGAGTTCTTCCTTCCTAGTGGCGTCCGCAGAGTGCCGCGGACGTTCGGTATCTCTTGACGAAAGTAGGGACAGGGTTCAGGGTTCTGTTTGCTGATCCCTCATCCCTGTTCCCTACCTCCTAAGCTTTTACTTCGCGCCGGTCTTGCCGACCTTCTTCTTCAGCTTCTCACCGGTATAGCGAACGCCCTTGTTCTTATACGGATCAGGCTTACGCAGAGAGCGCATGTCGGCAGCAATCTGGCCTACCTTCTGGCGATCGATGCCAGAGATGGTGAGGTGGGTCTGCTTGGGGTCGATAACGACATCGATGCCGGTAGGCAGGGGGAACTCGATCGGGTGCGAGTAGCCAAGGGTGAACACAACCATGTTCTTGCCCTTCAGCTCGGCGCGGTAACCGATGCCGACGATGTCGAGATCCTTGGTCCAGCCGGTGGTGACGCCGGTGACTGCGTTGAAGACGAGGGCGCGGGCGAGGCCGTGGAAGGCTGCCTGCTTGTCGTTCTCGCGCTCCGCGATCAGGTGGCCGTCCTTGGCGACGAGCTTGATGCCGCCGGGCAGCATGGCGGAGACTTTGCCCTTCGGTCCCTCGACCAGAACGGTGGCGCCGTCGGCGCTGACGGTGTACTTGACGCCGGCGGGCAGGGCGATTGGCTTTTTGCCGATACGTGACATAATTCGAGATCCTTTGCGTGGCTTGCGAGTCCCTCATGGGCACGAGTCCAATGAGTTCCACTGCAGCCGGGCACCTTGGGGCGCCTCTAGACAGCTACTTCAAAACAGTGTGACCGCGGAGGGAGAGATCTCCCTCCGCGGTCCAGGAACTACCAGACCTCGCAGAGGATCTCGCCGCCTACACCTTCGCGGCGAGCCTGGCGACCGGTCATGACACCCTTGGGGGTGGTCATGATCGAGATGCCGAGACCACCCTGGACGCGACGAATCTCGTCGCGGCCGAGGTACACGCGGCAACCGGGACGCGAGACGCGCTGCAGGTCGCGGATGACAGCCTCATTGTTCGGGCCGTACTTGAGATACACACGGAGGACCTTGATTCCGTTCTCCTCGGTCGGCTTGTAGTTGGCGATGTAGCCCTCCTCCTTAAGGATGCGGGCGATCTCCGCCTTCAGCTTCGAGGCCGGCACGTCGAGCTTCTGGTGACGGGCGCGGATGGAGTTGCGAATGCGGGTCAGGAAGTCTGCTACTGGATCGGTCAGATTCATCAATTCTCCTTCATCCCCCGTTCGCTCACGAGCGTTTCCTGCGAGAACCAGCGGGGATGTTTGGTACGGATGGAGCTCCAGACTTCAGCATTCTGGGCATAGGCCCGAAATGAGGTCTCTGGAGGCTAAGTCTTACTTCAAACAACGATTAAGCGAAGTCGGAACCAAGCGAAGCCGGAACTACCAGCTCGACTTTACAACGCCCGGAATCTCGCCCTTGAGCGCGAGAGAACGGAAGCAGAGACGGCAGACACCGAACTTGCGCAGGAACGCGCGCGGGCGGCCGCAGAGCTGGCAGCGGTTGTGCTGGCGGGACTTGAAC
The DNA here is from genome assembly GCA_035568455.1 of Granulicella sp. GTDB lineage: Bacteria > Acidobacteriota > Terriglobia > Terriglobales > Acidobacteriaceae > Edaphobacter. The sequence goes on from DATMOB010000131.1 coordinate 52,048, forward strand.
TTCGGGGTCTTCGCATCTTTGACGCGCTTTGCTGTGGTTGACATAATTCACTCTCAATCTTACTTGAAACTTAGGGTTTCGGGGATCACTTCCCGGCGAAACGAATTAGGCGCCGACGCGGAAGGGCATGCCGAAGGCCTTGAGCAGAGTGCGGGCCCCGTTGTCATCCTTCGCGGTGGTCACGATGGTGACGTTCATTCCCTTGATCTTGTCGACCTTGGCGTAGTCGATTTCGGCAAAGATCAGCTGGTCGCGCAGACCGAGCGTGTAGTTGCCGCGGCCGTCGAAGCTCTTCGAGGAGACGCCCTTGAAGTCGCGCACGCGCGGCAGAGCGATCGAGACCAGGCGGTCGAGGAACTCATACATGGCATCGCCGCGCAGGGTGACCATGGCGCCGATGGGCATGCCCTCGCGCACCTTGAAGGCGGCGATGGACTTCTTCGCCTTGGTGGTGACGGGCTTCTGGCCGGCGATGGCGGCAAGATCGGCCACAAGCGGATCCATGATCTTGACGTTCTGGGTGGCTTCGCCCAGACCCATGTTGATGACGATCTTCTCGAGCTTGGGAATCGCCATCGCGTTGGTGATGCCGAGTTCCTTGGCCAGGGCGGCTTTGATCTCGTTGTTGTACTTATCTTTGAAGCGTGCTGCCATGATTGCTCTCTTCGCTTTCTCCACGGTTCCGGAGTTCCCGTTTGGGGTTACCGTTTCGTGGGGTGACCCTTAGGTACAAAAATTCTAGCTGCAAGGACGAGCCCGGACGACTTGGGCCAGCTTCGAAGTTAGCGCTTCTTATCGGCGATGACGTTGCCGGAGGCCTTCGAGTAACGGACCTTCTTGTCGCCCTCGATGCGGGTGCCCACGCGGGTCTTGTTGCCGTCGGAATCAACCAGCATGACGTTCGAGAGGTGAATGGTCGCCTCCTGCTCGGCGATGCCGCCCTTGATGTTGCGCTGCGGGTTGGGCTTGACGTGCTTCTTGACCATCATCACGCCTTCGACCAGAACGCGGTTCTTGTCGGCGAGCACGCGGAGAACGCGGCCGCGCTTGCCCTTGTCTTTACCCGCGATCACTTCGACTTGGTCGTTGCGCTTGATCTTGATGCCTGCCATTGCTCTCTCTCTTTCCTCGACTTACGTTACTGCCGCGGAGTCGGAATCCGCTTTGGGTGGAATGGTTTCGACAAACTGCTGGCTCGACTTATCTTAAATGACTTCCGGGGCGAGCGAGACGATCTTGAGGAACTTCTTGTCACGCAGCTCGCGGGCGACCGGTCCGAAGACGCGGGTACCGACCGGCTCGTTCGAGTCGTTGATCACGACCGCGGCGTTCTGGTCGAAGCGGATATACGTGCCATCGCGACGACGCGCCTCTTTACGCATGCGGACGATGACCGCCTTGACGACCTTGCCCTTCTTGACTGTGCCATCGGGCGAGGCTTCCTTCACGGCGGCGGTGACGATGTCGCCAAGGCCGGCCTTCTTGCCCAGGCCTCCCCCGAGGGGAAGGATTACCTGCAACTTGCGCGCGCCGGAGTTGTCGGCCACGTCAAGGATTGTTCTCATTTGTACTGACATCGTTCGGCTCCTGAACTGCTAGAACTTCAATCGACCCGGGGCTTGCGGCCGCCGAGGGCACGACCTGCTCGGCCCGCGCCGAGAGGCCAGCGAGACTACTTGGCCGGCGCGGCGACGGGCTTGCGCTCTTCCGCCTGGGCGAGCGAGGAGCGGCGAACGATCTCCTCGAGCGACCAGCGCTTGAGCTTGGACAAGGGGCGCGCCTCGCGGATGCGAACCACGTCGCCGACGCGGGCGGAGTTCTGCTCGTCGTGCGCGTAGAACTTCTTGTTGGACTTGATCACGCGCTTGTACTTGGGGTGCGCCTTGCGCATCTCGATCTCGACCACGATGGTCTTCTGCATCTTGGTCGAGACGACCAGGCCAACCTTCTCGTTGCGGCGTGAGGCCTGCGCTTCGGTGGACTCGGGGGTCGCGGGTACGGGATTCGTTGTGTCTGCCATGATTAGTCCTTCTTCGCTTTCTTGCGGGCCGTACGCGTGCTCTTGGCCGGCGCGGCGTTCTTGACGACCGGGTTCGCCGCCTGCTCCGCACTCAAGGTGCGCTCACGGGCAACGGTCTTGATGCGGGCGATGTCGAGCTTCAGGCCGCGCAGCTTCTTGATGCCCTCCTGGTTGCCGAGGCTCTTCTGGAAGCGGAGGCGGAAGAGCTGTTCGCCGGCCTTGGCCTGCTCCGTCTTCAGCTCGTCGTCGTTGAGGGTACGGATCTTGTCGAGTTCCATTGTTCTTCTCTCTTAGCTCCTGCGTTGACGAGCAACGGCAGGTCTTGAAATTGCGGCGCAGGACACACCCGCTGCCTCAGGCGTCTTACTTGGCGACGACCGTTGCCTTGACGTCGTGACGCTGCACGAAGCTGGTCTTGAGCGGCAGCTTGTGAGCGGCCAGACGCATGGCCTCGCGCGCGAGCTCGGGGGTGACCCCCTCCATCTCGAACAGGATCTTGCCGGGACGGACCACGGCGACCCAGTGATCGGGAGCGCCCTTACCCTTACCCATACGGGTTTCGGCCGGCTTCTTGGTGATCGGCTTGTCCGGGAACAGACGCAGCCAGACCTTGCCGCCACGCTTGATGAAGCGGGTCATGGCGATACGGCTGGCCTCGATCTGGCGGTCGGTGATGTAGCCGCACTCCACGACCTTCAGGCCGAAGTCGCCGAACGAGAGATCGGAGCCGCGCCACGCCTTGCCGCACATGCGGCCGCGCTGCTGCTTGCGAAACTTGACCTTCTTTGGCATCAACATAAAAAAACCCCTAGCTGTTAGCTCTCAGGCTCTAGCCATTCGCTAGAGCCCGAGTCAAACTCAAGAACCTGACCTTGCCACCGTCTGCCGGGAAGCGCGAGCGCTCCGAGCCGACGGCGGCACTTAGGAGGCGAAGGCGCCGGTCGTGGTGACCTGGTCGCGACGCTTCTTCTGCTCGTAGATATCGCCGCGATAGACCCAGGTCTTGACGCCGATGATCCCGTAGGTGGTGTGCGCCTCGGAGAAGCCGTAGTCGATGTCGGCGCGCAGCGTGTGCAGCGGCAGACG
>DATMOB010000132.1:0-35463 GCA_035568455.1 Granulicella sp.
CGGGACACTTTGTCCGGCCTTGCCGCAGGTGCCGATGCCTTCATCCAGGGCGAGATCGTTCCCCACCATTGAGACGTACTTCAGTGCTTCGGGCCCATTTCCAATTAATGTCGCGCCTTTGACCGGGCGGGTGACCTTGCCATCCTCGATGAGGTAGGCCTCAGAGGCGGAGAAGACGAATTTTCCGTTGGTGATGTCGACCTGGCCGCCGCCAAAGTTGACGGCGTAGAGGCCGCGCTGGACGCTCTTAATGATGTCCTCGGGCATGTCGTCGCCATTGAGCATGTAGGTGTTGGTCATGCGCGGCATGGGGATGTGGTGGTAGCTCTCGCGGCGGCCGGAGCCGGTGTTGGGGGTGCCCATGAGGCGGCTGGAGAGCTTGTCGGAGAGATAGCCTTTGAGGATGCCGTTCTCGATCAGCACGGTCTCCTGCGTGGGGTTGCCCTCGTCGTCCATGTTGATCGAGCCGCGGCGGTTGGGCATGAGGCCGTTGTCGACGACGGTGACCTTGAAGCTGGCTACCTTCTGGCCGATGAGGCCGGCGAAGGCGGAGGTCTTCTTGCGGTTGAAGTCGGCCTCGAGGCCATGGCCGACGGCCTCGTGGAGCAGGACGCCGGGCCAGCCGGGGCCGAGGACCACGGGCATCTCGCCAGCGGGAGCGGCGACGGCGTCGAGCTGGAGGATGGCGGTGCGAGCGGCCTCGCGGGCGTAGTGCTCGGGGCTCTTCGAGCCCTCGAAGAAGTCGAGGGTGACGCGGCCGCCGCCGCCTGAGGTTCCGCGGGCGGTGGATCCGGCGCCCTGGTTGGCGCTGGGGTCCTTGGCGATGACGAAGATGTTGAGGCGGGCGAGCGGCTGGGTGTCGGAGGCGAAGGTGCCGTCGGAGGCGGCGACCAGGATGCGGCGGAGCTCGTCGTTGAAGCCGGCGCGGACCTGGGTGATGCGCGGGTCGTAGGCGCGGGCGGCCTTATCGGCTCTCATGATGAGTTCGAGCTTAGCGGCGATCTCCGCGTCACTGGTGGCGCCGGCGATGGGATAGAGCGAGGGCGTGGCGGCGTTGTGGCGGAAGCCGGAGATGGTCTCCTTGGCCGGGCCGCTGGCGATCAGGGCTGCGGTGCGGGCGGCGCGCAGCAGGCGGTCGCTGGAGAGGTCGTCGGTGTAGGCATAGCCCGTCCGCTCCCCGGAGACGACGCGGATGCCGCAGCCGACGCTGATGCCCTGGGAGGCGGTCTTGACGAGGGATTCGTCGATGCCGAGCGAGGTGGAGGTGACGGACTCGAAGTAGAGATCGGCGTAGTCGCCGCCGGCGGAGAGCGCCTCACCGAGACAGCGCTCCATCAGACGTTCGGAGAGACCCAACTTCTCGATGAAGTACCGCTTGTGATCGGGTTGGATGTCCGCCATTCTGTTTGTCACTTTTACGATTCTAGGCCCCCGCGGGGGCCGCGGCAAATGGGGAGATGAGCGATGAGGCGGAAAGCGACAGGTTTGGGACGCTTTCGGGCCGCGCTGTTCATCGGAAGTCGGAAGAGGGATGGGAGACTGGCGGCTTCCCATCCCCCTTCGCAAAGTGCGCGAAGGGGGCACCCGGGTTCTCGGATGGGCGGGGGCGGTTGCCGGGACAGTGGTCAGCGGCCGTGGGAGGGGTCGGGCGAGGCGGCGACGCTGAGGTCGAGGTGGATGTAGTCGAGGGCCTTGTCGGCGGGGTCGGAGCTGGCGGCGGCGTTGGCGAGGTAGCAGTTGCCGTCGGGGGCGTAGGTCTTGGCGCAGGCGCGGGTGGCGCTGGGCCGGCGGGGGGATTGGGCGTACTGCCAGACGTCGGTATCGGGAGTGCCGCTGGCGGCGGGGGGCGGGGGGTGGAGGGTGCAGCCGTTCGAGGGCGGGCAGGCGTCCTGGTAGACGAAGAAGGCGATGGGGTGCAGCGGGTGGGTCTGGATTTTGGAGGCCTGGATGCGCTGCTGGATGTCAAGCGCTGTGGTGATGGTGTGGCCGTGGCCCTCGTCGACCGGCTGGCCGCTGAGGTAGGCGCCGGGGTGGAAGCCGGAGGCGGCGACGGTCTCGGTCCAGCTGAGCAGATAGTCGGCCTGCTCGGGCAGGAGACGGCCGCCCTCCTCCTGGTCGAGGAACAGGACGGTTCCGGCGGGGAAGTGTTCGCGGGCGGCGGCGGCGAGGGCGGCGAGAGCGTCTTGGCGGCCGAGGGCGGCGGGCGAGGTGTGGTGGGATCGCTGCTGGGCGAGGATTTCGGCGTCCAGGCGGCCGTTAGCCAGCACCAGGAAGCCGAAGCCCTGGGCCAGCAGAAGCGAGCGCTTGCCGGCCCAGGAGTTCTGGGTTTCGCCGGGAGGGTTGGTGATCCAGTAGCCGACGAAGCTGAAGTGCTTGCGCAGGGTGGGGAGGGCGGCGTCGCCGGGGTAGTCGTTGCGGTCGAAGCCGAGGTATGTGGTGGCCGGGCGCGAGTTGGCCGGGATCGGCGAGGATTGGGCCGGGGCTGCGTGGAGCTGCTGGCCGGGGAGGGCGAGCAGGGTCAGGGCGAGCAGAGCGAGATGGAGGGAGAGCTTGCGGATCTGCATAAAGTTTTTGAGCCGCCCGGTGGGGCACGGGACAGGAAAAGAACGAATTCGTATGCTACCTTGCTTTTGAGCTCCCTCAAAATGACACGGTTATTGGGTCTGGATACGTGCAGGGTGGGGAGACCAAGGAGAGACCCGTGAGTGAGGATCTTCGCTACCCCGTTGGGAGGTATGTCGCTGCGGCGGTGGTATCGCAGGATGATGTCAACGATGCCATTGGGACGCTGGCAGAGCTGCCGGGAGAGCTGCGGAATGCGGTCGATGGACTGTCGTTAGAGCGGCTGAATATGCCGTATCGGCCGGAAGGGTGGTCGTCACGGCAGGTGATCCATCATCTGGCGGACAGCCACGCGAATGCGTTTATCCGGGTGCGGCTGGCGCTGACCGAGGAGTGGCCGACGATCAAGGCGTATGACGAGAAGGCGTGGGCGGAGCTGCATGACTCGACGACTGCGCCGGTGGAGTGGTCGCTGGAGCTGATCGAGAGCCTGCATGCGCGCTGGGTGATGCTGCTGCAGTCGCTGACGGCGGCGCAGTGGCAGCGCGGGTTTGTGCATCCGGAGCGGGGGCGCTCGACGATCGAGGCGGCGACGCTGCTGTATGCGTGGCACTCGCGGCATCATCTGGCGCATATCACGCATCTGCGCGCGCGGGAGAAGTGGTAGCGCTCTGATTTGCTAGACTCTGGGGCACATGATCCCGCCCAGAGATTCTTCCGCGGACAAGACGCAGGAGCAGGCACAGGCGCCGGCGGTGATTGCGGCGGCGTTGGAGGGGTTTCTCGCCGAACACCTGCGGGCGGTGGTGCTCGAAGACGGGCGGGTGATCTTCGGCATGGGTGGGTGCACTACTCGCTGGCGACCGAGCATGGCGGAGGTTTCCGGAGTGGAAGGCGGAGGGGTTCCGCACGGCGATGGATCCGGAAAAGAGCTTTGGGCCGGCGTACGCCCGGGGCGTCCTGGTGCGGGGGACGCAGGCGTGGGCGGTGATCGGGGTGAATCGGGAGGAGTCGCAGGCGACGGTGGATGGGATTCTGACGCTGGGAATCCTCTGGCTGGCGGACTGCCGCGAGCGCGCCGGGGGACGGCGGCTGTTCCAGGGGTTGAAGGTAATTGTGCCGAGTGGGATGGCGGCGCTGACGGTATCGCGGCTGGCATGGCTGAGTGAGGCGGCGGGAGCGTGGGAGCTCGACGAGCGCGAGGCGGAGATGGTCGAGCGCGAGGCGGGCGATCACGGCAATGTGACCACGCGGCTGGTACATGCTCCGAATGAGGAGGCGGCGCGAGAGCGGTTTGCCGAGGCGGCGGCGCGGGTGATGGCTCTCGTCCCCCGCCGCAATGAGGACGATCGTTGAACGGCGGATTCGCAGCGGCGCGGAGATGGCGTTTCTGCTGCATGGCCTGGAGTTTGCTCGGGTGCGGATGGGCTATGTGGGGCAGAGCTTCAACCGGCACCAGGAGATTACGTTCGGCGCGGGGGCGAATGAGACGCCGCTGACGGAGGAGACGGAGGCCGATCTGCGCGAGCTGGCTGAGGGTGGCGAGGGCGAGTCCGACGAGGATGGCGGAGGTCAGTGCGTTGAGCCGATTCTCCGGGTCGTCTGCGGGTTCTGGGGATAGAGCCGCTGCTAGCGGTTAAGAAAGAGCAGGGTCGAGACCGGCAGCGACAGCAGGAAGACGCTGAGGCCGGCGAGCATGGCGATGGCGACGCGCTTGGGCCAGCCTGCGGGGGGCGTCGGGTTGGCGGGCCAGGGGAACTGCTTGAGCCGCCTGATCTTCTTGAGCTTCTTGATCTTCATGCTGACGGGAGTATAGTCTTGCGCGGCCTAACAAAGTGGTGTTCGAGGGAGAGCTCAAGTGTTGAAGCTTGCAGGAAGGCTGCGTCGGTCGTCGTTGGTTCTGGTTGCGGTTGGGTTGGGGCTGGCGGGACCGGTCGTTTTGGTGGGCGGTGGCGGTTCGCGGCCGGTGGAGGCTGCGGTTGGGGCTTCGGGTGCTGCTTCTGAGGGGGCGCAGTGGAGCTTGACGTGGAGCGATGAGTTCAACGGACCGGATGGCAGCTCGCCGGATCCGGCGAAGTGGAAGTTTGTTCTGGGTGGCGGGGGATGGGGCAACCGTGAGCTGGAGAGCTATACGGCGCGGCCGGCGAATGTGGTGGAGCGGGGCGGCAACCTGGTGATCTCGGAGCTGAAGGAAGAGTACACCGGGGCGGACGGCGTCGCGCGGCACTACACCTCGGGACGGATCGAGACCAAGGGGATGTTTGCGCAGGCGTACGGGCGGTTCGAGGCGCGGATGCAGCTACCTGTGGGTAAGGGGATGTGGCCGGCCTTTTGGTTACTGGGGGAGGATATCGCGACGGCGAAGTGGCCGCAGGCGGGCGAGATCGATGTGATGGAGGCGATCGGCGATCCGCACACGATCTACAGCACGCTGCATGGCCCGGGATACAGCGGAGCGCACGGTATCTCGCAAAAGTTTGCGCTGCCGGCGGAGGCGGCGATCGACCGTGGATTTCATGTGTATGCGGTGGAGTGGGCGCCGAACGATCTGAAGTTCTACTGCGACGGGAATTTGATCACCGAGCGCACACCGGCAGACCTGCCGGCGGGAACGAAGTGGGTCTATGACCACCCGTTCTTTATTCTCCTGAACGTCGCGGTGGGCGGCGCGTGGCCGGGGGATCCGGATGCGACGACAGCGTTTCCGCAGCAGATGCTGGTGGATTATGTACGGGTGTATCGGAGGAATTAGCTTTCGCTCTCGCTGAAGCAGAGGTGGGCTGAGGAGCAGATTCCTCCGCTACGCTACGGAATGACAACAAGAATGCGCGGGGTGTACAACCGGGAGCGCCTGCGGTCCTGCGGTATCTGCGTGTGCTCATCCGCGCCTGCGCAAGAAGCTGAGAAAGGGATCGCGGCCAGCGGGTATAGCTGCTGACACCCAGATTTCGGGCATCTCTTTCGCGGCGACTGTCCCGAGCAGCAGACGACGGTAGGATAAGAATCCTTCCCGCGTTTCGATCCTTGAGGGAGCATCCACGGAGTGCAGCGCTCGCTGCCTTTTCGATTTCTTTACGCCGTGTGAGCTAGCCTTTGCTCTTGAGAGTGGCCATCTCTCCTGGCTGATTGGCTGATCGAAAGAGAGTTCATGTCCTTATTCGACCTTGTTGTTGGTAAGCCGCTCGCAACCTCCGAGGAGCGCGCCGAGCAGATCGGCCCTATCGCCGGCATTCCCGTCTTCGGCCTGGACGCGCTTAGCTCCGCGGCGTATGGCCCAGAGGCTGCTCTCACCCTGCTCATCCCGCTCGGCCTCGCCGGCATTGAGCATATCGTTCCCATCAGCCTCGCCATCATCCTCCTGCTTGGCATCGTGTTTCTCTCCTATCTCCAGACCATCGATGCCTATCCCCACGGCGGCGGCAGCTACACGGTCGCGTCGGAAAATCTGGGCGAGCACGCTGGCCTGCTTGCGGCCGCCGCTCTGATGATCGACTACATCCTCAATGCGGCGGTGGGCATCTCGGCTGGTGTCGGAGCTCTGGTCTCCGCCTTCCCCGCGCTCCAGCCCCACACCCTCGCCTTCTGCCTCGGCATCCTGCTCCTGCTCACGCTGGTGAACATGCGTGGCGTCAAGGACACGGGTTCGGCCTTCCTGATCCCCACCTATCTCTTCGTTGGAACCCTGCTGATCGTGATCGTCGTCGGAGCCGTTCGCGCCCTCGCTGCCCACGGTCACCCGACCCCGGTCATCGCGCCCCCGCGCCTGCCGGTCAGCACCTCCATGCTCAGCCTTTGGCTGCTGGCCAAGGTCTTCGCCAGCGGCTGCACCGCCATGACCGGCGTCGAAGCGGTCAGCAACGGCGTCATGGCCTTCCGCGAACCCACCCAGAAGAACGCCAAGCGAACTCTGACCATCATCGTCGCCATCCTCGCGATCTTTCTTGCTGGCATTGCCCTGTTGTGCCGCGCTTACTCTATCGCCGCCACCGATCCCGGCAGCCCCGGCTATCAGAGCATTCTTTCTCAACTCATCGCCGCGGTTATGGGCCGCGGCTGGTTCTACTACACCTCCATCGCCTCTATTCTCGCGGTCCTCTCGCTCTCCGCCAACACCTCCTACGCCGACTTTCCGCGCCTCACCCGCGCCATCGCGCAGCGCGACTACCTTCCTCACCTGTTTAAGATTCGCGGCCGCCGTCTGCTTTACTCCTACGGCATCTATGCCCTGGTCGGCTTCACCGCGCTGCTCTTGATCGCCTTCGGCGGCGTCACCGACCGGCTCATCCCGCTGTTTGCGATCGGCGCCTTCCTCGCCTTCACCCTCTCCCAGGCCGGCATGGTCGTGCACTGGAAGCGCCAGGGCGGGACAGGCAGCGGGCGCCGCATGCTGATCAACGGCATCGGAGCTCTGGCCACGGGCGCTACCTTAGTCGTCGTTCTGGTCGCGAAGTTCCGCGATGGCGCCTGGATTACCGCCATCCTGATCCCAGTGTTGATGCTCACCATGATCGGCGTGCGACGCCACTACGCTCGCGTCCGGCAGGAGATCGTCGTCGATCATCCGCTCAGCCTGGACAAGCTCGATCAACCGCTCATCATCGTCCCCATGGATAACTGGACCCGCATCACCGAGAAAGGGCTGCGCTTCGCGCTCAAGTTGAGCGACCGTGTCCAGGGTGTGCACGTCGACGCCGAGGAGTGCCGCGACGAGGTGCAGCAGATGTGGCAACGCGATGTTGCCGCGCCGATCCGTGCCGCCGGAAGAACCGTGCCCGAACTGGTGTTTCTCTCCTCGCCGTATCGCTTCGTCATCGCCCCGCTGGTCGACTACATTCTCGCCGTTGAGCGCGACCATCCCGAGTGCCAGATCGCCGTTCTCATCCCCGAACTCGTCGTGCGCCACTGGTGGCAGGCACCGCTGCACAATCAGCGCGCGCAGCTGCTGAAGCTGCTGCTGCTGGTCCGCGGCAACCAGCGCATCGTCGTCATCAATATCCCCTGGTACCTCCAGTAGGCAGAACCACAGCGCGCAGGATCAATAGACCGGCGATCCACTCTGTCTGGCGACAAGCCCGCTGGACAGAACTGTCTCGGCCGATGCGCTGCGGAAGGACAGCCGCAAAGCGGTTCCTCCGCGCTGCTGCGGGATGACAACCAAGAAGGCAGCGGAAGGACAAGCAAGAAGGGCGGGAACTACTTCGGGGGCGACCACTGTTCGTCGGCGGAGGGGCCGTAGAGCGAGGGGACGGGGATGTCGTTGAGGCGGAGGTAGACGCCGAGCTGCGCGGTGTGGTGGACGAGATGGTTGAAGAACATTTGGCGGAAGGCGAGGGAGCGCGGGCTGTCGGAGATGAGCTGCTCGCCATAGCTGAAGCGCCAGGGTGTGGCCAGGGCCTCGTCAGAGGCGGCGGCCAGGGCGTCGCGACAGGCGGCGGCGTGGGTGTCGAGCTGCTGGAGGGCGTCCTCGCGGGAGATGAGATCGAGGGGAACGTGGGGACGCTTGGGGTTGGCGATGTCCATGCCGTCGTCTTCGATCAGATAGAGGCCGAAGCGCGGCAGGGTGGCGCAGTGCATGGCGAGCCGGCCGAGCGGCATGGACTTTTCGTGGGGCTTCCAGTCGTTCTTGGCCTCGGGGACGCGCTCAAGGGTGCGGCGGGTGTTGGCGATCTCGATGTCGTAGTCCTGAAGGAGCAGTTGGGCGGAGGTCATGGGCTTCTCCCTGCGTGAGAGTAGACAACACGATTGCCCATTTTGGGGAGGGTGTCAAATGCTTTGCGGGACGGCGGCGCCATTGCCCGGCTCCCGCTTCGTTGTGGGGAGAGAAGATTCCTCCGCTGCGCTGCGGAATGACAACTAAAGCGACGGCGGACACGACGCAGCCGAGGCGGCGGAGAGGACGTCGGCGCACGGGAAGAGAGACTGCGCAGCGGGTCAGAGGCTTTTAGGACAGGGCGGGCTGGAGGTCCTCGGCGGGAACGTCCGTCTCGGTGGCGGCAGGGCGGAGGTCGCCGGCGAAGAAGGCTTCTACGGAGTCGAGGACGGCGGGGCCGTTCTTGGCGTCGAAGATGGCCTTGCGCAGGGTGGAGCCGCCGGGGATGCCGTGGGTGAACCAGCTGGCGAACTGCTTCATCTTGCCGACGCAGTCGCGCTGGCGCTCGGGGCGGGCGAGCTGGCCGGCGGCGGTGATAGTGGCGGCGCGCGCGGCTTCGGCGGCCTCTTCGAGCGCGATCTCGTCGACCAGCATGTGGAAGTAGGTGCGGATCATGCGATAGCGGTCGTGGTCGGTGGGGGTCTCGTAGGTGCCGGTTCCGGTTGTCTCTTTGGTGGCGGTGTACTGGGCGATCTGGCGGAAGATCCAGGGGTTGGCGGGGGCGGCGCGGCCGATCATGACGGCGTCGCAGTGGGTGGCGTCGACCATGGCGGCGGCGTCCTCGGGGGTGCGGATGTCGCCATTTCCAATCACTGGAATACTGACGGCATGTTTGACCGCGGCGATGTACTCCCAGCGTGCCTGGCCGGTGTAGCCGTCCTCGCGGGTGCGGGCGTGCAGCGCGACGGCGTTGAGGCCGCAGTCCTCGGCCAGCTTGGCCAACTCGACGCAGACGATGTTGGAGTCGTTCCAGCCCATGCGGAACTTGGCGGTGAAGGGGATGGAGACGGCGGCGCGGACGCGCTTGAAGATGACCTCGATCAGGGGCAGGTCGCGCAGCAGGCCGGAGCCGCCGTTGCAGGCGACGACGCGCTTGGCCGGGCAGCCGAGGTTGAGGTCGACGAGGTCGAAGCCGGAGTCTTCGATGATGCGGGCAGAGTCGGCTAAGGTCTCCGGATTCGAGCCGAAGATCTGGGCGGAGATGGGGTGCTCGTCGTCGTAGTAGGTGAGGTAGCGCTTGCGCTTGGACTCGCGCATGCGCGACAGGCCGTCGGCCGAGGTGAACTCGGTCATGATGAGGCCGCAGCCGGACTGCTGGTTGCTCTGAATGGCCTCAACGTCGGTCTCAACGTCGGTCTCGACGTCGGAGGCGGAACTGGAGAATTGGCTGGCGTTCTTGATGAAGCGGCGGAAGACGGTGTCGGTGACGCCGGCCATGGGGGCGAGCACGGTGGCGGGGGCGATCTCGACCGAACCGATGGCGAAGCGTGCGGGGACGCGGGTGTGCTCGGGCATGGCGTGCTCGGCGGGGGCGTCCCACTTCTTTTGTTCGAGGGTGTAGCGCTTCTTCATGGGGTCGGATAGTGGATCAAGTAAAAGGGCCTCCGCGGTTGGCGGAGGCCCTTTGGGTGGATGAGGGTTCCGCTTACTTGGCGGTCTCGGCCTTGCCGGCGTCGGACTTGGCGAACTTGCGGCGGAAGCGCTCGACGCGGCCGGCGGTATCGATCAGCTTCTGCTTGCCGGTGAAGAAGGGGTGGCAGGCGGAGCAGATTTCGAGGATGATGTCGCCCTTGTGCGTGGAGCGGGTGGGGAAGCTGTTGCCGCAGGCGCACTTGACGGTGATTTCGTTGTACTGCGGGTGAATTCCCTGTTTCGGCATGGGTGATTTCCTTTTCTAGCTCAATTTCCAGTGTCTCGGGGGCTTCCGGGTCGCGGATCGCTTGCGAACGGTGTGGTCACGTCACATCGAATGGCCTGTCGCGACGCCGGGGTGGCTGCGCCTTCCCCGACCAGATACTGGAAATAGTTTAGCTGATGGGATTGGATTCGCCAAAGCGATTGCGGATTCCGGGCGGAGTTGCTGGTGGTTTTCCGGCTGGTTCTCCCTTGGGGCTGGTTCTCCCTTGGATAGTGCAGCGGGGATCGTCGGATTACGCGGAGGCGGTGCCTTGCGGGGCGGGATGGTCCGAATCGCGTTGCATGTCCACCGTCTGGAGGATTTGGTGGACAGTGTCGAGCAGCGCGGGCAGGGAGAAGGGTTTGGGAAGAAAGCACCAACCGGGCTGGGTGAAGAGGCTCTTGGGTGCGTTCTCGATGGCGCCGCCCGAGATCATCAGGACGGGGAGATCCGGGCGCAGCGCCTTCAACTGCACGGCGAGATCCATCCCTGAGCGGCGGGGCATGTTCTGGTCGGCGATCAGCAGACTGATGTGCGGGGCGCTGAGGAAGATCTGGGCGGCGCGGTCGGCGTCGCCGGAGACGAGCACGCGGAAGCCGATGTGTTCGAGGAAGGTGCGGGTGAGGACACGGATGTCTGGGTCGTCATCGACCAGCAGGATGGTGGTGCTGGAGAACGGCGAGACGTGCTCCAGCGGCTGCTCGTGTTCGGGATAGTCGTGTGGGGGCCGCTCTGGCTCACTCTGTTTGGAGAGGGAGGGGTGGGCTTGCGTTAGATCGTCAGGCATCGGAGATGGGTACTGGGTCAGGTGTGGCGTAGCTGCTCCTTGTATGGGGAAAGGCGGTATGGGAAAAGGCGATTGCTTGGGTGAAAGGCGATCCGTAAAGGCGGAGTGGCGGTCATCAAGGGCGGAGTGGCAGTCATGGCTTCGGGCATCGAACGCTGGGTTGCGAGATTGAGCCACCGTGAGGTTGGGGAGGTGGGCGTCTTTCGTCGATCGGAGGGCCGCTCGCTGGGGGTCGTCCGGGGTTCAAGTGATATGGACTCCGGAAGTGTGCCTGGAGTTGCTTTGGCGTGAAGCAGGCAGGGAATTGGACGAGTTCGCTGGAGACGGTTGGCTTTGTGGTTTCAGCAGCTTATTTTAAAATTCCTTGGAACGGGATTCGCACAGTGGCTTCGCGGATTCGCACAGGCCCGGCTTTGGCTTGCGGCTGCGATACTGGAGAGAATGGCTGAGATATGTCCGATCTGCGAGGGTTCCGGTCTGCGCGTGGTTCGGCGTCCCGATGGGGCGCAGTTTGCCGAGGACTGCGTCTGCCGTGTGGAGCGGCGGGTGACGCGGCTGCTCGGACGGGCGCAGATTCCGCGCCGTTATGAGCACTGCACGCTGGATAGCTTTGAGACCAAGTTTGCGGGGGCGCACCCGTCGCTGGAAACGGCGCTGATCCGGGCTCGCGGGTTCGTGCATGGCTATCCGCTAGAGACCGAAGGCCGCGGCCTGCTGATCACCGGTCCGGTCGGAATCGGCAAGACGCATATCGCCACCGGCATCCTGCAGGCGCTGGTCGCGGAGCGCGGTGCGAAGGGCTTGTTCTGTGACTATCGCGACCTGTTGAAGAAGGTGCAGAATACCTACAACCAGCAGGTGACGGAGACCGAACTGGAGATTCTGCGTCCGGTGTTCGAGGCGGAGGTGCTGGTGCTCGACGAACTGGGCGCGGCTAAGCCGACCGATTGGGTGTGGGACACCGTGGCGCACATCCTGAACACTCGCTACAACGATCGGCGGACGACGATCATCACGACCAACTACGCGAATGTTCCGCCGCTGGGCGTTGAAGGCTCGGAACTGAGGCGGGCGGCGCGCGAGGAGACGCTCGGCGACCGCATCGGAGAGCGCATGCGCTCGCGGCTGCAGGAGATGTGTGTCCTGGTGGAGATGCAGGGCGAGGACTTTCGCCAGAAGGTGAAGCGGGCGAGCTTTCCTTAGCTCTTAGCCACCGGAGTCGCGCTTTGCGGCTGCGTGTCCTGCGAGCTGTGGCGGGCGCAATGGGCGGCTGGCCCTTAGGTGTTTAGAGCTGGCCCTTAGGTGTTTAGATTAGAAGGCTGTGATTACCAGGAACAGGGCCGCTCCTATGGCGGCGATGCGGTAGAGCAGGTTGGAGGAGTAGGTCGAGTCCGTCTGGGTCGGGGAGAGGCTGCTGTGCACGAGATGAAGACCGTGGTGGGTGAGGACGGGGGAGGCTGGATCGGGTAGTGACATGGTCGTGACTCCGAACGAAGCACTTGAGTGAGCTGCGTCCTAGCCCATATCGGCACTCGGAATCGATCCCTTAAGTGCGCCGCGCGCCCAAAGGTGGCCCGTGTATGAGGCTTGGACTGCCTACATTTGTAGGGATGCTGGATGAGAGCCGAAGTTGCGACAAAAACTGAAAAATTAACTTTCCTGTGGATTCGGAGCGACGTTGCAGGCGATTTGCGGCTGATTCGACGGGATACAAGTGCGGTGTGTTCAGGATGTTGGCGCGGTATAGAATTCTGACCTATGAACGAGCCGGAACAGGATAAGCCTTCGGAACAGGGACAGCCAGCGCAGCATGAGGAGCTAACTGCGCAGCGTGAGGAGCTAACTGCGCAGCGTGAGGAGTTGACTGCGGGGCGTGACCGCGCGCCGGTGCTGTTCGCGCCGAAGGCCGTGGAGGAGTCGCGGCGGAGATGGTTGCTGGTCGCCGGGCTGGGGCTGCTGATCGTGGTCGCCGCGGTGGTGCTCTCGGTGCGCGGTCACAAGGGCGGAGTGCCGGCAAGCGCGAATCAGATACTCCCGCTCGACCCCTACGCGGGGAAGCTGGCGTTTTCGCAATTGGCGATGAGCCAGTCCACCAGCCTTTCCGGTGGAACGTCGACCTTCATCGACGGCAAGGTGCGCAACTCCGGTGAGCGCACAGCGACGGGCGTGACCGTGCAGGTGCTGTTTCGTAACGACGAGGGGCTGGCTCCGCAGGTGGAGACGCTGCCGCTTTCGTTGATTCGCGCTCATGAGCCCTACGTGGATACCGAGCCGGTGAGCGCGGCGCCTCTGAAGCCGGGCGACGAGAAGGAGTTTCGGCTGATCTTCGAGAGTGTGCCGGAGAACTGGAATCGGGAGCTTCCGGAGATTCATGTGGTCAAGGTGGTTGGCCAGTAATTTCAACCGATTCAATCGATTCCGCCGCCGGGCCAGGCATCCTTTTTTGCCGCTTTACTCCGGGCTCGGACGGGTACGAGATTCTTGCGGACCGGAAGGAATATTTTTCTCTGTGCGGCCCTCCGCGGGGCTTTGGCGGAAGCCCTGAATTTCTTCGTAAATCATTTGTAATGAATGCCTTGTGCTCGTATCGGGGCGGTCCTCCGAGTGGCCTTGCAGTTGCTGCAGAGCAAGGGCAGAACGCACTGCGATCAGACTCAGACCAGAGCGAATCGAGCAAGCCGCAGTGGCACAAGGAGTGAAGATGAACAAGGGAACCGTATTAAGCAGCATTTCTGCCCTGGTTTTGGGCGGCGCACTGGCGTCGACCGCGATTGGGCAGACCGGCACGACCGATGGTACGGCTCAGCCCTCCCAGACGATTCCCGCCGCGCAATCGGGACAGGCCACACCATCTGGATCGATGAACGCTTCCGATAACTCGACGTATGCCACGGGGAAGCCCTTGGAGGATCAGTCGAAGGAGGGATTCTGGGGACACATGAATCCGTTCGCCCGCAAGAAGTGGGTAAGACGGCAGGTGGACCCGATCAAGGACCGGACCAACGAGCTCGACCAACTTCAGGCCAAGAATGCAAATGATATCCGTGATGTGGATACCCGGTCGCAGGCCGGAATCCATCGTGCGATGGACTCGGCGAACACCGCGGACCAGCACGCGATGGATGCTCGCAGCCGGGCGGATGCCGCCAACGGTATGGCGACCGACGCGAGTAACCGGACCAATGCTCTGAATGGAACGGTGAGCAACCTCGACCAGTATCAGAAGGTCGCCGCGACGGAGGTGCCGTTTGTTCCCGGAAGAACGGTTCTGGGACCGAAGGCAAAGGGCGAGCTCGACGATGTGGCCACCAAGCTGAGCAGCGAGAAGGGGTACATCATCGAGGTCGAAGGCTTTAGTCCTGGCGGGGTGCAGACCTCGCAGGCGATGGCCGACGCGGTGGTGCGCTACCTGGTTACCGAGCATCAGGTGCCGCTGTATCGCATCTACCGGACGGGCATGGGCAAGAACACCGAGACCGCCTCCGCGGACGGGGAGAAGCCGCTGCGCAATGGAGTGCGTGTGACCCTGATGCACAACAGCCTGGCAACGATGGGCTCGACGACGGCCAGCAATAATGCGCCCTAGTCGGCAACCGGCAGGTAGATCGGAAGAATAGAGCGGCGAGGCTTGACCGATCTCGCCGCTCACAGGATTAGCGGGACGCAGCCGAAGCAAGAAGCGCGCCTGCGACAAGCTCTCCTAACCAGAGAGAACCAAGGCAGATTGGCCCCTCACCCGAGGGGCCGTTTTTTTGGTGTGCCGAGCATGTTTAACAGCTTTGGGGTGCAAGTCCCCTTCCCATCGTGATGGAGCAGAAGTGATCGCGAAGCGCCAGGGCGTCGTGGCGAGGCGGTGTCTGAAAGCAGCGTGGGCAAAGACGCGAGCCGATGGACAAGAACCGGATATGCGGCATACGGCGCTGGACGAGCTGGCCAATGACAGCGAAGTCCATAAATCCGTCCGAACCGCCGGATGCGGACCCGCATGTCCGGTGGTGTTCGGTGGTGTTTTTATGGGCCGGGGCGGCCCGCTAATGGCAATGAAAATGAGGCTGGCAGGGGAGAGCGGGTGACCGCCCCCCCCTATGCCGATTAAGCCTTGCTGCTGGTGGAGGCCGCCCGGGTGACGGCGGAGTGGATGGCGAGCAGTTGCTCGAGCAGGGGCTTGAGGCGGTCGAGATGGAGGGCGTTGGCGCCGTCGGATTTTGCCTGGGCAGGGTTGTCGTGGACCTCGAGGAAGAGGCCGTCTATCCCCGCGGCTACCGCGGAGCGGGCGAGCACGGGGATGAACTCGGGCTGACCGCCCGAGACGCCGTTGCCTGCGGAGGGGGTCTGGACGGAGTGGGTGCCGTCGAAGACCACCGGGGCGAAGCCGCGCATGATGGGCAGCGAGCGCATGTCGACGACCAGGTTGTTGTAGCCGAAGCTGGCGCCGCGCTCGGTGAGGAAGACGCGCTGGTTACCGGAGTCGCGCAGCTTCTGGACGGCGTGGCGCATGTCGGCGGGGGCGACGAACTGGCCCTTCTTGACGTTGATGGAGCGGCCGGTCTGGGCGGCGGCGATCAGCAGATCGGTCTGGCGGCAGAGGAAGGCGGGGATCTGGAGGACGAGTTCGGCATCGCCGAGCGCGTCGGAGACGGGGGCGCAGTCCTGCGGGGTGTGGACGTCGGTGAGCACGGGCAGGCCGGTGGAGTCGGCGATGGCCTTGAGGATGCGGCAGCCCTCGGTCAGGCCGGGGCCGCGGAAGCTGCTGATGGAGGTGCGATTGGCCTTGTCATAGCTGGCCTTGAAGATGTAGGGGATGCCGAGGTCGGAGGTGATGCGCTGGATGGCGTCGGCGAGCATGCGGGCGTGGGGCTCGGACTCGAGCACGCAGGGGCCGGCGATGAGGAAGAGCTGGCCGCGGCCAACGGGGACTTGCTTTGCGGAGGTGCCAATGTCGAAGGAGTAATTCACAGCATTTATTTGACCATAGGCGGGGAGAAGGCCGCTTGTCCAGCCGCGCCGAAGATGGGGCACCTGGCCAGCTTAGGCGCGACAAGGCTATGGCTGGGCGTGGCGACTTGCCTCTCCTGTAATTGCTAATGTATTCTCAGTTGCAGGAGTGATTCATGAATCTGCTGCCCACCACTGTCCTCTCCGGATTTCTTGGTGCAGGGAAGACCACCCTGCTCAACCACGTACTGAATAACCGCTCCGGCATGCGGGTCGCGGTCATTGTGAACGATATGAGCGAGATCAACATCGACTCGCAGCTGGTGACGCAGAACGGTGACAAGGCCGGGGCGGCGCTGAGCCGGACCGAAGAGAAGCTGGTGGAGATGACCAACGGCTGCATCTGCTGCACGCTGCGCGACGACCTGTTGCAGGAGGTATCGCGGCTGGCGCGCGAGGGCCGCTTCGACTATCTGCTGATCGAATCGACGGGCATCTCCGAGCCGCTGCCGGTGGCGGCCACCTTCACCTTCATCGATGAGACCGGCCGGACGCTCTCCGAGGTGGCACGGCTGGACACGATGGTGACGGTGGTGGATGCGGCGAGCTTCCTGGCGGACTTCCGCTCGGTGGACGATCTGCGCGACCGCCGGGTGGCCTTGAGCGACGAGGATGAGCGCGGTCTGTCCGACCTGCTGATCGACCAGATCGAGTTTGCCAACGTGCTGGTGATCAACAAGACCGACCTGGTGACGGACGAGGAGTTGGAGCGGCTGGAGGCGATCCTGACGCAGCTGAACCCGGGCGCGAAGCAGGTGCGGGCGCTGCGCGGGCAGGTGCCGCTGGATCTGCTTCTGAACACGGGGCGTTTCGATATGGAGGAGGCGGAGACCTCGGCTGGATGGGTGCGGGAGTTGAACGGGATGCACACGCCGGAGACCGAGGAGTACGGCATCGCCAGCTTCGTCTATCGGGCGCGGCGGCCCTTTCATCCCCAGCGGCTGGAGAAGCTGACCGACAAGGATGGCTTCCCGAACGTGCTGCGGGCCAAGGGATTTCTGTGGCTGGCGTCGTGCCACGACGATCTGATTCTGTTCTCGATCGCGGGCAGCACGCTGACGGTGGAGCCGCAGGCGCAGTGGCTCGCCGCCGGACCGGCGGAGGAGCTCGATGAGGAGACGCGGGAGTATGTGGGCAAGGTATGGGAGCCGGAGTTTGGCGACCGCCGTCAGGAGATCGTGTTCATCGGAGCGGAGATGGACCGCGAGCTTCTGGAGGAGCGGCTGAACGCCGCCCTGCTGACGGCCGAGGAGATGGCTGGCGGACCGGAGGCGTGGCGGGAGTTCGAAGATCCGTTCGCGGAGATGTTCCGGGATCGCGTGGAAGTGGATGCTTAGGAACTGAGGAGAGGAGTCCGAGATGTCGAAGGTATGTGTCATCACCGGCAAGCGGCCGGTAGCAGGCAATAACGTATCGCATGCGAACAACAAGACGCGGCGTCGCTGGGAGCCCAACCTGCAATGGAAGCGGATCTGGATTCCGCGCGAGAACCGCTTTGTGCGGATGCGGGTGAGCACGCGTGGACTGCGGACGATGCAGAAGCTGGGTGTGGAAGCGGCGCTGCTGAAGGCGGCGAAGAAGATGACGAAGAGGAGCTAGGGGATGCGAGCGATCATCAAGCTGGTCTCCACGGCCGGCACGGGACACTTCTACACCACGACGAAGAATCCCAAGCTGCAGAGCGGGAAGCTGGAACTGCGGAAGTTTGATCCGGTTGCGCGGAAGCATGTGGTGTATCGCGAGGCGAAGGCGTAGCGTGGCGGCTGGCGAGGTCGGAAGGGTGTCCCCTCAGGCGGGCTGCGATTGGAAGCCGGAGGTCCGGCCCAGGACATACCTTCCCATGGCCCTGCAGCGGCGGGGGATGGCGCTGCTGAACCAGCAGTGCTGGCTGTGGGGGCAGGACATCAAACGGGCTGAGGGCAACCTGCTGCTGCTGCATGGATTTGAGCGGCTGCGGGCGCCAGCAGGTCAGTCCGGGTCCAGCCAGTACACGCTGCGAGTGGGCGTCGCGGGTGAGAACGGGCTCGAGGAGCCACTACAGGTGCGGTTGTGGGGGTTCGGCGTGTACTTCGGCCGGGAGCGGGGAATCTTCGTGAACCGGTTTGAGTTCATGCCCCGAGCCGCGGAGCTTGCCGACCTGTGGCAGGGGCGCGAGATGACGCAACTGCGCAGAGCCAGGGATCTCGCTCTGTTGCCACCTGCGCTGCGCTGGATCGCGAGCTACGAGGCGTGGGCGCGGGACGGCTTTGGCGTCGCATACCGCAGAGCATGTCTACGGGACTGGGAGGCGGCCGTGGGCGATCCGGGATCGATCACCGTCGCGTGGCGGGAGCTGGCGAGCGATGTGGAGGCCGCGCTGGCGGATTGAGCGCCTGGTCGCGCTACTGTCGGCTCACTGCGCTCCCAGGCTGCAACTGGCGGGGCTGGCTAGTTGCAGTCGGCGCAGATGCCGTAGAGAAAGAACTCATGGCCGGTGACGCGGAATCCGCGCGGCAGCTTGGGTTTGAGCTGGATGCCGCAGCCCTCCATCTCGAAGACCTTGCCGCAGGTGTGGCAGTGGAAGTGGTGGTGATGCTCCTTGCCGGCGACCTCGTAGCGGGTGGACTCGCCGGGGATCTCGACCGGCATCAGCCATTTCTCCTCCACCAGAGCGCCGATGTTGCGGTAGACGGTGGCGATGCTGATGCCGTCGACCTGCTCCTGGGCGTAGGTTAGGGTTTCGTCGGGCGAGAGCGGCCGGTTCGCGTTGACGAAGGCGGCGCGGATCGCCTCCTTTTGCCGAGTGTTTCTGAGCTGAACCGCCACCTGTCCTACCACCTGAGAAGAGTCTTCGAGATGCTGGTTGGGCATCTCCGTGCTTTATGTTATCGCTAAATCGGTCTCAACAGTGTGGGGCGCAGGAGTGCTTTGGCCGACATGTCCGAGGCGGGATGTCGGGCGTTGCCCAGATGAGGTTTAGAAGAGGTTTATTTGAGCGAGCGGCCCAGCCCCGAGAGCATCAGGGTGAGGAAGGACAGGCCGCGGCGACCGTCCTCGCTGGTGGTGCGGCGGAGGATCTGCCAGAGCGAGGGCGGGGTGCTCTCCTGCTGGTGTTGGGCGGCCGCGGTGCTGAGGGCGGGGGCGAGCCGGGTGGTGAGTTGCGCAAACTGCTCGGGGTCGAGCGTGCCGGCCAGTTTGACGACGACGAGCAGGTTGCGGAGTCCGGCGATGCCCTCGGGGGTGGCGGCGTAGCGGGCGAGGGTGTCGGCGATGGCGTCCTTGGCGCCGATCATGCCGTCGACCAGGTCGAGAATGCCCTTTTCGTGCGCGGTCTCGAGCAGATTCCAGAGGACGAGGAGGGCTTCGGCGTGTTCGATGGGGGCGGCGTCGAGTTGGCGCTGGAGCTCGCGCTTGCGGTCGACCGGCAGCGGCTTGAAGCGGAGGGGGATGGACATTGGCGGGTCTCCTGTGAGGCAGCTGTTAGCTGTTAGCCCTTCGAGCATGTTCAGCGGCGGCGTACGATGTTGGCGTTCGGAGGAAGGACCAATTCGAGGAAATGGTCCAGCTAAAAGCTAACGGCTAAAAGCTAAGAGCTGCTTTTGATCTGGACGAGTCTGTCCTCCGGTCTGGTGCCTGGGAGGTGGTAGTTGGGGTGGGCCCATTTGCGTTCGATCTCGACGCCGGACTGCGGGGTGCGGGTGCCGTAGCGGAAGTTGCGCCGGGGCAGGGGGCTGTCGCCCTGTTCGGGGAGCACGGTCATGCTGACGGCGGTCTCCTTGAAGGCGGGGGTGTGGACGGCGCGGTCGGTGAAGCTGCTGGTGAGTTTGTTGACGGGCTCGTCGACGGAGTTGAGCGACATGTAGAGCTGTTTGCCCTGGACGCGGTCGGAGACGACGACCTGCAGCCGCACGGTGCCGTAGGCGGACTCGAGCTTGACGTGGCGGCCGGTGGTGATGCCGCGCTCGGCGGCGAGGGCGGGGGAGATCTCGACGAAGTTGCTGGGGGTGATCTCGCGGATGCCGGGGGTGCGCTGGGTCATGCTGCCCTGCTCGAAGTGCTCGAGCAGGCGGCCGTTGTTGAGGTGCAGGTCGAAGCGGGCGTTGATCTCTTCCGAGGAGGGGATGTACTCGATGGGGTAGAAACGGGCCTTGCCGTCGGGGAAGGGGAAGCCTTCGGTGAAGAGCAGGGGCGAGTCGGTGCCGTCGGCGTGGACCGGCCATTGCAGGCTCTTGTAGCCCTCTAGTCGCTCGTAGTTGACGCCAGCGAACAAGGGAGTGAGGCGGGCGACCTCGTCCATGATCTCGGAGGGGTGCTTGTAGTTCCAGTGGGCGCCCATGCGGTTGGCGATGAGCTGGATGATCTCCCAGTCGGGCTTTGACTCTCCCAGAGGATCCAGCGCCTTATAGATGCGCTGGATGCGGCGCTCGGTGCTGGTGAAGGTGCCGTCTTTTTCGAGCGAGGGGCAGGCGGGAAGGACGAGGTCGGCGTAGCGGCAGGTCTCGGAGAAGTTGATGTCCTGGACGACGAAGAACTCGAGCTGGCGCAGGGCGTCGGCGACGTAGCCGGCGTTGGAGTCGGAGGTGATGGTGTCCTCGCCCTTGATGTACCAGGCCTTGAGCTTGCCCTTGAGGATGGCGTCGACCATGCCGTGGTTGTCGAGGCCCTCGCTGGTGGGCAGGGTGACGCCCCAGTCGGCCTCGAACTTGGCGCGGATGGTGGGGTCGTCGACGCTCTGGTAGCCGGAGAAGACGTTGGGCATCGAGCCGTAGTCGCTGGCGCCCTGGACGTTGTTGTGGCCGCGCAGGGGGTAGGCTCCGGCGGCCGGACGCATGTAGTTGCCGGTGAGCAGAAGCAGGTTGGAGATGGCGGTGGCGGTGTCGGAGCCGCCGCAGTGCTGGGTGACGCCCATGGCGAAGAGGATGCAGACGCCGTTGGCGGCGGCGATCTCATTGGCGACGGTGATGAGGGTGCTGGCGGGGACGCCGGTGATCTGCTCGGCGTACTCGAGGGTGAAGGGTTGGAGCGAGGTCTTGAGGGCCTCAAAGTTGTTCACCCATTTGTTTACGAAGTCCATGCGGGCGAGGTTGTGGTCGAGGATGTACTTGGAGACGGCGCAGAGCCAGACGGAGTCGGTGGAGGGGTTGGGGCGGAAGAAGAGGTCGGCGCGCTCGGCCATCTCGTGCTTGCGCAGGTCGGCGACGATGAGGCGCTGGCCGCGGTGCTTGTGCGAGCGCTTGACCCGGGTGGCGAGCACGGGGTGGTTCTCGGCGGGGTTGGCGCCGATGATCAGCACCAGGCCGGCCTGCTCGATGTCGGAGATGGAGCCGGAGTCGCCGCCGTAGCCGACGGTGCGCTGCAGGCCGCGGGTGGCGGGGTTCTGGCAGTAGCGGGCGCAGTTGTCGACGTTGTTGGTGCCGATGACGGCGCGGGCGAGCTTCTGCATGAGGAAGCTCTCCTCGTTGGTGCACTTGGAGGAGGCGATGAAGGCGAGGGCGTCGGGGCCGTGCTGGGCGATGATGTCCTTGAACTTGTGCTCGATGATGTCGAGCGCCTCGTCCCAGCTGATCTCGCGGAAGCTGTCGCCGTCACGCAGCAGAGGATGGACCAGGCGGTCGTCGGAGTTGATGTGACCCCAGGCGAACTTGCCCTTGATGCAGGTGGAGATGCCGTTGGCGGGGCCGTCCTTGGGCTCGATCTTGAGGATGTGGCGGTCGCGGGTCCAGACGTCGAAGCTGCAGCCGACGGCGCAGTAGGTGCAGACGGTCTTGGTGCGCTTGATGCGCTGGTTGCGCATCTCGGCCTCCACCTCAGAGAGGGCGAGGATGGGGCCGTAGCCGATGGACGGCTCGATGCCTTTGACCACCTCGATCATGGTGTTGAGGGTGGGCTCGGGGGTGTCGGTGAGATAACCGGCTTGGCCGAGCATGGACTTCTCCATCAGAGCGTTGCAGGGGCAGACGGTGATGCAGTGGCCGCAGGAGACGCAGCTGGATCCGTCGATGACCTGACCGCCGTCCCAGAGCACGCGAGGGTGGGCGGAGTCCCAGTTGATGGAGAGGGTCTCGTTGACCTGGACGCTCTGGCAGGCCTCCACGCAGCGGCCGCAGAGGATGCACTGCTGCGGGTCGTAGCGGTAGAAGGGGTTGGACATGTCCTTCTCGTAGGGCTTGGGGGTGAACTCGCGCGCCTGATGCTGCACGTGCAGGTCTGCGGTGGTGTTGTGGATGGTGCAGTTCTGGTTGTTGTTGTCGCAGACGGTGCAGTAGAGCAGGTGGTTCTCGAGGATGCGGTCGAAGGCCTCGCGCTGGGCGATATCGACGATCTCGTTATCGGTGACGACGGTCATGCCGGGAGCGACCTGGGTGCCGCAGGCGCGGGCTAGCTCGGCGGGTTTCCCGGCGGCGGCGCTCACCTGGACCATGCAGGTGTCGCAGCTCTGGATGGGGCCCATCTGGGCGAGGTAGCAGACCTGGGGGATCTTCTTCTGCCGCGGGCTGCGGGTGCGGTTGAGGGCTTCGATGAGCAGCTCGCCGGTGTGGGCGGGGACCTGGATGCCGTCCACGGTGAGGGTGGTGTCGGGGGTGGTCGGCAAGGGGGTGTTCAGAAGTCGCTTCATAGCAGCCCTTTCGGGGTGAGATGCCGCGGGGCGATGGGGTGGTGCCCGGCGAGCACTCACAGCGCACGCAACGGTATACGCCACTTCGGCGACGATTGACTAGCGGTGACTGCCTGAGTGGAGAGATGGGAGCTGATTAGAGCTTTGCGGCGAGGATCTGGCGGGCGGTGCGCAGGCCGGAGCCCAGTGCGGCGTGGACGGTGCCCCATTGGCCGGCGGTGTCGGTGTGTTCGCCGGCGAAGTAGAGGGTGTCGGCGACGGGCTCGCTCATGCGCTGGGGAGCGTCGAGGCCGCCGGTGCCGACGTAGCTGTAGGCGCCGAGAGCGTCGGGGTCGGCCTGCCAGTTGTGGGTGTAGCAGCCGAGCATTTGGTCGCGGACGTAGCCGGGATCGAGGTGGAAGACCTCCGCCAGAGTGTCGCAGGCGCGGCGGCCGATCTCCTCCGCGCTGAGGCCGAGCAGAGCAGAGGAGCGGGGACCTCCAACCCAGCCGGTGAAGGTGTTGCTGGGGGTTGGGTGGACGGTCCACCAGACGGAGGGGAGCTTGTCTCTTGTGAAGAGGAAGCTGAGCTGGGCGAGTGCGGGCTGCGGCGGCAGCCTGGTCAAGAAGCGCTCGCGCAGGTGCAGGGTGAGGCGGCAGGCCTGGCCCATGTGCAGGCGGCGGGCGTGCTCGAGCACGTCGCCCGGGGCGGGATCGAAGGCGACGCGAGCGCTCTGAAGAACGGCGAGCGGGAGGGTGACGACGGCCTGGCGCGCGGTGAAGCTGCCCTGGTTGGTGATGGCCTCGACGCGGCCGGGCTGCCAATGGATGCGGGAGACGCGGGTGTCGGTGCGCAGGGCGCCGCCGTGCTGCTCAGTCCTTTGGGCGAGGTAGGCGGGGAGCTGGTCGTAGCCGCCGGTCAGGTGAAAGGCGCGGTCGCCCTCGAGCTCCTGCTCGGCCTTTTGCTGGAGGCCCAGGGCGGCGGCGCTGATAAGGCGGTGATCGGCGGCGTTGAAGCCTTCGACGTAGCCGATCAGGGCGCTGCGGGCGGGGTGGTCTTTGGGGATATGCTGGCGGTCGAGGTAGTCGGCGAAGCTGAGGTCGGGCCCGGTGAGGTCTTCGAGCTGTTCGAGCGGGTGGAAGAGATCGTCACGGTCGTCGTCATTGTCATCGCCATCGCTGGGGATGAGGCGACCGTGCTCGTAGCGGACGAAGCTGCCGCTGCGTTCGGTGAGCTCGAGGCCGGCCTCTGCGATGAGCGCGAGCAGCTCGGGCGGGCGGCCGTGGACGAACTCAGCTCCGAGCTCGATGATCTCGTTGCCAATGCGCTGGGTGAGGATGCGTCCGCCGATGCGACTTTGGGACTCGAGCACGAGGACGCTGCGGCCGGCTTCGGCGAGCGTGCGCGCGGCGGCGAGACCGGCCATGCCTGCGCCGATGACCAGGACGTCGGCGGAGAGAGGTGGGTCATTCGTCGTCCGGTGTGTGGTCATCCCCGAATCTTACGCGGAGGTGAGGGTGGAGAAGGCCTGGGGCGGGGCGCCGAAGCGCTCGCGCAGCAGCTTCATGGCCTCGGTGCGGCTGGTGACCTGGTTTTCAAGCTGCGCGTCCTCGGCGGCCTCGAGCATCTGCTTGAACTGCGTTCCGGGACGGTAGCCGGCGGCGATCAGGTCGCGGCCGGTGACCAGCAGCCGTGGGCGAATCTTTTCGGGGGTGGCGGTCTCGTAGCGCTGCTTGGCGAAGTCGTAGAGGCGCAGGTCGCCGTGGGCGGCGTTGCAGTCGATGCGGTGTAGCTCGAGGTGTTCGGGGAAGCGCGGCAGGCGGAAGAAGCGCTTCAGGGTGGCCTCGCGCATGTGCTCGACGTCGGCGAAGCGCATGTGGTTTTTGACCAGCGCGACGATCTGGTCGATGTCCTCGCGGGAGAAGCGAAGGCGTTCGAGCAGGAGCTCGGCGATGCGGGCGCCCACGTCGGCGTGGCCGTTGAAGCGGATGCGGTCGTTGGGGATGGCGGGATCGGGCGGCTGGTAGGTGGCGGGCTTGCCGATGTCGTGCAGCAGAGCTCCCCAGGCCAGGGTGGGGCAGACGCCGGTGGGGAACTGCTCGAGCAGCAGCAGGGTGTGGACCCAGACGTCACCCTCGGGGTGGAACTGCGGCGGCTGGGCGACGCCGCGCAGGCGCGTCACCTCGGGCAGGACGTGCTCAAGCAGGCGGGAGTCGTGCAGCAGCTCGAAGGCGCGGCGGGCGTGGCCGTCGGTCAACATGCGGGTGAGTTCCTCGCGGATGCGCTCGCGGCTGACCTGGGTGACGCTCTCGGCCTGTTGGCGGATGGCGGCGAGGGTGGCGGGGGCGATCTTGAAGTTGAGCCGCGCGGCGAAGCGGACGGCGCGCAACATGCGCAGCTTGTCTTCGGCGAAGCGAGTGGCGGGATCGCCGATGGCGCGGATGGTGTGGGCGGCGAGATCCTTGCGGCCCTCGACGTAGTCGAGCACGGAGAGCTTGAGGTTGCGGGTGGCCTGGTAGACGACGGGGTCGAGCAGCATGCCGTTGATGGTGAAGTCGCGGCGCTGCACGTCTTCGCGGGCCTCGGTGGAGTAGCGGACGGTGTCGGGTCGGCGGCCGTCGGAGTAGACGCCGTCATGGCGGAAGGTGGCGACCTCGGTCGCGATGCGCTCGGGCTGGCTGGCGTCGGCCTTTCCTTCAGAAACGTCGGTCGATAGGTCGCTCAATACCAGGATGACGCCGAAGTGGACGCCGACTGCCTGGGTTCGGGGGAAGAGGGCGACGACTTGGTCGGGAGTGGCGCTGGTGGCGACGTCAAAGTCCTTGGGATCGTCGCCGAGCAGAAGGTCGCGCACGCAGCCTCCAGCGAAGTAGGCCTGGTGGCCAGCGTCGCGCAGTGTCCGCAGGATGGCGAAGGCGGCAAGGTATCTCGGGCTGTGGACGTGACGCAGCATGTTCTCTGGGTTAGATGCAGGATGCCCGGTGGAGACCGACAGAATCCGGCCGCTGGCGATGCAACGGCAGCGGCCGGCGGGCCGGGTACCCCGATAGTATAGGAGTGTGAGTGCGGCTGGGAGATCGGGACTGATTCTGGGCATTGAGAGCTCGTGCGACGAGACGGCGGCGGCGGTGGTGCGCGCCGGCGAGCAGGTGTATGCCAACGTGGTGGCGTCGCAGATTGCGCTGCATGCGAACTACGGCGGCGTGGTGCCGGAGCTGGCCTCGCGCGAGCATCTGCGCAACATCGTTGCGGTGGTGCGGCAGGCGGTGCGCGAGAGCGGGTTCTCGCTGCGCGATCTGGATGCGGTCGCGGTGACCGAAGGCCCGGGGCTGGCCGGGGCGCTGCTGGTGGGGATCACCTATGCGAAGGCGCTGGCCTACGGGCTGGGCGTGCCGCTGATCGGGGTGAACCATCTGGAGGGGCATATCCACGCGGTGCTGATGGAGGCTCGGGGACGGGCAGAGACTCCGATGGAACTGCCGCTGTTGGCTCTGGTGGTCTCGGGTGGACATACGCATCTGTATCTGGCGAAGCAGGAGAGGCCGGGCGAGGCAGGGACTTGGCGGTATCAGAATGTTGGCCGCACGGTGGATGATGCGGCGGGCGAGGCATATGACAAGGTCGCCAAGCTGCTCGGTCTGGGGTATCCCGGAGGGCCGTGGATGGATGCTCTGGCGGCCAAAGGCAATCCGCGGGCGGTGCCGTTCCAGTTTGGGCAGATCAAGCCGCGGGCGCATCGGCCGGGCGTCTCGCTGCCGAATAAGAAGGCGGGCGCGGAGCGCAGCGGGCCGATCTTCGACTTCTCCTTCAGCGGAATCAAGACGGCGGTGCTGCGCTACGTGGAGACGCACGCGATGAAGGCGGCGATCGAGCGGCGGCGGGCGGCGCTGGCCGAGCTGCCAGAGGCTAAGGCGAGCGACGCGGTGGCGCTGTGCGACGCGGAGACGCTGGATCTGATCGCGTCGTTTCAGTATGCCGTGGTGGGCAATCTGGAGCGGCAGACGTTTGCGGCGGCTGAGGCATTTGGGGCGCGGGGAATCGTCGTCTCGGGCGGGGTGGCGGCGAACGCGGAGCTGCGTCGGCGGTTTCTGGCCGAAGGAGCCCGGCGCGGGCTGCCGGTGGCCTTTCCCTCGCTGGCGCTCTCGACCGACAACGCGGCGATGATCGCCGCGGCGGCGTGGCCGAAGTTCGTGGCGGGGGAGTTCGCCGGCGATGGGCTGGTGGCGACGCCGCAGTTGCGGCTGGGATAGCCCTCGGGATTCAACAGCATGGCACGCGCAGACCGGACAAGAGCGCAGATTGAGTGGTATGGACCACAATTCACCGGATCTGCTGCCGGTCGTTTCCTCTTGGCGGCGCTCGTGTTTGTAGCACTCAAGCTGACTGCTGCCGTAGTCCAGGTGGTGTTGCATCGTGGAGACTACCGTCATACGCCGGACACGGCCTTCTCCCGTGCGGTGTATGTCACCGGCAAGGCGACTCCCGCTCTTGCTGCGGGTTGCGCCAGCGTGGCGGCGTTTCTGCAACACCACTTTGCAGAAGGCTGGTCGCTCGGCGCCGTCGCTCACTTCGTCTCATTTCTGGCCATTTAGGTTGTTCGCCTGCGCCAACAAGGCCGATTCTTCGGGGTGCTCGAGATGTTCTCGAAGAAGGACGCCTCGATCGGAGGCAGTGCATCATCTAGAATCGAGGGGTAACTCTATAAAGCAGGCTGCGCGGGCGTGGCTCGGCGGCAGGATGGTGCAATTGGCGTCGGAATTGGAATCGCAGCAGGTAGCGGAGCGGATGATCGAAGACAGGACTGAGTTGGGCGCGCGGCCGAGCCTGCATCTATTCAACACGCTTGGCACCCGGATCGAGGCGATCACGCCGGCCGATGGCCGAGTGTTGCGGATGTACGCCTGCGGGCCGACGGTGTATGACTACGGCCATATCGGGAACTTCCGCACCTTCCTGCATGTCGACGTGCTGCGGCGCTTCCTGCGCCAGTTGGGGATGACCGTCGAGCACGTGATGAACATCACGGATGTGGACGACAAGATCATTCGCAACGCCGCAGCCGCTGGGCAGTCGATCGAGGAGTATTCGGCGAGGTTCGAGCAAGCGTTCTTCGAGGACATGGACTCGCTGGCGATCGAGCGGCCGGAGCATCTGCCGCGTGCCACCGATTCCATTCCGGAGATGGTGAGCCTGATCGAGCAACTGGCGGCCAAGGATGTCGCCTACCAGGCCGAGGATGGGAGTTGGTACTTCCGCATCGAGCGGTTTCCGGAGTACGGCAAGCTGTCGAAGAAGGACTTTGCGGGCATCGAGGACGGAGCGCGGGTCGATGTGGACGAGTACGAGAAGGACGCGGCGCGGGACTTCGCGCTGTGGAAGGCGGTCAAGCCGACGGCCACCGGATCGCTCGAACGGCATTGGGAGACGGCGCTGGGCGCGGGCCGGCCGGGCTGGCACATCGAGTGCTCGGCGATGGCGACCAAGTACCTGGGCGAGAATATCGACCTGCACGCGGGCGGCGAAGACCTCATGTTTCCGCACCATGAGAACGAGATTGCGCAGTCGGAGTCGGCCAGCGGACATACGTTTGCGCGGCACTGGATGCATGTGCGCTTCCTTCTGGTCGAAGGCCACAAGATGTCGAAGTCGTTGAATAACTTCTTCACCCTGCGCGATCTTCTGCTGCAGGGGCACAGGGCCTCGGCGATCCGGTTTCTGCTGATCTCGGTGCCGTACCGGCACCAATTGAACTTCACCTTCGATGGACTGCTGGAGTCCACCAATGCGGTCGACCGGCTGCGGACCTTTCATCAGCGGCTCTTGAAGGGCGGCTTCGCAGAGGGTCTGGACGCGGAGATTGCGGCCGAGACGGCCAAGGCACGGCGGGAGTTCACGGCGTCGCTGGCCAACGATCTGAACACCGCCGAGGCGCGGGCGGCGATCTTCGAGCTGGTGCGCCGGGCGAACTCAGCTGCCGACGCGGGCATGCTGCGCGCGGGCAATGCCGCAGAGATCCTGGAGGTGCTGGCGCTGTTCGACGGTGTGTTTGCGGTGCTCGCGGATCGCGACGCGGAGATCACGCGGGCGGCGATCGCGTGGGCCGAGTGCGAGGGCCGGATGAGTGAGGTCGCGCCCGAGCTGCTGGCGACGCTGTCGCTGTCCGACGCGGAGATCGACGCCCTGGTGGCGGAGCGGACGCAGGCCAAGAAGACGCGCAACTTCGCGCGCGCGGATGCGATTCGCAACGACCTGCTGGCCAAGGGGATTCTGCTCGAAGACAGTAAGGATGGGGTGCGCTGGAAGCGGAAGTAATTTTTAAGGGCAGCTCTTAGCTCTTCGCTCGGGAAAGCGATATTTTTTCCCCGGCTCAAGCTGCGTCTTGTTGCAGACGATTACGGCGGGGCTGATAGCCCCGCCGTTTCAAGTTCAAGGTAAGTCCCTTTGCAGCATCCTCTTTAGCTCTCAGCCTCTAGCTAAGAGCTAACAGCTGCCTTTACTGGAGCTGTGCGGTGTCGGAGCCGCCGGGCTGCGTCTGTGCCCATTCGCAGAAGGCGGTGACCGTGTTGGGATCGGGCGTGGCGGTGGTCGGATGCATCGGGCGGTAGTACCAGACCGGCATCTTGTTCTCCTTCATCATGCGGCAGGAGTCGAGCAGGCGGATCTTCGACATCTCCGGGCTGAGGCGATCCCACTCGGAGAAGTCGAGCCGGGCGCGGGCATCGTCGACGTCCTTCTCGAGCAGCACCGAGGCCGGCCAGAGCTTCGAGTACCAGGGGCGTTCGCCCTGCTCCGAGTGGCAGTTGTAGCAGGACTGGTGGAGCATGGTGCTGACCTGCGCGCTGGGATGGAGCCGGGCGTCGAGCGTGGCCGATGGATCGAGAGGGCGCAACTCGTCCTTGGGCTGATGGAACTGCATGACGATCAGGACGGCCGCCACCAGGACGACGCAGGTGGCAAGAAACTTTCGCATGATTACTCTGCTCCCTTCACGGAGCTGGAGGCTGCTCCCGGGCGATGGTCTTCGTTGGTGGAGTTGGCGAGGTTGCGTGGCTGGATGTAACTCTGGGGAATCTCGCCGGTGAGCGCGTGCAGGAAGGTGACGATGGAGCGGACGTCCTGATCGCTGAGCTCGGTGCCAGCCTCGTCGCGGCCCATCAGGCGGACGGCCTGCTCGAGGGTGGCGACATGGCCGTCGTGGAAGTAGGGAGCGGTCTGGTCGATGTCGCGCAGCATGGGGACCTTGAAAAACATGCGATCGCGGTCCTGCTTGGTGGTCTGGGCGCGTCCGGTGTCAGATATCTGGTCGGGCCAGCTGTGGGCGGCGCCGAGCTGTTCGTAGGAGTTGCCACCCATGCCGCGGCCGGCGTGGCAGGCGGCGCAGCCGGTGCGCAGGAAGACGTGCAGGCCCTGCTTCTCGGCGTCGGTGAGGGCGGTGGTGTCGCCTTGCAGGTAGCGGTCCCAGCGCGAGGGCGTGAGCAGGCCGTCTTCGAAGTCGGCGATGGCGGTGGTGACGGTGTCGAGCGAGACGGGATCGGCGTCGTCGGGGAAGGCCTGGTGCAGCTCGCGGACGTAGGCGGGGTTCGCGCGCACGGCGGCCAGGATCTGCTTGGGGCCGGCCATGCCCATCTCGACCGGGTTCATCATGGGGCCGGCGGCCTGTGCGGCCAGGTTGGCGGCGCGGCCGTCCCAGAACTGCGAGAGTTCGAGGCCGGAGTTATAGACGGTGGGCGCGTTGCGTCCGCCGGGCTTCTGATTGTGGCCGATCGAGCGTACGCGGTTGTCCACGCCGTAGTGGGTCAGTACATGGCAGGTGTTGCAGGAGACGGTGTTGTTCTCAGAGAAATGGGTGTCGTAGAAGAGCTCGCGGCCGAGGTCGACCCGCTCCGCCTCGAGGCCGGTGGGCGGCTTGGGGGTGGTCAGCGGCGCGAACATGAACAGGTGCTGGGGCGCAATGTCGGCGTCGGGCTTAATGTCGAGCGAGGCGCCTCCGCAGCCGGCCAGGCCGAGGAGTGCCAAAAGCAAAGGGGCGACGGCGCCTGAAGGCAGCGCTTGGAGCCATCCGCGCGCCGGATTCGACCGGACGGCGGTGGACAAGGAAGACGGGACCGATGCGCCGCGGAGATGGACGCAGGAGTTTGGGGTCTGCACGAAAATCACCTCTTTGGGGGGTTGACGG
The DNA here is from genome assembly GCA_035568455.1 of Granulicella sp. GTDB lineage: Bacteria > Acidobacteriota > Terriglobia > Terriglobales > Acidobacteriaceae > Edaphobacter. The sequence continues at coordinate 30,642 of DATMOB010000132.1, forward strand.
AGGACCGGATGGATAGGATGCATGCAGGAAGAAGCGTCCATTTGGCCGATGAATGCCCAAAAAGCCAAGAAATATAAGGGTTTTGGGCGTCGGAGGCGGGCGGACGAACCGAATGCTCCCCGAAGTAGTCGGAGGATCCAGCAAGGGTGAGTGGGATTGCGAAATGGGGCGCAGAGGTGTGCCGGACCACCTCGCGCGCGCGAGGTGGCCGGAGGGGAGGGTGCGGGAGGCTAGGCCTGCTGTTCGACCGCTGCGAGCTCGATCTCGGCGGCCGGTTTGCCGCTCTTGAGCTTGGAGCTGGTGACCAGGAAGACGGCGAGCAGGATAGCGGCCATGCCGGCGTACTCGATCGGGGCGAGGCGCTCGGAGAGGAAGAGCGCACCCAGCAGGACGGCGATCATGGGATTGATGTAGGCGTAGGTGGCGACCTTGGGCACGGCGACGTGGTCGAGCAGATAGATGTAGGCGGTATAGGTGACGAGCGAGCCGAAGACCACCAGGTAGGCGATCGAGAGCCAGGCCTTCATGCCCCAGTGGGAGCCGTGATAGCCGCCGGTGTTGAGCATGATGACGGTGTTGAGCAGACCGGCGAAGAGCATCTCCCAGCCGGCGGCGGCGAAGCCGCTGATTCGCAGATTGGCGTGGCGGGAGAGCACCGAGCCGGAGGTCCAGCAGAAGGTGCCGAGCAGACTGACGACGATGGCAATCAGCTGGGTGTGGTTGCCGTGCAGGCTGGCGTGGAGGCCGGGCCAGACCAGCAGCAGAAGGCCGGCGAGGCCGATGCCGAGGCCGGTCCAGCCGCCGAGTGAGAGGCCCTCGCCGTGGGGCAGGACGATCTCGATGAGGGCGGCGTAGAGGGGGACGGCTGCGACCAGAAGGGCCTCGAGGCCGGTGGGCAGATACTGCTCGACCCAGATGACGGTGGTGTTGCCGCCGACCAGCATGAGCACGGCGATGGCGACGAGTAGGGCGAACTCGCGCCGGGTGGTCCGGATGGAGATGCCGCGGGCCAGGCAGAAGGCCAGCATCAGCGGGCCGGAGATGAGAAAACGCGTGCTGCCCAGAACGAAGGGGGGCAGGACCTCAACGCCGAAGCGCATGGCGAGGTAGGTGCCTCCCCAGAAGAGGTAGACGCTGGCGAAGCAGAACAGGATCCGGGTGCTGTGGGTTTGCTTTCCGGTTGAACTTAGAACGGTGGAGGAAGACACACTTTGATTCTACCGGGTGGCTCGCTCCATGCCCTCAGGCCTTGTGGAGCGGCTCGCTCGCGGAGTGTACTCGTCTCCCAAAAAGAGAGCGAACGTGGCTCACGAAGGGGTTAGGGAATGCGGCTCGCGGCCATCGGCGCGGGATCTGAGTGAGGCGTACAATTCTGCTCAAGCAGTCTTCCCTACGAGGAGAGACGCCATGCATATCAACTATCTCCGCGACATTCCTCTCGGCCTTGGTATTGTGGCTCTGCTGATGGGCACCTTCACCAACGGCATTGAAATCAAGATAATCAGCAATCCCGAGAGCCCGCAGTGGCTCTGCCGCCCGATGTTGTTCATTATCGGGACGCTGCTGATCTGCTTCAGCTTTGTGGGCCAGTTGACTCCGCAGTAGACGCCGCCAGAGGAGGAGTTCCGGGGGCGGTACAGTTCACACGGGGACCTATGCGCTCAAACGCCGCTGAATACGACCTGATTGCACCGGCATCGCTCTCCGCCGCGCTCGCGGTGTTGGCGAAGGAGCCTGGCGCGTATACCCCGATTGCGGGCGGAACCGAGTTGATGGTCGCCCTCGGAGCGGGACGGCTGCACGCGAAGCGGCTACTCTCGCTGAGCCAGCTCGAGGAGCTGCGCTTTATCCATGTCACGGAGAAGACCGTTACGCTCGGCGCTGGGGCGACCTTCACCGATATTCGTCAAAACGAGGTCATCGAGCGCGATCTTCCGCTGCTGGCGCAGGCGGCCAGCTGGACGGGCTCGATCGCCAACCAGAATCGGGGGACGATTGGTGGAAATCTTGTGAATGCGTCGCCGGCGGCGGACTCTCCTCCGGCGCTGCTGGTTTATGGGGCGCAGCTGACGCTGCTCTCGGCCGGAGGCCGCCGCACGCTAGCCTATAGTCACTTCCACACCGGCTACAAAAAGACCGCGCTGCGGCCGGAGGAGCTGCTGTACAGCATCACGCTGCCTCGCGACTTCTCCGCTTACAGTCAATACATTCGCAAGGTGGGCACGCGCAGCGCCCAGGCCATCGCCAAGGTGGCGCTTGCCGGGCTGGCGCGGGTCGCGGGCCGCGCACTGCCGGACAGTGACTCGCCGCAGGGCGATACCGGCATCCCGACGATTCGAGAGATCCGGCTGGCCGCAGCCAGTGTGCGTGAGGTCCCCGCGCGGCTGACCGCGACGGAGCGGGTGCTGACCGGGCGAGCGATCACGCCGGAGCGAATCGCATATGCCCGTGCGACGCTGCTCGCCGAGGTTCGGCCGATCGACGACATCCGCTCGACGGCGGGATACCGGGCGACCGTCGCCGCGAATCTGCTGGGGGAGTTCCTGCGGGCGCTATTGCCTGGGCCGAAATTCGCTGGATCGGGATCACGGGCTGCACCAAATCTTGTGCAAAAGCCGGATGTCTGGATCTCACTTGCTGAGCGGATGTGAGTAGATCTGGATCGCCCGCTCCAGGTCCTCGACCGTATCCACATCGAGTTCGCCGCCGGGGAGCTTGACGGCGCGCGCCGCTTGCAGCAGCTCGCGGGCGCCGGAGTCGCCGCGCAGCTTGAGCAGCTCCGCAAAGGCGCTGGAGGGGAAGTAAGCGGGCACTCCCTTGCGTCCGGCGTAGGCGGAGGCGACGATCTCGTCAGCCCCCTCGGCCAGTTCGCGCAGATGTTCGGCGGTGACCGCGGGTTGATCGCAGGCCAGCACGATTACCCCAGCGGCCTCGCGCGCTGCCGTAATCCCCGCGCGCAGCGAGGAGGCCATGCCCTCGGCGGTATCCGGATTGACGACCGTGACTACGGTTGGTGCTTCGGGATGCTGGACCAGGTCGGGCAGGCAAGGAGTTTCCTCCTGGCCTGCCGCAACCACCAGGTAGATCGGACGAAGCCCGGCCTCCAAAGCTGTGCGCACGGCCCGTTCGAGCAGGGTCTGCCCGCCGAGCCGCGCCATCTGCTTGGGCGAGCCCAGCCGGGTCGATGCGCCCGCCGCCAGCAGCACCGCCGCTATCGGCATCACCGCTCCCCCCACTCCAGCTCACCGGGAGCGAGATCGAGCGCGCACTGTGCCTGCAGGTAGCGCGAGGCGCCGCCCTGTTCGATCTGCTCGGCCACGTCCTGGGCGGAGAGGCGGCGCGACGACGGCAGTCTGCCGGTAGAGCGGGCCTGCGCCTCGGCGATGATGGCGAGCGCGATCGCCTCCGGCCCGTCGCCGCCCAGGTCGAGGCCGACCGGGGCGTAGATACGGGCGCAGCACTCGGCGACCGGGAGAGCGATCATCGCGGCGGCCTCGCTGACCAGCAGGCTGGAGCGGTGACGCGCACCCAATACGCCAAGATAGCGAGGGGCGAGCGGCAGGACGGCGGCCAGCCAGTCGCGATCCTGCTCGTAGCTGTGGGTCATCAGGACGACGGCGTCGTCGGCGGAGATACGCAGGGCGTGCAGTTCGGAGGCGGTGGCTACGAGGACCTGCTCGGCGGCGGGGAAGCGCTCCGCGCGCGCGAGCTGTGGCCGTCCATCGGCGACGGTGACGCTCCAGCCAAGTAGCGCGGCCATGCTGACGACGGGCTTGGCGTCGTCGCCCGCGCCCAGAATGAGCAGACGCTGCGGGGGCGATAGCTGTTCTATATAGATGTCCGGATCGTCGGGATTCTGCGCCAGCAGGGCAGCGTCGATCTTGGCTGTATCCAGACCCGGGCTGCGAAAGACGGGCTCTCCGGAGGAGGAGATCACGGCGCGCTGGAGAACTCGTCCGGCTGCAGGGAGCCAGGTGAGCACGGTAAAGCGTTCGCCGGAGAGCGATGCCTCGAAGGCGTCGATCAGGGCGTGGAACTCAGGCGTCCCTGCGGGCTCGAGCAGGAGGTCGATGGTGCCACCGCAGCCCAGGCCGTAGGGAATCTCGGCGGTATCGTCGAACAGAGTGGAGTAGCGATCGACGACGGCGCCCGCCCGCACCTTCCAGACGGCTTTTTTGACCACCTCGGCCTCGAGACAGCCGCCGCTGATGGTGCCGGCGTAGGTGGCGACGTTTCCGGGAGCGTTGGCTGCTGCCCCGGTGAGCAGGCGCGCTCCGGGGCGGCGGTAGGATGAGCCCTCCGCCCGCACCAACGTTACCAGGACGCCGGCGATGCCACCGCTGCTGCGTGCCAACTCGACGATTTGCCTTCGTTCCACCATGCTTGGCGCACGCTCCCCGATGCCTCGTTCGGTGAGGCGATCTCCTATCAGATGCCGCAGTGCCTGCCAAACGATTCGGCGCTGTCGTCTGGCTCGATGCGGCCAGGGCAGCAGCGCCGCCCTGTCTCCCCTCTCACTGTACCGCTTCTCGACGCCGTTGCACCCCCGGCAGCAGGGGGGCGTGGAGACTGGTCGAGGAATAGCGAAAGAAGGGAGAGATTCCTGCCTCCACCCCGAAGGGGAGCCTCACCTGGGGTGCAACTTCTGTTAGACTGAACTAGTCGGTTCAGCGAACAGCAAGCAGCCTCCCGTGCTGCTTGAGCCATACGGGCGCTGCCTTTCGCCGGCAACCCATTGTCATAGTCGGGGCGTAGCGCAGCCTGGTAGCGCACCTGCTTCGGGAGCAGGGGGTCGGAGGTTCGAATCCTCTCGCCCCGACCA
>DATMOB010000133.1:0-44826 GCA_035568455.1 Granulicella sp.
CTTCGTCAACATGATCAACAAGCTGCGCAAAGACTTCCAGCCGCACTACCTCGCGGCCGTCTACGACGTCGGAGCCCCCGTCCACCGCAACGAGCTAGCCACTCAGCTTAAGGACGTCAAAAAATTCAACATCAAGACCCAGCAATTCGAAGTCACCGAATACGGTGGTTACAAGGCCAATCGCACCGAAACTCCTCCCGACCTCATCCAGCAACAACCCTACATCCGCCGCGCCCTGGAGGCCTTCCGCATCCCCATCCTCTACTACGAAGGCTTCGAGGCCGACGACGTCATCGGCACGCTCTCCTGCAAGCTGTCGGAGGCCGGCCACAAGGTCTACGTCGTCTCCTCGGACAAGGACATGATGCAGCTGGTCAATGATCAGGTCGTCATCCTCAACCCGACCAAAGACAACCTCATCCTCGACTCCGCCGGCGTCGAGACCACCCTCGGCGTTCCGCCCGCACGCGTGATTGACGTCATGGCGCTGCGCGGCGACGCCATCGACAACATCCCTGGAGCGCCCGGCATCGGCGACAAGGGATCGGTCGAGCTGATACAGCAGTTCGGCACGGTGGAGGCCGCACTCGACGCGGCTGTCACCCATCCCGATCAGGTCAAGCGCAAAACGTATCGTGAGTCGTTACAAAACAATCGCGACAACATCATGCTCTCGAAGGAGCTGGTCACCATCCACACCGGCGTCCCCATCGACTACGACATCGAGCAGATGGCCACCCAGGCACCCGACAACGCCGCCTGCCGCGACCTCTTCTCCGAGCTCGAGTTCACCACGCTGCTCAAGGATCTGGCGCCCGCGGTCGACAACACTCCCATTCTCTACAATCTGTCACCGACACAGGAGCAAATTGCGGCGCTGCTGGCCGATGCCAGAACGCAATCCAGCTCCGGGGATATCAAGGGACTCACCCTCGCCGTCTTCGAGGATGCCCGCGCGCTCGCCGAAGAGACGACCGCCGAAGATGCCGCCGCCGAGGCCGAAGGCGAATCTGAACCTCCACCCGCTGAGACCATGAGTCTCTTCGGCGCGCCGCCCGAGTCCGCCGTTCCAGCTCTAGCCCGTGAGATTGGGGTTCCCGCGTCGCCGAACTCCCTGCAACTCGGGCTCTCGACCTCGGATGAGAGCGCCCTGGTCGCGCCGCTCGACGCTCCCGGCCTGCGGGCCGCGCTTGAAGATCCCGCTCTCCCCAAGCACGTCCACGACCTCAAGGCCGTCCTCCGCCTGCTCGAACCGCACGGCATCGCGCTCGCCGGCGTGCGCGACGACGTCATGCTCTATAGCTACCTCATCAATCCGACCCACGGCTCGCACACGCTGGCCGATGTCACCGCGCGCTTCACCCACCGCGCGCTCGCGCCGGTGCCCAAGCAACCCACCCCGGAGCAGGTCGCGCACCTGCTGCCCGAGGCCGCCAATGCCACCCAGCGCCTCGCCCACACGCTGCGCCAGCAGGTCGAAGCTGCCGGACTCACGCAGATCTACGAGACGATGGACCTGCCGCTCGTCTCCGTGCTGCTGCGCATGGAGCAGGCTGGCGTCCGCATCGACTCCTCCGTGCTTGCCGCCATGTCCAGCCGCCTGGCCATCGATATGGACGCGCTCGGCGAACGCATCTACGCAGAGTCGGGCCACCGCTTCAATATCAACTCCCCCAAGCAGCTCGGCGACGTCCTCTTCAACAAAATGCTGCTGCCCAAGCCCATGAAGTACGGCAAGGGCAAGGTGGTCTCGACCGCGCAGGACGTGCTCGAAGAGCTTGCCGAACACCACATCGTCCCCGCGCTGGTGCTCGAGTATCGCCAGCTCGCCAAGCTGCGCAGCAACTACACCGAGCAGCTCCCCGGCCTGGCCGACGCCGATGGCCGCGTCCACACCACCTTCAACCAGGTGGGCACCGCGACCGGCCGCCTGTCGTCGACCAACCCCAACCTGCAGAACATCCCCACACGCACAGCGCTTGGCCGCGAGATTCGAGGCGCCTTCATCGCCGCGCCGGGTAATATCCTGATGTCGGCCGACTACTCGCAGATCGAGCTGCGCCTGATGGCCCACTTCTCGCAAGATCCCCTTTTGCTGAACGCCTATCGGACAGGCATCGACATCCACACGCTCACCGCCGCCGAGGTCTTCGGCGTGGACCCCGAGACCATGGACAAGGAGACGCGCGCCCGCGCCAAGGCGGTCAACTTCGGCATCGTTTATGGCATCAGCCCGTTCGGTCTGGCCGCGCAGCTTGGTATCGAGCAGCGCGAGGCCAAGCGCTACATCGAGACCTACTTCGAGCGCTACCAGGGCGTGAAGCAGTTCATCGAGGCCACGCTCGAGACCGTGCGCCGCGACGGTGCCGTCAAGACGGACTTCGGCCGCGTTCGTCCCATCCCCGACATCCAGTCGCGCAACCCCAACATGCGCGGATTTGCCGAGCGCACCGCCGTCAACACGCCGCTGCAGGGCACCGCGGCCGACCTCATCAAGCTAGCCATGATTGCGCTGGACAGGAAGATTGCGGAACGCAAGCTCCGCTCCCGCATGACCCTGCAGGTGCACGACGAACTGCTCTTCGACGTGGTCCCGGAGGAGGCCGAAGAGCTGCAGGCGCTCGTCAAACACGAGATGGAGCACGTCGCCGAGTTCTCCGTCCCCATCGTCGCGGAGGTCGGCATCGGGCATAACTGGCGCGACATCAAGTAATCGAGCAAGAAACGCGCCGGCTTCGTGTATTCGAAGCCGGCGCGTTTTTGTAGCAGTGTGAGTTACATTTTGTCGACGTTGATGTAGTAGAGATCGGTCGCCACGGCAAAGCTGTCTGGCTTGAACGCCGTCTTCATCGTCTGCCACTGCTCGGTGGGGTAAATCGTCTCCCAGTGATCCGGTGAGCCGACCTTCACCGGCATCGCAAATCCGGCCTCATCCACCTTCCAGCGGTAGCTCACCGTGCCCGCGGCCGCGTCGAACCGCAGCTCCAGCGTCGGGATCGAGGTATGCCGCAGGTACTGGTTGAAGAACGGTGTCAGGTTCGTGCCTGTCTTCTCGTTGAAGTAAGCGACTACGTCCTCGGTCAGAATGTTCTTGTACTTGAAGTGCTGATAGAAGCCGTGGATCAGTTGGAACCAGTGCGGATCGTCGTCGATCACGCTGCGTAGCGTGTTGATCATCAGCGCGCCCTTGAAGTATTGATCCTCCGTGGGCTGCTGATTGGTGCCGTGAATCGTCTCGTCCTTCTGGTTGGAGACGACGATCGGCAGATTGTTCTTCACCTTCGGCTTCAGCCCGTTCATGTACCTGATCGCGTCCGGCTTGCCCCACATGTACTCGACGTAGAGGCTCTCCATGTAGGTCGTCCAACCCTCGTGGATCCACATGTCGGTCATGTCGGCGGCGGTCACGCTGTTGCCAAACCACTCGTGCCCGCTCTCGTGGATGATGATGAAGTCGAAGCGGGGACTGATGCCGACGCCGGTCCAGTCGCCCTTGCCGTAGCTGTTCTGGAAGTGATTGCCGTAGGCCACCGCACTCTGGTGCTCCATGCCGGCGTACGGGACCTGGACCAATTTGTAACCATCCCGGATAAACGGATACTCGCCGAAGTAGTGGTAGTAGGCCTTCATCATCGGCTTGGCCTGGGCGAACTGTCGCTTCGCCTTGTCCAGGTCGGCCGGCAGCACATAGTAGTCCATCGGCAGCTTCCCGAACTTGTCGCTGAAGTGCACATAGTCACCGATGTTCAGGGCCACGTCGTAGCTGTTGATCGGGTAACTTATTCTCCAGTCCCAGCGGGTGTAGCCGTCGCCGAGATCCTTCTTGCCGACGAACCTCCCGTTCGAGACATCCATCAATCCATTGGGCACCGCGACGCGAATGCGCATGTTCTTTACCTCGTCGCGCCACTGGTCCTTATTCGGCCACCAGACGCTCGCGCCGACCTCCTCACAGGCCGTGTTGATCCAGGGATGTCCGGCCGGGTCCTTCTCGAAGGTCATGCCGCCAAAGCGTCCCTGTTCGACTGGATGCCCGGAGTAGTAGAAGTCGATCGAGTAGGTGCGGCCCTTACGCAGCGGGGCAGGGAAGTCCACGAAGACGGCCCCCGAGTCGCGCGAGTATGGAAGCGTCGCCTGCCCCATCACGATCTTGTCGATCTTGAGCGCATCGGCCAGGTCCAGTTGGATGCGGCTGCCATCCTGCAGCATTTTGAAACGAATTGTGTTGCTGCCGCTGATGAACTTCTTCGCCGGATCAACGCGAATGTTCAGGTCATACGAGAGCAGGTCGTTGTTGGCGCGGTACTCTCCGTAGTTACCGCGCAGCAGATCGGCGTGCGTTGGGGCAGGGGTTGCGGAGGCGGGGATTCGGGCGGTACCGCCCGTACTGGACGTCTGTGCGGCCATTCCTGCTGCCAAGGTTGCAGATGCGACGAGAGTTACCAGCAGACCGGGGCGAACGGATCGAGACATGCAGCTAGCCTACCGTGGCCGGCGCCGTTCGGGAATGCTTCTCTACCGGCTTCTGGCTCTTGTGTCGCTGCGCTGATAGACTGATAGCTCCGCGTTGTCTACGCGCGCCGAGCGAGGTTTCGTTCCAGCGGCAAGTTCCCTCAAAGCGGATTGCACCGCGGCGAGTCATAAAGGAAGAGCAATCACTGTGGATCAGCAGACCAAGGCAGCCCTCAAGCACGACCAGTTCATCGACACGACCAAGCATGGCCTCGAGTGGGCCAGCGAACACCGTCGCTCCGTCATCCAGACGGCGGCCATCTCGCTGCTCGTCCTCGTCGTCCTGATCGGCGGCTTCGCGTTCTACAACTACCGTGCCGGCCAGGCGGCGGTCGCCTTCGGCGCCGCGATGCAGGATTACCAGACGCCGCTGGCGCAGGCGGGCCAGCCCGTTCCTCCTGGCATCAAGACCTACCCCTCGGCGGTCGCGCGGGCGAAGTCGGCCAATGCCCAGTTCCTGGCCGTTGCCGACAAGTACAGCATGGCCCCGGATGGTAAGGTGGCCCGCTACTTCGCCGGCCTCACCTACATCGAGGCGGGCCAGAGCGACTCCGCCGAGAGCACGCTCAAGCAGGTAGCTGGCGGATGGAACAACAATCTCGCCGCCCTGGCCAAGCTCGCGCTCGCGCAGCTCTACCGCCAGACCGGCCGCGATCCCCAGGCCATCGAGCTCTACAACCAGCTCGCGGCCAAGCCCACCAGCACCGTCTCCGCCGGCCTGGCGCAGCTCCAGCTGGCCGAGCTCTACGAGGTTGAGGGCAACAGCGCCAAGGCCAAGGAGATCTACGCGCAGCTCAAGGATAAGGACGCCAAGGGAGCCGCGGGCCAGCTCGCTGCGCAGAAGCTGAATCCTGCGCCCGCCGGCCCCAGCGGAGCGATGCAGGCCCAGTAACGGCTCAGTAACCGGGCAAGTCTGTAAGGGCGGGACCTCAGTGCCGCCGAATCAGGCTAAAGACCGTGTTCCTCATGATGCAGGTGCGTTGCGATTCGATGAAGAGTCGTCCCGCCTCCCAATCTGGAAGAAGGCTCCCCCTTAGGGTGGGAGCCTTCCGCGTTTGCGCGCAGCCCGGCCACAGTCGTCCACTGGTCGGTCTTCTTCGGGTCTGGCTGTTTCGGCTCCGTCACCCACTGCGGAAGCGGCATCGCGAGATACTCCGCGAGCGCATGGGCGTAGGGCTCATAGAGGGCGCGGATGGCGCGCAGCCTGTGCTCCGACGCGGGGTCGCCGCACAGCTGGATCTCCGTATCCTCAAGCAGGCCGCACAGTCGCCGGAAATCCGTCGGCGGCAGCCGGTCGAGCTTCACCTGCTCCTGCCAGCGCTTCTTTTCCTTCACATGAAAGATCAGCGCCAGGTCGATTAGGGCGTGCCGCGCGATGGCGAAGGTAAGCTGCGCCTGCCGCGCAGGAGTCTCGCGCACGCTGGTGATGAGCAGTGAGCAGGTATCGAGGATCGCCGTCAGAGCCGCCAGCCAGCTCTGGTTATCGTGCTGCGAGCGGTAGAAGCACAGGATGGGGTAGGAGATATGCGACTCCAGCAGCTCCGCCGACCACCGCTCCCACTCGGCCAGCAGAACGATGATGGCCTCTTCGCCGCCTTCAAAGCCATGCCGCCGCAACAGCTCACCCGCCGTCGGGGGCGAGCCCGCCCGCCCATCGAGCAGCGCAATGCTCACCTCACGCCTGGAGAACCCCCCATACAGCACGGGCAGGTATCCGATTACCAGGGCCACGAATCCCAATCCCGCGCCCGCTTCGAAGATCACAAGAATGCGTGCCGACACGCTGCGCGGCAGTACGTCGCCCAGCCCCAGCGTGAACAACGTCGTTCCGCTCACGTACAGGTCGCTCAGCAACCGGCCGGGTGCCTTTCCGGCCAGGTATCCGTAGGGCTCCTGAAATGGCGAGCCCAGGGCGAAGAAGATCAGAGCAAACGTAACGATCAGCAACACCGCCCAGAGCACCAGCAGCAGCAGCAGCGAGAGCGGTCCGTACATGGCATATACCTCTTCGCGCACCGCTCGATTCCGGATCCGTTGCGCTGCTGCCGACCACGGCGGCCAGGTCAGGGCAAAGAAGAGCCGGGTGATGCGCCAGCGTCCGGAGGGACGGCGCGGAAGCACGAGCGTCTGGAACGCGTCCAGAAAGACGCCGAAGCCGAAGACCAAGCCAACGATGAGGGCGACGAAACGCAGCATGAATCTCCCTGGGTTGCATTGCTGTTCGAATGGCTTTTATGAAATCAAGCCATCTGTCTACCAAGTGCACAAATACCTGTGTTCAACGTTTTCCCGCAGACACAAGCACAAAAGCTTAATTCGGCTTCTTGGCTGAAATCGGCTATCGTGGGCGAATAGGGCCAGCGTCAATCATTTCGTGACGCGGCAAAGTAATCGCAATCCCTGCTGTTTTCCCGCTCCCGCAGGAGGTCTCATGAACCGCATCTTGATCGTAGACGACGAGCAACTCACCGCCGACACCCTCGGAATCATCTTCCGCAAGCGCGGCTATGAAAGCAAGGTGGCATATTCGGTCGAAGATGCGCTCGAGTGCGCTCGCAGGTTCGATCCGAACCTTGTTCTGTGCGACATTACCATGCCGGGGCGCGACGGGATCGAGTTAATGTCGACCTTGGGCCGGGAGAGGCCGCAGTGCCAGGTGATCGTTCTTACAGGCTACTACTCCAACCTCCGATCCGTGCGCGAACAGGTCGGCAAGATGCCGCAGGCGGTTCAGGTCCTGACCAAACCCTGCCGGCCGGAGGAGCTTCTCCACGAAGCCGAGCGGATGCTCGCCAGCCCGGTATCGACTAGCCTCCCCCGTGCGGCATCTTCTGCTCCGCGCACACTCCATGCCTAGCCTGGCCCGGCTCCTGATCCTGCTTGGCCTCATCTTCGTCGTCCTCGGCCTCCTGCTCGCCGCGCTCAACCGGCTGCACCTGCCGCTAGGCCGTCTCCCCGGCGACTTCACCTGGCGCGGGCACAACTGGACGGTCTCCTTTCCGCTGGCTACATCCCTGCTGCTCAGCGCGCTGCTCACCCTGCTGTTCTGGATCTTTGGCCGCGGCGGCCGCTGACCTGCCGCGGACCATCGTCCTGCTACTCGCCCTCCCAGCTGCACCCGTGCCCTCTCGCGGTGCTAGACTCAGGCGGTATGCTTTCTGGCGACAAGACCCCGGAAACCCTTGCCAGCCTGCGCCGCAAGGACCGCAAGCCAGCTGCCGGAGCGCCGCCCCGGCCCGTTCAGTCCGATCTCTTCGCCGCCTTCGAAGCTGAAGGCTCCGCCCCGGCCGAGCCCCGCGCCCCGCAGGACGAACCCACCACCTCCGGCGCCGACGAGCCCATCGCCTCCGCCGTTCTGGAAGCTCCCGCCCAGCCGACGCTTCCAGTGGCCGCCCGGGCAGTCCGCCCCGTCGCTCCCGCAGCGGTCGCCGAGCCCAATGCGCGCCGCATCTGGAGCGTCCGCGCCCTCGTCAGCGACGTCCGCGACCACATCGAGCGCGGCTACACCGACCTCTGGGTCGAGGGTGAGATCTCCAACTGCCGCCCTGCGCCCTCCGGCCACATCTACTTCACCCTCAAGGACGGCGACGCGCAGCTGCCCATCGTCCTCTTCCGCCGCCAGGCCCAGCTGCTCCGCTTCCGTCCAGCCGACGGCCTTGCCGTGCTGGTGCGCGGGCGCATCTCGGTCTACGAGAGCCGCGGCCAGCTCCAGCTCATCGCCGAAACCCTGGAGCCGCGCGGCAGCGGTGCCCTGCAGCTCGCCTTCGAGCAGCTCAAGCAGCGCCTGGCCGCCGAGGGGCTGTTCGATCCCGCCCGCAAGCGTCCGCTGCCCGCCTTCCCGCGCTCGATCGGCATTGTCACCTCGCCCTCCGGCGCCGTCATCCGCGACATCGCAACCGTCGTTCGCCGCCGCCACGCCCGCCTCGACCTGCTCGTCTACCCCGCCGCCATGCAGGGAGCGAACTGCCCCGGCTCGGTGGCCGCTGGCATCCGCTGGTTTAACGCCCAACCCAAATCCAGCCGGGTGGATCTCATCGTCCTCGCCCGCGGCGGCGGCTCTATCGAGGACCTCTGCGGCTTCAACGACGAGGCCCTGGCCCGTACCATCGCCGCCTCCGAGCTGCCCGTCGTCTCTGCCATCGGCCACGAGACCGACTTCACCATCGCCGACTTCGTCGCCGACCTCCGCGCCCCCACCCCCTCGGCCGCCGCCGAGCTGGTTACCGCCGCCCAGCACCGCATCGAGGAGCGGGTCGCAACGCTGCAAAGCCGGGTTGTCCGCGCTGCGCGCTACCAGCTCCTGCACGCCCGCCAGCGCTACCAGCGGCTCTCCGCCGACCAGGTCCTCAACCGCCTGCGCGACGCCGTCAGCCGCCGCCAGCAGCGCATCGACGACCTCCAGTACCGCCTGGCAGCCGCCGTAGGCCGACGGCTGCGCGCGCCCGCCGCACGGTTGGGCGCGCTCGAAGCCCGTCTGCAGCGCCAGGCCCCGACCGTCCGTTTGGCTACCGCGCAGCACCGCCTCGCACATGCCAGCCAGGCACTCCGGCGCAGCGCCAGCGGCATCCCGCTCACCCGCTCGGTGCGCCTGCACCAGCTCACGGCGCGGCTCGAAGCCCTGTCTCCGCTCGCCGTGCTCAACCGCGGCTACGCCCTGGTCTATTCGCAGGAGGCAACCGGCGAGACGCTGCTGCGCTCAGCCGCCGATGTCCGGCCCGGTCAGCAGATTCGAGCCCGCCTGGCCAGCGGAGCCCTGGAAGCCCAGGTCACCGCAACCCACGTTCCTGAAACTCAGGGCTTTGACAACCAGCCCGCTGAATCCCAAACTTCGGAGTCCAATTCATGAGGAAACTCTTTGGCACCGACGGCATCCGCGCCGTCGCCGGCCAGTCCCCGCTCGATCCCTCTACCGTCTACGCCGTAGGCCGCGCCCTCGCCCATCACCTGGGAGCCACTCCCCGCGTCCTGCTGGGTATGGACACACGCGAATCCAGCAGCTGGATCGCGGCCACGCTCACAGCCGGGCTCACCGCCGCCGGCGCCACCGTCGAGAACGCCGGCGTCATCACCACCCCAGCCGTCGCCTTCCTCACCCGCGCCCACAGCTTCGCCGCCGGGGTCGTCATCTCTGCCTCCCACAACCCCTGGCAGGACAATGGGATCAAGCTCTTCGGCCCGGACGGCTTCAAGCTGCCCGACGCCACAGAGCTGGCGATCGAAGAGGAGATCTTCCGTCAGTTGGAGAGCTCTACCGCGCCCTCCTCCGCGCTCGGCACCTCCGATGTTCCACCGCCCGTCAACCAGGCCGACCGCGCCGAGTACATTGATTTTCTGCTGGCCGCCGTGCCCGAGCTCTCGCTCGCGGGCAAACGCATCGTCGTCGACTGTGCCAACGGAGCCGCCTCGGCCGTCGCCCCGCAACTCTTCGCCGAGCTCAGCGCCCGCGGTGGCGGCGAGGTCCTCATCACCCACGCCAACCCCAATGGCCGCAACATCAACGAGCGCTGCGGCGCTCTGCACCCGGCCATCGTCGCCCATGAGGTCGTCACCCGGCGCGCTGCTCTCGGCATCACCTTCGACGGCGACGCTGACCGCGCCCTCTTCTCCGACCGCCACGGCAACGTGGTCAACGGAGATGCCGTCCTTCTGCTCGCCGCGCGCGATCTCCAGGCCCGCGGTCTGCTTGAGAACGCCACCATCGTGGCGACCACCATGTCCAACATGGGCCTCGAAGCCGCTTTGAAGCGGTCCAGCATCAAGATGCTCCGCGCCCCGGTCGGCGACAAGTACGTGCTCGAGCAGATGCTCGCCACCGGCGCCCTGCTCGGCGGCGAACAGTCCGGACACATCATCTTCTCCGGCCGGTCGACAACCGGAGATGGATTGCTCACCGCCCTGCTGCTGCTCGACATCGTCCACCGTTCGGGCAAGCCCCTAGACGACCTGCTGGCCGACCTCAAGGTCTTTCCCCAGGTCATCGTCAACGTCAAGGTTCGCGAGAAGAAGCCGCTCGAAGCCATCCCCACCGTGGCCGCAGCCATTCGCAACGCCGAGACCGAGCTCGCCGATTCCGGTCGTGTCGTCATTCGCTACTCCGGCACCGAAGCTCTTGCCCGGGTCATGATCGAGGCCGAGTCCGAGCCCCGCATGCGCCACCACGCCGATACGATCGCCAACGCCATCCGCGCCGAACTCGGCCTCTAGCGGCGCTCAGATCCATCCCCACGATCGCGGCAGCGGACGTCCCATCGTCCGCTGCCTAGCGAAGGCTATCCCGAACATCGGGTGCCGTTGCCAGTCCGGAACGTTCCCTCGTCTTACTGCTGCACCGCCTGCGCCGCGCTCGCCAGGTAGAGGTCGGCGTTGAACTTATCCACCAGAGCGGTCCCGGTATCGACGAACGCCGGGTACTCAGAGAACGAATCCACTGCATAGTTGCTACGAAACGCCTTGGGATGGTTGTGGTGGATCTCATCGAGCGCCTTCAGCCCCACGTAGCCCATGGTGAACGGCTTCTGCGTCACCGTCGCCTCGAGCGTCCCTTCCTTGATCAGGTTCAACGTATCCGGGTCCACATCCATTGCCACCACGACCCGATCGGTCACGTTCTTGCGCTTCAGTACCTCGGCGATCGCCTTGCCGGAAGACGACTCCAAGCACACGAACGCGTCGATCTTTTCGGCTCCCGTCCTGCCCAGGTACTGCTCGGTCTGATCGAACGCCCTTCCCGGGTCCCCTTTGGTATCGAAGATATCCATTACCTTGATCGCCAGGTGGCTGGCCAGGATGTCGTTGTACCCCTTCAGGCGCTCCTCCAGATTGGGCTGGCCTGCGATCGTGTAAAAGACCACATTGCCCTTGCCATGCAGCTTGTCCAGCAGCCGCTGCCCGCCTAGATGACCAACCTCCAGGTTATTGGTGCCAATAAAGTAAAGCCGCGAGCTGGTCGGCGCATCCGAGTCCACCGTGATCACCGGGATACCCGCTTCAATCGCGGAATTGATCTCCGGCCGCAACAGCGCGGCATCGGCCACCGAGATCAGGATTCCCGCCGGCTTGTTCACCACCGCCCGCTCAAACGCGAGCAGCTCCGCCTGGGGATCATAGGTGTTTGGGCCATCGATGCGCGCGGTCACGCCATACTCCGCCGCTGCCTTCGAAAAGCCCTGGCTGACGGTCGTCCAGTAAGGCAGCTTCAGGTTATTGGAGATCAGGTAATAAACGTCGCGTTTGGAGTGGCCCTGGCATCCCATCATGCTCAGTGCCCCAACCGCCAGTGCTGCCAAGACCAGACGCGCGCTCCAGTTCCTCATAAAGTCCCTCCTGGAAAACTGCATCAGCTCTCCACGAGGAACACGTTGCCGGGTTTGCCAACGTTCGGGAGGCCGCGTTCCGTAACGTGCGAATTCTACCCCAGCCCTTGGCCGCGGCAGAGAAGAAAAACGAGACGCGGACCAAAGCCGACCAAACCGGGAACCCACAGCAGCAAAAGGCGATCCGGCAGCCTTGCCGATCCCTCCACGCTGGACTAAGCTGGATCGTATGTATGAAGACTTCAGAGTGACCGATCGCTGGACCGGCGAAGAGCTTCACTGCGCCTGGAAGGGAACCGTCGTCGCCATCGCCACCCGCCACGCCGACGCCACCGACATTCGCTTCGCCGTCAACGGCCGCGCCGTCTGGATCGCCCTGCCCAATCTCGCCTGGGTGGAACAGAAGCGCCGCACCGGCAAGGTGATCACCGACTACCTGGCCGCCCAGATCGCCGGCCGCTATCTCAAGTCGCTGGTCGAATCCGGCTACGACAACGGCCGCGAGATGTACACCATGACCGTCGACGAGGTGCTCGAGCACGCCGAGGCCGTCGTCCGAGAGGCCGGATCCACCGGCAACCTGCCGTCGCTGCCGGTCATCAACGAAGACATTCAGCCCGAGCGCATCTTCGGACGCCTCCCGGCGGACAATGCCGGCCCCGTCCAGGTCCCGCCCGACCATATCGTCCTGTAATCGCGCTGCGCCCCAAAGTCCTAGACTCGCGCCAGATTCATTCGAGAAGCCCGGGAGCCCACGTCGCTGCTGTGAGACGTGGGCTTTTTCTATTGCAAATCCCCTAAGCATTTTGGAAGCAATTACTTGCCTGAGCATAAAAGGCGACAGTAGCTGGTCAGAACCGGATTAGCAGGCCGCAGATTCGGCGACGGGGAAGGATCCCGGCGAGGCAATGCTGTTCTGTTTCCCGGTCAGACGCAACGAAGCGCGAGGAGAAGATCTCCTCACGCTTCGTCTTTACTCCACTGCAATCTGAACCTAGCTACTTAGGCCAGTTCGTAGCCTGGGAAGAAGTAGCCGATCTCGAACGCCGCCGTATCCTCGGCATCCGACCCATGGATCGCATTTTCCCCGATCGAGGCCGCGAACTTCTTCCGGATGGTTCCCGCTTCGGCCTGCGCCGGATTGGTCGCACCCATCAGCTGGCGCAGATCGGCGATCGCGTTGTCCTTCTCGAGAACCATGGGGAAGATCGGTCCTCCCGACATGAACTCGGTCAGCTCACCAAAGAACGGACGCGCCGCGTGCACATGGTAGAAGCCTTCGGCCTGCGCCTTCGAGATGCTGAGCCGCTTGATGGCAACAATCTTGAAGCCCGCCTTCTCGATCTCGGCGAGAATGGCTGCGGTGTATCCCTTACGGACGGCGTCCGGCTTGATAATGCTGAAAGTGCGCTGTGCCAACGTGATTTCTCCTGTTTAGGTCTCTGCCATTAGTGTAGAACAAGGCCAAGAAGCCGCGCACGTTTGCCCCCACCAGCGGCCTTTTGAGCAGGAGCATCCGGAATGCGCAGGACAGCATGGATCTGGTTTGCGGGCTTTGCGGCGTGGCTGGTCGACGCTCTGATCAACCTGCGCCTGCAGAATGCGGTGCATGCCCGCCTGGCTCTGATGGTGGCCCTGGTGTTTCTAGTCGCCGGTCTCTTCTACCGCAGCCAGCCGCGGTAGCTCGCCGCTTGCCGCCGATTGCCCGGGCCGCTGTTTGGTGGGAAGATAGACCTCCGAGGCTCGCCATGGCGCAGGCCAGGACCAACAGGACCAAAGCACGGCGGCCGGGTTCCGCTGTTGTCTCTCCCGTCGCACAGCTGCGCGAGCAGGTGACCAGGCTCGACGCCGCCATGATCGTCTGCCATGCCGCACCGCGGAAGGAGCCCGTCCACAGCCTGCGCAAGGCCACCCGCTACGTCGAGGCCCAGCTCGCGCTGTTGGAGCTTATACCCGGCCTACCGCCCCACTCAGGTCAGGCCAAAAAGGTGCTTAAGCGACTCAAAACCGTCAGAAGGGCTGCAGGCAACGTACGCGACTTCGACGTTCAGCGGGACCTCATCAAGTCCGACCGGCCGGCCGAGAACGCGAGACGCGAGAACACGGCGCACGACCACCTGCGCCGCGATGTGCAGGCGTTAAGCAAGCATCTGAAACAGCAGCGGGATCGGGACGCCGCCAAGCTGACCGCCGTGCTTCGCGCCGAGGAGCTGAAGCTGGCCAAGGCGCTCCAGAAGCTCGAAGACACGCTTTCGCCCGCCGGGACTCTCAAGCTCCCAGCCGCCCGGCTGGCGGTGCAGATCGCAAGCTGGTTCCACAAACAGACGCCGCACCTTCCCGCGCATGCCGGCGGCAACGACAACTCCGGCCGGAGGCACCACATCGAGCAGCTGGACGAGGACGCGCTGCACAGGCTTCGCAAGGCATCCAAGCTGGGCCGCTACATGGCCGAGAGCCTGCCCGCAGACTTTGCCGGGGCTAAACGCCTCGCCGGTCTGTTTGAGAGGCTTCAGGAGTCAGGAGGGCAATGGCACGACTGGCTGCTGCTCCGGGAGATTGCCGCCCAACACCAGGGAAAACGCGCAGAGCTGGCGGAGCGCTACGCCGAGTACCGTGATCGCGCGCTGGCCGGCTACCGGTCGCAGCTGACACATCTGCTGCCCACAAGACGCGCCCCGGTCACTCAGCCCTCACAATAGCCCCGCGGCCCTGCGCAGTGCTTGGTTCAGGGATTCTCGCGACGGAGCAAGGCGCGGCAGTGGCGCGCGATCTGGCGATCCTCTTCGCTGGGAACAATGCCGACGCGAACCCTGCTCTCGGCCGACGAGATCGTCGCTGCATGCGCCTGGTTGCTCGTCTGGTCGAGGGCGATACCCAGAAACCCGAGGCCGTCGCAGACCGTGCCGCGCACCCGCGCGCTGTGCTCGCCGATGCCGCCAGCAAACACCAGCATGTCGACTCCAGCCAGCACCGCCGCATAAGCGGCCACCGTCTCCCGAATACGGGCGCAGAACACTTCGATCGCCAGTTGCGCCGCGCGATTGCCCGCATCGGCTGCCGCCTCCAGGTCGCGCATGTCTCCCTTGCCGCCAGAGAGCGCTTTCAGGCCAGAGTCATGATTCAGCAGGTCTTCGAGCGTATCCACCGTCACGCGGTCCTGGCGCAGGAGATAGAGCAGCACGCCTGGATCGAGATCGCCGCTGCGCGTCGCCATGGGAATTCCACCGGTCGGAGTGAGGCCCATCGTCGTATCGACCGATCGGCCCTCGTGCACCGCGACCAGGCTGGCGCCGCTGCCGAGATGGGCGATAACGGTTCGAGCGGGGAGATCCTGACCAAGCTGATACACGATCGACTCATACGAAAGACCGTGAAAGCCATAGCGGCGGATGCCCTGATCGTATAACTGCCCCGGCAGTGCGAAACGCGCCGCCACCTCCGGGATAGTGCTGTGAAAGGCGGTGTCGAAGCAGGCAAACTCGGGAACCTGTGGATAGGCCGACTGCGCCTCTTTAATGAGCTGAAGTGCCATGGGGATATGCAGCGGCGCAAAGTGAATGCGCTGTTGCAGTTCTTCGACCAGCTCGGGAGTGATGCGCTGATGCGCTGTAAGATCAGGACCTCCGTGCACCACCCGATGGCCGATGGCGCATGGCTTGCCCGGCGCGAACTCCGCGATCCAGCGAACGGCGGCGCGCAGCGCCTCCCGCTGCGTGGCGACAACCAGGCTCGCCGATCGAAGCAGCTGACCGCGGCCATCACGCATCGCCAGCGAGCCATGGCTTTGCCCAATGCCGTCGGCCAAGCCATCGAAGAGAAGCTCCTCCTGACCGTCGCGTTCCGCATACAAGCCAAGCTTGAGGGAGGAGGATCCGGTATTGATGACGAGAATGGATGCATCGGACATGAGGGGTTCCTCGGTTCGATTCTTATTGTGGCTACGCATCGCATCTTACGACTTGTGATGATCGTCACACAGCCGCAATCGAGGATGTGCGAAGCTTAGCCGTCCGGCTGAAGCGGATGACGCAAAAATCTCAAGGCAGGAGGCTCCTGATATGAGCTCCCCAAGCAGCACGGAACCGATCACTACACAGCCATTGGGGGATCCGACCTCCACCTTGACGCCGGATGAGTTGCGCAAGATCGATGCCTATTGGCGCGCCTGCAACTATATGTGTGCAGGCATGATCTACCTGCGGGACAATCCTCTGCTCAAGCAGCCGCTGCGCCCGGAACACTGCAAGAACCGGCTGCTGGGACACTGGGGATCCGATCCCGGCCAGACCTTTACCTGGGTCCACCTCAACCGGGTGATCCGCAAGTTCGACCTCGACATGATCTACATCTCCGGCCCGGGACATGGAGCTCCCGCAGTCATCTCCAACTGCTATCTCGAGGGCACCTACTCCGAGATCTACCCGGAGAAGAGCCAGGACGAGGCCGGCCTGCTGAAGCTGTTCCGCGCGTTCTCCTTTCCCGGACAACTCGGCAGCCACTGCACCCCCGAGGTTCCGGGCTCCATTCACGAGGGCGGCGAACTCGGCTACAGCCTGTCGCACGCCTTCGGTGCAGCGTTCGATAATCCCGACCTGATCGTCAGCGTGGTGGTCGGAGATGGCGAAGCCGAGACCGGGCCGCTCGCGACCTCCTGGCACTCGAACAAATTTCTGAATGCGATCCGCGATGGCGCTGTGCTGCCCATCCTCCATCTGAACGGCTACAAGATCAATAACCCCACGCTGCTGGCGCGGATCTCGCATGAGGAGTTGGAGTCGCTCTTCAGGGGCTATGGCTGGACGCCTTACTTCGTCGAGGGCGATGAACCGGAAGCGATGCATCCGAAGATGGCCGCGACCGTCGAGCACTGCGTGCAACAGATCCGCTCCCTGCAACAGGAGGCGCGCCGCACCGGCATCCCCGGACGGCCGCGCTGGCCCATGATCATCCTGCGCACGCCTAAGGGTTGGACCGGCCCCAAGCAGGTCGACGGCCACAAGGTCGAGAACTTCTGGCGCGCGCACCAGGTCCCGGTGCTCGACGTGCAGACCAAGCCTGAGCACCTGAAGATCGTCGAAGAGTGGATGCGCAGCTACCGGCCGGAGGAGCTCTTTGATGCGAACGGCGAACTGATCCCTGAACTTCGCGACCTCCCGCCCAAGGGGGAGCGCCGCATGAGCGCCAACCCCCATGTCAATGGCGGCAAGCTGCGCAGGCCGCTCGACCTGCCGGACTTTCGCGATTATGCCATCGCCGCCTCATCGCCAGGCGCGACCGAGGTCTCGCCCACCGAGAGGCTGGGTAAGTTTCTCTGCGAGGTCATGCGCCGCAACATGACGCAGTTCCGCCTCTTCAGCCCAGACGAGAATACGTCCAACCGCCTGCAGGACGTCTACCAGGCAAGCCGAAAAACATGGCTCGCAACGACCTTGCCCGAGGATGCTGATGGCACCGAGATCGCACCCGACGGCCGCGTCATGGAGATGCTGAGCGAGCACACTCTGGAGGGGTGGCTGGAGGGGTATCTGTTAACCGGCCGCCACGGTCTCTTCAACACCTACGAGGCCTTCGTTCACATCATCGATTCGATGTACAACCAACATGCCAAGTGGCTGGAAAAAGCCAAGCTGGAGATTGACTGGCGAGCGCCCATCTCCTCTCTCAACCTGTTGATCTCTTCGCTGGTTTGGCGGCAGGACCACAACGGCTTCACCCATCAGGATCCCGGCTTCCTCGATCTCGTCAGCAACAAGAGCGCCGAGGTTACCCGTATCTATCTCCCTCCCGACGCCAACTGCCTGCTCAGCGTCGCCGACCACTGCCTGCGCAGCAAGGACTACGTCAACGTGATCGTCTCCGATAAGCAGCCGCATCTCGTCTATCTCGATATGGACGCTGCCGTGGTGCACTGCACCAAGGGCGTCGGCATCTGGGAGTGGGCGAGCACCGACAACGGCGCGGAGCCGGATGTGGTCGTGGCCAGCGCCGGCGAGATCATGACCCAGGAGGCGCTGGCCGCGGTCGCCATCCTGCGCGCGCACTTCAACGACCTGAAGATCCGCTTCGTGAATGTCGTCGATCTCTACCGCCTGCAGCCGGCGACCGAGCATCCCCATGGGCTCTCCGACCGCGACTTCGACTCCCTGTTCACTAAGGACAAGCCGGTCATCTTCAACTTCCATGGGTATCCCTGGCTGATCCACAAGTTCACCTATCGCAGAACCAACCACGGAAACATCCATGTTCGCGGCTACAAAGAGAAGGGCAACATCAACACACCGCTCGAACTTGCGATCCGCAATCAGGTCGACCGCTTCAACCTGGCGATTGATGTGATCGATCGCGTTCCCCGACTCCAGGGCCCGGGGGCACACGTGAAGGAGTGGCTGAAAGGCCAGATCATCGACAGCATCAACTACGCAGACAGCGAGGGCATCGATCGTCCGTCGATCCGCAACTGGAAGTGGTTGGAGCCTCACTAGCGTCTTCACAGCACCCTGCAACCAGCCGACATTGAGTTGATGAAGTTGTCGGAAAAGCCAGGCGGCGACACTCTGGGTTAGAATTTGCGGGTTGAAGTAAGCGCTTTCATCCCCACTCCCAGTTCCTCCAGCATCCTCAGGAGACCAGAGCCGATGCCGCATCCCTCTCTCGCCGAGACACACGTGCCCGCCCTGCATTCCGCCACGTCGCACACTGCTCGCGTGCTCTCTCCGATGTCCAGGCTCGCTCGCGCGCTCCCAGTGCTTCTACTGTGTCTCTGTCCAGTCCTCACGGCTCAGATGGGGAGCGCGCCGGCACATCTCAGGATCGATGCCGCGAAGATCGTCAGCCCGGTTAGCCCGATGCTCTACGGCATGATGACCGAGGAGATCAATCACGCCTTCGACGGTGGTCTGTACGCCGAGTTGGTACAGAACAACACCTTCCGTCCGAACTGGGTGGGCATCGAGCACTGGGAGCTGGTGCGCAACGGCAGCGCTGCCGCCACTATGCAATTCGACGACACCACCGGACCGAGCACTGCCCTGCCCCACAGCCTCAAGCTGACGGTCTCGGCTGCGTCTGGCGGCAGCGAGGCTGGCATCAGCAATCACGGCTACTGGGGGATTGCAGTGCGCCCCCACACTACCTATAAGGGCTCCTTCTACGCCAAGGCGGAAGACGCCGCAATCGGTCCCGTCACCGCCCGCCTCATCAACGACAAGACGGGCGCGGTGTTGGCCGAGGCGCGTGTCTCCGTGAACCCCGGTCCGTGGTCGAAGTATGAGTACACCCTGACCACCGGCGCCATCTCCCCCTCCGAGGACAACCATCTGCAGCTGAGCGCGGCTCACGCCGGCTCGCTGTGGCTGCAACTGGCTTCCCTGATGCCGCCGACCTATCACGATAGGCCCAATGGAAATCGCCCCGACCTGATGGAGAAGATGGCCGGCCTGCACCCCACATTCCTGCGTCTGCCGGGCGGAAACTATCTCGAAGGCGATCGCCTCGAGGATTGGTACAACTGGAAGCAGACCATCGGCCCGTTGATCGATCGCCCCGGCCACATGGCCCCGTGGAGCTATCGCTCCAGCGACGGCCTTGGCCTGCTCGAGTTCCTGGAGTGGTGTGAAGACCTGCACATCGAGCCGGTGCTCGCGGTCTACGCCGGCTATGCGCTCAAGGGGGATCACATCGCCCCAGGCAAGGATCTTGAACCCTTCGTGCAGTCCGCCCTCGATGAGGTCGAGTACGTCACCGGAGACAGCTCGACCAGGTGGGGCGCCGAGCGCGCCAAAGACGGTCATCCCGCAGCCTTCCCCCTGCATTACATCGAGATCGGCAACGAAGACACCTTCGACAAGTCGGGCAGCTACGACGCCCGCTTCGCGCAGTTCGCCAAGGCGCTGCACAAGGCCTATCCCCAGTACAAGCTGATTGCGACCACCCCGGTGAAGGAGGCTGCTCCCGACGAGCAACCTGACCTGATCGACGATCACTACTACAAGCCGCCGGCCGAGATGATGGACTTTGTCCACCACTACGACAACGCCCCGCGCGACGGTCCGAAGATCTTTGTCGGCGAATGGGCCTCCATGTCCGGTTCGCCCACTCCGAACTTCGGTTCGGCACTGGCCGACGCTGCCTGGATGACCTCGATGGAGCGCAACAGCGACCTCATCGTCATGGCGAGCTACGCGCCCTTGCTGGTGAACGTGAACCCTGGCGGTATGCAATGGTCGCCCGACCTCATCGGCTACGACGCCCTCAGCAGCTACGTCTCGCCAAGCTACTACGCGCAGTCCTTATTCGCCGGCCATCTCGGCGATGGCACGCCGCAATCGTCGCTCACCGGCACGTCGGAAGATCGCTTCTTCTACTCCGTCACGGTGGATTCGAAGGAGCATGTACTGCACCTGAAGCTGGTGAATGCATCGACCTCGGACCAGGCGCTCACCATCGACCTCGCAGGCGCGAGGGCGGCGACAGCAGCCCTCACCTCGCTGCACGCGGGGAGCTACGAGGCGACCAACTCGCTGGCTGACCCGGGGCAGATCCTTCCGAGCAAGACGACCGAGCGTATTCCGGCAGACGCCTGGCACCACAGCGTGCCTGCGCTGACGATCCAGGTCATCGACATACCCACCCGCTAGCCAGGCTTCAAAAGCAAGCCCCTCGCACCTGAGAGGGGCTTGCTCTTGCGTATTGCCAGGCTGCGGTCAGCGCGCCTCCGCGGCGATCCGGCGCAGCTCGGGCAGAACGTCTCCCAGCGCCCGCAGCTCGCTCGAGCGCTTGCCAAAGGCAAAGTACACATCGCGGTAGAGCTGGAACAGCCGCTCGTAGCGGTCGACTGCGGCAGGTTCCGGCTGGTAGACCTTGAAGGGAAGACACATCGCAGCCTGCGCGGCCTCGATCGAGGCAAACACGCCCGCCGCCACCAGCGCGAAGATCCCCGAACCCAGGCTTGTCGGAGTTCCATCCGGCACCAGCACCGGCTTGCCCAGCACGTTCGCGTAGACCTGGTTGAGAACGCGATTGTTCTGCGGAATCCCGCCAGCGTTGATCACGCGCTCGACCGGCACACCGTGCTCGGCCATGCGTTCCAGGATGATGCGCGTATGGAATGCGGTGCCCTCGATCGCGGCGAACAGTTCATCCTTCGCCGTATGAATCAAATTCCAGCCCAGCGTGATGCCGCCCAACTCCGGGTTCACCAGCACAGTGCGGTCGCCGTTGTCCCAACTCAGCCGCAGCAGACCCGTCTGCCCGGGCTTGTACCCGTCGAGTCCCTGCGAGAGCGACCGCACGTCGGTCGCGGCTCGCCTGGCGATCGCCTCAAAGATGTCGCCCGTGGCCGAGAGCCCAGCCTCGATGCCGGTAAGCGCCGGGTCGACACTGCCTGGAACCACGCCGCACACTCCCGGTACCAACCGGCTCTCGCGGCTCATGGCGATGATGCAGGTCGAGGTGCCGACCACGTTCACCACGTCGCCCTCCTTGCAGCCCGCGCCGATCGCATCCCAATGCGCGTCAAACGCTCCCACAGGAATCGGTATCCCCGCGGAGAGCCCCATCTCCTCGGCCCAATACGCACTCAGCTTGCCCGCTACCGCATCCGAGGTCCTGTAGTTCCCATCCAACTTCGCGCGAATGCCGTCGAACAGCGGGTCCAGCTTCGACAGGAACTCCTGCGGCGGCAGCCCGCCCCAGCGTGGGTTCCACATCCACTTGTGTCCCATCGCGCAGACGCTACGCGGCGCCAGCCTGGTGTCGGTAATGCCGATCAGCGTCGCCGCCACCATGTCGCAGTGCTCGAACGCCGAGGCGAACTGCTCGCGCTTCTCTGGATTGTTCCTCAGCCAGTACAGCAGCTTCGCGAAGCCCCACTCATGCGAGTAGACGCCACCGCACCACTCGATCGCCTCGAGCTTCTCCGCGTGCGCCAGTTCGGTAATCTGCTGCGCTTCCTTGTGGGCACGATGGTCACACCACAGCATGTACTCATCGAGCGGCTGCATCCTTGCATCCACCGGAATCACGCTGGACCCGGTCGTATCGAGCGCCAGCGCCACCACATCCTTGCCCGCGACAGCGGTCTGCTCGAGCACATCGCGCATGGCATTCACCAGCGCCTGCATCTGGTCCGCGTGCGCTTGGGTCGCGTAGTCGGGATCTTCACGGCGGCGGTGCAGTGGGTACGTCGCGGAGGCCGTACCCAGGCGTCCCCGTTCACTATCGAGCAGCGTCACGCGGACGCTCAACGTTCCAAAGTCAACCCCGGCAACAATCGGCATGACTCATTGTCCTTCACCGATTCAGCCTCTGAAAATAAATTCGCGGAACGAGAGCGGAGAATATTTCGCGAGCAGTCGCAGAGGCAACACCAGCAACTGGCTTGCTTAAACATGAAAGAGGGACGGCCGAAGCCGTCCCTCTTTCGTACTACCGATGCTCAAAAAGTTTACAGAGGCTGAATGTCCGCCGCCTGCCAGCCCTTGGGGCCCTTGACGACGTTGAACTGCACAGCCTGACCCTCTTGGAGGCTCTTGAAGCCGTTGGAGGTGATTGCTGAGTAGTGGGCGAATACATCCTCGCCGTTCTGACGGCTGATAAAGCCAAACCCCTTGGCGTCGTTAAACCACTTCACTGTTCCCTGTTCCATGTTGCTACTTCCTTCTTAATGCTGAATTGACGCTCGGACCAATCGGGGTTCGTACAGTAGAGCCATTCCATAAAACACAGCTATTGCAGAAATCCAACTTGTTCAACCGACAACTCAAGGCTACCACGAACGCCGGAAATCCCCCTCTAAATTTCCGAAAATAACGTTTTCCGTACTCAAAGAAATTTGGAGGGACAGATTCCGGCGCCAGGGAGGCAGTGCATAAGGCGACGGAGTAAGCACGAAGCCGGGCGATCGGTTGGGGATTGATGGGCCTGTGGCCTGCTCCCCTCCTGCTCGCGAAGAAGGGTGCGCTCCGCTGCTCGTAGCCTGGCAAGGTGAGGAAAATCTTTGGACTTGAAAGGGAATGGAGCCGATGAGCGGAGTTGAACCGCTGACCTACTGATTACGAATTTCACAGCGCTCAGGGCCTATTTTCCCTACTAACATCAACGAATACAACAACATATAGATGATCGCCCGCACGGATGGATGCCGTTTCATTTGCTCGCTTTGTTCGCAATAAACCATGTTGTTTCAGCATGTTTCCCACAAAATTCCCACATTGCATTGATTCTCTTAGATTTTTGGCAGAGACGGGCTCGAATCCGTGACAACCGACGAGTTCGAGGAGCTAGGGGTGAGTCTTGGGACCGTCCTTCCAGACACGGGCCAGCGCTTGGTTGAACTCGCTTCCTATCTGGGGCTGCAGTTGGCTAGATATTCCCAAGTGCTGTCACCGGCAGACTCTATCACGCGGGCATACGACATGGCGCTGCACAAGGTGACGAAGTTCACCGAGACTCGCTCGCTGGAGCTTCGGCTGGAGATGTTCAACGTCTTCAACCACGCGCAGTTCTACCCGAACGGATCGGTCGACGCTAATATCGACGATACGACCTTCGGCCAGGTCCGCCAAGCGGCCGATCCCCGCATCGGTCAGATCGCTGCCAAGTTCACCTTCTAATCACGAGGGGGAGGCGCAGATCTTCTGCCTCCCTCTCGCCTCAAGACCATCAATGGAGAAGGTCATGATCGGGATCAGTACGATTCACTTTGCCATCCGTCTAGCGCTCGCGATTGGCCTGGGCGCGATGGTTGGCTTGGAAAGACAGTGGCGGCAGCGCATGGCGGGCACCCGTACGAATGGCTTGGTGGCTGCTGGAGCCGCGGCCTTTGTCATGTGTGGTCTACTGCTGGAGAACGATCCCTCTGCGCGTGGTCGGATTGTCTCCTATGTGGTCTCCGGTGTCGGGTTTCTCGGCGCTGGTGTCATCTTCAAGGAGGGTGGGAACGTCCGCGGGCTGAACACTGCCGCGACCATCTGGTGTTCGGCCGCGATCGGTGTGCTGACGGGACTGGGTGCGCTGCATCTGGCGCTCGTTCTGGCCACGGCAGTGCTGCTCACCAATATGGTGCTCCGGCCGCTTGCCTACCGCCTGCATCCGGTCCTTCCCACAGCCATCCCGGCGGAGACGCTCTACGAGATTCGTCTCTCCTGCGTCGCCTCACGCGCGGTACATATTCGCTCGCTGCTCCTCTCGACGATCAGCCATCTGCCCGTGACGCTTCAGTCCATTCGTGGAGAGCAGGATGAGGCTATGAACCAAACGCAGATTCGGGCGGAGGTGAGGACTGCGGGGCGCAACAACGAAGCTCTCGAGCAGGTAGTGATGCGCCTCTCCATAGAAGACGATGTCTCCAATCTAAGCTGGGCGATCGTCGAATCGGAGATGGAATAGAGCCCGGCGAACTTGCCGATAACGAGACGTCAACAGCAGTTCAGAACCAACATCATCTTGCAACACATGGAAGGCCATTCATGGATCCCAGAGACACCGAACGTCTGATCAAAGCGCTCTCCAGCAACTGGCAGGCGGAGATGCGCGGATATTACACCTACAACGCGCTTTCACAGCAGGAGAGCGATCCGTACCGCCGTCGGACACTGCGCAACCTAGCGCTCGCCGAGAAACACCATGCCGATCTGTGGGCATCGCGGCTCACGGCGCTTGGCGCGGCCGCTCCGGCCTACGAAGGCTCCGCGTCGGGAGAGGCCGACACCCTCGCCAACCGCATCGGTGGCCAGGACCTCGCCCTGCGCCGCCTGGAGTTGGATGAGAGTCGCGATATCGCGCGTTACGGAAAACAGCTTCACGAGTTGGGTGATGAACCCAGCGTGGCCATCCTGAAGGAGGTGCTGGCCGACGAAGCGGATCACTACCTCACGCTGAGCGGGTTGATTCGCCATCATCTGCCTACCGACACACCGCTCGAACCAGAGCAGGCACAGCAGGCGCTCGATGCTCTGGTGGCCGCGCGAGACAAGGGTCAGCCCAAGGCTGCCAGTTGGATCGGTGACGCCATCTACGGTGTAAACGATGGTTTGGGCGCGATCTTCGGCATCGTCTCCGGCGTCTCGGGCGCGACGCTTGGCAACAGTCGCTTCGTGCTGATCGCCGGTCTTACTGGGATGATCGCGAGCGCCCTCTCCATGGGGTCGGGTGCCTATCTGGCCGCGAAGAGCGAGCGTGAGATCTACGAGGCCGAGTTTGCGCGGGAACGCGATGCGGTCGAGTTCAACGAGGGTGAGGCCCGCGAATTACTCTCGCTCACCTACCAGGTGCGCGGCCTCTCTGCGGAGGAGGCAGATCGCTTTGTCTCGCGCATTGCGGAGAAGAAGGAGCAGCTCGTCGAAGCATTGGCGCGTGAACGCCTGAACATCAGCGAGGAGGGGTTGAGCAAGCCCTGGGTCTCGGCCGCCTCAGGTGCTCTCTCCACCGCCATTGGCGCCTTCATCCCGGTGCTGCCGTTCTTCTTCATGGCCGGGCTGCCTGCGATCATCGTCGCCGCCATCATCTCGCTGATCGCCCACTTCGCCGTCGGAGCGGCTAAGTCACTCATCACCATCCGTTCCTGGTGGAGCAGCGGCCTGGAGATGACCTTCGTCGGCGCCCTCGAAGGAATCGTTACCTACGTCGTCGGCGTCGGCATCGGACATATCTCAGGGTCGTGATCAGGCGGCGAATCCCAAGGATCGACGGGACAGTGAATCTCATCCCGCAGGACTCAGACCAATCTGACGCGGTTAGTCAACACCGGGAGCAACAGAAAACATTCGTGCTACTTTCGTTAAGAGATCTTGCGTGTCCGCGAGGGCATAACAGGGAAGCCGGTGGAAGTCCGGCACGGTCCCGCCACTGTAATCAGGGAAAGACCTTTCACAAGCCACTCGATCTTGCTGTCGGGGAAGGCGAAGGGTCGGGAGCAAGCAGTTTGCGCTCCGCCTGTAAGGCAGGAGACCTACCCAGGACATATGTGGTTCTACCCGCGTGGAAACGGGAGCGATCGCACACTTGCCCTGAGCTTTGTGCCCCGTTGCCATGCAATTTGAGGTGCACGTGTTCTTCCCGAAGTCTGATTGGCGGATCCATCCCCGGCGGCGTTGTCTTGCCGGATTGATGCTTGGAATCCCTTGTTTTTGGGCAACGCTTTCCGTCAAGACGCGCGAGCTGTGGGCATCTGACGACGCTCGCTAAACAATGGACCGCGACGGTTGAAGCCGCCAACCTTGCCGCCGCCGAACGGAACCTTCCGTCGGTCTCTCCAGAGTTGAAGCTCTATTGTGCCCGTCCTACCTTCGCGACCGACATGCTTGCCGAGGGGATGAACCTCGCCGAGGTGGGTTCTCTATTGGGCCATAATCAAGTCGCGACAACCATGAAATACCTACACCCCAGCACCAGCGGGGCCTCAGAGCTGGTCAACAAGCGGAACCGCTCCAAGTCGCTGCATCTTTTGGCAGCGGCGAGGTGAGACCTCCCGCAAAACTCCCACAATCGTTCTGTGGGTGAGGGGGATAAACGTGATTTCTTGGGGATTTGTGGAGCCGATGAGCGGAGTTGAACCGCTGACCTACTGATTACGAATCAGTTGCTCTACCAACTGAGCTACATCGGCCTATGGCTCCATTCTACCGTAGCGAGCGGATCCCGCAAAGTCTGCCTTCGGTTTGCTGGATCCGTTTGCTGGCCAGCCTCGCCCTGGCGACCTCTGGACGCTCTCTGGGCCCCGGTTTCGCCAGTGCGGTTGGAGCGGATCCAGGTCGTCATCCAACGTGTCTCCGTCGTGTCTCCGTCGTGTCGCCGACGACAAGCAAGGGATCCCCGGAACAACGAAGAGGCCGCCCGGCAACAGGGCGGCCTCTTCCTTAGGGAGAACAGTTCCAACGGAGGCAAAGCCATCAGAACTTTCTGGCTGCATACTAAGTTTGGCCCATTGCGGTGTCAAGGCGAAAAGATTTTCAAATTAAGCCATTATTATTCAGCTAGTTACTGTCGCACAGGAGAGCCGCGTGATTCGCTTTTCCTTCGCCTAATAGAGGCCCACCGCTTATCAAAGCTACTTGAAATGAGCGGATTAGGTCCCTGGCTGCACCGCAATATGTGCAAGAGCTAGTGCAGCGGCTTGAACCGTCCGCCATCGCCCGGCCCTTCCCGGAGATCAATGTGCAGAAACTCCGGCTCGGTCGCCGCCGGCTTGCCCTGCATCACGCGGATCAGTGCCCGTCCCCCGCCGAAGAAAAGTGCCAGGATGATCGCCGCCAGGAAGAGTGCGCCGGTCAGCAGAAGGATGTTGGTCAGCAGGCTGGCGGTCTTGCGGACCTCGCTGTGGAAATCGACCGGCAGCGGCTTGTTCCAGGTCAGTTGGTCGCGCAGATGAATTTCTTCCACCAGCTTTTGTGCCTCAGCCGGAGTCCACGAGCCCGTGGTCAGCAGCACCAGGGGCCCCTCGCGCCGCAGCTTGACGGTGCCTGCGCTTGCCCCCTCGCGATTCATCTCCGCTTCGATCTCGCGCCCGTGCTCGCCGGCAATCTGCGGGGTGGGATACAGCAGCAGGGTCAGGGTTCCGCGTCCGGCATACTTTGCCGTTACCACCTCGGCGCTCTTGTCGAAGCCGACGATCTCCGCCGGCAGTACGCCCCCCATCGCCTGGTAGCTCGCCGGCCCCAGTGCATACTTCAGTGTGTCCGTCTGCAGTCCCTTTGTGGGTAGAAGCGTCGGCAGCAAGGGAGCCAGTCCCTTCGGTCCACCGATCTTGGGCAGCTGCGGAACCAGGTCCTGCAGGTCGGTGAGTCGCCTGCCCCCATGGAAGAGAGCCGACACGACCGTGCGCCCATCCCACAACATCACCGCATCGCCGTCTTCCACGGCATCCTTGCCAAGTCGAGCGCCCGGTATGGGTCGATCAGCCGGCCGGCGCAGGTAGGTGTACGCAGCAAACGCCCCGGTCGCGTCTCCAAATTCATAGGCCTTCAGAAGAATGGTGTCGCCGGAGCCCGCTCGCGTGTAGGTCTGCGCATCGACCCGGGTCACACCGTCATCCCTCAGAGCAGCTGCGCTGGCGCCGTCGCTCGTGGCGGCAGAAGCACTTCCGTCCGCCGCCTGCGCCGTCTGCTGCCATGCCCCGAACTGCTTTGGCAGCAGTGGAACTGGCGGTTCGCGCAGCGCGATCGCGGGACCGCCGGGTTGCTGACCGGTGGCGGCCACAGCGGAGCCGGTAGGCGCTGCCTGGCCATAAACGGTTGCTCCAAAGAACAGGGAGGCCGCGGCAAGCGAGGTCCGCGCGACCATCCAAAATCGAGACGAAACACCCATATTGAGAGCCATACTCAGGGTCAGACTACCACCAAGCTCCGGTTGTGAGCGCCGTCGGCCGGGCAACGAAAGGCATCTGTTGCCTACTTCGAACTCCCCACGCTGGCCCGCAGGGTGGACGGCTTCGTCTGGCTCAATCCAGCTTCATACCGGGCCACGCCCTTGTAGAGACTCTCCGCTACCCGCTCGCGATACTCCGGCTGGCGCAGTTCGCTGGCATCCCGCGGATTCGTCACAAACGAGATCTCGGCCAGCACCGACGGCATGTTCGCCCCGATCAACACCACGAACGGAGCCTTCTTCACGCCGCGGTTCTTCAGCCCTGCATTGCCCTTCGTCAGCCCGGCGTACAGGCTCTGCTGCACGTCGCTGGCGAACTCGCGCGACTCATCGATCTTGTCCTTCATCGCTATCTTCTTCACCAGGTCGCTCAACTGGTAGATCGATTGGGTTGAAACCGCATTCTCCCTCGCCGCGGTCTCCAACGCATCGGGCGCCGAGGTGAAGTTCAGATAGTAGGTCTCGACCCCGCGCGCCGTCGCATCGCTCGACGAGTTGGCATGGATGGACAGAAACAGGTCCGCCTGCGCCTTGTTCGCGATCGCCGTACGCGTCTCAAGCGGCACAAAGGTATCGTCCGAGCGGGTATAGATAATCTCCGCGCCCAGCCGTTCATGCAGCAGCTTACCTAGCCGCAGCGCCACGTCGAGCACCACATCCTTCTCTTCGATTCCGTCCGCCCCGATCGTCCCGGAGTCGTGCCCGCCGTGGCCGGCATCGATCACAATCCGTCCGATCTTCAACCCCAGCGCTCGCACCAGCGAGGTCTCGCCGTCGGCCGTCGGCTGCGCCGCCCGCGCCGGCACAGCATCGGCTACCGCGACCCCGTCCGCCGCTCCCGCCTTGCCCTTGCGCTTCTTCGATCCTGTCGGAAGTGCCGCTGCAGCCAGTGGAACCTGCGCCAATTCAGCCTGTCCCGCCCCCGGCTGACCCATTCCCAACTGCCCCTGTCCGTTACTCGGCTGTCCCGAGCCGGGAGCACTCTGAACCCCGGTTACGGCTGCCTGTTCCGTGGCGCTGACCACCGCCGAGATCGGCTGCGAGGTCGGCCGGCTGGTTGCCTCGACGCGGTTCGGCTGCTGGCTCAGCGAGGCGATCTCCGTCGTGCTGTTCGTGCGCGTCGTCACCGTATTGGGTACCGGGTGGCTAGCCGTGACATTCCCCGCAGCAGCGGCTCGAGGTGCCGGAACATCGACGGAACCTCCCGCCATGCTGCTGCCCGCACCAGCTACGCCCGCCGCGCCCACGACTGACCCCACCGCTGCACCGACCCCTGCACCCTGATCCCTGGTTGCTGCCCCCTGCGCCTTTGTTCCTCCATGAATGTCAATAATCAGCCGGTAGGGATTCGGCAGCAGAAACGCCGAGTACTCCGATACGTCGCTCACATCCAACACGACCCGCGTCATGTCGTTGGAGAACTGCGCCGCCCGGATCTTCTTCAGGAATCCATTGTCGGTTACGGTAAAGCTCCTGCCCACCAGCTCCTGCGCCAGCCGCGTGCCATGCAGGTCGAAGTAGATCCGATCAGGATTCGGCACACGTGCCGCTTCAAACGTCACGTCGTCTCCCAGATCGATCGCCACCCGCGTATAGGTCGCGGTCGACCAGTGCCGGATGCCGGTCACCTGCGCCAGCTGCCCGTGCCGCGCCACATGCTTCAGGCCGGAGCCCGCACCGCCCTGCCGCGCATCCGCCGGCAGTTGCCCGCCCTCAAGCGGACTCGGAATCGAAGCGTCCTGCTGCTGCAGCGTAGTGCCGGCTGCACTTGGCGAAGCCGCCGCATCCCGAGCACTCGCTGTACTCTGCGCTGCCGGGGCCGGCGGCTGCACACCAGCTCGCGCTGACGGCCCGACAACTCCCTGGTTCTTGTTCCCGATTCCTTGCTCGCCGATCCCGGTGCCCTGAGCCCTGTTCTCTGGTCCACGGGGGCCTGCGTCCAACCCGGCGATTCCGGCCCGCGCCTCCTCCGCATACTCGCTCTGCGGGTACTTCTTCAGCAGTAGCTGGTAGCGCTCCTTAGCCGCCTTGGGATCGTTCAGATCGTTCTGATCGATCTGCGCCTCCGCCAGCAGCGCGGGCACCCGTAGCGAGCTCCCCGGATACTGCTTGCGCAGAAACTCATACTGCCCCAGCGCCGCCTTCAGGCTCTTGGGGTCATGCAGACTGCGGCCCTGTTCGGCGAGCAGCTCCGCCACGGCATAGACGCTCGACGCCGCATGCACGTCACGCGGCGCGGCGTGGTAGAGCGCGCGAAACCGATCCATGGCGCGGGTGTAGTCAGCCCGGGTGCGGTTGGTCTCGGATTTCGCCTCCAGATCCTCCCGGCCTCGCTCAGCCATCTCCCACGGCGTCGAACGGCTCACGCGCAGGGTGCTTCTGGTTCCAGAGATTCCAGCCGCGCCGCAGACTCCAGGCACACTGCCCACGACCAGCAACAACGCCGCCGGCAAACCAGTCCGGCGCGACCATCGAATTGGAGAAAAGAAGAGCAATCGTCCGTGACCCTACCATCCCTAGTTTAAGCGTCTACGCTAGCTAAGTCTCGCCGATTCCCATGGGGTGCTTTCGACGGCACCTCACGCGCCAAGGGTGACAGTCTCGCCTGCTGTCTTCGTTATTTGCGACGGTCAGAGAAAAGGCCGAGCAATGATGCCGTGTCGAACGCGTTTGCCGGTGCGTCTTCACTCCACCTCGAGACCTCGGCGGCCTCAGGGGCCCGACGGAATTTCACAACGCTGGCATCGATGAGGAAAACGCCGAGCGAGTCGGTTCCGTTGAACTGCCCTTCCAACGCGCCGGTTGGCGAGTAAAATTTGGCCTTGACCCATCGGAGGAGTATATCGGTGGCCCATTTCGGTGAGTCGCGCTGAGCGTTCAGCGCAGGCGTGGCTCCCACTCCATTTGATCGCCCCACATCTTGTTGCTGCGATGTGGGCGATCAAATGGGCAGAAGATGCTATCCCAGCAAATCGCCGACAACCACGGCTGCACTCTGCAGCGCCGCGTCGAGCGCCTCCACATCGCTGCCACCGGCCTCGGCGAGATCCGGCCGTCCGCCGCCCTTGCCGCCGACCTTGGCCGCGAGCTGACCCACAATCTTACCGGCCTGCAGCTTCCCGGTGAGGTCCTTGGTCACGCCCACAATCAGCGAGACCTTGCCGTCCACCGCCGCGCCCAGCACCACCACGCCCGATCCCAGCTTACCGCGCAGCGAGTCGACCAACGTCCGCATCTGGTTCTTGTCGAGCGCGTCGACCCGCTGCGCGAGCAGCTTCACGCCCTTGACCTCCACGGCGGAGGCCGCCGCATCCGCCGTCGAAGCCGAAGCGGCCTTCAGCCGAATCGCATCGAGCTCCCGGCGCAGCTTCTTCATCTCCTCATCCTGTGCCGCGAGCCTCGCCCGCAGTGCATCGGCCGGAGCGGCGTCCGCCGACCCCACCAACTGGCCTACGACACGGGCCACGTCGAAGCCACGCCGGAACTCGGCCAACGCGCCCGTTCCGGTCACCGCCTCGACCCGGCGGATTCCAGACGAGACCGAACCCTCGCCCACCAGCTTGATCAGGCCGATCTCGCCGGTCGCTCCGGTGTGTGTGCCGCCGCAGAGCTCGGTCGAGAAGTCCCCGATTTTGACCACGCGCACCCGCTCGCCGTACTTCTCGCCGAACAGCGCCATCGCACCCAGCTCATTGACCGCGACATCGATCGGCACATCGACCAGAGTCTCGACCTTGGTGTCGGCCAGCACCTGCCGGTTGACGATGTCCTCAATCTCACGCTGCTCCTCCTCGGCGACGCCGGTGAAGTGCGAGAAGTCGAAGCGCAGCCGCGTAGCATCGTTCAGGCTTCCCGCCTGCTTCACATGCTTGCCCAGAACCTCGCGCAGCGCAGCGTGCAGCAGGTGCGTCCCGGTATGGTTGCGCTCGGTCGCCGAGCGCACCGCAGCGTCGACGATCGTGTCGACGCTGTCGCCCAGCGCGATCGTCTGCTTCGCCACCACCTTGTGCGCGAAGACGCCCTGCACCGGCTTAGTGCAGCCGAGCACCTCGGCTACCACCGCGTTGTGATCGCCCGAGTAGAGCCAGCCCACATCGCCCACCTGACCGCCCGAGTCGGCATAGAAGCTGGTCGCCTCAAGCACCACTTCGCCCTGCTCGCCCGCCTTCAGCTCAGGCACGCCGACGCCGTCCTTGACCAGCGCCAGAACCCGGCTCCCGTCCACGCGCAGCTTCGAGTAGCCTTCAAACTCCGTCTTCGCCAACTCGCGATAGACCGGCGCCGCCGACTTCTGCGACCCACCCTTCCACGAAGCCCGCGCCCGCGCCTGCTCCTCTTCCTTGGCCGCCTCGAAGCCGGCCATGTCGAAGGCAATCCCAGCATCGCGCGCCGCATCCGTCATAAAGTCCAGCGGCATGCCGAAGGTCTCATACAGACGGAAGGCCAGTGCGCCCGAGCGCAGCGTTTCTTCGTTCATCTGCTTCAGCCCGAGCTCGAGAGTCCGTGCAAACTGCTGCTCCTCGGCGAGCACCACCTTGGCCACGCGCTCCGCGGTCTCCTTCAACTCTGGATAGGCCACCTGCATCTCGTCGCGCACTGCCAGCACCATCTCATGCATGAAGGGCTGCTCCTGGGCCAGTAGTCGCCCATGCCGGATACCGCGGCGCAGGATCTTGCGCAGAACGTATCCACGCCCCTCGTTCGCCGGCAAGACGCCATCCGAGATCAGGAAGGTCGCCGCGCGCGCGTGGTCCGCGATGATGCGCAGCGAGGCCCGCGAACGGTCATCTATCTCGTGATCCGCCTCGACCTTGTGTCCGGTTAACTCCTCCGCGCGTTTGATCAGCGGCGTAAACAGATCCGTCTCGAAGTTCGAGAGCACGCCCTGCAGCACCGCCGCCACGCGCTCCAGCCCCATGCCGGTGTCGATCGACGGCTTGGGCAGCGGGGCCAAATCTCCATCGGAGCTGCGGTCGAACTGCATGAAGACCAGGTTCCAGATTTCCACGTAGCGCTGCTCATCGAGCGGGAAGGGCTTGTCCACGCCCGGCTCATCGGCCGCCTCGATTCCCAGGTCGTAGTAGATCTCGCTGCAGGGGCCGCAGGGGCCGGTGTCGCCCATCTGCCAGAAGTTGTCCTTGGCCGACATCTCGAAGATGCGGTCCTTGGGGACGCCGGCCTCGATCCAGAACTGCTCGGCCTCGTTGTCGCGAGGAACCTTGGCGTCGCCCTCGAAGATGGTGACGTAGAGCTTGTTCTTATCGATGGCGAACCATTCCTTCGAGGTCAGCAGCTCCCAAGCGTAAGCGATGGCCTCGCGCTTGAAGTAGTCGCCGAAGGAGAAGTTGCCCAGCATCTCGAAGAAGGTGTGGTGGCGGCGGGTGAAGCCGACGTTCTCGAGGTCGTTGTGCTTGCCGCCCGCACGTACGCACTTCTGCGAGCTCGCCGCCCGCGAGTAATCCCGCCGCTCCGCGCCCAGGAAGACATCCTTGAACTGGTTCATCCCCGCGTTGGTGAACAGCAGGGTGGGATCGTTCTGCGGCACGAGCGACGCCGAGTGCACGCGGCGATGGCCCTTGCCCTCAAAGAACCGCAGAAAATCTTCCCGAATCTGGCTTCCCGATCGATAGTCCATAGACAAGAAGTTTATCAGTGGACGCGGGCCGCCCGGGGCGCGGTGAAGCAATCCGGGTGCCTCACCTCGCGGCGATCAAGCTGTCGCGAGGGAGGGGCAGCCGGGGTTTGCGTGCAAAGGGGAGCTAGTAGCGCCAGGAGGTCGTGTCCGCGCCCGCAGGAGCGGTCTTCAGCATGTGTTCGGTCATCAGCGGGAGCACGCGCTGCGGCCAGGTAGCGTTGTTCTCCTCCATGCTGTGCTCGGACGGCCCGCCGGTATAGCAGTGGGGCATGCCGGGGCCGTACTGGAAGGTGGCGTCGGAGTGGGGGTTGCGGCTTGCTTCGAGCGAGTTCTGCAGCAGGTGAACGGCGTTGTTGAGAAAGTAGGTGTCGCCGTCGCCCACGGCCAGGTGGATCTTGCCCTCGAGTTTGGGGCCGAGCGTCGCCCAATCGCGCTGGAGAATGGCGTTCAGATCGTAGTGATCGTGCCAGTAGGCGAGCACCTGCTTGTCGATCGCTCCGGTGAGCGGATCGATGATCTGGGCAGGGTAGCCGTCGGCTCCAACGGGAGAGAAGACCGCCTGCCAGATGTTCCACTGCTCGGTGGAGCGTCCGCGGGTTCCGAGAACATACTCGAAACGGAACTCGTCGCCGGCGGTGGCGATTACGGTACCGTCTGGTTTGCGGTCGGCGGCGATCGGAACCTGGCCGAAGTCGCCCTTCCGGGTGAAGGCGTTGGCGTCGTTATAGAGGTCGATGTTCTGGTAGGCGTGGAAGTCGACCGGATCGGGGCAGGCGGCGTAGGTGCCGTTGTAGAGGTCCGGATAAAAGACCTGGGTCGCGAGCGCCTCCCAACCGCCGGTGCTGCCGCCGAAGGTGGCGCGCGCCCAGCCCTGGCCGATGCCGCGGAACTGCTTTTCTATAGCTGGGATCAGCTCTTCATTAATCGCCGATCCGTAGGGCCCGACGTTGGCCGAGTCGACGTCATAGGAGTCGTCGTAGTAGGGATTGGCGTTCTGCACGTAGAGCATGATCACGCGCGGCAGCCGGCCCGAGGTCCAATCCTGGAAGAACTTATAACCGGCATCGGCGCGGCGCGGGTTGCCCTTGGCATTGGGCTCGGGCTTGGTGGCGACGAACGGCAGCGGTCCAAAGCCGGCATGGAAGTGGTCCTGGTAGACGACCAGCGGATAGTGGGCGTTGGGGTGCTCGTCGAAGCCATCCGGCAGCAGCACCCAGGCGCCCAGATACATGTCGCGGCCCCAGAACTTGCTCAGCTTCTCGCTGCGGAAGCGAACAAATTTCAGACACTTGGCAGCAGGATCCTGAGCAGCCATGACGACTGGGTCCTGATCGGTGCCTTCGATCGGCGGGATCACCTGGTCGAGCGTGAGCTTGAGCGTCGTTTTGGATTTAGGGTCGATGTGCAGCTTCACGGCGGCGTTATAAGGGTTGCCGGGCTTAAGATTCCAGTGCTGGCCCTCGCCCTTGTCCGGCGGGAGCCATACGGTCTTTCCCGACGCCAAGTGGAAGGGCTCGTAGACGTTGAAGACCGCCTG
Source organism: Granulicella sp. (assembly GCA_035568455.1). GTDB lineage: Bacteria > Acidobacteriota > Terriglobia > Terriglobales > Acidobacteriaceae > Edaphobacter. The sequence goes on from DATMOB010000133.1 coordinate 35,360, forward strand.
GACGGTGTAGTCGCCCGGCTCGAGATCGGCGAGCGAGGCGCGGGGGTAGCCCACCGTGGTCGCATCAACAACCAGCGGCTTGCCGGGGTCGGTGTTGACCGCGTCGACCCCGAAGCCCTGCTCGGACTTGTAGTTCTCTTCGAGCAGCATGCGCGGCTCTGGCGTGTCCTGTTTGCTGATGACCAGAATGAGGTGGCCGTTGAGCGGGGCCTTTGAAGGAACGGTGACCTCGATGCGCTGGGCGGCGGCGATGGTGCTGGCGATGGTGCTAAAGAGCAGGGCGGAGAGCAGGGGAAACAGGGGGCGCATGGCGTCTCGCGGGTTAGATTTGTTGGCTTGCGTAGTTTAGCAAGGGAGGGAAGCCGGTCTCGCTTCGGAATGAGCTTCTTGGGGCCATCGACAATAGGCGCTATAGGCGCTGCGGTGGATGTCGCGGGCGAGCCCTGGTGCTAGGCTCAAAGGTGGAGAACGATACTTTGAGCAATGATGCGAGTGTGGGGAACGGCCTGGAGTTGGCCACCGGCGTGGGCGAGAGCCGGTTTGTGCGGGCGTGTCTGCGGCAGCCCGTGGACCGGACGCCGGTGTGGTTGTTGCGCCAGGCCGGGCGCTATATGCCCGAGTACATGGCGGTGCGCAAGCATCACACTCTGCTGGAGATCTGCCGGACGCCGCAGGTCGCCGCTGAGGTGACCATCACCGCGGCCGAGCGGCTGGGCGTGGACGCGGCCATCATCTTCGCCGACCTGCTGCTGCCCTTTACCCCGATGGGCCTGGACTTCGAGTTTGTCGCCGGCGAGGGTCCGGTGGTGCATACGCCGGTGCGCTCGCTCGAACACGTACAGGCGCTGCAGACCGATCGTGCCGAGGATCTCGGGTATGTCGCGCGCGCCATCGAGAAGGTCGCGAAACACTTTGCCCGCCCCCGCCTCGACGGCGATGTTCTGGGAATCATCGGCTTCTGCGGAGCTCCCTTCACCCTCGCGAGCTACATGATCGAGGGCGGATCCTCACGCAACTACGTCGAAACCAAGACCATGATGTACTCGGGCAGCAAGGCCTGGGGACTTCTGATGCAGAAGCTCGTCACCGTGCTGGTGGCGTTTGCCGAGCAGCAGGTCGAGGCCGGCGCCGATGTCATTCAAATCTTCGATAGCTGGGCCGGCGCTCTGAGCGTCGCTGACTACCGCGAGTACTGCCTGCCCTGGACCAAGGAGCTGGTCGAGCGGGTGAAGTCCCTCGGCGTGCCGGTGATCTACTTTGGCGTGGACACCGCCTCGCTGCTGCCAGCCATGCGCGAGACCGGCGCCGATGTCATCGGGCTCGACTGGCGGGTCCCGCTCGACGAGGGCTGGAAGGCGGTCGGCGAAGGCTGCGGAGTGCAAGGCAATCTCGACCCCATTACCCTGTTCGCGCCCGAGGCGGTACTGGAGCAGCGCGTGCGCGAGGTGCTGCGCGCCGCCGATCGCAGACCGGGCCATATCTTCAATCTGGGCCACGGCATCGTGCCCGGCACGCCGGTCGAAAACGTGATCCGGGTCGTCGAGTGGGTCAAGGAATATGGAAAGGCATGAGCGCTATGAGCGAGGAGAAGCTTTCAATCGCAGAGACAGCAGAGACAAAGGAACAGGCGCATAGGGCGGTAGGCTCCAAGCACGACGCCGTGCTCCTGCTGGCCCACGGCACTCCAGATGTGCTGGGCGAAATGGCCGAATACCTGAGCAAGGTGACAGGCGGGCGCGCACTGCCGCAGGAGGTTATCGAGGAGCTGCAGCACCGCTACGCTGAGATCGGTCTCCGGGACACGCCAGGCGAGGAAGCTCCCCCTCTGACCAAGTGGACGCTGACCCAGGCCTTTCTGCTGGAGCAGGCGCTGCACTCGATCGACGCGAGCACCAAGGTCTACGTGGGCATGCGCAACTGGCACCCCTACATCGCCGACGTGGTCGCGCAGATGCGGGCCGATGGCGTGACCCGCTTCAAGGCGGTGTGCCTGGCGGCGCAGAACTCCCGCACCAGCGTGGGGCTCCATCGTAAGGCGGTGACCGAGGCCGCGGCCGGCATGGAGATGGAATTTGTGGCCGGCTGGGCGGAGAGTCCGACGCTGGCCCACGCCTTCGCCGACAAGCTGTGGCCGACCTGGGCCGAGGCCTGCGCCGCCACGGGACGCAGGGTGCCGGTGCTGTTCACCGCACACTCGGTGCCCTGCCGGACGATCATGACCGGAAGCGCCTCGGTCGCCGGCGCGCGGCCGGGAACGCCGATGCAGGACTCGCCCGACCCCTATCCGGTCGAGGCCAAGCGCACGGCGGCGCTGGTCGCCGAGCGGATGAAGCCGGTCGGCATGACCGACAGCGACTGGTACTTCGCCTTCCAGAGCCAGGGAGTCAGCGGCGGACCATGGATCGGGCCGACCGTCGAAGATACCTTGAAAGCCCTGAAAGACCAGGGCGAGGTGGGCGTCGTGATGCAGCCCATCGGCTTCCTCTGCGATCATGTCGAGATCCTGTATGACATCGACATCGCCTTCAAACAGATGGCCGAGGAGCTGGGGCTGCAGCTGTGGCGGGCGGAGAGCTTGAACGACTCCCCGATGCTGGTCGAGGCACTCCTCGAGGTAGTGACCGGGCAGTATGCGGCGACCTTGGACGAACGCATTACCGTATGAAGCGGATTGCCATCGTAGGCGGCGGTATCGCAGGCGTTGCAGCAGCCTATGAGCTGGCGTGGCTGAGACGCGAGGGCGCCGCGGTGGAGGCGGTGTTGTTTGAGGCCTCGCCGCGGCTCGGCGGCATCGTCGAGACCGTGCGCGAGGCCGGCTTCACCATCGAATGCGGTCCCGACGGCTGGGTGACCGAGAAGCCGTGGGCGCGAGAGCTGGCCGAGGAGCTGGGCCTCGGCGGCGAGCTGCTGCCATCGAATGATGCCACCCGCAAAACCTATCTTGTAACCGGTTCGGAGCTGGGCCGCCAACTGGTGGCCATGCCGGACGGCATGCGCATGATGGTCCCTGGGGATCTCGACGCGCTCGACCGGTCCCCCCTCTTCAGCGCCGCGGCGAAGATAGCCTACCGCGAGGAGATGACCCGGGCCGAGTTGCTGCAGCAGTCCGCCCCCGAAGTAGACGAGAGCGTTGCCGACTTCGTGCGGCGTCACTTCGGCGACGAGGTGCTGGAGAAGGTCGGAGCTCCGCTCTTGAGCGGGGTCTTCGGCGGCGATGTCACAAAGCTGAGCGTTCGCGCGGTCATGGCTCCGTTTGTGAAGATGGAGCGCGAGCACGGATCGTTGATTCTGGCACTGCAGCGCCGCGGAATAGAGCCGCGCACGGGATCAAGCGCAACCTCAGGCTCGATCTTTACCACGCTGCGCAACGGCCTTGGAACCTTGATCGATGCGATGGTTGCAACCATTCCGACGGAGTGGATCAGGCGGAGCTGCCCGGTGAAGGCAATCCGGCGCGACCAGACCGGTTGGAATGTTCAGACTGCTGCGGGCTCCCAGAGCTTCGACGGCCTGATGCTGGCAGTCCCGGTCGACGTCTCCGCCCGCCTGCTGCGCGACACCGACGAACGGGCGGCAGCTTTGATGGACATGGAAGCCAGTTCGGCGGTGGTGGTCGGCTTCGGCTTCGACCAGGAGTTTTCTCTGCCAGAGGGGTTTGGTTTTCTGGTGCCACCCGCATCAACAGCCAGATCAGAGGCTGCAGGCAGCTCTCTGCTGGCAGCCACCTTCGTCGACCAGAAGTTCCACAATCGAGTGCCCCAGGGGAGCCGGCTGCTGCGCGGGTTCTTCGGCGGCGCAACCGCGGACTCTCTCCTGGGCGCGACCGATGTAGCCATCGCGGCACTGGCCCGGCAGGAGCTGCAGACCGTGCTGGGCGCACTGCCGGAGCCGATTGTAACCATCGTGCGCCGCTGGCCGCGCGCTCTGCCCCAGTATGCGGTCGGCCATCTGGAACGCATGGAGGAGCTATTCGGCAGGGTACACGGACTGGGTGCTCTGTGGCTGCTCGGCAATGGCTACCGTGGCGTCGGGCTGCCGGACCTCGTGCGGGATGCGCGCGCGGCATCTCGCGCGGCGGTATAGTAAAGCGCCCGCGTCCAGCAAATTAATCAATAGCAACAGCCAAGACGTAGCTGCAGTGCCTACTCCGGGACCTGCCAGCCCGCCATGGTCTGCGCCAAAGTCTGGCCTGCGGTCCCACCCTTCGTGGTGGCTTCGGCCATGGCCGGGAATGCAGCCTGAACGGTGGCACCCTTCGCCCACACGGGAACGTCCTTCATCGTGTAGCTGTAGGTGACCTTGGTCTCGACGAAGCCATTGGCCTGGGCAGGCGGGGTGAAGCTTACAATCTGCGCAACCTCGCGATGACCGTAGCAGAAGCGCGGTGCGTAGCGCGCTCCGATGGCCGTGGGTGTGTAGCGGCTCGCATGGATGGCCGGCTCGGTCTCACGAGTAAGCAGCTGCGACTGCGCGAGCGAGTCCATCTGTTTGGTCTTGACCGAGTCGGTCGTCTCGAAGGGAAACCTGGGGGCTTCTGGCAGCAGGCAATCAGAGTGCGAGAGAAAGTAGGTATTCAGCGCCTGGGTAAAGTTCTCCGGGGTAGCGGCGGTCTTCGAGTTGCAGCCCAGGGCGAGCAGCAGAGACAGGGCAAGAGGTGCAATGGCGACGGTTCTGGCTGAATGATAGTTCGGCATTCGCGCTGTACCTCGTTGACAGAAAGAGATGGAAAGAAATTGATCGGTGCTGATTGATGCCGCTCGATTCTGGGGCCAAACACCGCATGGAAGCAAGCAGCCTCGGTTACATTACATCCCCGTCTTCAAGACCAATACATCGGACACGCTCGGATTAAGCGCGAATCCCCACCCTTTGACGAGGAAGCCCGTTCAAAGGATGGGGTACCCGGTTGATGCCCGACAACGAATCTTACTTCTGGTCTGCTTCCACGTCGATGGTGAACTTCACGTCGTCGCCCAGCATCGGAGGAGCGAACTTCGAGCCGACGTTAAAGTCGGAGCGGTGGATGATCCCAGTGGCGGAGAAGCCGATGACCCGCCCGCCCTGCATGCCCTTCTGCGGAGGCGTGGGACCGTCGACGTCGAGCGTAACGCTCTTGGTGATCCCGGTCTGGGTCAGATCGCCTACAAGCTGGAGCTTGCCGTTCACGCGCTGCACCGAAGTGGACTTGAAGGTGAGCGTGGGGAACTTCTCGACGTTGAAGAAATCAGGACTCTTCAGGTGCTTGTCGCGGGCCTCGTTGTTGGTGCTGACGGTGGTCGCGTCAATCGTGGCCGTTACGCTGGAGTTGGCAAGATTCTTCTCATCCCAGACCACGGTTCCGGTGATGCCGCTGAAGGCCCCACGCACGGTGCTGACGCCCATGTGACGGATCTCGAAGTTGACCTCGGCGTGATTCTGGTCGATCGTCCAGCTGGAGCCTTGGGCGAGCGCGGCTGTCCCTGTGGATATGGCGAGAAGGAGGGCAGCGAAGAGGGCGGTAAAGCGGCGACGACGCATCATGAACGTTCCTTTTGAATGAGAGTTACGGTGAAATGCCTTTCGAGGCGGCCCCGGCGACAGATCGGGGACGCCTCAGCGAAGAGGGTAAGCGGCAGGTCTTTTAAGCCAGGTCGAAGAGCAGTATCTCACTCTTCGATGGCCCCTGTGCCGCGATTTCGAGCGCCGGCTCCTGCTCGGCAGCAATGGCATCCCCGGCGACCAGGGTCCTCCCGTTCACGGAGACCTCGCCGTGGACGACGTGGAGCCAGGCATGACGATCAATGCCCAGCGCATAGGTAAGCCGCTTGCCAGTATCGAGCTCCGCGACCGACACCCTGGCGTCCTGCTGAATCCTGGCAGCACCAGGCGCGGGCGAGCCGACGGGCGTGGCCAGCAGCTTGAAGCGGTTCTGCTTCTCTGCAGCGTCGAACTGCAGCTGCTCGTAGCTGGGAGCGCTGCCGCGGGCCTTCGGATCGGGCTCGATCCAGACCTGCATGAAGTGGACAGGCTCGTCGTCGGAGCCATTGAACTCGCTGTGAACAACGCCGCTGCCGGCCGACATCTTCTGAATCTCGTTGGGTCCGAGAATCTCGGTGTGGCCCATGCTGTCCTTGTGCGCGAGCTTGCCCGAGAGCACGTAGCTGAGAATCTCCATGTCGCGATGCGCGTGGGCTCCGAAGCCGCGGCCCGGCGCGACCACATCGTCGTTGATCACGCGCAGCGAGCGGAAGGCCATGTGCTTGGGATCGTGGTAATCGGCAAAGGAAAACGTATGGTAGGAGTTGAGCCAGCCGCGGTCGGCATGGCCTCTTTCTTCGCTCTTACGTAGAGTCAGCATGATGCATTCCCTTTCTTCCTTCTGGTTACTACTGCGCGTTTCAAAGCACTTGCTCCTGCGGCCCGTCTGAACTCTGTGCGGTCTATCGGACCGGTTTGGAAGCAGCTTCGTGAGAACCCTCTCGCAGAGACCTTGAGTCCGCTCCGGTCTCGGCAAGCTTGCGCGAGGCCGTCGCTTCCCGGGCAGCCAGGCCCATCGTCCGCAGCGAAGCGTACAGAACCCGACGCTCTTCGCCGGAGAGATCGATGGCAATGCGCTCGAGGTCATCGACATGATGCTCATAGAGCCGCTCGATAAAGCTGCGCCCCTCGCCCGTGAGTTCGACCAGACGAACTCTGCGGTCCTCCGCGCTGCTGGTGCGGCGTACCAGGCCGCGCTGCTCCAGGCGGTCGATGGCCGAGGTCATCGACGCGCTGGCCAGAAGAATCTTTTCGCCAATCGCCGAGATGGTCAGCGGCCCCTTGTGCAGCAGGGCTTCCAAAACCATGAAGTCCGTGAGGCAGAAGCCGCGCTCGCCAAAGGAACGTTCGATATAGGCAGCGATCGAGGCGTAGGCACGGGCGAGCACCAGCCACAGGCGCGGGGCCGCGATCGTCTCGGCGCTGCTCACCGGATTTGAGGACATCTTCATCGGCTCCATCGACCTCCGCGTCGACTCCTACGACATAAGATATCTCGATATCGAGATAAGATTCAAAAATCCTGCTGCCGGGGTGGGATCGTTGCCGGTCGACACTCGGTCCTGATGGCGGCGGTTGGGCGTTATTGGGCAGCTAGGGCGCACAGGCGACCAGCCTGTTTCATCGCAGCCAGCCGCTCCTCGTGGGTCTTCAAGGGCATTTGGGGGACTTCGAGCGACAGGATGCCGGCACCCCGGAAGGCCTCGAGCACCGAGGACTGCGCACCACTGAGCGGAGCGGGCGATGGTTCCCCGGGGGAGGCCATATGGAAGGTCCAGACGCGTTTTTTCCCGCCAGCCTCGTGCTCGGCGCCGGTTGCCGGGGTGGCCAGCATCTCCAGCAGCGGGTTGAGATCAGCCGGTGACGGCTCGGAGGACTCGATGCCGACGACCACGGTGTCTGCCCAGAGCAGGTCGGCGGGCTGCAGCCTGCCGTAGCCCCTGTGCCCGATCTCGGGTGCGTCCGGGTGCGTGAGACGGCGCAACCGGATGAGGCCCTGGGCTTCGACCGCACCTAAGGCAACCGCAAGAGCCAGCTGCTCGGTCGCCTCGATATCAGCCTGGAAGATGATAAGAACATTAGCCATGTTCAGGCCAGTGTAGAGCATCCATTGCTCGGCTCCGATATACAGAATCGAGACAATGGGGCACCCGTCTTCTGCCGGACCAGTACGGAACGCGCCCGTCTATCCCAGCCGGGCGCGTTCGATGGCGCGAACCACGGCGCGGGCCTTGTTGCCGCACTCGGCGAACTCGTTCTCCGCGATGGAGTCGGCGACGATGCCGGCGCCGGCCTGGATGTGGCCCTGTTTGCCGTCCATGTAGAGGGTGCGGATGGCGATGCAGGAGTCGAGATTGCCGTTGAAGTCGGCGTAGAGGATGCTGCCGCCGTAGACGCCGCGGCGGGCCGGCTCCAGCTCCTCGATGATCTCCATGGCGCGGATCTTGGGGGCGCCGCTGAGGGTGCCGGCAGGGAAGCAGGCCTTGAAGGCGTCGATCGGGCCGAGCTCCGCCTTCAGCTTGCCCTCGACCGCGCTGACCAGGTGCATGACGTGGCTATAGCGCTCGACGAACATCAGGTCCTTGACGCGGACGCTGCCGAACTCGCTGACCCGGCCGACGTCGTTGCGGCCCAGGTCGACCAGCATGATGTGCTCGGCGACCTCTTTGGCGTCGCCGCGGAGATCGGCCTCTAAGGCCCGGTCCTCGGCCTCGTCCTCCGACCGCGGACGGGTTCCGGCGATGGGCCGGTACTCAACCTCGCGGCCGTGGACGCGGACCAGCAGCTCGGGCGAGGAGCCCACAATGTGAGCGGCATGGGCGGCGTGCGCGGCGGGCTGCTTCGCCTTGCCCTTGGCGTTCTTGGTGGCCGCGGGCTCCAGTCCGAAGCGCAGGAAGTACATGTAGGGCGAGGGGTTGACGATGCGCAGGGCGCGGTAGACCTCGAAGGCGTCGACACCCGGCTCGCAGTCGAAGCGTTGCGAGAGGACGCACTGGAAGACGTCGCCGGCGGCGATGTACTCCTTGGTCTGGGCGACCGCCTTGAGGAAGCCGGCCTTGGAGGTGCGCGGGGTGATCTTGAGCGCGGCGGTGACGGCCTTCTTGCGGGCCTTCGGAATCGGCAGGGCGTTGGCCAGCCGTTTTTCGAGCTTGTTCAGCCGTTTCACCGCGCGCTCGTAGGCGCCGTCCTTCTTCTCGCGGGCAAGGTCCACGGTCGCGATCAGGTGAATCTCCTTCTTCACGTGGTCGAAGGCAATCACCTGGTCGAAGAACATCAGGCAGGCGTCGGGCACGCCGAGCTCATCCTTGGCGAGCGTGGGCAGGGTCTCGATCTGGCGGACCACGTCGTAGCTGAAGAAGCCGACCGCGCCAGCGGTGAAGGGCGGCAGACCGGGCAGCCGCGCCGGGGTGTGGCCGGCCAGCGCCTGCTTCAGCTCCTCGAAGATGTCGCCCTCGAAGCTGCGGCGCTTGCGCCCCTCTTCGACCACGATCGAGGTTCCGCGGGCAGTCATCTTCTTGTACGGCTCGATGCCGATGAAGGTGTAGCGGCCCACGCGCTCGCCGCCCTCGACCGACTCGAGCAGAAACGCCTCCGGCTCCTCGGCTGCCAGCCGCAGGAAGGCCGAGACCGGGGTTTCGAGGTCGGCGGTGACCGTGCGATAGACGGGGACGAGGCTATGGGTCTTGGTCAGTGCCTTGAAGTCGCGGGCAGAGGGCAAGGAACTGGCGGAAGGATTCGGCATGGCTGCATTCATCATAAACGCGGTCTGGAGGCGGCTGGCCGAGCGCGGATCAGGCCTCCGCCGCGCTCTGTTGACATCCTCCCCTCCCTAAAGGAAGGGGATTCCTACGATGGCCGCCTAGCGGCCATTTCGGTGGGTTCTTGCTGCTGACGGCTTACCTCGCCATTCACTTCACAGGCTAACCGGGCGTGTCCCGCCCTTAGAACAT
>DATMOB010000134.1:0-4528 GCA_035568455.1 Granulicella sp.
TCGAATTCCAGGTTGCCGAGCCGGAGCACTCCCATCGCCTCACACCGCCTGGAACAGCGCCTCGCGTGGATTCTCCGGGTTCAACACCGCCAGTTCGCGCAGAATCTCCTTCGAGCGCTCATCCTGCAGCTTCGGCACGACCACCTTCACCTCGACGATCTGGTCGCCGCGCCGGCCCTCGCGGGTCGCGCTGGGAACGCCCTTCTCGCGCAGCCGCAGCTTCTGCCCGCTCTGGGTTCCCGGTGGAATCTTCAACTGGGTCCGGCCCAGGCCGTCCTTGCCACTGCCCGCGTCGATGGTCGGCACCTCGATCTTCGCGCCCAGCGCCGCCTCCGAGATCGTCACCGGGACGGTTACGTAAATGTCATCTCCCTGGCGCGTGAACACTGGGTTGGTTCCGGCCTTGATGATCAGGTAGAGATCGCCCGGCTGCCCGCCACCGATCCCCGCATTGCCCTTGCCCGCCAGCCGGATGCGCTGCCCGTCGCGGGTTCCCGGCTTGATGCGGAACTCCAGCTGCTCCCGCCGTGTCACCACGCCCTCGCCATGGCAGGTCGAGCAGGCATTCTGCACCTTGCCGCTGCCGCCGCAGCGCGGGCACTGGATGTTGAACTTCATCCGGCCGCCCATCTGCGTCACCTGGCCGGTGCCATGGCACTCCGGACAGTCGATGCTCCCGCCCGAGGTGGACTTGCCCTTGCACGTCGGGCAGACCTCCTGGCGCGTGATCTCGAGCCGCGTCACGCCGCCGCGGATCAGCGTCCAGAAGTCCACGTTGACCTGGTACTCGAGGTCCGTTCCCGGCTGCGGCCCGCGCGAGCGCTGCCCGCCGCCCGAGAACATGCCACTGAAGATGTCGCGGAAGCTGCCGCCGAAGCCGCCGCCACTCGACTGCCCGGCGCTGCCGCGGCCGGTCTGAAAGTCGGAGAAGTCGAAGCCGCCAAAGTCGAACGGGACCTCCTGCCCACCGGCGCCCCGCGCTCCGCCCGGGAACCCGCCCGAGCCGTAGCCCCTCGCCGCTGCCTCGGCCGCCGCCGGGTCGATATTGTCCGAGTAGAAGCCGAACTGATCGAAGATCTTCCGTTTCTTGTCGTCGCTCAGTATGTCGTTCGCCTCGGAGATCTCCTTGAACCGCTCCTCGGCCTTCTTGTCATTCGGATTCACATCCGGGTGGTACTTCCGCGCCAGTTTGCGAAACGCCTTGCGGATCTCCTCCGCCGTCGCCGTCGGCTTGACGCCGAGAATCCCGTAATAATCTTTTTTTACTGTCGTCGCCATAGTCCTTCGTCGCTTCCCACTCCCAAATTAAATCCAAGGTCCAAACGGACCAATGCCTGACTGGTCCCAAATCCCAGGCCCAACCCTGCCAATCCCCGAAGCCCCGAGTCTATGCTTTTTTCAGGATAAGCAATGGTGGCCCTTCCAGCATAAGCAATGGCGCCGATGCGGGTCATCCCCAGATCTATCGGCGCCACCCGTGTCCCGTTCCACTTCCCGCCGCGAAATCCCAGTCCTTTGAGGTCCCTGGGTTTCAAATCTCCTAGTTCCAGATCTGGCTCGCGGCAATCGCTTCAATCGAAAAGATCTGGTCCGGCTCCATCGACCGCATCCGTCGCACGAACTGCTCGGCCTCTGCCTTGGTCTCGAACATCATCCGGTTATAAAGCTGTCCCGCCCGTACCTGATCGCATCTCCACATCATCATCTCTGGCATAACGCGCTCCTGACGATTAGATTGACTTCCAGGTAGATCGTTTTCGCGGCGGGTCGGACAAGTCGAAGCTCCTCCCATCGAACTCGTTCCCCATCCCGGCCGCGGCCCAGCTTCCCGTACTCTTCCTGACCTTGTAACCTCCAGGCCCAGTGCAGCCTTAGACGCATTCTGCGCCCGCAAAGCAGCCGCAAGGAACAGAAACAAAATGGGAATCTAGCCAGCCACTCCGCCGGGAGCCCAATCTCGCCTTGGACACAGAGGCTCGGTCTCGGCTCTGAAGCGTGGCTCTATCCCGCCTCGGGGCATGGACCTTCCCCTTGCAATCGAACCCAATCCAGGTCCAGATTGCCCTATCTCCCGCACCTGGGACCTCGAGCTAGTTCCACACATGCTCCACCGGCATCGGCTCAATCTTCAACACCAGATCGGGAGCCACACCCGACAGCTTCTTCGCAAATGCCCGCGCCTGCTCCTCGGAGAAAAACACCTGCTGCTCCTGTAATTTCCCCCCAAACCACTGTTCGCACTTCCAGACCACGTTCGTCATAAAGACACCCCGCCCCCATAGAAACCCGGATTCTCCGAATTTGCTTCTACTCCCTGCTCCCTAATTCCCTGTTCCCTGCTGCCTGCTGCCTACCGTAGACAGAAAGGCGCTCCATGCAACGAGCGGAGCGCCTTTCCTTGAAACTACCGAGCAAACGTACCGCTTACTTTACTTCTCCGTGTCGACATACTCGGCGTCGATCACGCCTTCGTCCTTCTTATGCTCCTCATGATGTGCCTCGTGCGCGCCTTCGGCCGGTGCGCCGTCGGCCGCCGCCGGTCCAGCCGCCGCAGCAGCCTTGTAGACCGCCTCGGCCAGCTTGTGGCTCGCCGTCTGCAGCTTATCCTTCGCCGCATTCAGCTCGGCCGCCGAGGGCGTTCCGCCCAGGGTCTCCTTGGCCGCGGCCAGTGCCGACTCGACCTCGGTCTTGTCCGCCGCCTCGACCTTATCGCCCGACTCCTTCAACATCTTCTCGATGTTGTAGACCAGCGAGTCCAGACCGTTGCGCGCCTCGATCTCTTCCTTCTTCTCCTTGTCCTCGGCTGCGTGCGCCTCGGCGTCCTTCGCCATGCGCTCGACCTCGTCCTTGCTCAGACCCGAAGAGGACGTAATCGTGATCTTCTGGTCCTTGCCCGTGCCGCGATCCTTCGCGGTTACATTCAGGATGCCGTTGGCGTCGATGTCGAAGGTCACCTCGATCTGGGGCACGCCGCGCTGCGCCGGAACGATGCCGCTCAGCTTGAACTTGCCCAGCGTGCGGTTGCCGTTAGCCAGCGGCCGCTCGCCCTGCATCACGTGGACCTCGACCTCGGTCTGGTTATCGGCAAAGGTCGAGAACACCTCGGACTTCTTGGTCGGGATGGTGGTGTTGCGCGTGATCATCGGCGTGGCCACGCCGCCCGCGGTCTCGATCGACAGCGTCAGCGGAGTGACGTCGAGCAGCAGCAGGTCCTTGACCTCGCCCGCCAGCACGCCCGCCTGCACCGCAGCTCCGATAGCGACGACCTCGTCCGGATTGACGCCCTTATGCGGCTCCTTGCCGAACAGCTCCTTGACCAGCTGCTGGATCTTCGGCATACGCGTCTGTCCGCCGACCAGCACCACCTCGTCGATCTTCGACGCGTCGACGCCGGCATCCTTCATCGCCTGCTTCGACGGCCCGATCGACCGTTGCAGCAGGTCGTCGACCAGCGCCTCGAGCTTCGCCCGGGTCAGGTTGCGCACCAGGTGCTTCGGACCGCTCGCGTCCGCCGTGATGAACGGCAGGTTGATCTCCGACTCCTGCGCCGTCGACAGCTCGATCTTGGCCTTCTCCGCGGCGTCCTTCAACCGCTGCAGCGCCATCTCATTGCCCTTGGCGTGCAGGTCGAGGCCGGTGTCGGCCTTGAACTCCGCGATCAGCCAATCCACGATGCGCTGGTCGAGATTATCGCCGCCCAGGTGGGTGTCGCCGTTGGTCGACTTGACCTCAATGACGCCCTCGCCGACCTCGAGGATCGAGATATCGAAGGTACCGCCGCCGAAGTCGTAGACCGCGATCGTCTCATCCTTCTTCTTATCCAACCCATAGGCCAGCGCGGCCGCCGTCGGCTCGTTCACAATGCGCTTGACCTCGAGGCCCGCGATCTTGCCGGCATCCTTGGTCGCCTGCCGCTGCGCGTCGTTGAAGTACGCCGGAACCGTAATGACCGCCTCGGTCACCGAGGTGCCCAGGTAGTTCTCGGCCGCCTTCTTCAGCTTCTGCAGGATCATCGCCGAGATCTCAGGCGCCGTGTACTCCTTGCCCTGCGCGTTCACCGCGATATGGTCGCCCTGCTTCACCACCTTGTAGGGCACCATCTTCATCTCTTCGCTCACTTCGTCGAAGCGACGGCCCATGAAGCGCTTGATCGAGTAGATCGTGTTCTCCGGGTTGGTGATCGCCTGGCGCTTGGCCACCTGACCCACCAGCCGTTCGCCGCTCTTGGTAAACGCCACGATCGACGGCGTTGTCCGCCCACCCTCTTCGTTCGGGATGACCTTCGCCTCGCCACCTTCCATCACTGCTACGCAGGAGTTGGTCGTTCCCAGGTCAATTCCGATAATCTTTGCCATAATTCCGCTCCTCAATCTCTCTCAGGCTCTCGCCCCAGTCTTAGTTTCCCGACTCACCCATGTTCACACTTGAGCGACTTACTGTCAACCAATCTGATGCATTGCATATCGAGAAGGATTCCCTGCTCAACCAGTCTCCCGCCCCACCCAAGGGCCGAAGGCCCGCTCGATAC
>DATMOB010000135.1:0-32416 GCA_035568455.1 Granulicella sp.
GTAGGCTAACAGCAATCAACGGGAGAGAAATGTCATGCATCCAGCCGTTCGAGCCCTCGGTAAGCTACTGCGCCTGGTCGGAATCTCAAGTCCGGAGGACACCATACCCAATTCCGCCCCGGACAAGGACCCCTCTGCTCCGCCCTCCTGGCGTTCTAACCCGACGCAGACACCCCAACCTCCTCAGCCTCCCCGCCAGTCAGATGCCCCCGATCCGAAGAAACCATCTGCCTGATGCAGCCTCCGGGGCATCCGCCTGGGCACAGGATCGATACTCGCTATGTGATTGAAACAGCCATATTTCTGCTGAATATCTCCGAGACTGCGAAACCTTATCCCTCACTGGTAATCACCCAAAGGTACCTTTTGCTCCACACGATCGAAAAGAATCTGTTGCCAAGTGTTATTTGGTAGGCTTACTATCCGTTTCGGTTCAAAGCGGTATTCCCATGGGCAAACCGTCAGGAATCAGCTGCGTAATCACCACCGAATCCCCGACAGTAGCGGTTCAAAACATAACTCCTGCCAGGGTTCAGCCCCTGCAGCGACGTTCGTTGGAGAGATAACCATGGCATGGTATGCCTATTGCATCGCAGAACGTCAGGTCTTTCCGGAGCTTGGCCGGCACCGGCGCCCCATCCCTCTGGCTGGGGTGACCGGCATATTCGGCAATCAAATCTTTCTCTTTCCGGCCAGTGAGTTGGCCGTAATCGTCTCCGAACACAACCCCGAAGACATGGCAAGGATCGACCAGCAGGCCGCCAAGGACCACGCCCGTGTGATCGCGGACTGCTTCAAACACTCCACCGTTCTCCCCTTCCGCTTCAACACCACCTTCGCCGATGATGATTGTCTGCGTCGCTCCGTCCGCTCCAACCAACGTCACTTTCTCGCCAACATCGAGCGCCTGCGGGGCAAGGCCGAGATGCACCTGAAGGTTCTCGTCGACGACACCTGCCCGGGCACCTCCGCCCGCGACATGACCGTCGGCCAGCAGTACCTCACCAGCCTGCGCGAGAGCGCGAGCCGACAGCGCGAGCGCCAGTCCAAGGCGCGCGCTCTCTCCCTCCAGATGCATCGCATGTTCCTTCCCATCGCCGAAGAGATCACCTGCAAGCGCATGGAGTCCGGCAAGATGCTGCTCGATATCGCCCATCTGATCGACCACAAGACCGTCGAGCGCTACCAGAACAAGTACTCCTCGGCCACCCAGCAGCTCAAGGAGTGCAGCATGCAGCTCTCCGGTCCCTGGCCGCCCTACCACTTCGTCCACCGCACCACCCCGAGCCAGCAACACCACGCTTAGGGCATACATCTTAAAGGCTGACAACGGCTTCTTCGGCGCGCAATCAGCGGTCCGAAGAAGCCGTTGTTTTGCCGGTGAAGAAGCGCTACTCTCTTGCAGATTTTGGTTGTGCTGCGCGAGCACGGAGCCTGTGCCGGGCGTCCTCAATCGCCTCAGCTGTGAGCTCGCCAGCATCCCCCGAGCCGATGGCGCTGAGCAGTACCTGCTCCAGCTGAGCCTTGGCATGGCGTTTCTGGTCAGCGCGCACGAGTTCGCGAATATACTCGCTCGCGCTCCCGTACTCTCCCGCCTCGACCTGCTCCTCCACATACTGCTTCATGGATTCGGGGAGTGAGATATTCAATGTCTGCATAACCCATCCTCTAAACCGCACTCTTGAGAATGGCAGTTTCTATCAATTATTGGCACGGCGCTAAAAGATCTTCATGTGGATCGTCAGGTACCGCTTCGGGTCCTTGCGGATCGCCGTCACCAGATCGTTGCTCGAGGTCAGCAGCTGATTGAGATTGGTGTAGGCCTGGTCATCGTTCGCCAGCTTGCCCAGCGTTCCCTTGCCGCTGCTCACTCCCGCCACCAGCGAATTCACCTGGGTCAGCGTGTCGCTCAACTCGCTGCGGAACTTGGGATCCTTCAGCATCAGCCCCAGGGCGCCCTTGCCCGCGTCCGCATCCGACATGATCGAATTCGCATGCACCAGCGTCGCGTTCAGATTGTTGTAGAGCGAATCGTCCTTCAGCAGCTTGCCCGCCGTCCCCTTGCCGCTGTCCAGCGAGTTCGCCACGCTCTCGAGCTTGCCCGCCGTAGAATTCAGCCGGTTGTAGAGCGTGTCGTCGGTCATCAGCTTGCCAATCGAACCGCGCCCGTTATTCAGGTTCAGCTCCAGCGTGTGCAGTTCGTTGACCGTCGCGTTGGCCTTGTTGTACAGCTCCGGATCGTTGATCAGCTTGCCCACCGATCCCTTGCCCGATTGCAGGTTGTCGACCACCGTGTTCATCTTCGCCAGGATCACATTCAGGCTTTCGATCGTCCCCTGGCCCGCCTTCACCACGTCGTTGAGGCTCGGCGTCTCCACCGTCTTCAACTCGTCGCCGTCCTCGAGCTCCGGCCCGGTTGCGAACTGGCTATTGATGTCCACCAGAGTGTCGCCCAGCACGCCCTGCGTCGAAAGCCCCGCCTTCGAGTCCTTATGCAGCGCCTTCTGGTACCTGCCGTCGATCTTCATCACCACGTCGACCGGTGTCGCCTTGTGCTTGGGGTCGGTCACCACTGTGACCTGCTTCACCGCGCCGATCGTTACGCCCTGCAGGTTCACCGGGGCCCCCACCTTCAGCCCGGCCGAGTTCTCGAAGTAGGTATGTACCGTCAACTTACGGGAAAACACCCCTAAGCCCGACGAACTCGTCATCAGAAACAGCAGCGTCGTCAGGATTACGACCGCCACCAGCACGATCACGCCAACCTTTAATTGCGACCATCGAACTTCCTGCTGGCTGGGCATGTCCCCCCTTTAAAGACCCGTTTTCCCGCTCCTGCGTAGACTGCGAGCATACAACACCGATGTATACCCTGTTGCTCAAATTGGTGCAGCTGACCCGTATCTCCAATGGATGCAGGCTTGCCCCTGGTGGTTTCAAGATCCTCCCCGCGCCTCGACCGACCTGGGAGGCCGCCTCTAATCTTCTACGACCACCACTGCCAGCGCAATCTCCCGCCCATGTGTCAGACTCAGCAAGCTCCGCCTTACCCCCAGCGCCCGAGCCAGTTCCAGCGCCCGACCGCTCCAGTGCAGCGCAGGCCGTCCGCTCTCCTCCCGCCGCACCTCAATCTCCTGCCACACGATGCCCTGGCTGATCCCCGTGCCCAGCGCCTTCGCCGCCGCCTCCTTGGCTGCAAAGCGCGCCGCAAAGCTCTCCGCTGCCTGCTTCTTCCCCTGGCAGTAGGCGATCTCCGCCGGAGTGAATACACGCTCCAGAAAGCGCTCCCCAAAACGCGCGATGCTCGCCTCGATCCGGGCAATCTCGATCACGTCCGATCCCAACCCCAGCACCATCGCTTCCTCCAAGCCTGCTCCAACCTGCGCCACCTGTTCCCGCCGGCTTTCCTTAAACAGCCTAACCTGTCCGCCCACAAGCCGTTTCGCTTCAGGCGAATGCACATTTTGGGAGAAAATTCGCCCGCGTCACATGACCGCCGTGCCCGAGCACCTCATCACACCCTGTACTTCCGCCTCCCTTCCTCCGATGAACAGGCTACTGGCAGGAACGCCTCTGACCGGGGGAAGGCTCACGCCATGCAGCTACTCGACATCCAGAGTTACAGCTACGACCAACGTGACGCTCTGCTCCCTCTGCTCTCCCGAACCCTCATCAACTGCGGTGGCTGGGTCCACGACCGCCGCAGCATCTCCGCCAGCAGCTTCGAGATAGCCCTCGAGATCGAGCTCCGCGCCATCCTCGATCTCTACGCCGGCCCGATCGCCTCCGGCCTCGAACTCACCCGCTCCAACCATCTTGCCCTCACCGACCTCTGCACCTGCCGCAAACATCTGCTGGGAAGCTCCGAGGTCCGCCAGGTGGTCGCCATCCGCCTCGAGATCGCCTTCCTTCAGGAACAGCCCCTGCATACCCTGCTGATGACCGGCTCCAGCATCGCCTGAGTCCCACCCGAACTCCCCCGGTCCACCGCCAGAGGCGGGTGCGCCATCTCTCGTCTCTGAGACATACGCTCTTTCCTCTGCGGCGATCCGATTCCGCAGCGTCTCCCTGCGCTAAACTTGTAGCAGCCTAATGACTCCTATCATCCTCGCCCAGAACGTCGGAAAAACCTATCGCTCCGGCAAGCTCGAAGTACAGGCCCTCCGCAACGTCAGCTTCTCCGTGCAACCGGGCGAGTTCGTCGCCATCGTCGGACCCTCGGGCTCCGGCAAATCGACGCTTTTCTACGTCCTCGGCGGTCTCACCGGAGCCACCTCCGGCTCCGTCACCATCGAAGGCACCGACTTCGCAAAGCTCTCCGACGCCGAGCGCACCAAGATGCGCCGCGCCCGCATCGGCTTCGTCTTCCAGCGCTTCAACCTGCTGCCTACCCTCTCCGCGCTGGGCAACATCGAGATCGCCCACGACATCGCCAATCTCGGCCTCGACGGCAGGAAGCCCCTCGATCGCAAACTCCTCGAACATCTCTCCGAGATCCTCGGCATCAACGGCCGCCTCCATCACCGCCCCAACGAGCTCTCCGGCGGCGAACAGCAGCGCGTCGCCATCGCCCGCGCCCTCATCACCCACCCCTCCATCGTGCTCGCCGACGAGCCCACCGGCAACCTCGACACCAAGAACTCCGACGCCGTCCTCAAGATGCTCCGCGACTCCAGCCGCGAGCTCAACCAGACCGTCCTCATGATCACCCACAACCCCGAGGCCGCCCAGATCGCCGACCGCATCCTCACCATGCGCGACGGCGAGATCGTCGACGAATCCAACGGCACCCGCCGCTAGCCAGCGAACCGGGTGACCCATCCTCGCCACAGTTTCATCGTGGCAGGGTGGGGTTTCGTTTCGTTTCGTTTCGTTTGCGGAAGCAAACGACCTTGAGGGCGCGAATTCGGAGCCGTGCGGAAGATGTCACCTCGACCAGCGCCCGACCGTACAAGCATGAAGACGTCATCCCGACCGGAGCAGCGAACGGCTCTATCGTTCGCTGCGTTGTGGAGGGACCGCTGTATTTGTCTTTTCTCCCGAACCCCGTGGAAGCCGGGTGCCCCATCCTTTCCAGCCTCATCGGAAAGGATGGGACAGAGTACCGCCCGCCCCCACACCGGCCCCTACGCCTTCCACTTGATATTGCATCCCAAACTGGTTCTCTGATTCGAATCCGGATCCTCGCCGGCGATCACCGCATCCATCGCCGCTCGCAGATCTCTTCCGGTCACCGGCACGTCGTTGCCCGCATCCCCGCGCCGCGGCCGGCTGTCGTCGAGCTGTCCGCGATACACCAGCCGCATCTCCCCATCGAACAGGAAAAAGTCCGGCGTGCAGGCCGCGTCATAGGCCCGCGCCACCTCCTGCGTCGCATCCAGCAGGTAAGGGAAGCGGAATCCCAGCCGCTCCGCCTGCGCCCGCATCCTCTCCGCCCCATCGTCCGGATAGGCCACGGTATCGTTGCTCTGGATCGCCGCGATCGCGATCCGTCCCTCATAATCCACGCCGATCCGCGCCAGCTCCTGCTCCACATGTTTCACATATGGGCAATGCACGCAGATGAACATCACCAGCAACCCCTGCCGCCCAGCCCCGAACACATCGTCCCGGCTCATCGTCCGCCCGCTCACCACATCCAGCAACTCGAACGCCGGGGCCACCGTCCCCAGATTCACCATCGTCGACTCGGTCCTCGCCACAACACCCTCCCAGAGACTCGGTTCTCTCCCTCCTAGTCTCTCAGATCCACCCAACCAGCCATCGCGAAGGGAGAGACCCATGTATTTGCATTTGCCTGCTGATCCCTATTCCCGATTCTCTGTCTCAAAGGTTCGGATCCACCAGCTTATGCCCAATCGCAAACAGCGCCAGCTCCAGCCGCGTCGACACCCCCGTCTTATCGAAGATATTGGACAGGTGCCGCTTCACCGTCTCCTCCGAGATGAGGAACTGTTTGGCGATGTCCTTATTGCTGCAGCCCTGCACAATGCAGGTCACCACCTCGATCTCCCGCGGCGTCAGCCCATAGGTCTTCTTCTCTGAGATCGCCGCTGCCTGCTGCATCAGGTCGTGCAGCGCCTTCAGCAGGTTCACCACCCGCTCCCCGCCGATCCAGTAGTCCCCGCTCAGCACCGCCCGCAGCGACTCCGAAAGATCCTCCGCCACCGCATCCTTCAGCACGATCCCGCGCGCCCCGATCTGCAGCGCCTCAATAATCTGCTGGGTGGAGATCGTGCTCGTCAGCAGAATGATCTTCACCCGCGGCGACCGGCTCATAATCGCCCGCATCGCCTCCAGCCCCGGCAGCCGTGGCATCTGCACGTCCAGCAGAAGAATGTCCGGCTCCAGCCCCAGGGTCTGCGTGATCGCCTCGTCGCCGTCGTCCGCCTCCCCTACCACCCTGAAGCCCGGCTCGCTCAGCAGCATGTTTTTGACGCCGAAGCGCACCACCGGATGGTCGTCAGCCACTACGATCCGGATCGTCGGTGCAGGTACAAGGTTGAAAACAGGACTCTTCTCGGCTGTCCTCATTGCAGCTCGGTCTCCCGCCGGCGCTCTTTCACGTCCTAACATTCTGTCTAGGATGCGGTCCAGCGTCTCCTCAGCATACCCTCAAGCCGTTCGCAGGCCATGGCGAATCGATTCAGGCACTGCGTAACCTCCAAGGTTCCGTCCCCAAGCCCGGTCCTCTCGAGGCCCCCGGCCATCGCCCGTAGCTCACTCGCCCCGATCATCCCGCATGCTCCCTTGATCTGGTGCGCCGTGCGGCGGAACATCTCCTCGTCCCGCGCCCCAGCCGCTGCCCGCATCCGTTCGATCCGCACCCGCGTATCGCCCAGGCCAAGCGCATACAGCTCCCGCAGTCTGTCCACGGGCATGGTGGCGACCAACCTCGCAAACACCGCTTCATCCAGTTCCGGCACCTCGACCTCGTCGCCCGACTCAGAGCCAGCATTCCCGTCCCCCCTCAGCCCGGCCCTGGCGATCGCCAGCCCCAGCGCCTCCATCGTGAACGGCTTCAGCACAAACCCGTCGTAGCCGTTGAGAGTAGCCCGTAGCGGTTCGCTGGCACTCATCGCCAGCAGCAGCGTCCGATCCTGTTCCCCCTCCTCAGCCCCTCGCCGGCAGGCGCCCCGCAGCGCCAACGCCAACTCCGCCCCCGCGATCCCCGGCATCTGGATATCGGCCAACACCACGTCAGGCGCCTCCATCTCCTGCCGCCCCGCCGTCCGCAGCAGCTCCAGCGCCTGCTCGCCCGACTCCGCCACCTCCACCGCGTGTCCCTCGCTCTCGAGCAACAGCGTGCAGAACTCCCGGGTCATCGCGTCGTCCTCGACCAACAGCATTCGCATCGCGCCCCCTGCGTGACCTCGTTCGCACAAAGACTATCAAGTTTCCCTCCCTTCACCGCGCCCCAGCGAGTGCAACTCGGGTAGAGTGTGAGAGAAAGCAGATCGCCATGCCAGACCCAGACGCCCCGATCCCCAATCCCGGCATCCCCGTTCCCGGACAAGGCCCCGATCCCGCCGCCCAGATCGCTGCCCAGATCGCCGCCAAGGTCGCCGCCCTCGAGGCACGCATCGAGCGTCTCGAACAGATCCTCGCCACCCAACTCCCCGCCCAGGTGAGCGCCGCCACCCCACCACCGCCCCGCCCACCACATATCCAGCCAGCCCGCTCCAAAGCCGCGCCGCCTAAGGACTCGTTCGAGGAGCGCCTCGGCTCCCAGATCTTCAATCGTGTCGGCATCCTCGCCCTGTTGCTCGGCGCCACCTGGTTCCTCCGCCTCGCCATGGACAACCACTGGATCGGCCCGCTCGGCCGCGTCCTCGTCGGTCTGCTCGCCGGCGCCGCCCTCATGCTCTGGTCGGAGCGCTTCCGCCGCCAGAACGTCATCGCCTTCTCTTACTCGCTCAAGGCCATCGGCTCCGGCGTTCTCTATCTCTCGCTCTGGGCGGCCTTCCAGCTCTACCAGCTGCTGCCCGCGCCCGCCGCCTTCCTCCTCATGCTCGTCGTCACCGCCTGGAACGCCTTCATGGCGCTGTCTCCAGGGGACCCCTCCCAGGCCTCCGAGCTGCTCGCCGTCTACGCCCTCGCCGGAGCCTTCGCCACCCCGCTCCTGCTCTCCACCGGGATCAACCACCAAGCCTTCCTCTTCAGCTACCTGCTCGCCATCGATCTCGCTACCGTCCTTCTGGTCCGCCTCCGGCAGAGCCAATCGCAACCCTGGCCGCGGCCCCTGCTCATCGCCCTGCTCTCCACCATCGCCTACTTCATTGCCTGGTTCGTCGACTTCTACTCTCCCGCCCAACTCGTCTCGACCAGCATCTTCCTCGCACTCTTCTTTTTCACCTTCCTCACCGTCCCCCTCGCGCCCGAACTCCCAGTGACCTGCCTCCCGTCCGACCCCCAGCAGGACGGGGCAGGGCAGGGAAGCGACCACCCAGTCCCCGCTCAGCTCGCAGCCATCTCCGACATCCTCCTCCCCCTCGCCAACGCCGCCTTCGCCTCGCTCGCCCTCTACTCCATCCTCGAAGACGCCGGCCACCACGCCGCCCTTCCCTGGTTCTCCCTGCTCTTCGCGGCCCTCTACCTCACCGTTCTCCGGCTGCCGCAGCGGGCCGCGGCGCGCGCCATCCATCTCTCGCTGGCCGTCGTCTTCCTCACGATCACGGTTCCGCTCAAGGCCTCAGGTGCCGCCATCCCGCTAGCCTGGCTGGCCGAAGCTGTCAGCCTGTTCTGGGCCGCAAGCCGCTTCGAAGCAGCCACGTCCAGCAGTGTGGAAGCCGACCCGCTCCCGCGCGCCCTCCGCCTGCTCGCCACCGGAGCCCTCATCCTGGGCTTCCTCGGCCTCCTCCTCCATCCCCTCTGGATCGGTCCCTTACCCACCACCGCGTTCCTCAACCGCCGCTTCGCCACCGCACTGGCCGGCATCCTTGCCTTTGCTGCCTCCGCCGCGATCGCCCGGGCGGCCCTCCACCGGCCCTCCGGCCCCGCGGCCTCCCACACCGCCTGGTTTCAGATCGCCGCCGCCTCCATCATCGCCCTCAACCTGGTCGCCCTCCAAGCCGGCGTCCTCGAGATCGAGACCTTCTGGTACCCCGCGTCCGGCTACGCTCCCTACTCCGACGCTCCGCTCCAGACCGCGCTCTCCATCTCTGCCTTCTTCGCCCTCTACGGAGCCGCCCTGCTCGCCGTCGGCTTCCTTCGGCGCAGCGCCTTCCTCCGCTGGCAAGCGCTCATCCTCCTGCAGCTCGCCATCGCCAAGACCTTCCTCTACGACGTCCGCAACCTCAGCCAGGGCTACCGTGTCGTCAGCTTCCTCGGCCTCGGAGCCCTGCTCATGGCCATCAGCTTCGCCTACCAGAAGGACTGGCTCAGCCTCCGCGCCAACTCCTCCGCCACCATCCAATCCAGCGAAGACTAGCCGCGCCCATGCCCGCCGTCCTGCTCAAACCCGCCCTGCTCGCCGCCCTGCTTCTCTGGCAGCTCCCGGCCGCGCCCGATCCCGCGCCCCCCCTCGAGCACCTCCGCTACCAGCGAACCATCTCGCTTCCTGCCGCCCGCGCTGCCCAGGCCTGCGCCACCCTCGACGCCCAGGTCTTCGCCCACGCCGCCCCCTCGCTCAAAGACCTCCGCCTCTTCAACGGCGCTGCCGAGCTCCCCTACGCCACCACCCTCAGCCAACCGCTCCAGCAGGAGAGCGACGACGCCCGCATCCTGAACCTTGGCCTGCGCAACGGCCGCATCGCCTTCGACCTCGAGATGCCCCGCCGCCCCTACACCGACGTCCTGCTCAACCTCAAGGGCCGCGACTTCCTCGCCACCGCTAGCGTCTTCGGAGAGGCCGCCCCCAACGGCCCCCCCAAAAACGCCCCCACACCCACCGAACTCGGCAGCTTCACCCTCTTCGACCTCTCCAGCCAGCACCTCTCCCGCAACACCACCCTCCCGCTGACGGAGTCCAGCTTCCCGTACCTCCACATCGAACTGGCCGTTACCTCCGCCCCGGGCGCCCCCTCGCTCCCGCTCTCTGCAGCCATCCTCCAGATGGTCAAAGGCGCGACCGTGCCGCCCAGCCGCGAGGCCCAGACCCTCTACACCACCGCCGCGCAGAGCTCCACCTTCACCCAGCGCAACCGCCAGACCCTCGCTGCCTTCACGCTCCCGGTCCGCGTGCCCATCGAACGCATCTCCTTCGCTCTGCCCCCCGGCTTCAAAGGCAACTTCAGCCGCACCGTGGAGATCGCCGCCCGAGCCCAGCCCACTCGGCCGATCCAATCCAAAGACCCCGCGCAATCTCGCAGCCTCGGCTCCGATCCTCAATCCGAAGCCGCCCCCGACCCGCAGCCCGAGACGGTCACCGCCACTATCCTCCGCGTTCACGCTACCGAGGCCGGCCGCTCCGTCGACCGGGAGCAGCTCAGCATTCCCGTCTCCATCGGGTCCAACATGCAGCTCCCGGCCACCCTGCAGATCGCCGTCGACAACGGCAACGATCCGCCCCTGCCCCTCGCCGCCGTGCGCCTGGAGATGCGCCAGCGCCGCATCTGCTTCGACCCCGCCGCCGTCAACCAGGCGCTGACCCTGGCCTACGGAGATCCCGCCTACGTAGATCCCGGCCACGCCGATCCCAACCAGGCCGATCTCGCGCTCGAAGCTCCCGTCTACGACTACGCCAAGCTCTTTCGCCCCGCCGCCGCCCCCCAGCCGGCCCGGCTCGAGTCCGAGCACCTCAACCCCACATTCCACCCGCGCCCCGACGGCCGCCCCTTCACCGAGCGCCACCCCGAACTGCTCTGGGTTGTCCTGCTTGGCGTCATCTCCGTCCTGGCGACCGTCGCCCTGCGCTCGGTCCGCAACCTCATGCGTTAGCGCCCTTCGGCTGTCCCAGACGGCAGAAAACGGGGTACTCCCCCCCCAGCGAGTCCTAAAGTCTTCCAAACAGGCGGGATAAGTCCAAACTCAGGTATGCCCTAAGTAGACCCCTGGTATACCCCGTATCGGCCAGCCCGAAGGCAATCTTCCCCGCACAGGCCCCCTCTGGGAGGGGTACCTGTGCGGGCAAAACTAACGCCCTTAGAGATGTCAAGTTGCTGGACGATTTCCGGGACACTGCAGGCTCTACCGGATCGCCGCATCCACCTCGCTGATCCAGTTTGGCGACTTCAAAATCTCCCGCGGCTTCGATCCATCCGCCGGCCCCACCAGGCCGTCGCGCTCCATCAGATCGATCAGGTGCGCCGCGCGCCCGTAGCCGATGCGCAGCCGCCGCTGCAGCAGCGACGTGCTCGCCTTGCCGAACTCGAAGACCAGCCGCACCGCGTCGTCGAACATCGGGTCGTTCTCGTCCCCGTTCGACTCCCCATCGCCGCCGCTCTCCTTGTCCTCCTTCGGACCCTCGAGGAAGCCATGCACGTACTCGGCCTCGCCCTGCGCCTTCCAGAACGCCGTCACCGCGGCAATCTCCTTCTCGGTGACAAACGGAGCGTGCACGCGCTGCACACGGCTGGTTCCCGGCGGCAGATACAGCATGTCTCCTCTGCCCAACAAGCTTTCGGCACCATTGGAGTCGATGATCGTCCGCGAGTCCACCTTGGTCGCCAGCCGGAAGCTCATACGCGTCGGCACATTCGCCTTGATCAACCCCGTGATCACGTCCACGCTCGGCCGCTGCGTCGCCAGCACCAGATGAATGCCGACGGCCCGCGCCATCTGCGCCAGCCGGGTGATCGACTCCTCCACATTCGAGCGGTCCAGCATCATCAGGTCCGCCAGCTCATCGATGATGATGATGATGTAAGGCAGCGGCTCCTGGTTCACGTCCTCGAACAGATACTCGCTGCCGTGGTCGAACAGCTTGTTGAACTGGTCGATGTTTCGGACATGGTTGGCAGCAAGCAGCTTCAGCCGCCGCTCCATCTCGCGCACCGCATTACGCAGCGCATTGGCCGCCAGCTTGGCCTCGGTGATGATCGGCGTGAACAGGTGGGGAATGCCTTCGTACATTCCCAGTTCCACCCTCTTCGGGTCGACCAGGATCATGCGCACCTGCTCGGGCGTCGACTTGAACAGAACGCTCATGATCATGGCGTTGATCGCGACTGATTTACCCGAACCAGTCGACCCCGCGATCAGAACGTGCGGCATCGCCGACAGGTCCGCCGTCACGATCCGTCCGTTGATGTCCTTGCCCAGCGCGATGGCCAGCTTCGACTTCGACTGCGCGAAGCTCTCGCACTCGACCACATCGCGCAGCCAGATGGTCTCGCGATCGTGATTGGGCACTTGGATGCCCACCGTCGACTTGCCCGCCATGCGCTCGATCAGGATCGACTCGGCCGCCATGGCCAGGCACAGGTCGTCCGCGAGCCCGGTCACGCGCGCATACTTCACCCCGGCATCCGGGCGGAACTCGAAGGTCGTCACCACCGGCCCCGGATTGATCTGGGTCACCTGCCCATCCACGCCAAACTCGGCGCACTTCTCGACCAGAACGCGCGCCTCATCGCGCAGCGCGTCCTCGCGCACACTGGCATGCTCCTCGCTCTGGTAGAGCAGCGACGACGGCGGCAGCTTATATCCGCGCACCGACTTGGGCGTAATCGCCACCGCCCTCAGGTCCGCGTCCGCCCGCCGGCCAAAGGCAATCTGGTCCTCGGCTTCGACCTCGGCCGCAGCCGCCGCAGGAGCAGGAGCAACCGCCCGCGTCAACGGCAGATACGGAGCCTCGGGCCCGGCCGCAAGGGGCGCAGCCGCCGCAGCCGCCGCAGCAGTCCTTGGCCTCTCGACGATCCGCACCGGCTCCGCCACGGTCTTCGCCCGCTCCACTGCCTGATCCCCGATCATCTCCTCCAGCGCATACGGCGCCGGCACATCTTCGGGGAGGTCGAAGCCCTCGTCCTGGCCCAGCGGAGCCGCCGCTGCCGCCAGCGCCTCGGCATACGGAGCCGCCGCCGCCGCCGCTGTCCCCAGCGGCGTCACCGGAGCGGCATCCACATCCGTCCGCGGCATTCTCTGGAAGATCGAGCTCTGCGCCGGAGCCATCGGCTCAGGCTCCGCCATCACCGCATCCTGCCGCGACCGCCGCCGTCCCCACCAGCCGAACAGGCCGCTCAACAGGCTGGTGCTCGCCCTCTGCTCCGTGTCTCGCTGCGCGGCACCGCGCCCCGCCTTCAGAAGCGCCCGCTCACGTTTGCTCTCATAGGCGAACGAGGGATCGGCCTTCACATAGCGCCGCCGGTTGCGCCAGTCGGTCCAGCGGTCCATCATCACCTGGATAAACCCAAACCGCGTCGTCACCCACTGCCACGCCGTGTTGAAGGTGAACGTCGTCGCCAGGTAGAGCGACACCGCCACCATCAGCGCCACCACGATGCAGGTCCCGGGCAGATTCAGGTAGTGCAGCATGGCGTCGGCCACCAACCGGCCGACCACACCCTCGATCGGCAGCGCATGCCGCCACAGCAGATGACTGGGCAGAAATTCGGGCAGCAGCGCAATCGCCGCCGGCCCAAAGCTCAACCACAGCCCCAGCCCCACCACCTTGGCCGCGCCCGAGCCCGCCGGCTGCGACCGCATCCAACTCACGCCGATCCGCCCCAGCAACAGCGGCAGCAGAAACACCGCTACGCCAATCACCTGCAGCAGGGCGTCGGAAACCCACGCCCCCACCATGCCCGTCCAGTTGTGCGCCGGCCGTCCCGCCGCGTAGCTCCCCACCGTGTTGAACGACGGGTCGGAGGGCGTATAGCTCACCAGCGCCAGCAGAAACAACACGGCGGCGACCACCACCACCAGACCCAGAAGCTCGTTCAGACGGCGGCTGCGCGTCGGTGCGGAGACATATCGTAGCGTCTTCAAGGTACCCCTATCGGCTGTGCGCGGGCAGCTCCGGCCCGAGCGGAGTCCCGACCCGGCAAACCCTGCGGACAAAATAAAGCTCCTCGATTATCCCAGAGCCAGCCCGCAAACGCCCCCGCGATCCGCAGCGGGGTATCTGACTGCATACCCACTTGCCCAGCACCGCATCGCGTCCCTAGTATCTGGAGTCGCAAAGGGTCTCGAATGTCCCAAAATGGGAAAACCCTCTCCACCCCCCCCGGAAAACCCACATCCCATCTCAGGCATCCCACTAAGGCAGCAGTAGCCGCCCGAGAGGGATGTCCGCCTCTCTGGCGGTCCTTAGTCGTACGCGCAAACGGTCGGCAGGGGAGTGGGATTTTCGCCATTTCTCCCGCTTGTCGCCGGTTGTAGAGAATGGCCAACGAATCGGCGAACCCTGCCCCCGGGCAGTCCAATCGAACCCGTACGCGAAAAGGCAAACGGCGCTATGGCGGAATCGATCAACAACGACGAAGTGATTGCTGTCCTCAAGGAGGTCGTCAACTCGTTGCAGGACAGCCAGAAAGGCTTCGCCGACATCGGGGAGCGGCTCCAGGATCAGAACCTCAAGCGCTACTTCCTGGCCGAGTCCCTCAAGCGCGCGCGCTTCCACGGCGACCTCGAGACCGAACTCCACCACGCCGGCGTCCACGACATCCACGAGACCGGCACTGCCACCGGCACCCTCCACCGCCTCTGGGGCGACCTTAAGGCCAAGGTGATTCCCGGCGACCACGAACTTCTGGTCATCGCCGAAAGGTCCGAGGACACCGCCAAGAAGGTCTACGCCGATGCCCTTATACAGCCCCTGCCGGCGCCCATCCAGCAGCTCCTGACCACCCAGCAGACCCACATCCTCATGGCCCACGACTTCGTCCGCAGCCACCGCGACGCCCTCGCGCCAGCCGCTTGAAAGCGAAGCCTTTTTGCCGGCAAGTAGCGGGCGACGGAGATATATCTCTCTCCGTCGCCCGCTTCCTTAGGCCGGCGCATAATCCAAAGAAAAGCCCCGGCAATCGCCGGGGCTCTTCTCGTTGACGCGCCAACCAAAATCTGGACCTTAGTAGCCCAGCGTGTGTAGGTAGAACACCACGCCCGACGCCACCAGGCAATAGATTCCGAACACATACCACCGTCCGCTCTCCAGCCAGCTGCTTAGCCAGCGCAGCGCCACCAGCCCGGCGATGAACGCGAACACCGCACCCAGCAGAGCGATCACCAGCGTTCCATGCAGGTTGATGGGATCGCCCGTCGCCGCCGCTGCGTGGGTCGCCTTCAGCAGCCGCAGCACCTCGCGCAGCACCACCGGCGGGGTCAGAACCACCGCCAGCGCGAAGCTGAACCGCTCCGCCCGCTCCTTGGTCGCGCCGGTCAGCATTCCGGTCGAGATGGTCGCGCCCGAGCGCGAAAATCCGCGGAAGGGCAGGCACAGCCCCTGCACCGCGCCGATCCAGCCCGCCTGCTTCATGGTCACCGTGGTCAGGTCGCGATAGTCCGCGCTGTGATCGACAAAAGCCGCCATCCGCCGCTTCTCCAGCACGCCGGCGATCAGGATCACGATCCCCGCCGCGGCCAGCGCCGGCGCAATCAAGTCCAGCCGACCGAACAGATCCTCGATCTGCGCCTTCGGAGCGCCCTTGAAGACCGTCTTTTCAATGATCTTGTTGAGCGCCTCGCCGATCACACCGGTCAGCAGCGTCGCCCAGATGATTCGCACCGCGATCCGGCTGAACGCATCCGCCGACGCAAAGTACGACCTCCGCCACTGCTTCCAGAAGTAGGCAATCACCGCGAACATCGTTCCGGTATGCAGCATCACCAGCACCAGCGTCATCTGCGGCGACGAGGGATCAAGCCCCATCAGCTTCTCCGCCACCACAACGTGCGCCGAACTCGATACCGGCAGTAGCTCCGCCAAACCCTGCACAATGGCAAGGATGATTACTTGAACAATAGGCATAGTCTTTATCTTATTGCGGGATCGTGTGGATACGATGAATCATTCGCGCCGCCACCTGCCGCCGACTGCCGACAGTTGAAGCGACTTGCACTAATCCCGGTCATTCCCATAGACCGGTATCCCCTGCTGCACCTTGAAGGCGATGCTCGCCGCCCGCGCCGCGTAGTCCGACTTCGGATACTGCGCGCGCAGCGCCTCGGCCAGGGTCTTGGTGTTGGCGATCGCCGCCTCCGATCGCTTCTTGTTCTCCTCGATCAGGTACATCTCCACCAGCACCGCCTGCCGATACGCCGCGTTATAGAGCGCCTCTGCCGACTTCGGCTCATCGGGAAACTGCCGGGCGTACTTCTCGTATAGCCCCGACTCCATCTCCGGACACTTCGGCAGCCCCTGCCAGTCGCCGCACAGCTTATTGTCGATCAGGTCGTAGGCCGCCAGCGCCGCATACCGGGTCCCCGGATACTGCTTCAAAATCTTCTTCATGTTGCCCTCGTAGAGCTGCGGCCGCAGATACGCCTCCTGCTCCTTGGCCGAGGGCAGCGTGCTGTTGTCCCGCTTCTCAATCTGCCAGCGCACATCCGCCGCTCGCCAGGCCGCCTCCGCGGCCAGCGGCGAGTCAGGGAAGTACTCGGCCACCCGCTCATACAGCAGATGTGCCTCGTTGGCCGCGTCCTTGGGAGCGTGCGGCTGCGTGGCCTGGTCCTCCAGGTTTGCCGCCGCGCCGAACAGGATCGCATCCCCGTTCGCCGTCTCCCGGTCCACCACGCCCTTGTTGCGAATCCAGCCCGATGCCGGAGCCACGTTGTCCTCCTCCGCGATCATCGGCTCCTCGCTGTCGTTGGTCCGCTCCTTCAGGTCGGTATTGGCGAACACCCGCACCCACGGGCCATTGCGCTCCACCACCGCCACCTCATGCCCCGGCGTCACCAGCGAGACGCGCTGCGCATCCGCATCCGCCGACACATACACCACCGCCGGATGCAGCACCGTTGCCCTCGGCGCCCGGTCGTACCCCGGCATCGCACTCTTATCCTGCTTCTGGGCAAATAGACCAAGCGGCGCCAGCAGGAGCAGGACAGCTCCCAAGCAAGTTCTCAAACCATCAGTTCGCATAATGCGAACCATTAAACGCCGGTTCGCCCCGCAGCGGAAGATGACTACCGTGAAAACTCAGCAGAGGTGCAGAGGCAACGGGAGTACAGCAGGGGCTCAGCGCACCGCTGAACCCGCCGTCCCCGCCGCAATCTCCTCGCGCAGTCGCGCCTCGAGCGTCGGCTCCACATTGCCGCCGCTCAGCACCACCACCACGCGCCGCGCCGCCGGCAGCTCGCCCGCGTGGAACAGCGCCGCCGCCAGCGTGGCCGCGCCGCTCGGCTCCGGCACCAGCTCCGTCGTCCGCAGGAAGATCCGCATCGCCGCCAGGATCTCTTCCTCCTTCACGGTCACGATGCCGTCGACATACTCGAGCACATGCTCGAAGTTCAGCCTGCCCAGCGACTGCGTCCGCAGTCCATCGCAGATCGTCCGCGTCGTCTTCGCCGCCGGCCACTCCACCAGCGTCCGCGTCTCAAACGACTCCTTCGTATCCCCCGCCAGCTCCGGCTCCGCGCCCCACACCTTCACGCCCGTCGAAGAAACCTTGATCGCCGTCGCAACCCCGCTCAGCAGACCGCCGCCCGACACCGGCGACAGCACCAGCAGCCCCTCGCCCGCAGCCTCTCCCGTCTGTTCCTGAATCTGTTCCAATATCTCGAGCCCGCACGTCCCCTGTCCGGCAATGATCGCCGGATCGTCATAGGGCGGCACCATAATGTAACCGTGCCTGGCCTCGAGCTCCTCCGCCTTCAGCCTGCGATCGGAGCTCGCCGCGCCCACCAGCACGATCTCCGCGCCGAGGGCCGCCGTCGCCTCGCGCTTGACCACTGGAGCGTTCTCCGGCATCACGATCACCGCCTTCGCCCCCACCGCCCGCGCCGCATAGGCCACGCCCTGGGCGTGGTTGCCGCTCGAGTAGGTGATGAACCCACGTCCGGCCGCGCTCGCATCGCGCTCCACCACGCCGGCGATCTTGTTGTACGCCCCGCGCAGTTTGAAGCTCCCGATCGGCTGCTCGCTCTCGGCCTTCACAAACAGCTCAAACCCAGGCGCCGCCAACCCCGCCCGCTCCAGCTGCTCCGCCGGTATCCGGTACAGCCCGGTGCGCGCCGCCACTCCGGCGATCCTCTGCTGCGCCGACAAAAACTCTTCCCGCGTCACAAATTCGCTCATAGTGCCAGCCTATTACGTCCGCCCTCCTTTTGCTCCGCCCTGCCCCGGTCCGCAGCGAAAAAAGTGAAGCAGCGGGAGCGCCGCCTTTCAGCCTCCCGCGTCAAATCCGCCCGGCGCCCTACCGAACGTGGCTTCAAGGTCGCGCCCAACCCAGCCTGCCCGGACTGTTACCGCCTGCACTCCGATCATCTGCAGGATGCCGACGGCCATGCGCTTGCGAACGTGCGCACCGTGATGCACCGCTACATGACCCTCCATGAAGGTCCTGACATCCCCGGAGCATGGTACGTCCACACCGGTCTCACCACTCGCGGAGAACTACGCTTGGCTGCGACGGACACGGACAAAGGCTGTCGCGCCCAACTGCTCTTTCACTACGGCTGGTATGCAACGGAGTTCCTCGTCGTCGTTCCTGTGGATGGAGATCCGGCACGCGGCCCAGCAACCTGAAGCTGGAAGGTCAATATTTCGACCGGATCGCGCAGCACGTATCGCATTCGCCTTAGACGACCGCAAAAAGAAGACGGCGACCCTAAGGCCGCCGTGCACATACAGTTACAAGAATGGATGGTACCTTAGAGCTCCAGAATCACCGGCATGATCAACGGCCGCCGGCTGGTGCTCTTCTGGATATAGCGCTTCAGGTCGTTGCGGATCTTCTCCTTGATCACGCCGTAGTCCACCTTCTCCTCGAAGCTTGAGGACTCGAGTGTCCGCTGGACCACCTGCCGCGACTCGGCGAACAGGCTCTCCTCCTGGATGGCGAAGCCGCGCATCACGATCTCCGGGATGCTCTCGACCTTGCCCGTCCGCTTGTTGATGGCGATGATCGGCAGCACGATTCCGTCCTCGCTCAGGTGCTTGCGGTCGCGGATCACCACATCCTCGACCACGTCGATCGATCCACCCGAGTCGATGCAGACACGGCCCGTCGTCACCTTGCCGGTTTTCACCGCCGAGTTGCGGTCGAACTCAAGAACGTCGCCGTCCTCGAGCAGCATCACCTTCTCCACCACGCCGAGTCCGGCCGCCAGTTCGGCGTGCCGCTTCAGGTGGCGATAGTCGCCGTGGACAGGGATGAAGAACTTCGGCCGCACCAGGTTGATGAGCAGGCGAAGCTCCTCCTGGCTGGCGTGTCCGCTGACGTGAATCAGCCCCTGGGTGCCGTCGTCGTGGATCACCTTCGCGTCGCGCCGCTCGAGGTGGTCGATCATGCGATAGATCGATTTCTCGTTGCCCGGAATCACGCGCGAGCTCAGCAGCACCGTGTCGCCCGCGTCGATGTGCGCGAACTTGTGGTTGTTCACCGCCGCCCGGCTCAGCGCCGACATCGGTTCGCCCTGCGTCCCGCTGATCATCACGCACATCTTCTCGGGCGCGATGTCGCGGATCTGTCCGGGATTGACGATCAGCCCCTTAGGCAGATCGAGATACCCCAGATCCTGCGCAATCTCGGTCGAGTTATCGAGCGACCGCCCGATGATGGCCACCTTGCGCCCGTGCTGGTGGGCCAGCTCCATCGCCAGCCGGATGCGGTGGATCGAGGACGAGAAGCAGCTGAAGAACAGCTTCTTCTTGGTCCGCGCAAAGATCTCGTCCAGCCGCGGACGCACCGCCCGCTCGCTCGGCGTATAGCCGGTGCGATCGACGTTGGTCGAGTCCTGCAGCATCGCCAGCACGCCCTGCTTGCCCAGCTCGGCAAAGGCATGCAGGTCGAACGGCTTTCCGTCCGGTGGAGAAAGATCGATCTTGAAGTCGCCCGTATGCAGGATCACGCCCACCGGCGTCGTAATCGCCAGCGCCACGCAGTCCACCAGAGAGTGCGTCACCCGGATGGGCAGGATCGAGAACGGCCCAAGGCTGAAGCGGCTGCCGGGGATCATCTCGATCAGGTCGGCGTCGTCCAGAAGCCGGTGCTCTTCGAGCTTGCCCTCGACGTAGGCCAGCGTGAACTCGGTCCCGTACACCGGAACGTTCAGCTCCGAGAGGATCCACGGCAGTCCGCCGATGTGGTCCTCGTGGCCATGGGTCAACACAATGGCGCGAACCTTGGAGCGGTTCTCGACCAGGTAGCTGATGTCGGGAACCACGATATCGACGCCCAACAGCTCTTCTTCAGGGAACATCAGGCCGGCGTCGATGACGATAATATCGTCCTGCCAGCGGAGGGCCATGCAGTTCATCCCGAACTCACCCAGCCCCCCAAGGGGAATCATGCGTAATTTATCTTGAGCCATCAGTCTTTCAAGTTTAGCATCGCCAATAAATTAGACCGTTCCTGTCCTGGTTCGAAGGCCAGTTCCGAGGTCAGTTTGGAGGCTCCTCTGGACCTGGGGACTGGAAAATCCCGCGGCGACAGCTTCGGCAGGGCTCGGCTAGTCTTGGCCCTGAGCTGTGCCTCGTGCAGCAGCATCTTGAGATAGGTCTGATACTTCAGTCCACGCTGACTGGCCTGTTCCCGGGCCAGAGCGATGTCTTCGGGATCGAGCCGGATGGTTATCGTCGGAGCGGGATCCGGAGCCGTCGTCGGAGTTCCAGCCAGACGCGCCGCCGTGCCCCGGCCAAGCCTGCCCTCCTCCTCCTCCGCCTGCTCGAA
Organism: Granulicella sp.; assembly: GCA_035568455.1. Lineage (GTDB taxonomy): Bacteria > Acidobacteriota > Terriglobia > Terriglobales > Acidobacteriaceae > Edaphobacter. Next base: position 20,712 of record DATMOB010000135.1, read on the forward strand.
GTCCTCGAGCAGCTCGTCCTGGTGATCAAACCATCACTTCGCCTCTTCGGCCCTGGACTTGAAATCAGGAAGGATTCGTTTTTCCATCGTCACTCTCCTCCTTATCGGTGAAGCAGAAGGGACGGTTCGCGCGATTCGCGAACATCAGCGACATCGGCGCGCCTCAACGAAGGAACTGGGTCCATCATCAAGGCACGCCGAATATCGCGCGAGCTGATTGTAGCTACCGGAGCAAACTACCGCAGCAGATCTTCGAGCGCCGCCGACAGCTCCGTCTTCTCGTCCCGATACTTCACGATCACCGGCGTATACACGCTCAGGCCCCACTCCGCGCCCTTGCCCTTGGCCACCGCACGCGATCCCGGCACCACCACGGCGCCCTCGGGAATCACCAACGGAGACTCCGCCGTCGCCTTCAGCACCTCGCCCGTCACCAGGTCGTACACCGGTGTCCCGCGTGTCAGGATCGTTCCCGCGGCCAGCACCGCCCGCCTGCGCACCACGGTGCCCTCGTAGACTCCGGTATTGCCACCGACCAGAACGTCATCCTCGATGATCACCGGCGACGCATTCACCGGCTCCAGAACCCCGCCGATCTGCGCCGCGGCCGACAGGTGGACGCGCTTGCCGATCTGCGCGCAGCTCCCCACCAGGGCATGCGAGTCCACCATCGTGCCCTCGTCGACAAACGCCCCCACGTTGATGTACATCGGCGGCATGCACACCACGCCCGGCGCCACATAGGCTCCCGAGCGCACGCTCGATCCGCCCGGCACCACGCGCACGCCCTGCTCCACGCCGAAGCGCCGAGCCGGGTAGGTGTCCTTGTCGACAAACGAGAGATCGCCACCGCCCATCGACGTCATCTTGCCCAGCCGGAAGCCCAGCAGGATGCCGCGCTTCACCCACGCATTCACGCGCCAGCCCAGCGGCAGCGACGCATCCGGCTCGGCCGAGCGCAGCTTGCCCGCCTCCAAGCCCGCACGCAGCTCCTCGAACGCGGCCAGCGCATCCTTATCGCCCACCACCGCCGCACCGGCGGCAAAGTACTCCTCAATCCTCGTTTTAAGGGACACACTTACCTCAGACATGACTCTCTCTTCCTGACTTCCAATTGTGTTGAATTTTGTTCTCTTAGCCAGCTCATCGCCCAGCGCAACGCGAAGAGCGGCTAGAACATGCGGAGATCGGCGCCGGTCGCCGGAGCATCGACCAGCAGCCCCAGCTCGCCCGCCAGCCGTTCCAGGCTGCGTCGCGTGCCCGCCGACACCGGGACGATCGGCAGCCGCACCGTCTCGTTAATCTTGCCCATCATGGCCAGAATCGCCTTCACCGGCGCCGGGCTGGGCTCGGAGAAGTTCGCCGCCATCAGCCGCGAGAAGTGGCGGTTGATCCGCCGCGCCGCCGCCCAGTCGTTCTCGAGCGCCGCCTGCACCATCGCCGACATCTGCGCCGGAATCTGGTTCGACGCCACCGAGATCAGGCCAATGCCGCCCAGCGCAATCGTCGCCAGCGCCATGCCGTCGTCGCCCGAAAACACCTTGAACGAGCGCGGCAGCGTATTCAGCAGCTCGGTGATCTGCGCCAGGTTGCCGCTCGACTCCTTGATGCCGATGATGTTCTTCTCCTCGGCCAGCCGCTGCACCGTCGCCGGTTCCAGATTGGTGCCGCTGCGCGAGGGAATGTTGTACAGCAAAATGGGTAGCTCCACTGCCAGCGCGATCGCGCGGAAGTGCTGGTACTGGCCCTCCTGCCCCGGCCGGTTGTAGTACGGGTTGGCGGTCAGAATTCCGCTCAGGCCATGCACCCGAGCCAGCTTCTGCGCTCGCGCCACCGCCTCGCGGGTCGCATTGTGCGTGCACCCGGCAAAGACCGGAACCCGGCCCTGGGCCGCTCCAATCACCACCTCGACGACCCGCAGCCACTCCTGCTCGTTCAGCGTCGAAGCCTCGCCCGTCGTACCGCAGGGAACCAGAAAGCCAATCCCTTGCTCGATCTGCCAGTTCACCAACGCATGCAGCGCCGGCTCGTCCACATTCCCATCCTCGCGGAAGGGAGTTACCAGCGCAGTTCCACAACCCATCAAATTCATAGTCGCAGTTTATCGCTTTCCTGCAAGCATTTGTGGCCCGGTGTGGAATTGCGACCGGTTCGGCCTAAACTTGCATTGCCCGCGGCCGCGTGACTTGCTACAGTCCTATGCCATGCAGGCGACCTGCATCATCGGCGGAGGTCCTGCGGGTGTCATGCTCGGCCTTCTGCTCGCCCGCGCCGGCCTGCCCGTCACCGTGCTCGAAAAGCACACCGACTTCTTCCGCGACTTCCGCGGCGACACCGTCCATCCCTCCACCCTGCAGCTCTTCCACGAGCTCGGCCTGTTCGAGCGATTTCTCCAACTCCCGCACTCCGAGGTCAGCCGGCTCACCGGCGTCGTCGGCGGCCGCAGCGTCATCATGTCGGACCTCTCCCACCTCCCCACCCGCGCCCGCTTCATCGCCCTCATGCCGCAGTGGGATCTGCTCAACTTCCTGGCGGAGGAGGCATCGCGCTACCCCGGCTTTACCCTGCGCATGGGGTGGGAGGCCACCGGCCTCTGCACCCGCAACGGCATCATCACCGGCGTCCACGCCCGGACGCCGCAGGGCTCGGTCGAGATCCCGGCCGACCTGACCGTCGGCTGCGACGGCCGCCACGCCATCTCCCGCGTGGCAGCCCATCTTCCGCTACAGGATGACGGCGTGCCCATCGACGTGCTCTGGTTTCGCCTTGCGCGCCAGCCCTCTGATCCCGAAAACGCCCTGGGGTACATCAACTACGGCCGGGTGGTGGTCCTCATCAACCGGGGGACGTACTTCCAGATCGGCTACATCATCGCCAAGGGAGACTTCGCCAGGATCCAGGAGCGGGGCCTCCCGAACTTCCACCAGAGCCTGGAGCGGATCGTCCCCTTCCTCGCCGGTCGAACCGCCGAGATCGACTCCTGGGACAAGATCAAGCTGCTCACCGTCCAGGTCAATCATCTGGAGCGCTGGTCCTCGCCCGGCCTGCTCTGCATCGGCGACGCCGCCCACGCCATGTCGCCGGTCGGTGGCATCGGCATCAACATCGCCCTGCAGGATGCGGTCGCCGCCGCCAACATCCTCACCGAGCCGCTCCGCTCTGGCGCGCTCACGCCGCACGACCTCGAGCGGGTCCAGCACCATCGCGAACGCGCCGTCCGCAACACCCAGCGCATCCAGCTCTTCGCCCACCGCGTCCTCCACCGGGTCCTGCACAACCCCGGGCCGGTCTCCCCACCCCTGACGCTACGCATTCTGACCAGCATTCCCGGCATGCAGCGGCTCGCCGGTCGATTCATCGGCATGGGTCTGCAACCCGAGCACATCCAGCCCCACTAGATCATTTTCGCCTAAACAGAATGCGATCCCGGAATCGACCGTAGAACGGCCTACAAAACCACCAACGAAAGGCGACTCGATGACGCACGGCAGATCGTCTCTCATCTTCTTGCCCTGGCTGCGTCTTTGTTGCATCCCGCTTGTTCAACCGGCCAGAATCCGATCATGTCAACTTCGAAACACTTCGAAACCAACCAGAAGGCGAAGGTGACATATGAGATTTTTTGGTCACAGACAGGGAAACCTACGTTGATTCTTCTTCATGGTGCCAGCGGGCCTGGGGCAGATTTATACCAGGAGCAGGCGAGATACTTTGCCGCTCATGGCTGCCGGCGAACTTAGAAAGCTGACCTGTGAGAATCATCTGTACGCTGAACAGGCTCACGGTTTCGATACAGCCGCGCTCAAGGACGCTGACGCGAGAACCCTGGCCTTCTTGTGCCGTTTTGTGCCCGCCCAATAGGCCGGGCACAAAACGGGAACTCGATCGACAGCGTGTCTTGCTACACCCACTCGCCGCCGCGCATGAGCGGCTCCGAGCGTCCATCGGCATACACTCCATCCACATCCATCGCCGCCGATCCGATCATCCAGTCCACGTGGATCAGGCTGGAGTTCGCGCCGCGCGCCGCGAGCTCCTCGGCGCTCATGTTCTCGCCCTCGATAAGGCAGGTCGAGTACGCCTGACCCAGGGCAATATGGCTCGCCGCATTCTCATCGAACAGCGTGTTCCAGAACAGCAGCCCACTCGCCGCAATCGGCGACGAAGCCGGCACCAGCGCCACCTCGCCCAGCCGTCGCGCGCCGTCGTCGGCCGAGATCAGCCGGTTCAGCGCCTCTTCGCCCGCGGTCGCCGTCGCCGAGACGATCTTTCCGCCCTCGAACCGGCACGAGATATTCTCGATCAGCGTCCCCTGGTGCGACAGCGGCTTCGAGGCCCGCACCACGCCATCCACGCGATCCTTGTGCGGCGTCGTAAAGCACTCCTCGGTCGGAATATTCGGGTTGCAGAAGATGCCGTTGCCGGAGAGGCTGCCGCCGCCCGCCCACAGATGATCGTCCGCCAGCCCCACCTTCAGATCCGTGCTGCCGTCCTGCGACTTGAAGTGCAGCGTGTGATACCGCTTCGCATTCAGCAGGTCGACCCGCTGCTTCAAGTACTGGCTATGCCGCTTCCAGTCCGCCATCGCATCGGCGCCGGTCACGCGCGAGGCCAGAAAGATCGCATCCCAAAGCTTCGCGACCGCCTCGTCCACCGGTAGATTGGGGTAGACCAGCTTCGCCCACTCGGGGGTCGCCGCAGCCACGATGTTCCAGTTGATCGCGTGCTTCGTGATCAGCTCCATCGCCGGCTTATTCGCCTTCGAAGCCGCGATGTTCGCCCGCGAGACCTTCGCCGGATCCTGCTCGGCCAAGAGCGCGGGGTTCACGCCGGCAATCGCCATTCGCGCCGCACCGCCGCGAAACGCGTTCGCGATCGCATCGGCCATCCACTGCGGTGCATGGTCGAAGCTGGCATCGTCGGCGTACTTGTACCGCGCCAGCACCGACGGATCGTCGCTGTAGAACGTCGTCACCAGCAGAGCGCCGGCCTTGTACGCGTGCTCCGTGATCCGCCGCACCAGCGCCACCGCCTCGAGCGGCGCCGAGATCACCAGCTCCTGCCCCTTGGCCAGGTTCAGACCCACCCGCACTGCGACCTCGGCAAACCGGTCCAGCTTCTCCTCAAACGACAGTCCCGCGAAGTCGCTCGCCGCCTGCACATCCACCTGTTCGAGCACGCTCATAGAAATACTCCTTCTCTCATTGGACACCCGACCGGCGAGCTTCGGTGCAGGTTAGCCGATCTTCTTGCCCCAACATTGCCGCGAACCGGCCCGCAATCGGCAATCGCCGACGTTCGAGAGCCTAGGGCAGCTGTCGAAAGACGTCCTTGAAGTCGTAGCAACCGGTCCGCGTCGCAATCCACTCCGCCGCCCGCACCGCGCCCTCGGCAAAGCCGCGCCGGGAGAACGCCTCATGCGTCAACACCAGCCGGTCGGCGCCGCTGCGGGCCTCGAGCACATGCAGCCCCTTGGCGTCGCCCTCGCGCGTCGCCGTAATCGGAATCTCCTCGAGCCCCGTCGCCTTCTTGACCACCTCGCTGATCGTGATCGCCGTCCCAGACGGTGCATCCAGCTTGCTCACATGATGCGTCTCGGCGAGCGAGAACGTATAGCTGGCGTGCGCCAGCGATTTGCCCATCTGCTCCACCAGCTGCAGCATCACCTGCACGCCGATCGAGTAGTTCGAGCCATATAACAGCCCCGCGCCCTTGCGCTCCGCCAGGCTCTTCATCTCCTCGAGCTTGTCGTACCATCCGGTCGTCCCGACCACCATCTTCGCGCCCAACGCCAGGCAGGCCCGCATGTTCGCGATCACCGCCTCGGGCGTCGTGAAGTCGATCACCACATCGAAGCCGGCGACGAACGGCGGCGTCAGCGCCATCGCTCCAGCATTCTCCTTCGAGTTCAACACGTGCACGCCATGGCCGCGCTCATGAGCCACCTCGGCGACCATGCTGCCCGTCTTGCCCTGCCCAAGAATCAAGATCCGCATCGTTTCTCTTTCCAAATCCTTCGTGAAATCCGCTGAACCTAAGCCCCGTCAACTATATTGGACCCGGTAAGTATCGGACACAAATAAGAGCTGTCATCCTGAGCGGAGCGCAGCGGAGTCGAAGGACCCCGAGACTCTCCGTACCCACATAACCGCTCGGACCGTTCTACCCGGATTCCGCCTTTCCTGAGTGCGTCTGTCGATACGCCCTAGGCGTTTCCGCCCGCCGTAACCTCTGTGGCTCGCGCCTCGACGTCGAACACCGTCTCATCCGGCTCATGGAAGAAGTGCCGGTGCAGCGACCGCACCGCCTCCTCCACATCCTCTTCATCGATCATGAAGCTCATATTGATCTCGCTCGCGCCCTGCGAGATCATGCGCACATTCACATGGCTGATCGCCGAGAACACGCGGCCCGCAATGCCGTTGTGGCCGCGGATATCCTCGCCCACCAGGCACACCAGAGCCTTGTTGCCCTCCATCTTCACATCCGCGATCTTGCCGAGCTCCGCGCAGATCGCCGGCAGCCGCTGGTTCGAGTCCACCGTCAGCGAGATGCTCACCTCGCTGGTCGACACCATATCGATCGCGCACTCGTACTTATCGAAGACATCGAAGACCTTCTTCAGATAGCCATGCGACATCAGCATGCGGCTCGCCACCACGTCGATGATGGTCAGCCGCTTCTTCGCCGCGATGCTCTTGAACGGACTCGCGCAGGGCGGCGCCATCGCCGTGATCTTGGTGCCCTCGTTCTCCGCGTTGCGCGAGTTCAGCACCCACACCGGAATGCTCTTCTGGACCGCCGGCAGAATCGTCGCCGGATGCAGCACCTTCGCCCCGAAGTAGGCCAGCTCCGCTGCCTCCTCAAAGCTGATCGTCTTCACCCGCAGTGCATCCGGACAGATCCGCGGATCGGTCGTCATGATGCCGTTCACGTCGGTCCAGATCTCGATCGCGCCCGCATGCAGACCGCCGCCCACCAGAGCGGCCGTGTAGTCGCTGCCTCCGCGCCCCAGCGTGGTCGTGATGCCCTCCGCGTTCGCTCCGATAAAGCCGCCCATCACCGGCGTCTCGCCGCGCTCCAGCAGCGGCAGCACCAGCGCCGTCAGCTTGGCCTCGATCTCGGCCTCCTGCGGCACCGCCTTGCCGTAGTGGCTGTCGGTGATAATGCAGGTCCTCGCGTCCACATGTACGCCCTTGAGCCCCCGCTGCTCGAACGCCTCGGCCACGATCCGGCTCGACAGCCGCTCGCCGAAGCTCACCACGAGGTCGGCCGTGCGCGGCGTCAGCTCGCCCACCGCCGCAATGCCGCGCAGCAGGTCGTCGAGCGCGTCGAACTCCGCATCGATCGCCAGCTTGATCCGCGAGAAGCGTTCCCGCTCCAGCAGCTGCGTCGCCGTATCGTTATGCCGGTTGCGCAGCCGCGCGCTGATCGCCAGCGCTCCTGCGCGATCTCCGCGGCCCGCCGCCGTCCCGCTCGCAATCAGCAGGTCGGTCACCTTCGCCATCGCCGAGACCACCACCGCCGGCTTCAATCCCCGCCGCCGCCGTCCCGCCACAATCGCCGCCGTCCGCTCCATCGCCACGGCATCCTCGACCGACGTTCCTCCGAACTTCATCACCACCAGCTGAGTACGGGCCACGCTCATGCCGACACCGCCGCCAGCTGCTTCACCGGATCGAGCTTGCCGAGCCGCGCCAGCAGCTCCGCGTTCAGCACCGCCGCTCCCGCCGCGCCGCGGATCGTGTTGTGCGACAGCACCACGAACTTCCAGTCCAGCAGCGGACACGGCCGTAGCCGTCCGACCGTCGCCGCCATGCCCGCTCCGCGCATCCGGTCCAGCCGCGGCTGCGGCCGGTCGTGCGCATGATCGAACTCGACAGGAACGTCAGGCGCGGTCGGCAGGTGCAGCGCCGTCAGCGGCGCAAACTCCGCCCACGCCGCCAGAATCTCCTTGTGCGTCGCCGGCTTGCGCAGCTTGATGCTCACGCACTCGGTATGTCCATCCTCGACCGCCACGCGATTGCAGTGCGCGCTCACCTTCGCATCCAGGAACTCGACCTTATTCCCGGCGAAGCGGCCCAGCAGCTTGCCAACCTCTTCCTGGAGCTTTTCCTCTTCATTCTTGATGAATGGCACCACGTTGCCCAGAATGTCCAGCGACGGCACGCCCGGGTATCCCGCTCCGCTCACCGCCTGCATGGTCGAGACGAACAGGCTCTCGATCCCGAAGCGCTCTTCCAGCGGCTTCAGCGCCAGCACCAGCCCAATCGCCGAGCAGTTCGGATTGGTGACGATGTACCCGCCTGTCTCCTGCCGCCAGCTCTGCCGCCCGATCAGGTCCAGATGGTCCGCGTTCACCTCCGGAATCACCAGCGGCACGTCCTCGACCATGCGGAACGCACTCGAGTTCGAGATCACCGCGCAACCCGCAGCCGCGAACTTCGGCTCCAGCTCGCGCGCAATGTCCGCATCGAGCGCCGCAAAGATGATCTTCGGCAACGGCCCCGAGCCGCCCTCGGGCGTGTTCGGCTGCACCACCATCTCCGCAATGTGTTTCGGCAGCGGCGTGTCCAGCTTCCAGCGGCAGGCCTCGCCGTAGGTCTTGCCCGCGCTGCGGTCGCTGGCCGCAAGCCAAGTAATGTTGAACCACGGATGATTACTGAGCAGCTGAATGAATCGCTGGCCGACCATTCCAGTCGCGCCGAGGATACCTACGTTGCGCCGTTCCATAATCTTTCCAGCATATCGTGCTGCGCCCGCCCGCGCCACGCCCGCCCCGCCGGAGGCCCATGTCCCACCTTGATTCCCCAACAATCCGGATTCCATGTCTCGCTGTTGAGACATGGAATCCGTCATAAATGGATCACGGAATCCTAGCCCCGGTAATACTCCTCCACCACCCGCCCGCGCCGCCGCGTATAGTAGCCGCGCCCGCCCGTCCCGCTCCACACCACCACCGCGGCGATCGCATGAATGAGGAACCACAGGCTCAGCCCCTGGTCGCGATAGATCAGCACCAGGATCAGCACCCGCGGCAGCAGCAGCGCCAGGATCGGCGCAATCAAACTATCCAGATGAAACCGCACCAGGTCGCGGTCGAACCACGCCACCACCAGCGCCACCCGCGGCAGAAACAGCGCGAACACAAGAAACCACAGCGGAAGGCTATGGACGGACAAGGACTGGACGGAAAGCAAGAGCATGTGATCGGTGGTTAGACTCATCGGACGTTATTCGGCCTCTCCAGGTACTTTAGGTTGCGATGTACAACTGGCCTGAATCGTTGTACATCGCACCGCATTTCCCGAGATTCTATCCTCGCCGCAGTGCCCCGAGTCTTAAATCCTCACCAGGTCGCTAGCTGCCCGCCGAGTAGCTGAACTCCGCCTTCGTCGCCGCCCCCGCCGTCACCGTCACCTCAATCGTCTGTTCGCCCAGCTTCTCCTGCACCGCGCCCAGCGTGTACTGGCCAGCCGGCAGCCCCTTGATCTCAAAGTGCCCATCCGTCCCCGTCACCGCGAAGAACGGTGTCGCCGAGACGTTGACGAACGCGTTCATCCACGGATGGTTGTTGCAGCGCACCGGAATCATCTGCTCCACATGGTTGAACTGCTCGACCTGCGGCTTTCCCTTCGGCGCCTGCGAGATATCGATCGGCACGCTGCCCGCCGCCGTCGGCATGGTGTGGACGTTATGCATCGTTATATCCGAGTTGCGGAACTCCACCGATCCGCTGCGCATCACTCCCACCACATGCGGCGTATACCGGCAGCCCTTCTGGTCCATCACCACCGGAGCACCCGCCGCTGGTAGGTAATTCATGGCCGCCGCCGGCCCGCTCTTCACATAGACGAACACATTGCCCAACCCGCCGTTCTTCGCCGCGATCTGCTCGGAGTAGACATCGCCCCCGCCGCTCATTCCGCAGGCCGGGTCCATGCTGGTGTCGATCAGCACCGGCGTCGGCGCCTTGCCCGCAAAGTGCACCGTCCCGCTCACCGCGCCCAGCGTCGCCGGATCAAGCGGAGCCGACGAGGTAGCAGCCGCCGGTGTCGCGGCCAATCCCGCACCGCTCGTGCTTCCAGGCTGCGACGAGGACTTGCATCCCGCCACGCCCAGCCCAGCCACAACCGCCGCTGCCACAACCCAACTCAACCGCTGTCTCATCCGCTTCTCCAACTCCGATGTAACTTTTGTCATTCCCATTCCACAGCGCAGCGGAGGAATCTGTTTTTTCCCTCCACCCCGCTGCGCCGCGAAGATTCCTAGACTCCCAGCGCCTCGACCACGGCATCGGCGAACGCCCTGGTCCCGCTGGTTCCGCCCACATCCTTGGTCAGCGTCTTGCTCGCCGCGTACACCGTCTCCAGAGCCTTCTGGATCAGATCCGCCGCCGCCGGCTCATCGATATGCCGCAGCATCAGCACCGCCGACTGCAGCAGCGCCGTCGGGTTCGCCAGATCCTTGCCCGCAATATCCGGAGCCGAGCCATGCACCGCCTCAAAGATCGCGCACTCCGCCCCCAGGTTCGCTCCCGGAACCAGTCCCAGACCGCCCACAAACGCGCTGCACAGATCGCTCAGAATATCGCCGTACAGGTTCTCCGTCAGGATCACGTCGTACTGGTACGGATTCAGCACCAGCTGCATGCAGGTGTTATCGACGATGTGCTCCGCATAGGTGACCTCCGGGAAGCCCGCCGCCATCTTGCGCGCGCAGTCCAGAAACAGCCCGTCGGTCAGCTTCATGATGTTCGCCTTGTGGATCGCATGCACCTTCTTGCGGCCGAACTTACGCGCATACTCAAACGCAAATTTGGAAATTCGCGTCGACCCCTTCTCGGTGATGATCTTCAGGCTCTGCGCCACGCCCGGCACCACCATCACCTCGAGGCCCGCATACAGGTCTTCCGTATTTTCGCGCACGATGATCAGATCCACGCCCGGATAGTTCGTCTTCAGCCCGGGCAGGTTCTTGATCGGCCGGAAGTTCGCATACAGGTCGAACTTCTTCCGCAGGGTCACGTTGATCGAAGCGAACCCGCCGCCGATCGGCGTCGTCACCGGCCCCTTCAGCGCGACGCGATTCTGCTCGATCGACTCATAGAGCGCCTTGGGGATGTACTCGCCGGTCTGGGCAAACGCATCCGCGCCCGCCGCAAAGGTATGCCAGTCGAAGCTGACGCCCGTCGCCGCCCCTGCGGCCTCCACGATGCGAACCACCGCGCCCGATACCTCTGGCCCAATCCCGTCGCCGGGAATCAACGTAATCTTATGCGTCCGCTTGCCTGCCGTCATGCCCTTGTCTTCTCCCTGAAATGAAGTGCATTCCATCGTTTTGGTTGGTTACCGCATGGTTTCGTCGTTTCGGGGGCGCCGTCTCTTTTTTGGTTGTCATTCCCGAGCGCAGTGGAGGAATCTGCTGTTCCGCTCTCCTACCGCCGCCGAACATCCTTGCCGTTCAGCAGCTCCTCCAGCTCCTCCTTGAACTCGCGCACATCCTTGAAGTCGCGATACACGCTCGCGAACCGTATATAGGCAACCGTGTCGATCTCCTTCAGTCGGCTCATGATCAGCTCGCCCACCTCGCGCGTCGACCGCTCCCGCTCCGGCGAATCCACCACGAACGCCTCGGTCTGGTCGACGATCTCCTCCAGCTTGATCGCCGCCACCGGCCGCTTCTCGCAGGCATGCAGCAGCCCG
>DATMOB010000136.1:0-25303 GCA_035568455.1 Granulicella sp.
AGGCAGGGGGACTTTCACCTTGGTCCGTCGGTGCGTATCTTTGCGGAACTCCAGAGTGGTCTTGAGTTCGGTCGCAACGGGGGCCCCCCAGGCCCGCCATCGATGAGGACAAACTTGACGTCAGCCGACTGTTTCTCGAACTGCAATCGCCGAACCTGTGGCCGCAGTGCCTGACGGGCTGCCCGAACGGTGAGGCCGTAGGGACGACCTCTACTGCCTCATTTCCACCAGAGAGACGCTTCGAGTTCTTGGGCTGCGCAAGCGGCAAGTGATTTGTGAACGATTGCTTTAGGAAAACGATTGCTTTAGGAACTGGAAGAGAACCACCTGAACTACTCCGTCTTCGTGGCTGAAATGTGATTGCGTGCGTCGTTTGCCAGAAGCAATCAAGTTGGCTGGTTAGAAGGTAGGTCGAGTCCTAAGCCGCAGCGGAATTAAAATCGCTCTCAAGAGCCGTCCATCTTAGCTCATGGTCGTTAGGCTCTCCTGCCGATTCTTAAGGTAGAATACGCGGCTAGGGCGGAACTTCGTCCCAGGTGCGAGTCGATGCAAGATGCCGCTGCCGGAAGAGAACCTACACCTGAAGGTACCGGGGCGATGGCAGGTCCCATCGCAGAAATTGATGTCCTTTGGATAACCGCTGGGTTGGGCTGTGACGGCGACACGATTGCGATGACGGCGGCCACGCAACCCAGCATCGAAGACATTGTTCTGGGCGCGCTTCCGTGGATTCCCAAAGTCAACTTCCTCAATCCCTTCCTCGCGATTGAAAATGGCGACGAATTCATGCGGCGTTTTCACATGGCTGCGGAAGACAAACTCGGATCTTTTATTCTGGTCATCGAAGGATCAATTCCCGACGAGACGAATAAGGAGGAAGGTTACTGGGCTTCGTTCGGCACCGACGCCAGGACCGGTCAACCCATCACCACCTGCGAGTGGATCGATCGCCTCGCGCCTAAGGCCCTGGCCGTCATCGGCGCCGGCACCTGCGCCACCTACGGCGGTATCCACGCCATGGCCGGCAACCCCACCGGCGCCATGGGCCTCGCTGACTACCTCGGTTGGGACTGGCGCTCCAAGGCCGGCCTGCCCATCGTCAACGTCCCCGGCTGCCCCGTCCAGCCCGACAACTTCATGGAGACCCTTCTGTATCTGCTCTACCAGGTCGCCGGCCTGGCTCCGATGATTCCGCTCGACAAGCAGCTGCGCCCCACCTGGCTCTTCGGCAAGACCGTCCACGAGGGCTGTGATCGCGGCTCCTACTACGAGCAGGGAGACTTCGCCACTGAATACGGTTCCTCCAAATGCCTGGTCAAACTCGGCTGCTGGGGTCCGGTCGTCGACTGCAATGTCACCAAGCGCGGCTGGATGCGCGGCATTGGCGGCTGTCCCAACGTCGGCGGCATCTGCATCGGCTGCACCATGCCCGGCTTCCCCGATAAGTTCATGCCCTTCATGGACGAGCCGCCCGGAGCCATGCTCTCGGCCACAATCATCGGCAGCTATGGACGCATGATCCGTGCCCTCCGCGGCATCACCAACGCCACCGTCAACAAGGAACCCAAGTGGCGCCACAACCGCCCGGAACTCACCACCGGCTATCACCCAAACCGCCCCAACGCTTAACCACTCGAGAGAGGACCAATCCATGGCAACGTATCCCGATACCATACCTGAACTCGAGGAAAAGCAGCGCAATCTCGTCGAGATGAACTGGGATCCCATCACCCGCATCGTCGGCAGCCTCGGCATCTTCACCAAGATCGACTTCGGCAACAAGACCGTCGCCGAGTGCCATAGCACCTCCTCCATCTTTCGCGGCTACAGCATCTTCATGAAGGGCAAGGATCCCCGCGACGCCCACTTCATCACCAGCCGCATCTGCGGCATCTGCGGCGACAACCACGCCACCTGCGCCTGTTACGCGCAGAACATGGCCTTCGGCGTCCGCCCTCCCGCGCTCGGCGAATGGATCGTCAACCTCGGCGAGGCCGCCGAGTACATGTTCGATCACAACATCTTCCAGGACAACCTGGTCGGCGTCGACTTCTGCGAACAGATGGTGCGGGAGACCAATCCCAACGTCTGGGAGAAGGCCCAGCACACGCCCTCGCGCAACGCCGGCAAGCACGGCTACCGCATGATCTCCGACATCATGACCGCGCTCAATCCCTTCACCGGAACCTTCTACCGCGAGACCCTGGCCATGAGCCGGCTGACGCGGGAGATGTTCTGCCTGATGGAAGGACGCCACGTCCACCCCTCCACCCTCTATCCTGGCGGCGTCGGCACCGTGGCCACCATTCAGCTCTTCACCGACTACCTCATCCGTCTCATGAAGTACGTCGAGTTCATGAAGAAGGTCGTGCCCCTGCACGACGATCTCTTCGACTTCTTCTACGAGGCTCTGCCCGGCTACGAAGAGGTCGGCCGCCGCCGCGTTCTGCTCGGCTGCTGGGGCTCCTATAACGATCCCGACCACTGCGACTACCAGTACAAGAACATGGACGCATGGGGACGCAAGATGTTCGTCACCCCCGGCGTCGTCGTCGACGGCGAACTGGTCACCAACTCGCTCGTCGACATCAACCTCAACATTCGCATCCTGCTCGGCAGCTCCTACTACGACGACTGGCAGGGCGAGGCGACCTTCGTCGACCGCGATCCCCTCGGCAACCCCATCGACAAGCGTCACCCCTGGAACCAGACCACCATCCCCCGCCCGCAGAAGCGCGACTTCAAGGGCAACTACACCTGGGTCATGTCCCCGCGCTGGCTCGACCAGCGCACCGGCGACCGCCTCGCCCTCGATACCGGCGGCGGTCCCATCGCCCGCCTCTGGTCGACGGCCCTCTCCGGCTTGGTCGATATCGGCTACGTGCAGGCCACCGGCCATAGCGTCAAGATCAACCTTCCCAAGACCGCCCTGCTGCCCGAGGCCGAGTTCGAGTGGAACATCCCCAAGTGGTCGAACACCATCGAGCGCGACCGCGCCCGCACCTACTTCCAGGCCTACGCCGCCGCCACCGCGCTGCACTTCGTCGAGAAGGCCCTCGCCGAACTGCACGCCGGCCGCAGCGCCACCTGGAGCGAGTTCAAGGTCCCGGAGGAGGCCATCGGCTGCGGCTTCCACGAGGCTGTTCGCGGTGTGCTCTCGCATCACGTGGTCATCCGCGAGGGCAAGATCGCCAACTACCACCCCTATCCGCCCACGCCCTGGAACGCCAACCCCCGCGATGTCTACGGCACCCCCGGCCCCTACGAGGACGCGGTCCAGAACACTCCGCTCTTTGAGGAGAACGGCCCCGACAAGTTCAAAGGCATCGACATCATGCGTACCGTCCGCAGCTTCGATCCCTGCCTGCCCTGCGGCGTGCACATGTATCTCGGCGACGGCAAGATCCTCGAGACCCGTCACTCTCCCATGTTCGGCGTAGCGGGGCATGAATGATGGCGGCTGCGTCCTCAATGCATCTCCAGCCTGAGGCCGACGGCGGCCTTGCCCCACCCCAGCGCGGCCAGTTCCGCCTGCAGACCGAGCGAGTGGAAAAGCTCGCCGCCCGCCTCGAGAGCGCCGGGGACCCGGAGGTCCGGGCCACCGCGCTCGACCTGGTGCAATCGGTGGTCGAGCTGCACGGCGCCGCCCTGCACCGGCTGGTCGACTTGCTTATGGAGACCCCGGCCGGCGAACAAGCCCTCAGTCAGGCCCTGGAGGACGACCTGGTCTCCAGCATGCTCCTGCTGCACAACCTCCACCCCGACGACATCGAGACCCGCGTTCTGCGCGGCATCGAGAAGGTCCGGCCTTATCTCAAGTCCCATGGCGGCGACGTCGAACTCGCCGCTGTCCGCGACGGCATCGTTCACCTGCGCCTGCACGGCAGCTGCGGCAGCTGTCCAAGCTCCTCCGTCACCCTCAAGAACGCGGTCGAAGACGCGCTCTTCGAGGTCGCCCCCGACATCCTCCAGATCGTCTCCGAGGACACCGCCGCCGCGCCGAGCCCTCCACAACTCGTCATCCTCAAATGAGGTGAACCACCATGATCAAACAGGACGCAACCCAGAAGACCCCAGCTCACGCCTACAGAGTCCGCAAAGGCGAGAGCCGTGCCGAACCGCTCGCGCAACGGATCACCCGCGTCGCGAAGGACGCCACCGGCATCAACCTCCACCAGCGCGGCCCGATCAGTCCCCAGATGCCGCACCTGCCACCCCCATAGCCGCTTGGAGCCCAGCATGAACGAACTCCCCGAAGCCGAGCAGGAGCGAACCCCAGTTCCCTCCTTCCTGCGACAGGTCGCCCGCCGTCGTCCCATCTCCGACGGCGCCGAGCGTTGCGAGCTCTGCAGCGCCGAGATCGCCCCCGTGCACCAGCATCTGCTCGACCCGCACAAGCGCGAGATCGCCTGCGCCTGCGACGGTTGCGCCATGCTCTTCTGCGGCCAGCCCGGAGCCCGCTATCTGCGCATTCCCCGCCGCCTGCGCGCCCTCACCGACTTCGAGCTGCCCAATCTGCAGTGGGAATCCCTCATGATCCCCATCAACCTGGCCTTCTTCTACTACAACAGCGCCGCCGGCAGAGTGATGGCCATGTACCCTAGCCCCGCCGGCGCTATCGAGTCGCTGCTCAGCCTGGAATCCTGGACCGAGATCGCCGCCCACCACCCCGCGTTGCAGAAGATGGAGCCCGACGTCGAGACCCTGCTCGTCAACCGTGTCGGCACGCCCCACCAGTACTACATCGTCCCCATCGACGAGTGCTTCCATCTCGTCGGCCTCATCCGCATGCACTGGCGTGGCCTTTCCGGCGGAGCCGAAGTCTGGAGCCACATCCTCGCATTCTTCGCGAGCCTGAAGGCGCGCAGCAGTGAGGTCCGCGAGCGTGGCGCAAACCAGCAGCCGGAGCCCAGCCATGTCTGAGCTCCACTTTCAGATCGAAGGCGCCGAGGCGGTGCCGCATGCGGCCATCCCCTTGATCGCCGCCAAGCTGCGCATTACCAACTTTCCGGTCAGCGAGACTATCCATGCCATCACCCTTCGCTGCCAGGTCCAGATCGAACCCGCCAAACGCCGCTACCTGCCCAACGAACAGGAGAAGTTACTCGACCTCTTCGGAACCCCCGAACGCTGGGCCCGCACCGTTAAACCGCTCCTCTGGATGAACACCAGCGTCGCCGTCCCGCGCTTCGCCGGCGAACTCCTCGTCGACCTGGAGCTGCCCTGCACCTTCGACTTCAACATCGCGGCCACCAAGTACTTCCACGCCCTCGACGCCGGCGATATACCGCTCGCCGTCCTGTTCAGCGGTACCCTGTTCTACGAAGGCCCCGACGGCTCCCTACAGATCGCGCAGATCCCCTGGGATCGCGAGTCCAGCTACCGGCTCCCCGTCTCCGTCTGGAAGGAGATGATGGAGATGCACCACCCCAACTCCGCCTGGCTCTGCCTGCGCCGCGACAGCTTCGAGCAGCTCTACAACTACAAGGTGCGTCACGGCCTCCCAACCTGGGAACAGGCAATCGCCAAGGCCCTTTCGAACGACGACGCCTCGACCAAGCTCCCTGCAGAGGCCAAGGCATGAACTTCGCCTCCGTCGAGAGGATCGCCGCCGCCGTCCTCTACGAGGGATACATCCTCTATCCCTACCGCGCTACCGCGATCAAGAATCGCCAGCGCTGGAACTTCGGCACCCTCTACCCGCGCATCTACGCCGAGGCCCAGCGCCCTCATGAGCCCTTCCGCCTGCACTCCGAAGGTCTCCTGATCCCCGGACAAGACGCCGCACTCGACATCAAGCTGAGCTTCCTCGAGCTCCTGCCCCAGGCGCCCGCCGGCTCCGGCCTCGCCGACCCATCGCTCGATTGGGGGCAGGCCGTCGAACGCACCTCCGAGCACTCCAACCTGAGCCTCGCCAACCTCCTCGCCGCCCCCCTGAGCCTGCACCTCACCCCAGCCCCAGAGCTTGCCGCAAGTCTCACCCTCCGCGCCCAGAGTCTGCCCAGCGGAGCCTGCAAGCTGCATCTAGAACTCGAAAACATCAGCCCGCTCCCGAGCGGCGGCGAGGCCCGCCGCGACGAGGCACTGCCGCGTTCACTCGTCTCCGCCCATCTCCTGCTCGGCCTGACCGGCGGAGAGTTCATCTCCCTGCTCGAGCCTTCCGATCTCTACGCCGCCGATGCCAAGGCCTGCACCAACACCGGCGTCTTCCCCGTCCTCGCCGGCGACCAGCCGGACCGCCACATCCTGCTGCTCTCCCCCATCATCCTCTACGACTACCCGCAGACCGCCCCACAGAGCGCCGGCGACTTCTTCGATGCGACCGAGATGGACGAGATGCTCACCCTACGCGTCCTCACCCTCACCGACGACGAGAAGGAGGAGATGCGCCGCGGCGACCCGCGCGCCCGCCGCATCCTCGAACGCACCGAAGCCCTCACCCAGGAACAGATGCTCAAGACCCACGGCATCGTCCACCCGACGCGCGAGTCCCCTAGCGAGACCCGAGGAGAAGCCGCATGAATCCCGAACGCATCGCCGACTGGAACCCCTCCGCCGAAGAGAAAGCGCCGCCCGAGTCGGTGCGCGTCCTGGGCGTCGACCTCCGCATCGGAGATCGCATCCGCCTTCGGCCGCAAAAAAACGCCGACATCATCGACCTCGCCCTCACCGGCAAGGTCGCCATCATCGAAGCCATCGAGCAAGACTTAGAGGACCAGATCCAGTTTGCCGTCGTCCTCGACGACGATCCCGGACGCGAGTTCGGCATGCTGCGCCAGCCCGGTCATCGCTTCTTCTTCGGCCGCGAGGAAATTGAGCCCTACATCCCCCACCCAGAGGGCACCGCGTCATGACCGCGACCATCCTCATCGCCGGCATCGGCAACATCTTCCTCGGAGACGACGCATTCGGCGTCGAGGTCGCTCGCGCCCTCCAGAAGCGCCCGCTCCCCCAAGGCGTCCAGGTGAAGGACTTTGGCATCCGCGGCTTCGACTTGGCCTACGCCCTGCTCGATCCCTGGCACACCGTCATCCTGGTCGACGCACTCAGCCGCAATGAGCCCCCCGGAACGCTATTCGTCCTCGATCCCGACCTCACCGGCCTCGGCGGCTCCGGCATCGACCTGAACCCCCACGGCATGGACCCTGTGCAGGTGCTCCATCTCGCCGCCTCGCTCGGTCCCATCACCGCCCGCATCCTCGTCGTCGCCTGCGAACCCCAGGACTTCGGCGACGAACTGGAAGGCCGCATGGGTCTCTCGCCTCCAGTATGCGCCGCGGTCGACGAAGCATCCAACCTCATTGAAACCTTGGTCGGACAAATCCTTGCCCAACCCAAGGACAACCCTATGCACTTCCGTACCCCCATCCTGCCCACGGGCAATCGAGAGGTGACATCATGACAGACAAACTGATGTTCGGAGCACTCGGTCTGGCTGCAATCATACTGGCAATCATGCTTGCGCCCGACATCAAGCGCTACATTCGGATCAGCACCATGTAACCCCGCGCAAGGCCACACACATCGAGAAACATCGCATGCATGAGCTATCGATCGTCCTCAGTATCCTCGCCGAGATCGGCGACGAGTCCGAAGCGCGCGCACTCCATGGCATAGAGGTCGTGCACCTCAAGGTCGGCGTCTTCTCCGGCGTCGACCGCGCTGCACTCCGCTTCGCCTGGGAGCTCGCCTGCCAGGACACGCCGCTCGAGCACGCGCAGCTCGATATCGAGACCGTTCCGCTCACCATCCACTGTGCCGTCTGCCGCGAGGACCGCCAACCGCCGTCGCTCTATCAACTCTGCTGTCCCGTGTGCGGCGCGCCGAGCGCGACCATCGTCACCGGCCGCGAACTCGAGGTCGTCTCCCTGGAGGTCGCCGCATGAGCACTCGCATCGTAGAGGTCCGCGCCAAGGTCATGAAGCAGAACGATCTCCTTGCGCGCTCCCTCCGCCAGCGCT
This sequence comes from Granulicella sp., assembly GCA_035568455.1. Lineage (GTDB taxonomy): Bacteria > Acidobacteriota > Terriglobia > Terriglobales > Acidobacteriaceae > Edaphobacter. The sequence goes on from DATMOB010000136.1 coordinate 7,962, forward strand.
TCGAAGCCGCAGGCGTCTGCGTCGTCGGCCTGGTCTCAAGCCCGGGCTCAGGTAAGACCGCGCTGCTCGAAAAACTCCTCAGCAACCTCGCCCACGACCTCCGCGTCGCCGCACTGGTCGGCGATCTCGCCACCGAGAACGACGCCGCCCGCCTCAAGCGCGCCTCCCCCAACGTGCGTCAGATCACCACCGGAACCATCTGTCACCTCGACGCCCAGATGATCGAAAACGCACTCGAGGGATGGCAGCTCGACGACCTCGATCTCCTCTTTATCGAGAACGTCGGCAACCTCGTCTGCCCCTCCAGCTACGACCTCGGCGAAGCTCTCCGCTTCGTCCTGCTCTCCGCCACAGAAGGCGAGGACAAACCGCTGAAGTATCCGACCATCTTCAACAGCTCCGACGTCGCCATCATCACCAAGATGGACATGGCTGAGCCCGCCGACTTTGACGTGGCCGCCGCTCGCCGCAACATCGAGAGCGTCCGTCCCGGAATGCGAATCTTCGAGGTCTCCTCCAAGACCGGACAGGGCATGCAGCCCCTCTTCCAACACCTCCGCGACCAACTCGCCCACTCCCGCGAGTCCCGCCTCGCAGTGCAAACCGATGAGACCCCGTAAGTCTCCCACGCCGCCCACCTCAGGCCGCAGCCGCGAGTTCCGCCCCGTAAACCAAGCCTAGGCTCCAGGTCTAAAATAGCCAGCATGTACCTCAAGCAGTACTACCTCGGCTGCCTTGCCCACGCGTCCTACCTCCTTGCCGACGAAGCCAGCGCAACCGCCATCGTGGTCGACCCGCAGCGCGACGTACAGCAGTACCTAGCCGACGCCGAGCAGCTCGGAGTCCAGATCCGCCACGTCTTTCTCACCCACTTCCACGCCGACTTTCTCGCCGGCCACCTTGAGCTCCGCGACGCCTGCGATGCCGATATCCGCCTGGGCGCGCGAGCCGAAGCCGAGTACGACTTCATCCCCACGAAGGACGGCGACACACTCGAACTCCCCGGGCTCCGCATCAAGATCCTCGAGACCCCCGGCCACACCATCGAGTCAATCTCCATTGTGGTCTTCGACCTCCACAAGGACCCCACCAAACCCTACGCTGTCCTCACCGGCGACACGCTCTTCATCGGCGACGTTGGCCGCCCCGACCTCCGCGCCTCCCTCGGCTGGACCGCCCAGCAGCTCGGCAGCCATCTCTACGACTCGCTACACAACAAGCTGCTGCAACTCCCCGACGAAACCCTCGTCTACCCCGCGCACGGCGCCGGCTCCCTCTGCGGCAAACAGCTCTCCTCCGACACGGTCTCCACCCTCGGCGAGCAGCGCCGCCTCAACTACGCCCTCCAATCGATGCCCAAAGAGGAGTTCATTCGCCTGGTCACGGCCGACCAGCCCGACGCCCCCGCCTACTTCACCTACGACGCCATCCTCAACACCCGCGAGCGCCCCACGCTCGCCAGCGCCCTCGAGCAGAACCTGCACCCGCTCGACCTCGACGAAGTCATCCGACTGCGCGACATCGGAACCCAGCTGCTCGACGTGCGCGACGCCGTCGAGTACGCCACCGGACACCTCGCCGGCAGCATCAACATCGGCCTCGGCGGGCAGTACGCCACCTGGGCCGGCACCGTGCTGGACTCCACCCGCCCCATCCTGATCGTCGCTGAACCCGGACGCGAACAGGAGGCCGCTCTGCGCCTGGGAAGGATTGGCTTCGACTCCATCAAGGGATACCTCCGCGACGGCATGGCGGCACTGGCAGCGCGCCCCGATCTCGTCTGCGCCACCGAGAAAATCAACCCCTCGATGCTGGCCAAAGAGCTCGCCACCGACCATCCGCCGCTGGTGATCGACGTCCGCAGCCCCGCCGAATGGAGTGCGAAACACCTCAACCAAAGCATCAACCTGCCGCTCACCCAGCTCCAACAGCGCCTCGCGGAACTCCCCCGCAACCGCCGCATCGCCCTCCACTGCGCCGGAGGCTACCGCTCTTCGATCGCCGTCGGCATCCTCAACCAGCACGGCATCGCCAACGTAGCCGAGCTGGCCGGAGGCATCACCGCCTGGGAGACCGCAAACCTTCCCCTGACCACCACCTGAATCGAACCGGAGACCCAGGGCTCCCCGTTGGATGAATGGTAATAACATACTTGGTTGACTAGACCTGATAAGGCATCAATGGATGCCGTCCGGCGACATCGAGACCGTTAGACAGAAATCGTCCATTCACGGACGAATTTCGAGCTTTTCAAAGCCGAACTCATGGGGTAGTTCAACTCGAATCCAGGCGAAATGGTGAGAGATGCACAAAGTTTCCCCCGAGCGACCTACGTTCTTTTGGCAGGTAAGAAAGCCCATCCCTGTTCGTCTCGGACTCATCATCGGAGATTGCCTCCAAAACATTCGAAGCACTCTTGACTATTTGGCGTGGGAACTCGTTCTTTCGGCACGGCAGCATTCCGGTAAAAAGCACATGTTCCCTGTCTGTACGACGGGAAAGGCTTCGAAGATGCGCTTTAGGCGAAAAGGCTCTGGGGTGTCGATCCGAAGGCTATCGCACTGATCGATTCGATGCAGCCCTATCACAGCGGGGAGGCGAACAGCCCTGCCATGCCCTTGGCCGTCTTGGACGAACTCGTAAACATCACTAAACACCGACGAGTCCTGCTCACAGTTGTCCCCCCCCTCCTACATGTACTCGGATACAGAGTTCGGGCAATGTTTGACTGTCGAAGAGATGGATACATATGGAACACTGGCATCTTTTGTATCCCTCAACGAGGGACCCGCAAAAGGCATGGAAATTACGATTGTGTTGGATTCTTTGATTGACTATGTCGCCCATGAGGTCGCCGCCAAATTTGCAAGCTTCTTCTAAAGCGCAAGTTCGCTTTTCCCCCGCGTGCCGTGCGGATAGATGAAGACAGAACTCAAAGCCCCGGCGACCGCCGGGCTTTGTCGTGACCTTGGGTTGTCATCCGTAGCGCAGCGGAGGAATCTGCTTTTCAGGCCCGAATCCGTTTTAGCCGCCGGGACCAAAGCATCGGGCAACGGCTGACGGGAAAGCACCCCCATCAGCCGCACCCCTAAAACGCCGCCAGCTCAGCCATCGACCGATACAAATCCTCCGGCTGCGGCAGAATCGCATCCTCCAGCACCGGCTGATACGCCACAAACGTATCCATCGCCGCCACCCGCCGCACCGGAGCATCCAGGTCATGGAACAGCTCATCGCTGATCCGCGCCGCAATCTCCGCGCCGTAGCCCCAGCTCAGCATATCCTCATGCGCGATGATTACCCGGTTGGTCTTCTTAACCGACGTCGCAATCGCCTCCCAGTCATACGGACTCAGCGAGCGCAGATCGATCAGCTCCACGCTCACGTCCAGCTCGCGCTCGATCTTCACCGCCGCCTGCAGCGCCCGCGGAACCACCGCGCCATACGTGACCACGGTCAGATCCTTACCCGGCTTCACGATCTTCGCCTTGCCGAACGGGATCGCATACTCCGGCCCCGGATACGCCGCCCGCCCAAAGGTCTCGCGGTACAGCCGCTTGTGCTCGAGAAACAGCACTGGATCGTCGCACCGGATCGCCGTCCGCAGCAGCCCCAGCGCGTCGAGCGCGTTCGACGGCATCACCACCCGGACACCAGGTGTATGCGTAAAGATGCTCTCCCCCGACTGCGAGTGATAGATCGAGCCGCCGGTCAGATATCCGCCGATCGGCACCCGCATCACCAATGGGCAGCTGAAGACTCCGTTCGACCGCCAGCGCAGCACCGACATCTCATTGCGCATCTGGTGCATCGCCGGCCAGATGTAGTCGAAGAACTGAATCTCCACCACCGGCTTCATGCCGCGCACGGCCATGCCAATCGCCCGGCCAACGATATTCGCCTCCGCCAACGGCGAATTGAAGCAGCGATCGTTGCCGAACTCCGTCTGCAACCCCGACGTCAGCTTGAAAACGCCGCCCTTGCCCTTCAGCTTTCCCGCCCGCAGCGGTTCGTCCCGGGTCGCATCGGCCACATCCTCGCCGAACACCACGATCCGCTCATCGCGCCGCATCTCGTCCTTCAGGCAGACGTTGATCAGGTCGGCCATGGTCCGTTCAGCGCGCTCGGTTTCCTCGCCACCCGTTACCTGCGGCTCAGTCGCAAAGCGCGCATCCGTCGGCTTCAAATCCTCCGAGTACTGATGCCGCAAGATCGAGTCCACCGTCGGCAGCGCCGCGCTCACCGCGCGATCCGCCGCCCGCTGCACCTCGTCATCCACCTGCCGTTCCAGCCGGTTGATGCCCGCCTCGTCCAGAATCCCCTCGCGCAGCAGCCACAACTGCATCCGCGAGATCGGATCCCGCAGAGCATCCGCCTCCAGCTCCGCCGCCGACCGGTACAGCCGCTCGTCATCCGACAGCGAGTGCGAGTACGGACGAATCACATGTCCATGCACCAGCGCAGGCCCCTTGCCCGAGCGGCAGTACGCCACCGCCTCGACCATCGCCGCGTAGCTGGCAATCGGGTCCGTCCCATCCACCTCGGCGAAGTGGAAGTTCGGGAAGTTCGCGATCAGCCGCGAGATGTTCCCGCCCGGCGTGTTCGCCTCCACCGGCGTCGAGATGGCATAGCCATTATCCTCGACCACATACAGCACCGGCAGCTTGCCGTTCGAAGCCGTATTCAGCGACTCCCAGAACTCGCCCTGGCTCGTCGATCCCTCGCCGATCGACACATACACCACCTCATCGCCGTGGAACTCCACGTCCTTGAACTGGCGGTAGTCGATCCCCTGAGCGTCCGGCGTATTCGCTGCCTCCGGATGCCGGCTGAAGTACCGTCCCGCCTCCGCGCATCCGATCGCATGCAGGCACTGCGTCGCCGTCGACGAAGAGGGAGAAACAATATGTAACTTTTTGCTCGACCAGTGCGACGGCATCTGCCGCCCGCCACTCGCCGGATCCTCCGCCGCGCCCACCGCCTGCAGCAACTGCTCCTCTACCGTATTGCCCAGCGCCAGGCAGATCGCCCGGTCGCGATAGTAAGGAAAGAACCAGTCATACCCCGGCTTCAGCGCCATGCCGGCAGCCACCAGCAACGCCTCGTGTCCCGCACAGGAGATTTGAAAAAAGATCTTCTGTTGCCGCTTCAACACGATCTCGCGATCGTCCGTGCGCCGCGACAGGTACATCAGTCGATAGAACTCAATCAACTGATCGCGACTCAGCAGACCATCGCCCGCCAGCGAACTGGACGTGGACGTGGAATCGAGACGCGGGGAGCTTTGACGGGCCATGCACTTGTCCTTGTAGGTCGAAAGATGTGAACTCGGGGTTCACGCCATTCCGACCGATAATTGGCATTCGACGGCTATACGTTCTCCGTCCTCCTGCCAATTCGATTGTACTGGCTTTCGCTTCCAGCCTGTGCCCTGCTCCAGATCCCCTCCATCGCCCACCACGGCGGAAGCGCCACATCCCGGTCGAGGCGCAGAGCCCTCCGGAACTGCCGCGCCCGATCGCGAGCCGAGTTTACCGGGAGCACAGAGCGCGGGTGGGAGCGCAGGGCTTCAGCCCTGCGACAAGCACCGCAACCTACAAGGGGCTTCAGCCCCGGGCCTCCCGCCCGCCCAGCTACACAAACAAGGGAGACAGCACCAGCGTAATCGTCGCCAGCAGCTTGATCAGCACATGCAGGCTCGGTCCCGCCGTATCCTTGAACGGATCGCCGACCGTATCCCCCACCACCGCCGCCTTATGCGCCTCCGAGCGCTTGCCGCCATACTGCCCCGTCTCGATGAACTTCTTCGCGTTGTCCCACGCCCCGCCGCCGTTGTTCATCAGCATCGCCAGCAGAACGCCAGAGATCGTTCCCACCATCAACAACCCAGCCACGGCCTGCGCTCCAGCAAGATTCACCGGAACTCCGGCGATCGCGGGCACCGGCAGAATCGTCCCTGGCAACAGACTCCCCGAACTCGCCGAGTACTGCGAGCTGAAGTTCCGGAAGATCAGCCCCACCGTCACCGGCAGCCCCACCGCCAGCACCCCCGGCAGCACCATCTCCTTCAACGCCGCTCCGGTCACGATATTCACGCAGCGGGCGTAGTCCGGCTTAGAGGTCCCAGCCATGATCCCCGGGTTCTCGCGGAACTGGTCGCGCACATCCTTCACCACCATCTGCGCCGTCCGTCCCACCGCCTTGATCGCCAGCGAAGAGAACAGATAGGTCAGCATCGCTCCCAGCAGAGCACCGGCAAACACCGGGATCTCCGCCAGGTTAACGTTCGTGAAGCTCCACCCGGCGGGCATGTAGCCTCCCGCGTGTGTAACCTTTTCCAGCACAATCTCGCGGATCTCCTCAAGATACGCCGAGAATAGGAGAAACGCCGCCAGCGAGGCCGACCCGATCGCATACCCCTTGGTCAGCGCCTTGGTCGTATTACCCGCGGAGTCCAGCTTGTCCGTCCGCTGGCGAATACCCTCGTCCTGGTTCGACATCTCGATGATGCCCCCGGCATTGTCCGTGATTGGTCCAAACGTATCCATCGCCAGGATGTACGCCGCGCAGCTCAGCATCCCCATGGTAGCGATCGCCGTTCCATAGATCCCCTTCGCGTAGTCGCTCACCCCCGCCACACCGGCCAACCCCTGCACCCCGAAGTAGTAACTCAGCAGCAGCGCCGACGAGATCACCAGAACCGGCACCGCTGGCGTCTCCATCCCCACCGCCAGTCCCGCGATGATATTCGTCGCCGGCCCGGTCAGCGACGCCTCCGCAATCGACTTCACCGGCCTGTATCTCGCCTCCGTGTAGTACTGCGTGATCCACACAAACAGGAACGCCGTCGTCAGCCCCACCACCCCGCAGCCCAGCAGCCAAAGCCACTCCACCCCCGGCCCATTCAGCATCGTATGCACCGCCACCGCAAGCCCCGTCAACGCCAGCGCCGAGGTCAGGTAGAACCCGCGGTTCAACGCCGTCATCGGATCTTCCATCTCCGTCGTCTTCACCACGGCCACGCCCGCGATGCTCGCAATCAGGTTGATCGCATGCACGATCAGCGGAAACAGAATCCCCCTCACCCCAAAGACCGGATACAGCGCCGCCCCCAGAATCATGGCACCCACATTCTCCGCCGCCGTCGACTCGAAGATATCTGCGCCGCGGCCCGCGCAGTCGCCGACATTGTCCCCGACCAGGTCCGCGATCACCGCCGGATTCCGTGGATCGTCCTCCGGAATTCCCGCCTCAACCTTCCCCACGAGGTCCGCGCCCACATCCGCGGCCTTGGTATAAATGCCGCCTCCAAGCTGCGCGAACAGCGCTACCAGAGAAGCACCAAACCCAAACCCTACGAGTTGATACGGCACCGCCTGCGGATGCTGCAGCCCTCCGAAGAACAGGAACAACGCCCCCACCCCCAGCAGCGACAGCGCAACCACCACCAACCCCGTCACCGCCCCACCCCGCAGCGCCATCTGGAGCGCCTTGTTCAAACTCGACCGAGCCGCCGCCGCCGTCCGTATATTCGCCCGGATCGACACATACATCCCCGTAAACCCGGCCAGCGCCGAGCACATCGCCCCCACCAGAAAGCTCAGCACCGTCTTCAGCGCAAACGGAGCCGTCCGCGCCGACAGGTGATAGCCAATGAACACCGCAATCGCCAGCACCACCGCCAGCGCCCCGATCGTCCGGTACTGCCGTTTCAGAAACGCCTCGGCTCCCTCGCGAATGGCATTCGAGATCACCTGCATCTCCGGTGTGCCGGTATCGTGCGCAATCACCGACCGCGCCAGCAGCAGCGCCGCCAGCAGCGCCAAAACCCCTACCCCCATTGCAATCCAGAGATAAATCCGTCCGTCCCCGCCGCCCCCATACGTTGTCGTATCAACAACCTGCCCCTGAAGCAAAACCAGCAAACTGCTCACTTCATGCATGCAAAGATCTCCTCACAACGTAGTCGCGGGGCCCTTTATCTCTGAGAGGCGCAATTAGAGCATGCTCACTCCGAAAGGGTCAATGCAACTACCGTTCGGCACCCCAGTCTGAGCCCCAGTCTGCCGTCCTCATCGCCGCCGCCGGCAACGACGCCCTCAACCTCTCCGACCCCCGACACATCATGATCCCCGCCCAATCCCGCGACGTGCTCGCCATCGTCGCCTCCACCAACCCCGCCTGCGCCCAGAACACCACTCCCGGAGCAGCCTGTGTCCCCGGCCCCATCACCCTCGCCTACTACAGCGACTTTGGAGACCCGCTCGACGGCCTCGCCGCACCCGGCGGCAGCATGCCCGCAGGCGGAGACACCGCCATCAGCGGCTGGGTGCGCGGAGCCTGCAGCAGCGGCAAACCTTCCACCACCGACGGCCCACCCTCCGACAGCTCCCACAGCTACGGCTACTTCAACCTCGGCCACCAACCATACGTCCAAGCCATGGGGACCAGCGCCACCACTCCGCTCGCCGCCGGGTCGCGGCCCTGCTCCGGGCCGCCCACCCCACCTGGGACCCCGCCACCGTCATCCCCACGATGCGATCCTCGGCCACCCCCCTCACCACGCTCTCCGCTCCGCAGATCAACGCCGCCGCCCTCAACGCCCGATAGGCCTTCGGTAAGCATCGGATAACTAGAAGAACCGTAATCCTGAGCGGGGTCGAAGGACCCCGAGAATCTTTGCACTCAAATCGCCGCTCGCACCCTTCTACCCGAACTCCGCTTTTCCGGAGTGCCGTTCGGGAGGAGTCTTTGGCCGTACAGGCCTCCTGCCGCTCGCCCTTACTTCTTCGGCTCCTCCTGCTTCAACTGGTGCGCGTACTCCTCAATCGCCTTCGCCTGCTCGACCACCCGCAGCGAAAGTATGTCCTTGTTCGTCTTGTCCACCCGCACCTTCAACTCCGTCGCCATCGCCACCAGCTTCTCCGTCTCCATCGCCAGTGTCTTCTGCCGCTCCGTCTGAGCAGAACCCGAAGGCCCAGTCTGCGGATTCCCCGCCGTCCCCGTCTGCGGCCCAGCCGCGACATTCCCCGGAGCGCCGGATGTCCCTTTCACCGCTGCAATCCGCTCAGAGCCAGCACCCGCCGAGCTCTGCGCCCGTACGCCCCTTTCCCCAATCAGCCCTCCCGCCAGAGCCAGCCACATACCCAAATACACCATCCTCGCCATGACACGATCCTCCGACCTCAGTCCCGCATCTTGTCCTTCACACTGCGCGCCAACTTCTCGATCTCATCCATCTTGTGCAGCATTGCCGGCGTCATCGTCTCCGTACCTGAGGTGAGCACCTCCGTCCTCAACTCATTCGCCAGCGCCAATAGCCGCTGTGTATCGCTCACCAGCCTCTTCTGCCGGGCCACGTTCCGATCGAACCTCGACCTCGCCGCCATCGCCGCCGACATGGGGTCCGCCGGGCTCTCGAGGGAACCCGCCGCCCCGTGCCCGCTGTTGGGTACCGGCATTCTCGATGGCATCTGGTCTGCTCCGAACTGCATCTGCGCCGCTCCCCGGGCATTCCACAGCACACTACTGCCGGCGATCATCCCCACCCCCATCACTCCTATCGCCCCTTGCCTCCAATTCATACGTCTCCAGTTCATACGCTCACCCCATCTCCCCGCCGCGAGCCGCATCTCATTCCTCAACCCCAGCAGCGACCCCCCAACCTGACCTATCCTGTCAACGAGTCCCGCACCCTCAGAAACGAGTCACCGAAATCATGCTCCTAACCTACCTCGCACAGCAAGCGCTCGCGCCACATTCAGACGAGGAGCGCACCCTGCGGGCGCTCGGACGCGGCTGGCATAACGACATCATCGACTTCATCCAGTTCGACCTCCCGCGCATCCTGATCGTTCTCATCATTGCCTTTGTGCTCCAACGCATGGTCCTGTTCTTCGTCAACCGCATGCTCGCGCTGGCCAATAAACAGATCGGCAACTCGCAGCGCGCCTCGCAGCTGCGCACCATGGCCGCCATCATTCGGGCTACCGCCTACGGCGTCATCGGCTTCATCGTTCTGCTGCACATCCTCTCCGTCTTCAAGATCAACCTCACCCCGCTGCTCGCCTCCGCCGGCGTCCTCGGCGTCGGCATCGGCCTCGGTGCCCAGAGCATCTTCAAAGACATGCTCAACGGCATCCTCATCCTCGTCGAAGACCAGTACAACGTCGGCGAGACCGTCAAGCTCGCCGGTCTCAGCGGCACCGTCGAGGACATGAGCCTCCGCCGCACCACCCTGCGCGACAGCGACGGCACTCTCTACATCATCCCCAACAGCCAGATCGCCACCGTCTCCAACCTCTCCCGTGACTTCTCCGTCGCCTCCCTCAACCTCAGCGTCGACGCCAGCGCCGATCCCGACCGCGTCCTCGCCATCCTCCGCCAGGTCGCCCTCGAGGTCCGCAACGATCCCGCCTTCAAGCAGATCACCCTCGCCGATCCCGACGTCCCCGGCCTCGGAGACATCAAAGGCCGCGAGGTCATCTACCCCATCAGCCTCCGCGTTCGCGTCAGCCAGAAAGACGCCGTCCTGCGCGAACTCCGCCGCCGAATCCTCAAAGCCTTCGAGCGCGACGCCATCCCGCTCGGCACCGAGCCCGCCAACATGCTCCTCATGAAACACACCGACCCCACCGCCCCACCCAACCAACCACCCCTGCTCAGCTAGTCGCTCCCAAGTACTACCAATAAACTGGGTGTCCATGTCTCGCATTTGAGACATGGGCTTCATAGGGCGCCGAAAACTACTCGAAAGCTTTAGCCGCCGAGGCAATTTCGGCACAATCACGCTTTTAGGTAAGCCGAGGCTTTCGCCTTGGCATCGTGCGCCAGAGAAAACGTGGGGCTTCAGCCCCTGGGGGTATGCCTCTCGCCTTTCCGAGTCCCTTAGCACGCTCCTCAGCCCCGCCGTACCCTAGAAAACTAAAGTGGGGCTTCTCTTCCGTTACGCTACCCCACCCAACGCCGCCATCAACCCCTCCACCTCCCGCACCACCGGCAGACAGACATTCCCTCTGCACACCACCGCAAAGCTCCCCGCCTCCCGCAACTCCGCCAGATGCCCCAGCGCCGGCGGAAGCTCCACCATCTGCTCCCGGCGCAGCCGCACCACCGTCTTGTCGACCGCGTACCGCGCCAGCGCCGTCGCCTCCAGCTCACGCGCCCGAGCATCCTCGCCCACCACGCACACCTGCACCGCCGGCTGGATCAGCCGCTGCAAAGCCAGCCCATAGCTCGCCGCATACAGTCCAAAGTGCTCGACCACCCCGGCAAACGCCTCGAGCGTCGCCTGCGCCTTTGCCCGATAGTCCGCCCTGCCGTTCAACGCCTCCAGCCGCAGCAGCAACCCAGCCGCCACCGGGTTCCCTGCCGGCGTCGGCGAGTCCTGCAGTGGCTTCCGCCGTGCCGTCAACGCCCCGATCCGCTTCTCCCCGTCGGCCGCAGCCTCCGTATCGAAGAAGCCGCCACCCTCCGCATCGTAGAACCGCTCCACCGCCGCCGCCGCAATCGCCTCGGCGACCTCGTAGTAACGCCGCTCGCCCGTCGATTCCCACGCATCCAGCGCCGCGAGCCCCGCAAACACATAGTCCTCGAGCGTCCCCGCCACCCGCGCGCCCGCTTCTCCACCCTCGCCATACGCGATCACATGCGCCATCCCGTTCTTCTCGTCCCAAGCCCCCGGCCTACCCGACCACCCCAGCAGCCGGTCGAGCGACCGCAGCGCGAACGCCCGCGCCTCCGGTACATCCAGCACCCGCGCCGCCTCCAGGTACGCCGAGATACACATCCCGTTCCACCCCGTATAAACAGTCTTGTCGACATACGGAGTAGGCCGCGCCAGCCGCGCCGCATACAACTTGTTCTTGGCCGCGAGCAGCAACTCTCGCGCCGGCTCCACGCCCACCCCCGCTCCCTTCGCCACCGCCTCGAGGGTCAGCGTCACATGCAGCACATTCTTCGCCGGACTGTGATGCATGTCCCCAAGCTCGCCGATGTCGTAGAACGGCCCCGCCACCGCCATCTCCTCCGCCGTCAGCACCGCTGCCGCCTCACCCCGCGTCCAGGTAAAGTAGTCCCCATCGTCCTCAAGCGAGTAGTCCGCGTCCTGCGACGCATAAAAACCGCCGTGCTCCCGGTCGCTCAGCCACCCATCCATCCACGCCATCGTCTCCCGCGCGACCCGCGCACACTCCGGCTCCCCAAAGCTCCGGTAGGCATGCACATAGTTCTTCAACAGCTCGCTGTTGTCATAGGCCATCTTCTCGAAGTGCGGCACTACCCAGCGCTCGTCCACGCTGTAGCGATGAAACCCGCCCGCCAGCTGGTCGTAGATTCCACCCTTCGACATCTTTTCGAGCGTCACCAGCACCGCCCGCTTCGCCGCCACGCCGCCCTCCATCCCGCTCGACGTCTGTAGCCCAATCGAAGCCCGCCCAGCCACATCAATCAGCAGATCCACCGCGCTCGAGTGCGGAAACTTCGGCTGCGCCCCAAACCCGCCATGGCGCCCATCAAACAGCTTCAGCGCCGACCCCACCAGCTTCTCCACCAGCTCCGCCCCAGGATTTGCCGCACCCCCGCCAAAGGTCTCGTTCTGCTCGATCGCCGCCATCACGCTGCCCGCCGAGTCGTTCACCTCCTCGCGCCGCTGATGAAACGCCTCCGCCATCGTCAGCAGCACCCGCCGCAGACCCGGCCGCCCATGCTGGTCCACAGGAGGAAAGTACGTCCCACCAAAGAACGGCCTCCCATCCGGCGTCAAAAACGCCGTCAGCGGCCACCCCCCCTGTCCGCTGATCGACGACACCGCCGCCTGGTACCGCGCATCCACATCCGGTCGCTCATCCCGGTCCACCTTCACCGCGATGAAGTGGTCATTGATCACCTTCGCCGTGGCCGCGTCCTCATAGCTCTCGCGGTCCATCACGTGACACCAGTGGCACCACACCGCCCCGATATCCAGCAGCACCGGCTTGTCCTCGCGCTCCGCCCGCTGAAACGCCGCCTCGCCCCACTCCTGCCAGTCCACCGGTTGATGCATCGCCGACCGCAGATACGCCGACGCCGCTCCCGCCAACGAGTTCAACTTCGCTTCGCCCCGAACGCTCCCTGCTCCCATAGCCGTCCAGTCTACCCCTCCCCGCATACACTCGTCAGGCCGTCCAAAAACAGAGTTGCCCCAGGTCTCTCTTTCTAGACCTGGGGCAACACATCGGCCAAAACTGCTTTTCTACAACCTAAGAGGCCGGAGGCGAGATCGGCTTCGGCTCGACCGGAGCCGTAGGCGCCGTCAACCCGGGAATCACCGGAGCCTGCGTGATCTGGCCCTGCGCCGCACCCTCGATGCTGATCCCGTACCGCTCCAGCGTATTCGACAGCAGCTGCAGCAGCGCCGCGCGGTCCCGTGCGTACGCCGCCGTATCCGAGATCAACGTATTCTCCGCAATCGCCAGCAGCCTGCCCTGCTGCAGCACGTTCGCCGTCGTCGATGCCCCCAGCTTGTACTTCTTCTGCTCCGCGTCCAGACTCTGCACCGCGTAATCACGAGCCGCCTGCGCCGCCGCCACCTGAGCCCGATCGTTGGTCAACGCATACTGCCCATTGATCACCTGGATCCGCACCTGCGTGTACAGCTGCTGCAGCCGCATCTGCGACTGGCGATACTCCATCTGCGACCGCTCCTGGTCGGCCTGCGCCACCCGGTTGCGGATCGGGATCGTGATGTTCACACCTACGCCCTTGTTCGGCGAGCTGTTATTGAACGCATTCTGCAACACCGACCCGTACCCGATCGACGGAAAAGAGTTCGGCGGATAGAGCTTCCCTGTACTGAAGTTCAGCGCATCGGAATTCTGCGCTCCGCCCAGCCCGCTTCCTCCGTAGAACGCATACGCGTCCACAATCGGCAGCAGAGCGTTCTTCTCCGCCTTGATGGTGATCTGGTTGTTCTTCATGTTCAACACCGCCTGTTCGATCTGCGGGTTGTTCACGTAAGCCTCCCGGACCAGGTCCTCCACCCCCATGTCCTCCTCCGGCAGCCGATCCAGACCCACCCGGTCAGTCGGAATCACCGGCGCCGCCGACAGCTGCGGATCATTCAGATTCCGCGCAATCGCCTGCTTCATGATCAGCTGCTGGTACTCCAGATTCGTCTTCGCCGCGATCAGCGCCTGCTTATCGCTTGCCACCGAGGCATCCGAGTTCACTACGTCGAGCGGCGCCAGCGTCCCGATCTCCAGCTGCTTGCGGTTGTCCGCCGCCAGCTGCGTCGACTGCGCCAGTGCCCGCTCCTTGGCCTGCTCATCCTCATACGCGCTCACCAGCGCCCAATAGATGTTCTCCACCTGGTTGACCGAATACAACAGCTGCTGCCGGAACGCCGAGTCCGTAATCCGCCGGTTATTCTTCGCCTGCAGAATGAACCGCCCGTTGATCCCCGTCCCGAAGCCCTGCAGCAGGTGCTGCGTCGCCGTAGCCACGAAGCTTGTGGTAATCGCCGGGCTGTAGCTGGTCAACGGATTGTTGGTGGTGACCCGCGAATTATCGAAGCCCACCGTGAACTGGGTTCCGGTCAGGAAGCCCTGGTTGTAATTGAAGTTGTAGGTTCCCGTGTTCGTATAGGTATAAGGCAGACCACCGGTGAACAGCGGGTTCGACGAGGGCGTGCTCTGCGACTGATACTCGAGCGCGCTCGTCACCGTCGGGTCCAGCACCTCTGGCGTCGGCCCCGAGCCATTTGTGCTCAAAACCAGTCCATTTGCGCCGGTACCGCCCCCGCCCGAGCCGCTCGAGGTCCCACCAGCGCCGGGTCCACCGCCGCCCGTAATCGTCGAGGTTATTCCGCCAATCGTATTTGTAACCAGGCCAGTCGACACACCGCGCAGACTCGCCCCCGCCTTGGCCCGCAGAAGATCCGCATCCGCAATATCCAGGTTGATGCGCGCAATCCCGATATCGTAGTTGTTCTCGAGCGCCAGCGTAATCGCCTCCGCCAGACTCAGATAGATCTTCCCATCCCGCAGCAGATCACCCAGCCGCGGCGCATTGCCCAACCGCGGCAGCGGCACATTGGTCGCTGTATACGGCGACAGCGGGTTCCAGAAATGCGTCTTCGGCCTGCCGTAGTTCTTGCCGGTGTCCCGCAGGTACAACGGCTCGGTCAACTTCGGCGCAGGCGCCTGCGGCAGTCCTGCGGTGCCGGTCGTATCGTTCTGAACCGGAGCCGGCGCCGCCGGCGCCGTCGGGTTACTCCCTGTCTGTGCACTGAGCGTCTGCGGCGGTGTCTGTCCCACCCCCTGCTGCGCAAATCCCGGTTGTGCTCCCCCGCTCATCAATACCAGACAGACTGCTGCCGTTGCCTGCAGATCTCTTAATCTCACGTTGCGTTCTCCGCCTTCATCCAAATCAAACACAGTGCTCGTCGCAGACATTCCATCGCCCTCGGGCGCGGATGCCAATTGCAGCAGAACTACTGAAAAGTTCCGTGTCGCTCGTGTCCTCGATCGTTAGTTACGATTGCTCGGCTACGATCGCTCAGTTGTCATGATGTCCGTTGTAACGAATACTAGATGTCCCGTAACCCTTGTTCGACTCCGATGTTCGACTCCAAAAGTTCAGTCAGTCGCAGCAGCCAACTCCGCATTCCTCCGCCTTTGATGCTCCCTACGTGCAGGCCGTCGGTTTTGTTCCGTAAAATTGCCCGAAACAGTACCTTCCGCCTGAACCGCTCTGCTACTGAACTCCCGGAGTATACCAAGCCAGCCCCCTCCGCCCCACCCTCAGACCAGCCACCCCTTCCCTTCGGGTCACCGCGCCGCTCTCCAATCAGGCCATATACACGACCCACCTGCAACAATCTTCCGCGCAGAAAAAGGCACGTCCTCTCCACTGCAGCAGCGGACAGCTTCACCGTCCGCTGCTGCAGTGGAGAGACCCCTGTATCTGGTCTCCGTCTTTCTCTTTGCCTTGGTTTTTGTCTTTCCCTTGCCGTTACTCGACCGCAGTTCTGCTTTGGCAGGGCTCGCATACCCCGCCGCACTCGACACCTACGGCGCAGCCGGCCCCTCCGCCTTCTTCGCCGCCACCGTAACCGCCGGCTTCCAGAAGTCCGGCTCCGCCTGGATCCAGCTCGGTGGCGGATAGCTCATCCTCGGGTTGATCTGGAACAGATTGTTCTGGTCCGACTCGATGCAGCTCGCCTCCAGCTCCGCCAGCCGCTTCATCCCGTCCTCGCCCATCGCCTTCACAAACCCCTCATCCGATTCCATCATGTGGTCGGCGTCGGCCATCGACTTAAGCCGCGTGATCACCAGGAAGCCGTGGCCCCCCGTTCCGTACTGCTCTTCGAACGTCACCCAATTCGCCTCCGGAACCCCTTTCTTATACCCCGCCATGACCAGCTTCACCAACTCCTCCCACGCCTGGCTGCGCCCCGGACGAATCACAAACTGTCGGATCTCCAAATACCGCACTCCACGCAGATTGCCGGTGTTCTGGCTCAGATCGTCGCGCCGTACCCAAACGCTACTGCCGGTCTCCGACAGTAAATCGCCATCGGTAACAAACGCCCGGTCCAGCGCCGCCGACAGCGTCGCGTTCTTCTCCACGGCCCTGTTCGCCGCCTCCCACGCCGCAAACGACGGATATCCGAAAAAGAAGAGCGCCCGCGACTGCCCCGACAGCGAGGTCAGCGCGAAGTAGTGCTGCTGCGCATTGGCCGCCGACAGCGCATGGACAAAGGCCGCCTCGGCCCTCTCATGCACCGCGCCGCTCTTGCCCGGCTTGATGAACTCGCGATCGATCACCAACACCTTGGGCGGCCCATCGCTGCCATCCTGCGCACGCAGCGCCGGCGAAAAGCCACTCATAAGACAGAGCAGCACAGAAACAGAAGCATAGCGAAGCAACGTAGAAGATGTCATATGGCTAAGCCCTCCAGGGCTCGAAAAGAGACCGTCAAAAATCGTGAGCTCGGGCAAGCCGCAGCGACGCCAGCCAAACAGAGCAAGCCGAACCGAGCAGGCCGCACAACGAGCCAGAGATAAGCAATTTGCATGAGAGCCCGGGCAGTCCACCTTGATTGGGGCCGGCACTTACGGGAGACACAACGGGAGAAAGGACAGGCGCGGCCAAGTCAAGCCGCAAACCTACACGGCAGTCTGCCCCCAGCAGCCGACAATGTCAAGGATAGGACAGAGTCGATGTCATACCACAATAGAAATGTCCCCACTTTCTCCTCGATAGAAATGTCCCCTGGGTTGTAGTTTTCAGAATGCGGCCGCTGGGGTTCGCATCTGCTTGAAGCTTTGCTGCCAAGGATGATTCTTTGCGGGGGCGCTGTG
>DATMOB010000137.1:0-12925 GCA_035568455.1 Granulicella sp.
GCGTGCTGCGCTGAATGCCAATGATCATGCCGCTCGCATAGGGATCCCAGTGCGGCGCGCCCAGTCCCGTAAACGCAGGAACGAAGACGACGTTCCCCGCGCTGTCCACGGAGGCGGCAACGCTCTCGACGTCGGGCGAGGCGGAAAAGAAACGCATGTTATCCCGCAGCCACTGCACCACCGCGCCGCCTACAAAAATGCTGCCCTCGAAGGCGTACTCCAGCTTCTTCGCCGTGCTGCAGGCCAGCGTTGTAATCAGGCGCTCCTGCGACAGCAGGAACTTATCGCCGATATGCTGCAGCAGAAAGCATCCCGTCCCATAGGTATTTTTTGCGTCTCCCGACGCAACGCACAGCTGCCCGAAGAGCGCCGCCTGCTGATCGCCCGCGATACCCGCGATCTCGATGTCGCCCAGGCCGAGTGAGGTGGTCACATGACCGATCGATTCGCTTGACCAGCACACCTCCGGCATCATGCTCTCCGGGATACGCAGCAGCTGCAGCAGCTCCGGATCCCAGCGATCCTCGATGATGTTGTAGAGCATGGTGCGGCTTGCGTTGGTGCGATCCGTGATATGTCGCCTGCCGCTGGTCAGGTTCCAAGCCAGCCAGGTATCCACGGTGCCGAACGCGAGCTTACCCTGCTCCGCTTGCGTGCGCGCCCCCGGCACGTTATCCAAAATCCAGGCGATCTTGGTGGCGGAGAAGTAAGCATCGATCAGCAGTCCGGTCTTCCGTCGAATCGTGTCCTCGGCGCCAGCCTCGGCAAGCTGCTTGCAGAGTGGAGCACCGCGCCGGTCCTGCCAGACAATGGCGTTATAGACTGGTTTCCCTGAGGCCCGATCCCACACGATCGTCGTCTCGCGCTGATTGGTGATGCCCAGCGCAACCACGTCTCGCGGGCGTACCTGCGCCTTGCCTAGGACCTCGATGGCCGAGCTCAACTGCGAGGTCAGAATGTCGTAGGGGTCGTGCTCCACCCAGCCGGTGGCAGGGTAGAGCTGCCGAAACTCGTGCTGCGCGGTGCCGACGATATTGCCATCGTATCCAAACAGGATTGCCCGGGAACTCGTGGTGCCTTGATCGAGCGCGAGTACATAGGTCATGGCTTACCCGTCACTTTGCTGGGAAATAAAGCATCACGAACTTATACTGATCGACCGATGCAGACGGCAAGTACTATTCGTGTCGTGTCGTATGCAAGACGATTCCAGTAGCGATGCGAAAGTCGCTTTGGACGTTGGTGGTGGAGTTGGGAAGCTGTGTGCGCAGCCAACCCGCCTGGACGGCGCGTATGGAGATGTGCCGTGAAACCGCGATATCCGCGCCTCCGCCAAGCTGCAGGGCAAATCCGAGGGCGCTGGTGGTGGCGCCTGAGGCTCCTGGGTAGAGACCCTTGAAGCCGTGAGCCTCACCGATCAGGCCCTGCCCAAACAAAGCTATCGGATGTTTCCGGCCCTTCGGAGCGATCGAAACCGTGTAGCGCGGGCCAAAGGTATCGGTGACCAGGTTGACAGGAACACCCGATGCCCCGCCGCCAGCGTGGAAGCCGGTAATATCGGCAACCGCGGCGAGGCCGTAGTTCACGTGCCCGACCAGCTCTACACTTCCGCCTTGCATCCAGAACGATGGATTCGACACGAAGTTGGAATGGCCCGCGGCATACGTTATGCCGAGATCCATCTGGCCGGCGAGAGAACGCTGCTGTGCTCTCGCCACCACGACGGCCGAGAATACCACCCCGAGTAGCACTGCCTTAGCGATCGATTTGCGCATCTGTCTTGTCATCGACTCTCTTGCTGCAGATTGGGTGGGAGGGCTGCTTGTTGAACATAATCGAGCCTGTGGACACAAACAAAAGCGAGTGATTCGGAAGAGCGATCATCCGCTCTTATTCATGGGGGCACTACTACGTGGTAAGTGGTCTTCGAACATGATAAATCGAGAGCGGCTGGACCTGCCAAAACATTAGCAACAGGTAGTTCGCCTTAGTATTTCCCAACGGAATGAAACCCCAATGTCCCCGAGGCGGCCTCGTTTTTCGTTAAAGTAGGCTGATACCGTATTGAATTTCGCGACCAATCGACCGATATCCCAGGAGGAGGATACGCTGCATGGTCACCCCATTGTCCGGGAACCCCATCCCGCCCCTCTCTACAGCCCTTGCCACGCCCATTTCTGGGAATGCCGGGAATGCCGGGAGTGCCGTGAGCCCCGCCTACGGGAATCCCGACAACCCCCTACTCGGGAACTCCGGCAACCCTCTCTTGGAAGCTCCTGCCTCCGCGGTTCTGGCTGCTGAACTCACAGTCAACGCTGAGGACGCTGTAATTCTTGAGCTGGCCGTTCAGGCGGCAGAACCGGCCGTCCTGTCTCAATCCATGGCGACCGCCGCCGCAGCTACCGTCGATATCAGTCCGGAAGCCCTTGCCCAGGCGGCCGCATTCGGCCTGCCTGCAACCCTCACCGACGGCTCGCCTGAGGTCCCTAGATCCTTCGCGCGTCCCGCACGCTCCGAGGGCAGCGCCAACCCAATCTCCGCACTTGATCGATGGCAGGATGCGATTCGCTTCTTCAAAGAAAGAGACCCGCGCCCCTCGCTCCCTCCGTCTAAGCCACGCGCCCTTCCCATTTGCCCATTTTGCGGCTTGGCCCATCCACTGCAAGCCGCCGGTTTGACTGACAAAGAGATCTGCCCTGTGCAGAAGGACGCATCAGCTTGGCAGCCTTAACCAAATAAAAGTAGGCCGGTTTGTTCCGACTCCGGTACACGCTTCGCGATAGGCGTCTGTTTTGATATCGCTGACAATTACACATTTGCAGCAACCGGGTCGATATTTCTTAGAAAGGCTCAAATGCGTGATTTGCACGAACGCACGTCAAGCGTCCATCAGAGCGAGACTGCATCGCATAATGGGAAATAATGAATTTTGATGGTTTGCTGACCACAATTGTTCTTGCGGCCCTGGTTTTAATTTTTGGTTCGATCCTGCGTCGCAGTGCGAATATCCGTCTTCATCTCTGGTTCATCGCCTGGACGCTCATCCTCATCCACTTTGTTGTGGTTTGGCTGGGGATTCCCGGACTCGGGCCGACCGCAAACGAAATCGTGGGCGTGGACATGCTGGTCTGTGCGGGGACGGCGTTTCTGTGCGCGCTTTGTCCCGTCACCCTGAAGCGGCACTTGCTGCTGCTCTCGATCGCTCTCAGCTTGCCCGGGTGCGCGTACTGCACCCTCGTCTTGGCTGGGGCGACCTCACCCTGGCTCTTGTCTTCGTTGGTGCTGGTGGGCTGTTTCGGAGTGATTGGGATGCAGATCGTGGCAGCGAAGCGCGACGCCTACTTCGTGTACACGCTTGTCGCCTATCCCGTCTGCGGCGGGATCATCATCATCTCTGCATTTCGGTCTCATCCGGCTGTGGGCGTTGTCACCGTGCTTGCCGCGTTCTACATCTCCAATGCGCCTCTCTTTTACAACCATTTCCGGCGCCTTTCGGCTGGGGTGTGTACGTCGATCCTCGGCTTCGTAGCCTGGGGAGCAGTTTGGCCAGTGGGTGCGTGGCTCGACGTTCACTACCCCAACTTCGCGCCGCCCCCCGTGTTGTGGAACCTGCCAAAGTTCTTTGTCGCCGTCGGTATGATTTTGACTCTGCTCGAGGACGAGGCGAAGTCGGCCGCCTACGAAGCGCTTCGCAACCGTGAGCTTTACGACCGTAGTCAATGCGGTCTGTTCCGCTCCAGCTGGGAGGGGCTGCTGCTGGACTGCAACGAGTCGATGGCCAAGATGAGCGGATACGGTTCTCGGGTGGAGATGCTCGGACGTTCCGTCTTTGATCTCTACGCAAATACTGAGGACCACGACTCCTGGACCACCAAGCTGCTTACGAGCGGAATCGTCGAAAATGTGGAGCTGCAATTTACCCGAGCTACGGGAGAAAAGGGCACCGCACTGCTCAACGCGAAGCTGCAACGCGATGGCCGCGGTGAGCCGGTTGAAATCGAGGGCGCATTGCTCGACGTCACCGAGCACCGGCAGTTGCATCGGCAACTCGAATGGCAGGCGCGGCATGATCCTCTAACCGGACTACCCAATCGAACCGTGGTGGATCAGAGCTTACGCCAAGCCATCCTCCGGGCGGATCGCCGGGGCACTCAGGTCGCGCTGATCTGCATCGATCTGGACCGGTTCAAGTTCATCAACGACCACTATGGCCATGGCACGGGAGACGAGTTCTTGCGTCAACTCGCCGCGCGTCTCTCCAAGCGCATCCGCGCCACGGATATGTTCGGACGCTTCGGCGGAGACGAGTTTGTCGTGGTCCTGGATAGCCTGCACGCGGAGAGTGATGCCTCTCGCTTGGCAAGCGATTTGATTCAAAGCCTGGGTACGCCGCTCCCGGTGAAGAACCAGCTCCTGTCCGCTTCGATCAGCGTAGGCATCGCGGTCTACCCAGAGGATGCCAAGACTCTGGCGAATCTGCATAGCCGTGCCGACCATGCTCTCTATCACGCGAAAGAACTAGGCCGAAACCAGTATCAGTGCTACTCGCAATGTCGCGGCACCAGCGACGATGACACGGAGCTCGAACGCTACTTGGAGTGCGGGCTGCAGGAGGATCGCTTTATCCTCTATTACCAGCCCCAGGTCCGCGTCGATCAAGTGCCCTGCGGTGTCGAGGCCCTCCTCAGATTTCGCCACCCCACCCGAGGACTGCTGCTCCCCGACGATTTTCTCCCCATCGCCGAGAAAAACGGCTTACTGCATCGCGTCGGCGAGTGGGTCATCCAGGAGGCCTGCCGTCAAGCGCACCTCTGGCGCTCCCAGGGGCTGCCCCTGCTCACCATGTCGGTCAATGTCTCAGCCGTGCAGTTTGCCAGCGCGGACTTCGCCGAGGCCGTCGCGCGCATCCTCCAAGTGGAGGCCATGCCGCCGCAGCTTCTGGAGATTGAATTAACCGAATCGCTGTTGATCTCCGGCCTGGAAGAGTCGGTAAGACAAATGGATCGCTTGAAGCAGCTTGGCATCCGCATCGCCGTGGACGACTTCGGCACCGGATACTCGTCGCTGAGCTACCTCCACCGGCTTCCCATCGACGTCATCAAAATCGATCGTTTGTTTGTGGAGAAGATCTCCGAGCCGCAGGGAACCTATCCCATTGTGACCGCGATTCTCTCGTTGGCAGACGCGCTTAAGATAGAGACGATCGCCGAGGGAATTGAAACCGAGGCGCAACTCTCCCTCCTCGCCGAGTTAGGGGCGAGTCGCTTCCAGGGATACCTGTTCTCCCGGCCGCTGGCAGCCGCCGACATCCCCGCCTATCTGCGAAGAACCGGAGTTGCGCAACCCTCCGTCTCTGACAGCGCCACCGCCAATTGAGCGTCGTCTCCGTCTTGGGGCTGCCGTCTATTTGTGCCGCGAAGGTGAGCATTCCCCATCGAATACAAGGTGAGTGCGATCGTTCCAATCGTCACGGATAGGGGATACCGAAAGTTGGGCGAGACCATGACAAACGGAAGCAAGCCGACCGCCAGTGCTGGAGGCATGTGCACCTTGAAAATCCGCAGTATTCCGATCGAGCCCATCATGGTAACCACCACCCCCAGAACACCACCCTTGGACGTATGGCACGCGATGGTCCCCAGCGATGCCGTCAGCAAGCAGACTAAGGGAAATAAGGCTGGTCGAGCCATCCAGCGCGGCACCTCGGAGTGCCCAAAGATCTCATAAGCCATAACAATCAGCGGCGGAAAAAGAAGGAAGCGAAGGCCGCTGAGTTGGGCAGATGCACCGACCACCAGCACGAAACTGAGCAGAACGAACAACCAGTAGCGATCGCGCGGTGGCGCCTCAAGAGCATCCACCAGGCGAGAATGGACTCCCTCGCTTTGAATTGGTTTGTCGGAGCCCGGATGAAACCGTCGCCACAGCAACATCACCGCCACCAGGCTGGCCAGGTCGACAAAGATCGCGGCGGGGTACACCCAGCTCTTTTCGCCTAACACCATCGGAAGCACCCCTGCGGAGATAGCGGGTGCGACCGCAGAACGAAAAACCTTGAGGACGAGAAGACTCAGCAGCACAATCAGCGCGATAACGATCGCGCCGTAGCTTGCATGGCGTGTTAGGAAAAGACCCACGATGGCGGTTGATGTCGGAGTCAAAACCAGCAGCCAGGGCTGGCTTGCCCACTTACCCTTTGGGCGGGAGATGACATTGTGCGATAAGGCAGCGAGTTCAGGAAAGAGCAAAAGGGACACACCGCTGGCATGCGCCGCAAAAGCTACGATCCCCATATAGAAGACCGCCAGCGCTTCGGCCATGAATTGAACCGTGCGTCGTTTCAAAACTATCTTCATCTCAATCTTTCAATGAACATCAAAAAACTCGTTCTCAACGGGCGTTCTTATAGATGATCTCCAGCAGTTCGTCATACATCGCCTCCCGCTCCTCGGCCGATCCGCTGCGGATCGCATGCGTGGCGCAGTGCGACAGATGATTGCGCATCAGCGCGCGAGCCACGGCACGCAGCGCCTCCTGCGCTGAAGAGACCTGGGTGAGAATGTCGGCGCAGTAGCGATCGTCCTCAATCATCCGCTGGATGCCGCGAATCTGACCCTCGATCCGCCCCAGCCGGCGCAGGTTGGAGGCTTTAATCTCCGCATCTACACCAGTTGCCTTGCGCTCAGGTGCAGTAACCTCGCATGCCGGTGTGCTGGCGCTGATTGACATATGATTCTGTGCTGCTCGTTTCGTAGCCATTGTTCGATCCTTATGATGTGAGCTGCAAACGTCGCAGCCGTAAACTGTTGGTGACCACGCTGAAGGAACTGAGGGCCATCGCCGCGCTCGCCACAACCGGACTCAGCAGCAAGCCGAAGACCGGATACAGCGCGCCAGCCGCAAGCGGAATCCCGATTACGTTGTACACGAACGCCCAGAATAGATTCTGCCTCATGACCCGCATGGTTCCACGTGAGAGCGCGATGGCCATGGCCACGCCGGTAAGATCGCTCCGCATCAGCGTTACGTCGCCGGCCTCCATCGCAATGTCCGCTCCGCTCGCCATCGTGAGGCCGACGTCGGCCTGCGCCAATGCGGGAGCGTCGTTGACTCCATCTCCTACCATGGCAACAACGCGACCCTCTGCCTGCAGCCGCTTGACCGTGTCGACCTTACCCGCCGGAAGCACGCCCGAGATCACCTCATCCACCCCAACCATCTGCGCAATCGCAGCCGCCGTCCGTGCATTGTCTCCCGTCAGCATAACCACGCGAAGCTTTTCAACATGCATCTGCCGAATCGCCTCGACCGACGTAGGCTTGACCGTATCCGCGACCGCGATCATGCCGGCCAACGCGCCCTCAACCGCAATCCAAAGCGGCGTTTTGCCGGCTTCCGAAAGACCCAGCGCCGTTCTCTGCAAAGCCTCCGTGGCGATACCATAGCGCTCCATCAGCGGGGAATTGCCAACCAGAGTAATTTCGCCCTCGATGCTTCCCACGACGCCCAGCCCGGTGATGGACTCGAACGTCTCCGGCTGCGGCAGGCTCAGTCCGCGCTCGTTCGCATAGCGAACTACTGCCTCCGCGAGAGGATGCTCGCTGGCGCGCTCGAGCGCCGCCGCCAACCGAATTATCCGATCTTCCTCTGCAGACCCGCTCTTGCTCCCGGGCGCGGCCAGCAGCACATCGGTGACCTGAGGCCGTCCCGCGGTGATGGTGCCCGTCTTGTCGAGCACCACCGTATCGATCTTCTCCAGCCGCTGCAACGCCTCGCCGCCCTTGATTAAAATCCCGAAGGCCGCTCCTCGCCCGGTCGCAACCATCACCGCCGTGGGTACAGCCAGACCCATCGCGCAGGGACAGGCGATCACCAGAACCGTAACCGCGGCCGCAAACGCCTGCATCATTCCTGCGCCCGGCGCAAAGAACCTCCACGCAAAGAATGTAACGATTGCGATGCCAAGGACCGTCGGCACAAAGATCGCGCTGACGCGATCCGCAATGCGCTGGATCGGAGCGCGCGATCCCTGTGCGTCGCGCAGCAGGCGCACGATCTGCGCCAGCGTACTTCCTGCACCGAGCGCCGTCGCGCGATACTGCAAGGATCCATGCTGGTTGAGCGTCCCTCCCATGACCCGGTCGCGTGCGCTCTTCTCGATCGGCAATGACTCGCCCGTGAGCATCGACTCGTCCACGCTGCTCTTGCCCGAGACCACCTCTCCATCCGTCGGAATGCGTTCGCCCGGGCGCACCAGGATCACATCACCTTCCTGGATCGCCTCCAGTGGCACCTTGCTTTCAACGCCATCACGCACGATCGTCGCGGTCTTGGGTTGCAGCTGCACCAGCTTGCGCAAAGCGTTCACCGTCTGCCCCTTCGCGCGGCTCTCCAGCGTGTTGCCCACCAGCACCAGACCGATGATCAACATGCCCGCTTCAAAATAAACGTCGGGAGCGATGCCATGTGCAATGAAGAAGCTAGGCGCGATGGTGCTGGCCGCGGAGTAGAGAAATGCGGCGCCAGTCCCGAGCGCCACCAGCGTATTCATGTCCGCCGTCTTGTGCCGCAGCGCAGACCACGCCTTGACGTAAAAATGTCGTCCCGCCCAACTGACAATGAACGCCGCCAGCGCAAACAGGAACCAGCGAATCGCATTGTCGCTGACTGCATACATCCATGGCAGCAGTGTGCGCAGCACAGGATCGAGCACGCGCATGTTCCAGCTCATCAGCGGGTCCTTCATCCGCTCCATGCCGCCTGCGCTGTTCATGCTCATCAAAGGCATGGAGAACATCATTGCAACGCTGCCGGCGATCAGGCTCACCACCGCCTTCAGTCGCAGTTGCCGATACTCGTGCAACTGCTCCTCATCGTGCTTCTCCTGCGCTTCCAGCACCGATTCATCGAGCATCGGCATCGCCGCGCCATAGCCGGTGTGGCGAATACTCTCCACCAACGCGGCCGTCGAAGTCACACCCGGATCAAACGTAATGGTGGCATTGTGCAGCATCAGGTTCACCGCTGCATCGCGCACGCCAGCCTGCTCCGCAAGCGTTCGTTGAACAAAGGACTGGCATGCCGCACAGGTCATCCCGGTAACCGGGATTGTGACTCGTTCCGCCGCGACCGAGGGCAGGGCAGCGGTACTCGCTGCTGCCCTGCTCTCGTCGATTTTCAAAGCATTCGCCATGATTTACCTCTAAGCTGATTGTTCCCGCGACCGGTCCAATTACTGCGCAATGCGCGCCGCGAAGCCGATGCCG
Organism: Granulicella sp.; assembly: GCA_035568455.1. Classification (GTDB taxonomy): domain Bacteria; phylum Acidobacteriota; class Terriglobia; order Terriglobales; family Acidobacteriaceae; genus Edaphobacter. The sequence continues at coordinate 9,267 of DATMOB010000137.1, forward strand.
GTGACCGCGGTGACAATCTCCTGCGCGCTTGCCTTCGCGGGGTCGAAGGCTAACTTCGCCGAGCCGACCTCCACCGAACCCACCTCAACTCCGGCGACCCCCGCGAGCGCCGTGGTCACTCTGCGCACACAGGCGCCGCAATGCATTCCTTCGATCGATAACTGAAGCGTGTCTTGCATGGTGTTACTCCTTTCCTCTTCTCATCTGATGCCCCTACCCCCTATCGGTATTCAAGAAAATCGCTATCGCAGACTCGGATCCCGAAGACAAAGCCACCAGACACGCTCGCCAGGAACTCCGTGCACCATAGAACCTTAACAATATTATGCCCCTACCCCCCATAGGTATAGAGCTTTTTTATTTCGGACTTCGCTTCGCTTTGCCAATGCTCGCAGTTGGGTCTTCTCCCCTTTACGACGTCGCCTATCGCCTACCGGAACCACAACTTTCTCCCCTGCCCGTACGTTTAAACTGCTCAGGAACAAAGGAGTAATCAATGAACGTAAGACAGAATCTTCTCGCCGCCACTGCTGCAGTTCTCTTCGCGACAGGTGCTGCGAACGCCCAGATCGTTGTCCGGATCGGACCTCCTCCCCCGCGCCCGGTCGAAGTTGTTCCGGTCGCGCCGCGGGCTCATCGCGACTGGGTTTGGGTTGGCGGGTATCATCGCTGGGACGGCCGGCGTTATGTCTGGGTCGGCGGTCACTACGAGCGCCCCATTCATCCGGGTGCTGTTTGGGTTCCCGGCGAATGGCGCGGTGAGCGCGGCGGCCACGTCTGGCACGAAGGTTACTGGCGCTAGCACGCTCAACCATTTAACACAGAAAGGCCCGGCTAATTTGCCGGGCCTTTCTCTTCTATGATTGGTAATCGGACTTCAACCACGAATAAGAGGGGATACCCTCAGCTGGTTTAGTGGTGCCCGCCGTCATGTTGGTCATGGCCGCCGTCATGTTGGTCATGGCCGCCGCCATGAGCGTTACCGCGACCGTCGCGTTCCTCGTTGCCATGGAAGTCCGAGGCGCGGAAGTCGTGGGCCGGGTGCTCGCCACGATCCGGTACATGGCCGTGATAGCCATGCCGAGGGTCGAACCGGTTGTCGACCGTTCCATGGAACTCAGCCGGACCATGAAACCACCGGCCCGCGCCGACGAAGACGCCGCCGTGGAACCATTGCGGCCCGTAGTAGCCATAGGGTGCGCAGTTATACGGCGCATAGTCGTAATACCCATACGGGCAATGCGGCTCCACGCCAATTCGGATGTCAATCTGGGCTTGTGTTTGGGGAGTGCCTACCAGAAAAACCGCCGCGACGCCCGCGAGCGCAAGAAACTTGAAACCGTGCATGAATTACCTCAATCTCATAAGAGTACAGACTCCAGTCTAAAGGTTGTGTAGGCTCGCTGACATTGCCAGTGCCAGGACCCACCCATTTATCATGCTCCTATGAGCCCTGAAGACCGCGCCCGCAACATCAAAGTCCTCATCTTCGACGTCGACGGCGTCCTCACCGACGGCCAGATCTGGGTCCTCCCCGAATCCTCCCACGCTGATGCCAGGGGTCTCGAGGCCAAGGCCTTCTCCGCCCACGATGGGCTCGGCATCACTCTGGCCCGCCTCTCTGGCCTGCGCGTCGGACTCATCACCAAGCGCCAATCCCGCGCCGTCGCCATCCGCGCCCGCGACCTCAAGCTCGAGTTTGTCTACCAGGGCCAGGCCCACAAGATGACCGCCATCGACGAGATCCTTGCCACAGCCGGCATCACCCTCGAACAACTCGCCTACGTCGGCGACGACATCGTAGACCTCGGCGTCATGCGCCAGTGCGGCCTCGCCATCGCCTCCGCCAACGCTCGCCCTCAGATCAAGACGATCGCGCACTACATCACCCCCAACTCGGGCGGCCAGGGCGCCGGCCGCGACGCCATCGACTTCATCCTCACCGCCCAGGGCACTCTGGAGCAGAGCATCGAAGCCTTCCTCCAGGCCGACAACCCCGCCGTCGCAGCCGCCGACATCGGCAGCAGTATCTAGCCGGGAGCGGCTGTTCCGAATGGACCCAGGGCTAAGTCCAGGCGAATAAAGCACGAAGGAGCGCGCGCTACAATCAGCCATGCCCGTGGTCGAGCCCGCCGTCGCCATCCCCGCCTCACTCGCCTGGGCCCACCCCATCGTGCAGGAGTGGTTCGTCACCAAATTCGGCACCCCCACCGAACCGCAGGAGGGCGGCTGGCCCAGCATCGTCGCCGGCGACCCTACCCTCATCTCCGCCCCCACCGGCTCCGGCAAGACGCTAGCGGCATTTTTAGTCGCCATCGACGGCCTCCTGCGCCAGGCCATCGACGGCACCCTCCAACCGCACACTCAGATCGTCTACATCTCGCCGCTCAAGGCGCTCTCGAACGACATTCAGAAGAACCTCGACGCCCCCTTGCGCGAGATCCAGCAGCTCGCCCTCACCCGCGGCTACCTCTCCACCGAGATCCGCACCGGCGTTCGCACCGGCGACACCCTCGCCCGCGATCGCGCCGCGATGCTCCGCAACCCGCCCCACATCCTCGTCACCACACCCGAGTCCCTCTACATCCTGCTCACCGCCGGCAAGTCCCGCGAGCACCTCCGCCGCGTCCGCACCGTCATCGTCGACGAGATCCACGCCATCGCCGATGACAAGCGCGGCACCCACCTCTCCCTCTCGCTCGAGCGCCTCGACGCCCTCGTCACCGGCGAAAATCGCCTCACTCCCGGCGCTTATCTCACCGGCCTGCCCACCCCGCCGCAGCGCATCGGAATCTCCGCCACTCAGAACCCCATCGGTCTGGTCGCGCAGTTTCTCACCGGCGTCGACCCCGGCCGCAAGCCCGCCAACATCATCCAGGTCGGCCAGCGCCGCCACCTCGACCTCGCCATCGAGGTGCCAAGCGACGAACTCGGCTCCGTCACCAACAACGGCATGTGGACCGAGATCTTCGACAAGCTCGCCGCCCACGCCCAGAGCCATCGCTCCACCCTGGTCTTCGTCAACACCCGCCGCCTGGTCGAAAAGATTGCCTTCGAGCTCAGCTCCCGGATCGGGCCCGAGCAGGTCGCCGCCCACCACGGCTCGCTCTCCCGCGACCTCCGCCTCGACGCCGAACAGCGCCTCAAATCCGGCGAGATCAGCATCCTCGTCGCCACCGCCTCGCTCGAGCTCGGCATCGACATCGGCGACATCGACCTCGTCTGCCAGATCAGCAGCACCCGCGCCGTTGCCGTCGCCATGCAGCGCGTCGGCCGCGCCGGCCACTGGCGCGGAGCCATCCCCAAGGGCCGCCTCTTTGCCACCACCCGCGACGACCTGCTCGAGCAGGCCGCGCTCATCCGCAAGATGCGCGCCGGCGAACTCGACCGCCTCGAGATCCCCGAAGAACCCATCGACGTCCTCATGCAGCAGATCGTCGCCTGCTGCGCCGCCGAGTCCTGGGAGGAAGACGCGCTCTTCCACGTCCTGCGCCGGGCCTACTCCTACCGCTCCCTCGCCCGCGAGCGCTTCGACCAGATCCTCACCCTGCTCCACACCGGCATCGAGTCCAGCCGCGGCCGCTACGGCGCCTACCTCCTCCGCGACACCATCCAGCACCACCTCCATCCCCGCCGCGGCGCCCGCATGACCGCCATCG
>DATMOB010000138.1:0-3686 GCA_035568455.1 Granulicella sp.
GGACACCGAACTAACTCGCGACGGCCGCGTGTATCGGTTCGTCGACACTGCCGGCATTCGCCGCAAGGGCAAGACCCACCTGATGGCCGAAAAGATGAGCGTGGTGATGGCGCGCCGGCACCTGGAGGCTGCGGATGTGGCTCTGCTGATGATTGACGCGACCGAGGGCGTGACCGCCAGCGACGCGACCATCGGCGGCTACGCCCATGAGAGCGGGCGCAGCGTGATCATCCTGGTGAACAAGTGGGACGCCGTGACCACCGGCCGCACCGACGGCAAGCCTCTCGCCGATCGCGAAATCTTCGAGCGGCAGTTGCGCCAGGTGCTGAAATACCTCAGCTATGCGCCGGTGATCTTTCTCTCGGCGCTCGAAGGAACAGGGCTGCAACGGGTGCTGCACGAGGTAAAGAAGGTGGCGGCGGAGCGGCGCAAGCGCGTCACCACGGGGCAGATGAACCGGTTCCTCGAACGCATCGATTTCCAGCGCGCGCCGGTGCCCATGGCCAAGCGGATCCGCATCTTCTACATGACCCAGGCCGCGGTGGCGCCGCCGACATTCGTGCTGTTCACCGACCGCGACATCAAGCTGCACTTTGCCTTCGAGCGCTTCCTCGAAAACCAGATCCGCGAGGCATTCGGCTTCGAAGGCACGCCGATCTGGTTCAAGGTGAAGGCGAGAAATGCAGGGACTAGCGGGAGTTTCCCACGATAACGGGATGGTTCGGGTGTAAATTCCTGTCCAGCCTGGAGATAGCGATGGCCATAATGTATATACTGAAATACATCAGGAAGTCTTTACGTTTACTATCTGTATTCATTCCGTATTGTTTGATTACGTGCTAAGTTATACGCATAGTATATACGTAATATATGGCTTCTCTCCAGGCCTATCAGTCGCACGGGATTCGCTATTACCGCATCGTCGAGTCTTTTCGTAAAGACGGCAAGCCGGCGATTCGCGTGCTAGCCCATCTGGGACGGGTCGATGATATTCTCCACTGCCATCTGCAGAACAACAAGCAGGCAGCGATGAAAATCTCCTCGGTGTCTGCCGGTGCGGTAACGGCGCTGCTTCACCTAGCCCAGGAACTGGATGTCGCAGGGCGGATCGATCGCGCCATTGCTGCAGAGGGCGAGGTGCAAGTCCGCGACGGCTTGACCGTTGGGCAGTCACTGCTGGTGGCTATGATTGCTCGCGCCTGTGCACCGCGCAGCAAGCGTGCCTTTGGGGATTGGGCCAAGACCACCTATCTGCCCGAGTTGATCCATTTCTCCGCCTCTGATCTGACCAGCCAACACTTCTGGGATCAGATGAACACCCTGCCGGTGGAGCAGTTAGCGGGCATCGAACAAGAGCTGGTGCGCCAAGTGGTTGCCGTGGAGCAACTGCACCTGCAGGCTCTGGCTTACGATACAACCAACTTTTATACCCACATTGCGAGTACCAACCTGCGTACGGAACTGCCTCAGCGCGGACACAATAAGCAGGGCCGCCATGACTTGCGGCAAATGGGCCTGGCCCTGGTAGTCGATCAACGGACACAACTGCCCCTGGCCCATGCTTTATACCAAGGTGCACGCTCGGACATGCGCACCTTTGCCGAGTTCCTCAAGCCGCTCCGGCAGCGACTGCGCGATTTGATCCGTGAACCAAATCAATTCACTCTGGTCTTCGATGCCGGAGCCTCATCCAAACAGAACCTGGAATGCACGGAGGATTACGTCACCGCGGTACGTCCTTCCCATCATCGCGCTTTAATTTCCCAAGTCTCCGAAGAGCTTGTCGAAGTCCCTTTATCCAACGGTGCTGTTGTCCGCGCCTGGCGTGGACAACGCATCATCGCGGGAAAGCAACGCGAGGTAGTGGTGGTTTTCAGCCCACAACTCCATGATGGGCAATTGCGAGGATTACACCAGTCCCTGCAACGCAGTGATCGCGAGTTGGAACAGATCAAGCCCCATTCGCGCCTAAGTGTGGAGGCAGTCAAACGCAAGCTGGAGAAAATCTGCGCTCCCCAATATCTCCGTTCCTTGCTGGGCTACAAGATCGATACCGACCAGCAAGGAGCCACGCAGGTCTGTTTGTGGTGCGACTGGCAAGAGTATCAGCGTCTGGCCACTCATTATTTCGGACTTCGCGTTCTGATCACAGATCGGGCGGAATGGAGCACCGCGCAGATCCTCGAAGCCTATCGCGGGCAGGCCAAAGCAGAAGCCGCGTTTCGCGATCTGAAAGATCCTTACATGCTTTCTACCCGACCGCAGTTTCACTGGACCGATCAGAAGCTCCACGTGCACGCCTTTATCTGCGTTACCGCTTATCTGCTACTAACCCTGCTGCACTGGCGCGCGACCAGCAAGGCTGCCTTTCAAGGCAGTTCCCGCCGCCTCCTGGCAGAGCTGGCGACGATACGCTACTGCCGCTTAATCGAATCCACCGGCCGCAGAGGAAGACCCAGGGTGCGCATGCAGATCGAGGAAATGGATCCAACACTCACCAAGTTGGCCGAAGCTCTCAACGCCGTACCTGCTTCCACTTAAGGCTCCGTGGTATATACACCACACCGAAACTATCCCTTTTGTCTTCTGCTACATGAAACCATTTTCTCTCAAGCCGTGGGAAACTCCCGCTAGGTTGCGCGCTGAGTCTGAAATGCTCACTTCCTGATTCCAGGGCTCCGCAGACCAGCCGCCGTAACCGTGCTGTTGGGATTGTGTGCGGCCATGTGACAGACCAGCACGCAGGTGTTGGGGCCGCGATTGTAAGAGATGGGCAGCCCGCGATTGGATGCGACGACATTGACATCGAAATTGACCAAACGCTCGCCGCTGATGGTACCGCTGGCGGCTCCCATGCCGTGAGCGATGTGGCAGACGGAACAGCTCAATCCGAGGTTGATGTGGGCGCTGTGCTGACTCCAACTGGTGTTCTTTGCGACCTGGTTGGGTAAGTCATGGCACTTGGCGCACAGGGCGTAGGGTCCATTGGCGCTGAGATCCGGATCAGGAAAGAGATTGGTGATCGCCTTACCGGGAGAGACGGCCTGGCTGAACTCGTAGCGGCGCTCGAGGATGTGCGTCCACCGGGAGCCGTGGGGGCCGTTGGCCCCGGAGCCTCCGGATTCGCGATTGTCGTCGCTGTTGTGGCAATCGGTGCAGAGAATCTGTGTGCCCATGGCGCGGCCCTGGGTGACGCCGTCTAGATTCAACATGTTGGCCAGCAGGCTGGGCTGGGGTAGAGCGCTGCTGCGTGCGTGAAAGACGGGATGGCTGGAGGTGGCCGAAACAGCAAACTGGGGGATCTGATTCAGAGGATCCCCCGCTGAAACAGCCCTGACCGGGAAATACCCGTAGATCAGTTGCACCTGTTTGCCGGAACTGGTGCCGTGACAGCGCAGGCAGTTCTCATATTGATTGACGGCGGGCGTGAGCACGCTGGTTCCGTCGCTGGCGTTGATGCCCAGGACGTCCTTCTGGGAAAGTCGAATGAGCGGCGGAGGCGGAAATACGCCGACCGGTTCGGATCCGTGCCCGCTGTGGCAATCCACGCACGTGGCATGACGGTTGTTGTTGAGCAATGTGCTCTCGGCGGCATCGTGGGCATTGGACGATGCCGGAAACGGATGACCGACCTTGGGCGAGGCGTACTCGGCAAACACGTTGGCGTAGGGCGCCATGGGCGAAAC
>DATMOB010000139.1:0-79832 GCA_035568455.1 Granulicella sp.
GTTGGCGACTTCAGGCCAAAGCACTCATTGATCTACGGTTACCTGAATCTGACCGAGGACCAATACAGAGCATTGCGTTGACACCTAGCCCGTCGCTAAGGACAACCGAGGCGCGGAGCTGTTTCGATCTTGGTGAATTAGCCGAATCTCCATGGTCGGTCACAGCCATCGCACATGATCCGGACGATCCACCGTTCCTCGGACCCTAGCCGACTTATCGGTACCTAGATTGCTGACATTCCTGGCGCCAAGTTCCCTTCGTCTATTCGAATCGTTCATTCTCACGTTTTTCGGAACCGAGCTCTTGCCGCTTCAGCACTTCCAGCGATTTGCTCAATTCGATCCGCCGCGATCTTGCGAATGCGGCAAGGTCCACGTCCGAATGCTTCTCGAAGTAATCGAGCAGCCGTGCATTTGCTTCCCAGGTCGCTGACCTCGAGCCGGACCAACTCATGGGACGAAAATGATCGATATAGCACTTCAGCACCTCGATCCTGTCCGGAGCATGCTCCAACAAAGCCAGAGCAAGAGGTTTCCACTCGGGCTTATCAGAATTGGAAGCTTTCTTGAACGGCACCAGCTTGGCCGCGATTAGCGGATATCGGACGGTGCTGTCCTCATCGCACCACGCAAGCAGTATCGCTTCTGGCACCCGATCGAGCGGTGATCCGAGTAGGTCATCGTGATCGAAAAAGCCCCTCATTCCAATCTGATCATCCTCTTGCCCAGAAGCAAAGAGCTTATTCAGGACGGTGAGGGGCTGCACTGTCAAAAGCGCACCGAGGATTCGATTCTCCTCCATGAAGCTAAGGCTGTAACTTGAATGCGCAGAATTAAGACGGTCGAGAATGAGCTCTACCGTAGGAATGGCTTCCGCAGATTCCAAGCATGCCTCAATGACCTTCTCCAGTGCATGGGCTTCGCGATTAAGTCGCCGATCAAATTCGCAGCCCTCGACAACGATTCGCCCCGCCGCAATGAGCTCTGCAGAGAGGACTCTTTGGTCTCGCCGTTCTTGAACGATCCGCATATGGATTGTGTCAGCCGCGACATCAAAGCCTTCCGGGAGGAGCAGAATCATCGGCACCAGTTCCAGAATCGCGGAGTCGTCCAACTTGTTGCACCAACCGACGCCCCTGTACCGATCTGCAGGAGCATTCTTTCGTGCCAACGACTGCTTGAGTCGCTGCAAACCATCCTCAGAAATCACTACTCGCTTCTGGAAGAACGGGAACCATTCTGAAAGCGATGGGTCGTCAAGGGACTCACTCAAGAGCTCTTCTGTGAGTTCGGCATCTGCCGACTGAAGATTGAAGAGATAGCAGGCGAGCAACTCTGGCGAGCGCCGTGCCGGATCGGACAAGCGAAACGATGCAACGAGCCTGTTCCATAGGGCTCGGCGATTTTCCGTGGCATCGATGAGCCCCTTGGCAAATAGCCCCAAGGTTATGCCTGTGCCGCACAGGGACAGCTCGCTCATCAGCCCATCGAGGGTAGGAGTCTCGGCAAGAGTCTCTCCGAGTTCGATGAGTCGTTGCTCCCGCCGCGTGTCTTGTGCTTCAAAATCGCGGTAATCAATGTCGTCGTAAGCATCACATATGCTGCGAAGCACCTGTGCGCGCACCTGCTCCACGAGAGATCGCGGCGACATCGCCGCCTCGAGATTTGCGAGTTTTGCTTCTTTCTCGGCAGGCAACGGTTCGTCGCGCCAACGCCTGATGGATCGGATGCCGGCCCAGCCTTCGGGCCAGAATCGTCTCTGTTGGAACTCACGACAGATCGTTTCGACTTCATCATGCAATCCGGCATCAGACCACAGTCCCCGCAGGTGGCCACCCAATATCGTGCGAATGCGGGAGGAAATCTCTTCGTCACGCGCATCGTGGAAAGCGCACAGCGCCAGAACCGATTCGAACCAGTGCTGTATCTCACGCCGACTCTTCGGGAAGTACCCGAAGTCTCGTGAACGCCCGCCAAAATCGAATTGATGAAACGATGAGAAACCCGACGTTTGAAGCATCGCTTCCAAGGCTTTGAACCCCAGTTCCTGGCGCACTTCACTGCTAGACTTCAACAAGCCATCGACCACGTTGCAACGTTGCTCGATGGTGGCATGGGTGCCAGAAAGATCGAGATGGAAAAGCGATGGAAAGCTATTCCTCACTTGGTTTGCAAAGCGACCGGGCTCCTCGAACTCGATCAAGTCAAGGATCAACGCGACGGAGCGATCAAAAAGTTCAGGTTCGAAAGCCAGCAACAACAGGAGCACGCGGAACTCATCGCCGACCAAGTGCTCTCCTGCTTTTTGGCTTCGGAGAATGGCTCGCTCAATAGCCTCAACGGTCCCCGTCGGATCCACGGGGGCGACATTGCCCAACATGGCTCGTCCGGTCTCACTGAGATATTCGACACGTCCGAGTAGCCCTTCGTCCGCAAGCCACCGCTTTACGATGTTTCGAGCGGCTTGGCAGGTGTGCAAGTACCCCAGACGTCGCGAAATCGACTTCAAGAGTCGAGCGGGTACACTTCCGAATAGTTGCTCGAGGTCTCGAGCAGGGATATTGTCCAGCGCCATTGCTGCAAGGCGATTAGCAATCGCATGGGGAAGTAAAGCGCTCCAGGCGCCTCTCTGTTGCACGAGGTCTCTTCGCTTCAGTTCCTCGACATCCACGTAAAGAGAGCGAGCATCCTTCCCAACGGCCGCGGCGAGCTTCGACATTTCCGCCGCGTCTCCACTGCTTAGATCTTCCCCTTGGAAGGAGTACGCCAAGGAACAAGCCTGCGCGGAGAGAAGTAGTGAGCTGCTTGACTCGTGGCGTTGACGGAAAAGCCTCTCGAATAGCTCGGCATCCTTCAATGAAGCAACGGACTCGCTGCTGTCGATCGTATGAGCCAGGGCCAAAGCGACTCTCGCGTTGCCGCTCGCAAACTTTGCGATCGATCCGGCGTTCACCTGAGACAGTCCCGTCACTCTGCGCAGAAGAAGCTTTTCAATGAGTTCTCCCGATGAAGGCTGCAGTTCGAAGACATCTGTGCCCTCTGGTTGGTCTTCGCGAACATCGTATTCAACGGTGAGCAAGCTGAGTGTGCTGTCGGGTCTCGTGCAGATTTCGGAGAGCCTACGATGAAGATCTGGCGGACAGTTGTCGACGATCAAAACCTGACGACGTTTCTGTGCGACGAGTTCCGTAGCGACGGCGATGGGCTGAGGACTTGGGTCGTCCGACAAGTTCGTGTAAATTGCCAAATCTGGAGCAAGGGCGAACTGCCCCACTCGATCATCGAAGAGCGCTTGGACTAACCGCGTCTTGCCCACCCCGGACAAACCGACGAGTCGAACAGCGCCGCGTTCGGCTGCTAGGGTGTTCCGAAGATCCTCCATGCCTTGCAGAATGGAGTGACCTTCACCCTTCGAGGTCGGGCCTTGGATGCGGAGGGAATCGTCGACCAGATACGTGCCGCTCAGCCCTTCGTGCGAAGCCGCCCAGTCATCATACGGACGCCATCCTGAAATGGGCCGCCCTATTCGCTCGCGGACCCAAGTAACGAGACCAGGGTGGTCGCGTACCCAAGTGGCGAGGCGGCCGCGATCGTAAAAGTCCAGGTGGAGATCGTCGGCGTTGGGGATGTCTGCTAGAGCATCGCGCATTGCGCGCTTGCGATCGGAGAGAGCGGAATCTGAAACGGAACCCTTGGAGCTAGCGATGACGTAACCACCGCCGATAGCCGCGAGCTCTTGGATTGAGGCTCTGACGGAATTGTTAGGCCGCATCTCCGCGAGAATTTTCCCTCGTGGCATGTCCTCTGCTTTTACCTGATACCCCAGGTTGGGGCGCGTAAATGCAGTGTTCGGAGGGAGCGCCGTGTCCACGGCCACTCGAACGTCCACCCCTCCGTCTACCGAATTTTGATTACCGCCCCACGTCGCACATAACCGCGACAGACCAATACGGCGCAGCTCCGCCTCACAAAGCCGCCCAATCAGCGCCCGCAGGTCTTCATCTGAAAGAAGCGAAATGTCCTGCCCTGTGACCTCGAACATAGTCACTCCGATGATACGCAGGAAGCCTGCGCCACGAATGAACTAGGGTGACCCTCAGATGCAAGACGTGCAAGCGATTCTTCTCTTATCTATCATCCAGTGCCTGGCACGGACTTTCGCACGGACAGGCTAGTGTTCCGCGCAGCAACTCAGGCCGAAGCGAAAGGGAAATACGTTACCAGAGCGTTACCAGCTTAGCGCCGCAAACGGGAATTTTCCGGTAAGTTGTTGAATCTTTTGGCGTCCCCGACACGATTTGAACGTGTGTTCTCGCCGTGAGAGGGCGGTGTCCTGGGCCGGGCTAGACGACGGGGACGCGATGCAGAGGACAGCCGTAAAGGCATCCTCGGACCACCTCCAACGCTATCAATAGTCGCATCCCGGTGTCAAAACACCATAACGCTCGCGCCTCGAATGCAGCGCGATCCCCACCCGCCGATCGCCTGCCGATAGTATGTTGAGAGCGGTCCGCGCTGCCAGCGGTCCACGCCCAAACCATGCCAGCGCACTCCTCGCGATACAAGTACCTCGACGCCCTCACCACCGCCTTCGTCGTCATCCTTCTGGTGTCGAACCTGGTCGCCCAGAAGGTCTGCATGATCGGCCCCTTCGCCATCAGCGGAGCCGTCCTGCTCTTTCCCATCACCTACATCTTCGGCGACGTCTTCACCGAGGTCTACGGCTTCGCCGCCTCGCGCCGCGCCATCTGGCTCGGCTTCTTCGGCACCGCGCTGCTCTACACCATGGGCGCGATCCTCATCGCCCTGCCCGCCGCCCCCGACTGGAAGAACCAGCAGGCCTTCGCCACCGTCTTCGGCGTTATTCCTCGCATCCTGGCCGCCAGCCTGATCGCCTTCTGGGCCGGCGAGTTCGCCAACTCCTACACCATGGCCCGGCTCAAGCTGCTCACCAACGGCCGCAAGCTCTGGACCCGCACCATCGGCTCGACCATCGTCGGCCAGGCCGTGGACACCGTTCTGGTCATCACCCTCACCTTCGCCGGGACCGTGGGCGTCCATACCCTGATCCGCATCATCGCCACCGGATATCTGCTCAAGGTGGCCTACGAGATTCTCGCCACCCCCATCACCTACCTGGTCATCCACTGGCTCAAGCGCGCCGAGCACTCCGACGCCTTCGATCGCCAGGAAACCTTCAATCCCTTTACCTTCCGCCAGACCGACACCCCGCTCTCCTGAGCATCGCCGCGATTAAATCGCCTCAAATAAACATCCGGCAATTCCCGCAACTTCCTGCGACAATCATCATCTAACTCCGGATCGTAGAATCATTGAGATCTCCTGCATGCAGGAGCCGCCGTGCCGCGGACCACCGGCCCGGCAGCGCGCAAGATCGAACCCCGGGCAGGCTCAAGCAGGTAACCCCTTTGGAATCGGTCTTCCAGAAGCGCACCACCCAGGCATCCACCTCCAAGGAGTCGCACGTGTCTTTGTTCTCTCATCCTCATCGCACCGCTCTCGCCACGACCGCCCTCGGCCTCGCGATCACTCTCCTCGCGGGATGCGCCAAGAAGGATCCGAAGGATCCTCCGCCCGCCATGCAGGCGATGCCGGTCCAGGTCGCTCCCGTCTCCCTCGCTCCCGTCCCCGCCACCAACACCTACGTCGCCACCATCAAAAGCCGCCGCTCGGCCACCATGCAGCCTCAGGTCGCCGGCAACCTGACCAAGATCCTGGTCCACTCCGGCCAGATCGTTCAGCCCGGCCAGCTGCTCATGCAGGTCGATCCCCTCAAGCAGGTCGCCACCCTGCAGAGTCAGCTGGGAACCGAGAACCAAAAGCTCGCCGTCCTCCAGTACAACCAGGCTGAGGTCCAGCGCCAGAAGGGCCTCTTCGAGGCTGGCGTCACATCCAAGCAGGCCTACGACCAGGCCGTGCAGGCCTTCCAGAACGCCAAGGCCGACTACGACTCCTCCGTCGGACTCACCGCCTCGCAGAAAAAGCAGCTCGACTACTACGAGATCCGCGCCCCCTTCGCCGGCATCGTCGGCGACATCCCCGTCCACCTCGGCGACTACGTCACCACCACCACCGTACTCACCACCGTCGACGAGAACGCCGACCTCGAAGCCTACATCTACATCCCCACCGACCGCGCCTCGCAGGTCCGCCTCGGCCTGCCCGTCGAGATCCTTGGCAGCGACGACGCCGTCCTGGTGAAATCCAGCATCGGCTTCCTCTCGCCCGAGGTCGACAACGGCCTGCAGAGCATTCTCGCCAAGGCTCCGATCCCGCACACCCAGCAGATGCTGCGTGATATGCAACTGGTCAACGCTCGCGTCACCTGGAGCACCGCGCCGGCGCCCACCGTGCCCGTCCTCGCCGTCGTTCGCGTCAACGGCCAGCCCTTCGTTTACGTCGCCGCGCCCAAGGGATCCGGCTACGTCGCCCACCAGGTCGCGGTCACCCTCGGCGACACCTACGGCAACCTCTACCCGGTGCGCTCCGGTCTCAACCCCGGCGACAAGGTCATCCTCTCCGGCCTCCAGTTCCTGCAGGAAGGCGCACCTGTCCAGCCATTGGGCAGTTAGAACATAGGCAGTCAGAACATAAGGCAGTTAGAACATAGGCAGCTAGAACATAGCCTGCCCTAGAGCACCGCTTTTGTTTGTCATTCCGTAGCGCAACCGAGGCATCTGCTTCTCAGGCTCCAGTGCTACGGAAGGGTCTTTTTTGAAACGCAACTGGCCACGCCAAAGGTGAACTCACTTGGTCGACTTCTTCATTCGCCGCCCCATCTTCGCCACCGTCTGCGCTCTGCTGATCGTGCTCGCCGGCGCCGTCTGCATCCCCACGCTGCCGATTGCGCTTTACCCCGATCTCGCACCGCCCCAGGTCGTCGTCACCTCCAACTACATCGGAGCCAACGCCAAGGACGTCGAGTCCGCGGTCACCACCATCCTCGAGCAGTCCATCAACGGCGTCGAGGGCATGCGCTACATCAGCTCCACCAGCTCCAACGACGGCACCTCCGCCATCACCGTTACCTTCCAGACCGGCTACAACCTGGACATCGCCGCCGTCGACGTACAGAATCGCGTCGCCTCCGTCCAGGGCCGGCTGCCCGCCGTGGTCAACAACACCGGCATCAGCATCACCAAGGCCAACGCCAACTTCGTCCTCGCCGTCGGCTTCTACTCGCACGACAACTCGCTCTCCAACTCCTTCATCTCCAACTACCTCGACGTCTACGTCGCCGACGCCATCAAGCGCGTCCCCGGCGTCGGTGCCGCGCAGATCTTCGGCGAGCGCAAGTACGCCATGCGCATCTGGCTCGATCCCGCCAAGCTCGCCGCCCGCCAGCTCACCGCGCTCGACGTCACCAACGCCCTCTCCGAGCAGAACGTCGAGGTCCCCGCCGGCCAGCTCGGTCTGCCCCCCGCCGACTCCAAACAGACCTTCCAGATCGCCGTCCGCGTCGCCGGACGCCTCTCCGATCCCAGACAGTTTGAGAACATCATCCTCAAAAACAGCAACACCGCCAACGGCGTCGTCCTGCTCAAGGACGTCGGCCGCGCCGAGATCGGCGCCGAGAACTACAACACCGACCTCCAGTTCTCCGGTCACCCCGCCATCGGCCTTGGCATCCAGCAACTCTCCACTGCCAACGCCCTCAGCGTCGCCCGCCAGTGCCGCGCCGTCCTCCTAAATCTCAAGAAGTCCTTTCCGCCGGGGCTGGATTACGTGGTCGCCGTCGACACCACCACCGTCATCTCCGACTCCATCAAGGAGGTCGAGACCACCATCGCCGAGGCCATCGCGATCGTCATCATCGTGATCTTCCTCTTCCTCCAGGACTGGCGCGCCACCGTCATCCCCGCCGTCACCATCCCCGTCTCGCTGATCGGCACCTTCGCCTTCATCAAGATCTTCGGCTTCTCCATCAACTCGC
Source organism: Granulicella sp. (assembly GCA_035568455.1). Classification (GTDB taxonomy): domain Bacteria; phylum Acidobacteriota; class Terriglobia; order Terriglobales; family Acidobacteriaceae; genus Edaphobacter. The sequence continues at coordinate 7,955 of DATMOB010000139.1, forward strand.
TGACCCTCTTCGGCATCACCCTGGCCACCGGCCTGGTCGTCGACGACGCCATCGTCGTCATCGAAAACGTCCAGCGCCACCTCACCGAAAAGCTCGTCGCCGGCTCCGACACCGAGGTCGTCCACGACGCCCACGAGGCCACCTCCATCGCCATGGCCGAGGTCACCAGCGCCGTCATCGCCACCTCGCTGGTGCTCATCTCCGTCTTCGTTCCGGTCAGCTTCTTCCCCGGGACCACCGGCATCCTCTACAAACAGTTCTCGCTCACCATCGCCTTCTCCATCGCCATCTCGGCCTTTAACGCCCTCACCCTCTCGCCCGCGCTGGCCGCCATTCTGCTCCGCCCCGAGGTTAAGCACACCGGCCTCATGGCCCTCATCCTCAATCCAGTCGAGCGCCTCATCGAGGGGACCATCCGCCTCTACGCCTGGCTGGCCAACCTGCTCATCCGCTGGCGCTACGCCGTCGTCGTCCTCTTCCTCGCCGCCCTCGGTGGGACCGTGTACATGTACAGCCACGTCCCCACCGCCTTCGTCCCGGCCGAGGATCAGAGTTACTTCCTCATCATCGTCCAGACCCCGCCCGGCGCCTCGCTCAGCTACACCACCGAGTTCGCCGCCCGCGGCGCCGACCTGGTCCGCCAGGACCCCGACGTCTTCGGCACCTTTTCCGTCATGGGCTTCTCGCTGTCCGGCGGCAGCTCGCCCAACTCCGGCATCATCTTCGCCCCGCTCCGCCCCATCGACGAGCGCACCGCCAAAGGCCCGGGCCACTCTGCCCGCGACATCGTCGCCGGCGTCCGGCAGAAGCTCTTCACCGTCCCCGGAGGCATCCTGTTCGCCGCCGAGCCGCCCGCCATCGCTGGCGTCGGCACCGTCGGCGGCTTCCAGTTCATGCTCCAAGACACCGGCCGCAACACCTTCTCCGACATCGACCGCATCGCCCACACCATCGTCGCTCAGTCCAGGAATCCGGCAGCCGGTCTCATCGGCCTCAACACCACCTTCACCGCCAACGACCCGCAGCTGCAGGTCACCATCGACCGCCAGAAGGCCAAGGCCATGGGCGTGCCGCTCTCCCAGATCACCGCCGCGATGGCCACCTTCATGGGCTCCAGCTACGTCAATGACTTCGACTTCAACAACCGCTCATACCGTGTATATGTTCAGGCCGACAGGGAGTTCCGCCGCAACGCCCAGGACCTGCGCCAGTACTACGTCCGCTCCAACTCCAACCAGATGATCCCGCTCGACAACCTGGTCGTGCTCAACGAGACCTCCGGTCCCCAGGTCATTAGCCACTACAACCTCTTCCGCTCCGCCGAGATCGACGGCTCCCCCGCGCCCGGTCTCAGCTCCGGTCAGGGCCTCGCCAACATGGAAGCCCTCTTCAACAAGAACAAGCTCCAGGGCATGACCTTCGAGTGGACCGGCATCGCCCTCGAAGAGATCGAGTCCAGCGGCAAGGCGATCATCATCTTCTCGCTCGGCCTGCTGGTGGTCTACCTCACCCTGGCGGCGCAGTATGAGAGCTTCGCCCTTCCCTTCATCATCCTGCTCGCCGTTCCCATGGCTATCCTCGGCGCCCTGGCTTTTGTCTCCTTGCGCGGCCTCAGCAACGACGTCTACGTTCAGATCGGACTGGTCATGCTCATCGGCCTCTCCGCCAAGAACTCCATCCTCATCGTCGAGTTCGCCGAGCAGCAGCGCGAGCACGGTAAATCTATCATCGAGGCCGCCATCATCGCCGCCGAGCTCCGCCTCCGCCCCATCCTCATGACCTCCTTCGCCTTCATCCTCGGCGTCCTTCCGCTCTACTTCGCCAGCGGCGCCGGAGCCTACGGCCGCAACTCGGTCGGCACCGCCATCGTCGGAGGCATGCTCTTCTCCACCATCCTCAACCTGGTCTTCATTCCCGTCCTCTACGTCCTGCTGCAGACCTTCCTCGGCCTCTTCTCCAAAAAGAAGTTCGCCGGCGAACTACCACCCCCCACCGCGACCCCCACCCACTAAACCGCTCCCACCAGGAATGGAAGACCGGGTGCCCCATCCTTCGCAGCTTCATCGCGAAGGGTGGGAAGGGACGAAACTTGACAAACGACCTCCCCGCCAACCCCACCCACGCTGCAGATCCCAATCCAGGTCCAGACCTCGTTTGTACTTTGTTTGTACTTTGGGACTTCGAGGGGGGAGGGGGGGAGAGGTCCGATTGCGACCACACAATGTCCACCGCAGCGTCCACCGCAGCGGCGGCAAGGCCGTCGTTGGAGGAACCCTCAAAGATTGAAAAGGGAAGGAATCGGAAAAGAAACGCCTGCACCAACCTGTACGCAAACCAGATCAAATATGGTGCAAGCCTAGGAGCAAAAGCTGAGGGCGCATCAAGGAGCATCGACTCCACAGCTACGAGTCGACGCCGCGCCCTTCAAAAGCTGGAAACGGACGGCTTGCTGCGGTCCGGGGATTCATACCACGCGGCCGGATTCAGTGGCGGCCTAAGGGCCGATCCCTTGAGTTCAAGTCTTCCAGTGAGCTTCATGCCGACTGGGAGACCGGGGGTGAAGGTTACATTCGACGGAACCACGTTCGAACGAACGAAGTTCCACCTCATGGACTGGCGGATCGTATCTACAGCTTCTTCTCGAGTCGTCATAGATCCTCCTGGGTTGAGGACGTTCACGCGAGCGAGGGGGGAACGGAATTTTCCCGTCGAGCCAAGACCAAGGAGGTAGTGCACAACGGAGCCCGTTTAATTTTCTATTGCGACGTTCCATTAGGTGGCAGGAACGGGCCGTGGCGGCCCTCTATTACCACTCGATGCCTGTCATACTACTCCGCGAATGTCGAGAGCGCAAGCAACCAAAGCGTATTATTCTGCGTCGCACGACGACGCCGCGGCAGTCCGCGTGCTGCGCTCCTCGCTCCTCTCCCATCCGTCTGTCACCCGACAATTCCCTGCCGCCGCTCCAGCCTGAAGTTGCCCATCTGCGGTGAACCGACGATGCCACCGAAAGGGGCGGCCGCCCCCTGAATGCCTCTTCCTACCTGTGACCTCCGCAGTAACAATATGCAGAAGAAACCGCATAATCATTCGTATTGACGAACGCCGTGGCCGCTGCCAAGCTCAGCTCAAGGCACCTTCTCTGTATGAGTACAACGCAGATCGCACTCAATTCCGAAACTCTCCCGCTGGACCCTCTGCTCGTCTCCCGCCAAGCCTTTCTGATGTGCGCGCCCGACCTCTACGAGGTCGACTACGTCATCAATCCCTGGATGGTCGGCCAGGTCCACCACGCCTCCCGCGAGCGCGCCGCCGCCCAGTGGAAGGACCTCTACCGCGCCGTGTCGGAGATCGCCGACGTCACTCTGATCGCACCCCAACCCGGCTCCCCCGACATGGTCTTCACCGCCAACGCCGGCCTCGTCTACCGGCGCAACGTCGCCCTCAGCCGTTTCTTCCACCCCGAACGCCAGGGCGAGGAGCCCCACTTCCGCCGCTGGTTCGAGAGCGCCGGCTACACCATCCTCGACATCCCCCGCTCTACCCCCTTCGAGGGCGAGGGCGACGCTCTGTTCAGCACCGACGGCTCCCGCCTCTGGGCCGGCTTCGGTCCCCGCACCCTCGCCGCCAGCCACCAGTTCCTGCGGGACGCCTGGAAGATCGACGTCGTCCCCCTCCACCTCGTCGATCCCCGCTTCTACCATCTCGACACCTGCTTCGCCCCGCTCTCCGGTGGCTTCCTCCTCTACTTCCCGCAGGCCTTCGACGCCGCCTCGCGCGCGCGCATCGAGGACTTCTATCCCGCCGAGACGCGCATCATCGTCGAGCCCGCCGACGCCGCCCGCTTCGCCTGCAACGTCGTCAACATCGACCGCACCCTAATCCTGAACCGCATCAGCCCCGCCCTCTCCACCCAATTGAAGGCGCTCGGCTTCGAGGTCATTCCGATCGAGCTCAGCGAGTTCATGAAGGCCGGCGGCGCCGCCAAGTGTCTCGTCATGAAGCTTCCGAAACTCGCGTTGTAGAGGGCATCCCCACCGCTGCCAGCGCCTTCGCCGAGATCGCCTGCTTGATCCCCGGCAGCGCCTTCCAAGGATCGTTCTGCAGCCGCCCGCGCCACGCTGCAAACTCCGCGACCCGAAAGACCGGCCGCTCCGCCAGCTTCAGGTCCGACCACGCCAGCGGCATCGAGACCGGTCCGCCCGACCGAGCGCGCGGCGAGTACGGCGCCACCGCCGTCGCCCCCCGCTCATTCCTCAAATAGTCCAGATAGATCTTTCCCACACGCGCCGACTTCGTCATCTTCGTCAGATACAGTGCCGGCCTCGCTCTCTCCATCACCACCACCAGCCGGTGCGCGAACTCCTTCAAGGTCGCCCAATCGAGCGACGGTTCGATCGGCAGCACCACATGCAGCCCCTTGCCGCCGGTCGTCTTCAGAAAGCTCTCCAGCCCCATCTGCTGCAGCCGCGTCCGCACCTCCGCCGCCGCCTCCGCCAGCGTCGCCCACGCCTGCGCCTCATCGGGACCGAGATCCGGGTCGAGATCGAGGATCATCCGCTCCGGATGCTCCAGATCCTCATTCCGCGATCCCCACGGATGCACCTCCAACACCCCCATCTGCGCCAGCCCCGCCAGCGCCTCCCGGCCGTGCAGCGTGATGTACGGCTCCGGCTTACCCGTCTTCTTGTCGGGAACCACAACCGTCTCGATCCCCTGCGGAAGCGTCCCCGTCGCATGCTTCTGAAAGAAGCACGGCCTTCCCGATCCCTCCGGACAGCGCACCAGGCTCAGCGGCCTTCCCGCGATATGTGGCAGCATTCTTTCCGCGATTCCCCAGTAATAATCCGCCAGCATTTGCTTGGTCATTCCCGACGCGACATCGAGCAGCTTGCCCGGATGCGTCAACCGCACCGCTGCATGCTCCTCCGCCGCGACCTTCGCCGCCACTTCCCTTCCGCCGGCCCGATGCGAAGCGTTCCGCCCCGCCATCAACACCCGGTGCCCCGTCTTCGCGACGGCCTCATCGTCGCGAAGGGGGGCATCGCGCGACCGCGCGACCGTCCTCTTTTCGACCGCCCCGCGCTTCACCTCACTGCGCCCCCTTGAGTCCCCCGCCTCTTCCGCACGACTCGCACGCGCCGAAGCACTCCGCCGCGGCGTCGGCGCCGCATCCTCCCGCACCACCTCACTCGCCATCTTGTCCTCCCGCAGTCCCAGGAACGCCGCCTGCCGCACCAGACCGTCCGCCGTCCAGGTCGAAAACCGCACCTCCGCCACCAACTCCGGCCTCACCCAGATGGCGCCCCGCCGCGCCGCAACCGGCACCTCGGCAAACGCTCCCGTCTTTGGACTCTGCTTCCCCGGAAGCTTCAACGCCTCCAGCCGCCGCCGCAGCAGGCCATGCGTCTTCTGCGTGAACCCCGTCCCGGTTCGTCCGGCGTAGATCAGCGCGCCATCCTTGTAGTACCCCAGCAGCAGCGCCCCGACTCCCTGCAACCCCGTCGCGCCCTTTCCCGGCAGCGTGTATCCGCCCACCACAAACTCCTGCTCGTGCAGGCACTTCAACTTTAACCAGTCGCCGCCGCGGATGCCCGGCAGATAGCGCCCATCCGCCCGCTTCGACACCATTCCCTCCGCGCCCAGAGCACACACCTGCTGCAACATCGACCGCCCGCCCGTCTCCAGATGCTCGCTCACCGCCAGCACGTCCGTGTCCGCCCCCGCAAGCAGCTCCGTCAGCAGTTCCTTGCGCTCGACCAGGGGAAGCTCCCGCGTACTCCGCCCTTCGAGATGCAGCAGGTCGAAGCAGAAGTATGTCAGCGCCCGTGCTCCGCCCTCTCGCCCATTCCCATCCTGAAAGGCCGCCTGCAGATCGGCAAAGCTAGTCGTCCCGTCCGCCGCCAGCACCACCACCTCTCCATCCAGCGTCGCCCTGTCCACCGGCAGCCGCCTCACCGCGTCCGCGATCCCCCGTATCCGCGCCGTCCACTCCAGCCCCGTCCGTGTCAGCATCTGGACCCTCGCCCCATCCTTGCGCGCCTGCATCCGGTAGCCGTCGAGCTTCAACTCGTGCAGCCATCCCTTGCCCTCCGGCGGCACCTCCGCCGGTAGCGCCAGCTGCGGCTTCACGAACGCCGGCTGCGCCTCCGCCGGCAACCCTTCCAACCTTTGCGCAAGCTCCGACACTCCGGGGGCCCTATCCTTCGCGGCCTTCTCGCGAAGGGTGGTGGGAGACAAAGTGTCCGCAGCCCACGTCCATCCTTTCTCCTGAGAAGAGTCGGGTGCCCCATCCTGCGACGCAGTCTGATCGCGGCGAAGGGTGGGAGACGAGTTCTCTCCAGCCCCAACCTTCACCTCATTCTTCGAAACCTGCCGGTACCAGGCCTGCCCCGGTGTCGCCGTCTGCTTCGAGTTCCATACATGGTCCTCGCTGCTCGCAATCTGCTCGATCGACCGCCCCGTCACCACCGAGTCCGGCTCCGCCTCAATCACCGGAGTCGACCCCGCCATCCGCTCGAACTCGTCATGTTCCTTGATCAGCAGCCAGTTCGCCTTGCTCTGCGGTTTCCCTCCAGAGGCCGCTGCCCTCCCACCCATCCGGATCAGCGCCCACTTCCCCTGCAGCTTCTCCCCATGCAGCACGCACTTCAACGCCCCATCCCGCAGGCCGGCGTCTACATCCGTATGCCCAGGCTGCGGCTCCCAAGTTCCCTGGTCCCAGACCATCACCGTCCCGCCGCCATACTGCCCCGCGGGGATGATCCCCTCGAAGCCGCCATACTCCATCGGATGGTCCTCCACCTGGACGGCCAACCGCTTGTCCGCCACCACATAGCTCGGCCCCTTCGCAATCGCCCAGCTCTTCAGCACCCCATTCCACCCCAGCCGGAGGTCGTAATGCAGCTGTCGCGCCGCATGCTTCTGGATGCAGAATGGAAGCCCCTCCTCCGGCTTCACCCTCCTGCCTTCGGACAACGTAGCCGAGCCCCCGCGCGGCTCCGCCGTCACGTCGAAGTGCCGCATCGAGCGATACCGCGCCAGCTGCTCGTCGACAGCATCCGCCGCAGCCTGTGAAGCACGCGCCGCAGAATCCGCTTTCTTCTTCGCCATGCCAACTCCTCGCACCCAAAAACGATCCGCGCTTCAGGCAGTTCGGGCACCAAGCACGATCAGCGCGTCAGGAACAATCCGGGTGCCCCATCTTCGCGACGGCCTCATCGTCGCTTAGGTGGGCATCGCGCGCAAGCGCGACCGCTCTCCTAAGCCGACTTCCGCTTTGCCGGCTTGACCAGCGCGATCCCCTTCTTCGCCGCTACCTTCTCCGGTGCTGCCGCCGCCTTCCCCGGCCCCTTCTTCTTGCCCGAAGCCGCCTCCGCCTTCGCCGGCGTCCCCGCGCCAACGCTCTTCCGCAGCGCGTCCATCAGGTTCACCACCTTACCCCGCGCTGGCGCCGGAGCCTCGTCCCTCGGGATCGGCGCATGTTTCACCTTCGCCTCCACCAACTCCTTCAGCGCGGCCTCATAGCCGTCGGTGAACTTGCTCGGGTCAAAGTGCGCCGCCTTCTTCTTGATCAGCGTCTCCGCCAGCTCGAGCGAGTCCGGGCTCACCTCCACCTTCTTGATGTCGCGGAAGTACTCCGCCGGATCGCGCAGCTCCTCCTGGTAGCGCATGGTGTAGGCCATCATTCCACCCAAATCATCCGCGTCGGCGGTGATCGCCATCACATGCTCGCGTCCGCCGAAGGCGATCTTGCCCAGCGCCGCCTTCTTCGTCCGCTTCAGAGCCTCCCGCACCACGGCATACGCCTCCGCCTGGGTGTCGTTCTCCGGCACCACGAAGTAGGGCTTCTCCATATACTCCGGAGCCAGCTCGTCCAGCGCCACAAACTGCGTAATCTCGATGACGTGCTTCGACGGCACCCGCAGGTGCTCGATCTCGCCGGGCTCGATCATCACGTACTCGCCCTTGCGGTACTCATAGCCTTTGACGATCTCATCCTTCTCCACCGGCGCCGCGCCCGCGCTCGGGTCGCGCTCCAGCGCCGACTCCAGCACCTTCTGATGCCGCACCCGCTCCCCTGTCCTGCGGCTGATCTGGTGAAAGCGAATCTCCCCCTTCGCCTCCGTCGCCACAAACAGGCTCACCCCAAACGACACCAGCGATATCTGGATCTGACCGGACCAGTAAGGACGCGCCATCGGGTCACCTCAAAAAGGCGGAAGCTGCAAAATCCGTTGGATTCCCAAGCCAGCAGCCAGGATGTCCACCTTAGCCCAATCCAGACCCAGCCCGCAAGGGCCTGCCAGAATGGCAGAGACAAGAGGCCCAACGCGCAACTCCAGTCCCAGCCGCACCCCACCGGCGCCGACCGTCTCCAGCTGGTCCGTCGTCGGTGACGCTTCCTCCCTGGCAGAAGCCTCCGGCCAAACCGTGAAACAATTTCAGCAATGCGACCGATACGTGCGAAGGCATTCTACGCAATGCTGGCGTTATCTCTAATCTGTAGCGTCCTCTGCGCCGTCCTTTGGAGTCTCCGCTGGCCCTTGGTGGGCGACGCCTCCCTTATGCATTACGTAGTTTTCTTAATGACGAAAGGCATGAAGCCCTACCGCGATATAGCCGACATCAATCTGCCAGGAAGCTACTTGTTCGAGGCTCTTGGGATGCGAGCGTTCGGCTGGGGAGCTCTCGGATGGCGGGTCTATGACCTCTTCCTGCTTCTATTGACAGCAATCGCAACCCGCCTCATCACAAAGCACAGACCCTTCTTTGGAACTGTCTTCGCAACTTCCACCTTTGCCCTGATTCACATTCAAGACGGCATCGCCCAACTCGGGCAAAGGGACCTACTCATCGCGGTATTGATCCTGTGGAGTTATGCTTTTTTATTCCAGGCGCAGCGCCGGACACAATCTGGATTTTTCATCTTGATTGCTGCGCTCTTGATAGGAGTCGCACTCACCATCAAGCCTATCTTCCTTCCACTAGGAGTATTTCTTCTTCTGATCTCTGCCCCGCAGATGCGCCGATCCGGCCTCAGGCTATCGCTCCATTTCGCCTGCGGTCTGGCTGGCCTCTTATTGCCATCTATCTTCGTCATCATCTGGCTACACACTCAAGGAATACTTGCAGCGTTCTTCAATGTAGCAAGCACACTCATCCCTCTCCATGCTGAGCTAGGACGGAGATCGTTCTCCTATCTCCTTGCGCACGCCACCTCACCCATCGCTCCTCTCTGCGTCCTGTGGCTGGTTCTTCTATTTTTCCTGCGCCCGAAGCTGGATCTGGAACGGCTCGAACTTCTCGCTGGATGCGGCTTTGCTTTCCTCGCATATGTAGCTCAGGGCAAGGGATATCCCTATCATCGCTATACCCTCATTGCTTTGATCTTGATTCTCATGGGAATGGACTTTGTCGAAGGCCTTGATCGTGACCGCATCAGTCGGGGACTATCGGTGATTGCCCTGGCCTTTGGCTGTTTCCTCTTCGCACCCCACGCAGCGTGGCTGTCTAATTCATTTCTTCGGAGTGCCCCATTTGAGGACTCACTAACTAGCCGCCTTACCGCTCTCGGTCCCCAGCGAACAGGTCAGGTTCAGTGTCTCGATACCTTCGGCGGCTGTATCAATACGCTTTACGACATGCGGATCGTACAGGCTACCGGATATCTCTACGACTGTTACTTATTTACCCCACAGCAAAATGCTATTACTGCGCGCTATCGCGAGGAGTTCTGGAGTTCCTATCAGGCTGTCCGCCCAAAAATTATTATCGTTACGGATCAATTCTGTTTTGGAAATTCCGAAGGATTTCATAAGCTCGATACATGGCCTGCTCTAGACCAAGAACTAAGAAACAATTATGTCCTGAGCACGGAGTGGCGATCTGAAGTGCCGCAACGATGGTGGGCACGTTCCGAGATGCCGCCTCAATACAGAATCTACCTGCGCAAGTAAGTTCATCACAGACGTCTCGTTGTGCGACTTCAATCGATTGTTTTGTCCATCTGGCCGGGCCCCCAGCGCGCGCAAGTGCGACCGCCGTCTCTACTTCACTTCGCCAACGTCGCCTTGCGATGATCGACGATCGTATAGCCCTCTGGCGGCTGGAAGAAGCTCGCATCGGGATCGGTCGTCGAGATCTCCTCCACCGTGAACGTCTCCCGCCCCACCTGCGGCGCGTCCAGCACCGAACTCAGATTGATGCCCAGCTCCGCCGAGTAGTAGAACTCCCGCACCGTCGTCATCGGCAGATCGTTCCCCAGCACCCCCGGGTTCAACGTGGTCGTGTCGCGATACCCATGCACCGGGACGCCCGCTCGCTCACTGGCACCCAGATCCTCATGCGTCCGCGATCCCTTGCCGTTGGCCAGTGGACCGGACTTGAACAGGCTCGGCTGATAGTGAACATCGGCGGACCCGCTATACGTCAGCAGCTCGCACACATGCTGGAATGCGTTGCACTGATAGAGCGTATGCGCATTCGGGTCTACAATCTGGATCCAACTCAGGCGCGACGGAATGTCGCTGCCCTTTGGCGTCAGCAACCAGCGCTCCTGGTAGATCCGACCGGCGCCGTCGCGCTTAATCGGCCGCCGATTCACCAGCGTATAGGTGCCGCCATTGTTCAGGGGCCGCGTCCACTCGGTCGCCAGCGTCAGGCTGAACGGAGCATGCGCAATGGGCGGCACAAAGATGCTCTGCAGAATCTCCTGCCCTCCTCCATCGGTTTCCAGCACGCTGCCGTCGTCCTGGGCGTGAGCCATCCCTCCGAACAGCAGCACCGCGAGGAGGACTGGAAGCGTCAACATGTATCTGTAAGGACGTAGGGCGAACGCAGCGAGCGCGGTGGGTGCAGTGAGGGTGCAATCCATGGCGGCGACCTCGAGCGAGAATTCTACGTCAACTCGGGAACATGCAATCCGGAACGTTGGGTAGCTCCCCGCCGCCGCCGGCTGGATGTTCCATCCATGCCGGGTCCCCCATCCTTTCGCTGCCTCACAGTGAAAGGGTGGGAGGTATACCGTTATCCCGAAACCGCTCCCCCGCCAGCACCCGCGCATACGCCGGCACCGTCAAAAACTCCTGGAACTGCGGAGCCCGCACCAGCTCCCACATCAGAAACGCCGCGTGCTTGTACGATTCGTACCGCTCCGCATCGAGCCGAGTCTCCGCCAGTGCCAGCTCCTCCGTAATCGCCTGATCCACCATCTCCGCCGTCACCAACCGTCCATCCTCCAGACGAGCGTGGTGATGCACCCACTGCCACAACTGCGCCCGGCTTATCTCCGCCGTCGCCGCATCCTCCATCAGGTTGAACAGCGGCACGCAGCCAATCCCGCGCAGCCACGCCTCCACATACCCCAGCCCCACAGCCACATTCAGCCGCAGCCCGGCCTCGGTAATCTGCCCCTCGGGAACCCGCAGCAGATCCTCCGCCGTCACCTTCAAATCAGTCAATTGCTTCTCGATCTGGTTCGCCTGCGGCATCACCCGATCGAAGACCTCGAGCGCCACCGGCACCAGCCCCGGATGCGCCACCCAGGTCCCATCGTGCCCATCCGTCGCCTCGCGCTCCTTGTCGGCCCGCACCTGCTCGAGCGCCCGCTCATTCGCCGCCGGATCGTTCTTGATCGGGATAAACGCGCTCATCCCGCCCATCGCGCTCACCCCGCGCCGGTGGCAGGTCTCGATCGCCAGCTTCGAGTAGCTGCGCATGAAGTGCGCCGTCATCGTTACCTGCCCGCGATCCGGCAGCAGCACCTCGGCGTGGCCGGCAAACTTTTTGATGAAGCTGAAGATGTAGTCCCACCGTCCGCAGTTCAGCCCCGCCGAGTGCTCCCGCAGCTCCCACAGAATCTCATCCATCTCAAACGCAGCCAGAATGGTCTCAATCAGCACCGTCCCCTTGATCGATCCCGCCCGAATCCCCAGCTCCCGCTCCGCCCACACGAACGCGTCGTTCCACAGCCGCGCCTCTATGTGACTCTCCATCTTCGGCAGATAGAAGTACGGCCCAGACTCGCGCGCCAGCAGCTCCTTCGCGTTATGAAACGCATACAGCCCGAAGTCGAACAGCGATCCCGACATCGGCTCGCCATCGACGACCACATGCGCCTCATCAAGATGCCAGCCGCGCGACCGCACGAACAGCACCGCCGGCCTCTCGACCAGTTTGTAACTCTTACCCGTGCTTTTATCCTCGAACGCAATCGTCCGCCGCACCGCATCGCGCAGATTGATCTGCCCCTCGATCAGGTTCTCCCACGTCGGCGTGGTCGAGTCTTCGAAGTCCGCCATGAACACCTTCGCGCCCGAGTTCAGCGCATTGATGATCATCTTGCGCTCCACCGGCCCGGTGATCTCCACCCTGCGGTCGAGCAGATCGGCAGGCAGCGGCGCGACCGTCCAGGCCGCCTCGCGAATCGCCTTGGTCTCGGGCAGAAAATCCGGCCGCTCGCCCGCATCGAGCCGCTCCTGCCGGGCAATTCGCGCCTGCAGTAGCTCCTTGCGCCGCCCGTTGAACGCCCGCTGCAGCCCGACCACGAACGCCACCGCCGCCGGCGTCAGGATCTCCCCGTACCGCTCCGTCACCGGAGCCAGAATCTTCACGCCCGCACCAAACTCCGCCATCACACGCTCCCGGGAAACATCCTGTCATCCTTCCGCGTAGCGGGAGGACCTGCTGTTGCTCTGCCCTTGCCGGTTTCTTCCAAAATGCCTGCCTCTTGCAAAGAGGTACGTCATCACGACCGAAGCGATGGACAGTCTTATCGTCCATCGCGCAGTGGAGAGACCCCTGTATTTCGCACCTGCCCTTGCTTCTTTCCGCTGTTGTTTGCGTCTGAGCGCAACGAAGGTCCCAACTCAACCAAACCGCAGCCCAACCCGCCCCGCCGTCCCGAACCGCACATCCACGCTCGAGTCCGCTCTCGTCTGCACATTCCCAGTCCAGCTTCCAGTCGTGATCCAGTCCCCGCGCCGCAGTCCGCCGGTGCGCGCCGCGCCCTCGTTGGCCAGATACGGAAGCAGCCGCATCAGGTCGCCCGACGTATTCGATCCCCTCCGCTCCACCCGCACCGCGCCATTGATCGTCAGCACCACCGTCTCCTTGCTGAAGTCGATCGCCTTCCACTCCGCGCACGCCGGCCCATACACAAACCCGCCGTGCATCTGCAGGTCCGCCACCTTCGACAGAATCGTCGCCGCCTCCGGATCGACCAGCCCCGACTCCAGCACCTCGATCGCCGGATGGCAGCTCGCAATCGCCGCCACCACCTCCTCCCGCGTATACGGCGTCTGGCCCTTCGCGACCAGGCGCGGTGGCAGATCCTCCCCCAGCAGAAACGCGATCTCCGCCTCCACCCCGCGATACCGCCACTGGACGCACCCCGGCATATCCGTCAGCTCCGCACCGTTCGGCGCGATCCATATCCGCGGCATCGGCGCAAACATCGGCGTCGCCTCAGCGTTCGGAGCGCCCACCTTCCAGCCGCCGATCTCCTCGTACGCCACCGCCATGGTGTCCTGCACGAAGTAGGCCTCGTCGATCGTCACCGGCCGCGAATCTTCCGGCAAGTCTGCGATCGGCATCCCTGTCCGCCGCGCGTCGAGCAGCATATCCGCTGCATCCATCAACTGCCTCTCCCGCACACCAGTCATCGTCATCCCGCTAGTCTCTCCCAACCCAGCCTCCCTGTCTTGCTTCTTGATTTGCGACCAACGGGAGCACCCACGCCGCTCCCTCACCCAGACCAGATCACACGGCACGAAGTGCCCGCCCCACGCGCAGTGGCCCGTCTGGCAGGACACCAGCTTTACGGCCTTCTCCCCAAACTCAACAGATTCGCAAACAGCCGGTAAGCCCCCGGCACTCCCTCCGGCAGCTGCCGGTAGAGAGCATACGCCACATACACGTAGGTGCCCTTGCCTGTCCGCGCCACCAGCAATCCGCCGCGCTGCGGGTCCTGCCCCGGATCATGCACCTCGGTCAGCGCCTCATACCGTGGATCCCAAGTCCCCATGAAGCCGTGCCCGCGCTCCTCCACCCAGCCGTCAAAGTCCTGCGGCGCAATCCGGTTCGGCCAGCTCAGCGCCTGCGCCCCCACCTCTGTCCGGGCGGCGAGCAGCTCCACCCGCGCCCCCTCCTCCACTACCTTCTCCGAGTTCCCCAGCGACATAGGATACGGCCCCGCCGGCATCTCTCCCGTGTTGTACTGCACAATCACCACGCCGCCCGCCGCCGCGTACTCCAGCAGCTTGGCATTCGCCAGCTCCGGATGCGCAGCATACGCCCGCCCCCCCAGCACCACCGCGTCGAACCCCGCCAGCCGACCCGCCGCCACATCCGCCACCGTGACGGTCGTCGCCTTCACCCCCATCTGCTCGAGCGACACCACCACCGCATCCCCGGTCCCCGGCAGATACGCCACCTTCAGCCCCGGAGCGACCTTCACATCCCCGGCTACCACCCGGCCGGTCGCCTCGCGATAGAAGTTGGTCGGCGTCAGCCCCGGATACCCCACCTCCCGGAATCCCTCGCGATACTGCTTCCCACCCACCTCCGCCACCGCGGCCAGCTCGTACTCCCGTCCCGCAGCCAGCCCAGCCGGCGCTACCGTAAACGCCACCTGCGCCTCCGCCCCCTGCTGCTTGAGCGTGAACGCTCCACTCTCCGGCATCGCCTTCCAGCCCGCCGGCAGCTCCAGCCGAACCCTGCCCTGCGCCGCCGCCTTCTGGTCGTTCCGCACCGTCGCCGTCACCGTCAGCGTCTTCTCTCCCAGCGGCACCATCGTCACCTCCGGCGACAGCCCCACCGACACCGCCGGCACCACCATCGCCGGATGCCGGTCGCCGGCCGCCATCTTCACCTCGACCGGAGCCCCGTCATACCGCAAATGGATCGCCGCCACAAACGGGTACGGCGTCACCGCAGCATCGCGCAGCACCGGATTGGCCACCTCGTAGTACGCCTGCTCCAGCCCGGCGCGCCGGAAGTACGGCCGGGTCGCCTCGGTCGCCGCCGGCACCGGCACCTCGATCGTCTGCTCGACGCCCGCTCCCAACACCCCGGAGCCCGCCTTCTCGATCTTTTTCCCCACAAAAGACGGCCCAAAGACGGTGGTCACCGTGCCTCCCTCCACCACTGCCTTCTCCCTGGCCTCTGCCGTCCCGCCAACCGCCTTCAGCCTCACCGACAGCGTCTGCCCCGGAACCACCGTCGCCTCCGCATCCGCCGTCATCCTCAGTCCCAGAGCCGCCACCAGGGCGTCGTTGAACTGCACCCGCTTCACCTCCAGCTCATGCAGCACATCGGTCTTTTCCCGCGCCCCGATCCCACTCGCCGCAACCTTCGCGATCAGCGCATTGACCGCCTTCAGCCCCTCCGCCAGCGCCGGTGCGCTCCTCTCAGGAGCCTCCATCGAAAACGCCCCCGTCGCCTCGGTCACCAGCCCCTGAATCCGCGCCATCTCCGCCGGCAGAAACCCCGCATCCGGCGCCAGCGCCGCAATCCCCGCCAGCGTCACATCCACCCCATCGAAGAACCCCGTCTCCTGCTCCGGAGCCGGCACGCGCGACCCATACCGCGTATACCCCACGTCGTACTTGCCCGCCGGCGCCAGCCTCACCCCGCTCCCGATCTGCGTCTTCTGCAGCGCCAGCCCCTTGCGCGCGAACTGCACGTAGCTCATCCCCAGCAGCTTCGAGTACTCCCCCTCCGGCACCACCACATTGGCCTTCGGCACCTCCGTCGACCACGTCTTGGTCACGTAGTTATAGAACCGCGTCGGCAGGTACTTGTTGGTCGCATAGTCGTACATCCCGTCCTTGGTCACCTTGGCAAACGGCACCCGCGCGTAGACCTTCAACGGCGTCCAAGGCTGCAATCCCTGCGCAATCTGATCCGGAAACACCTTCGGATCGCCCGCCGCCTCGAACACCTCCTGCGCCATCTCCCCCGACACCTGATGGTGCCCATGCCCATCCGTCACCCCACCCACAAACACGCTCGCCACCACCAGCGGCCGATACAGCCGTACCGCTCGCACCGCGTCATACAGCACCCGGTCGTGACCCCACTTCGCCAGCGCCTCCTCCCTGGTCTTCGAGAACCCGAAGTCCACCACCGTCCCAAACATCTGGTCGACGCCCATATACCGGTCCGCCGCCAGCAGCTCCTCGGTCCGCACCACCCCCAGCGCCCCATCGAAGTCGGCCGACATCAGGTTCTGGCCGCCCTCGCCGCGGTTCAGCGTCAGCATCGCCACCCGCGCCCCCTGACCGCGCGACTCATAGGTCAGCATGCCGCCGTCCTCGTCATCCGGATGAGCCACGATCATCATCAGGCTCGCCCGCGTATTCAGCTTCTTCAGCATCTGCGCCAGCGCTACCGCGCCCTCGTCCTGCGGCAGCGCCTCCGCAAACGCCTGCGCCCTTACCTTTTCCACGGTCAGGTTCGCCGGATCGGGGAAGGCCGGACTCTGCCCCGGCGCCGGTAACGCCAAGCCAACCAGAGCCAAAGCCACATATCGCCGAAGAGAGATCGCAGAGGGAAGAGAGAAAGACCGTGCCGTCACCATTGGCTTTAATCTCTCACACCCAAGCCATGACTACGGAGTGGGATTACCTGTTGAAGTTATATCTTTCGGCTGCGCAGAGGATTCTGCTGCCGGTGCAGGCGCTCTCCCCTCGAGCCTCTCTTCCTGCAAAAACCGCTCCAGCTCTTCAGCGCTGGGAACCGTCTGCTCAATCGAGGACAGACCCGCCTCCTTGATCTGCAGCTTGCGCAGACGGGCAACGAACGGCTCGATGTCCTGCCACACCGTCGGCTCCACCGGCAACCAGTGCAGGACCGAGGCCGTAACGCCATCATAGTGCAGGCAGGGCTCCGGGCGCTTTTTACTCGTCAGCGTTATGGCGATGGGCAGGATGTACTACCCACCCCTCCACCCCCCCAAACGGTACACTCAACCCATCGACCACGCCGCGCCCAATCCGCCCGCCGAGCTCCCCCGCACCCTCACCCTGCGCGGAGCCGTCGCCCTCAACCTGCTCGACATGATCGGCGTTGGCCCCTTCATCACCCTCCCCCTCATCCTCGCCGCCATGGCCGGTCCCCAGGCCATGCTCGGCTGGATCATGGGAGCCCTGCTCGCCCTCTGCGACGGCCTGGTCTGGGCCGAGCTCGGCGCCGCCCTGCCCGCCGCCGGCGGCACCTACCACTTCCTCCGCATCATCTATCCCGGTCGCCTCGGCCGCCTCCTGGCCTTCCTTTTTCTCTTCCAGCTCTGCTTCTCCGCTCCGCTCTCCATCGCCTCCGGAGCCATCGGGCTCAGCCAGTACGCGACCTATCTCTTCCCCGCGCTCGCCCGCCACACCAGCACCCACACCCTGCAACTCGCCTCCTACACCGCCGGCATCAGCTTCAACCCCGCCACACTGGTCGCCATCGCCGCCGTCCTGCTCGCAGTCCTTCTGCTCTACCGCAACCTCGCCCGCGTGCAGCGCCTCTCCGAGATCATGGGCTCCGTGGTCCTCGCAACCATCGCCTGGATCCTCCTCACCGGCCTCACTCACGCCCACTGGAACCAGGCCTTCAGCCTTCCGCCGCACGCCTTCGACCTCACCCCCGCCTTCTTCACCGGCCTCGGCTCGGCCATGCTCATTGCCACCTACGACTACTGGGGCTACTACAACATCACCTTCCTCGGCGGCGAGGTCCGCGACCCCGCCCGCACCATCCCCCGCGCCATCCTCCTCTCCATCGCCGTGGTCGCCGTCATCTACCTCCTGATGAACGTCATGGTCCTCGCCGTCCTCCCCTGGCGACCGCTGCTCGCCCTCCAGGACGTCGCCTCCCGCCGCGCCATCATCTCGCTCTTCATGCAGACCGCCTACGGACCCTCGCTCGGCCCACATCTGGCCCACCTGCTCGGCCAACTCGCCGCCCTGCTCATCATCTTCACCGCCTTCGCCGGCATCTTCTCACTGCTGCTCGGCTACTCGCGCATCCCCTACGCCGCCGCCCGCGACGGTGAGTTCTTCCGCCCGTTCGCCCGCCTCCACCCCACCCGCCGCATCCCCCACGTCTCCCTGCTCACCCTGGCCGGAGCCGCCATCCTCTTCTGCTTCTTCTCGTTGGCCGACGTCATCGCAGCCCTCGTCGTTCTCCGCATCCTGCTGCAGTTCCTGCTCCAGCACGTCGGCGTCCTCTACCTCCGCCGCACCCAGCCCGACCTCCCTCGCCCCTTCCGCCTCTGGCTCTACCCCCTGCCCCCCATCGCCGCCATCGCCGGATTCACCTATATCCTTCTCTCCCGCCCCAACTTCGCCCGCGAGCTCCTGCTCGCGGCCATCCTCATCGCCACCGCCACCGCCCTCTTCCTCCTCCGCCGCCACGCCCCCACCGCCGCCGTCTCCTCCCCCCAGGAAACACCCTCCTCCTGAGCGAGCCTTCACGCCCTCTGCAAACACTCGCAGCCAAGCAAAACCCGCTTTTTCTCTCCCCCTGCAAGACTCGTCATCAGCGGAGTCGCTTGCAGCCTCACCGCAAGCGACGCAGTCGAATGGACCCCGATACCCTCAGCACCACCCATAGGGAGCTCGCACCTTTCCACCCCCCCGCCAAACCAACCCTGTCGATACCCCCAAAACCGCGACCATCACCAACAACAACGCACCCTCCCGCGCCTAAAATGCTTGGCGCAAACCCTCCTCCCCATTGCGTACAATTAAAAGTGAGGAAGAAGAAACCAAAATATCCCCGTCCCAAGTAACCCCTTTGGAATGAATATTTTGACCTCTAACTCGCTTAGAATGAATATTCTACGGCCTGCACCTCCTCGTATCTGCAAGTAAGCAAATAACTTACCGCCGGGCAATAGTAGGGGGGCATCCCCCCTGAGAAAACGAATCGGCCGCCGCACGTCTAAGCAGAAGGAGACCCAACATGCTGCTTCGCAAGTCCTCGAAGACCGACATCCCCTCCTCCGAGATCACCCCCGAGCACGCCTTCCGCGCCCCCGCGCCCGACCGCCGCCGCTTCCTCGCCGCAGCCGCCGCCCTTGGAGCCGGCGCCCTCGCCGCCACCCGGATTCCCAGCATCCTCCACCCATCGAGCGTCCTGGCCGACACCCAGAAGCTGAACACCGCCCCCAGCGCCTACACCGTCTCCGAGCCCCAGACGCCCTTCGCCAAGGCGACCAACTACAACAACTTTTACGAGTTCGGCACCGACAAGTCCGACCCCGCGCACAACGCCCACACCCTCCAGACCCGCCCCTGGACCGTCGAAGTCACCGGCCTCGTCCAGAAGCCCCTCACCCTCGACGTCGACTCGATCCTCCGCTATCGCCCTCTCGAGAGCCGCGTCTACCGCCATCGCTGCGTCGAGGCCTGGTCCATGGTCATTCCCTGGGATGGCTACTCGCTCGCCGAGTTCATCAAGTTCTGCCAGCCCCTCTCGAGCGCCAAGTACGTCCAGTTCGTCTCCGACCTCAACCGGCAGCAGATGCCCGAGCTCCCCGGCGGCTTCAACTGGCCCTACTCCGAAGGACTGCGGCTGAACGAGGCCATGAACCCCCTCGCCCTGCTCACCTTCGGCTGCTACGGCAATACCCTGCCCAACCAGAACGGCGCCCCCATCCGCGTCGTCATGCCCTGGAAGTACGGCTTCAAGAACGCCAAGTCCATTGTGAAGTTCAACTTCACCGACAAGCAGCCGCACACCCTCTGGAACGACACCAACCCCCAGGAGTACGGCTTCTACTCCAACGTCAACCCCAGCGTCGACCACCCCCGCTGGTCCCAGGCCCACGAGCGCCGCATCGACTCGAGCGCCTTCCCCCGCACCATCCCCACCCAGCCCTTCAACGGCTACGCCGACCAGGTCGCCAGCCTCTACACCGGCATGGACCTCAAAAAGTTTTACTAAGTGTGCCCGGTCTTTCTCGAATTTGTTGGTCTTTAAATACGCCCCATAACCACCTGCCGGCTGCGCTGCCGCTTGACCGCACGATAAAAAACCCGCGCAGCGAACAGCACCACAAGTACCGCAGTAACCTTCCAAGGCGTCCGCACACCGGTCTTCACCAGCCACCAGTAATGAATCACCGCAGCGATCGCCGCCACATAAATCAGCCGGTGAAGTCGTTGCCAGTTCTTTCCTCCCATCGCCCGCAACACCGCCAGCGGCGAGGTCACCGCTAAAGCCAGCAGAATCGTCCACGCAGTAAAGCCCACCTGAATGAAGCGGCGCTTGCGGACATCGCCCAGCATCGTCGGCCAGACCTGCTTGAACTGCCGCCAGAGCTCCATCGGATGACCCGACTTGAGCCCAGTCCAAGCCGTCGGAACGTCATAGCCCGAGAACAGGAAGACATACGTTGCCAGATGCAGCGAGGCATAGAAGAACGCGTACAGACCCACCATCCGCCGCACGCGGACCAGCGGAGCCAGCGCCGGATGCAGCCGCCGAAGCGGCGTAATGGCGAGGTCGGCAAGCAACAGCCACAGCGCCCAATCGCCCGTGAAGTGGGTGATCAGGTTCACCGGATCCGGATTGAGCGCGAGCGTTCCGTTGCGGTAGAGCTCTACCAGGTAGACGAACGGAGCGAGGCACAGCAGGTGCAGCAGGCCCTTGAGGATCGGCATCAGGCGAGTAAGCATGTCGTGGCTGTAGTGTAGGGCATTCCAGCTTAGGACATTCCCGCGCGTCCGAGCCACGAACCTCCGGCTGCGCGGGAATGACTCGATCAGACGCTCTGAGGCGCTCCCAGCTCGATCAGGCGAACGCTCGCGATGGCCTCTACCTTGCGCAGCGTCTCCATCGCGGCGGTGACTGAGGCGGCGCTGGGAACATCGATCTGGACCACGGCCAAAGCCTGACCCTGGGGAACGCGCTGCGGTCGGCCCAGGGAGTTGTAGGCGCGGCCCAGAGCGAAGTTGCCGATGTTGATCCCGTGCTCGCCGAGGATGGTGCCGATGCGGCCGACCACACCGGGAACGTCGTGGTTGCGGATGGCGAGCAGAGTCCCCTGCAGAGGCGCCTCGATGTCGATGCCATCGTAGCTCAGCAGCCGCGGCGAGCTGCCATGCAGCACCGTAGCGGTGGCGCTGGCGTCGCCACCCTTCTCCCCAGCCTCGGACGAGTGCAGCACCAGCTTCAGCACCGAGCCGGTTCCACCGGAGACGAATTCCTTCTTGTCCTCGTGAACACGAATGCCGCGGTCGGCGGCGATGGCAGCGGCGTTGATGCGGTTGACCGGATCCCCGTTGGGGTCGGAGTCGGCGAAGATGCCCGCGATGGCGGCGTTGCGGATCAGGTCGGTCTTGCCCTGGGCGATGCGGCCGTTGTAGGTGAGGTGGATGCTCTCCAGGTTAGCGGTTCGCGAGGAGGTGGGCAGCGCGTGGGAGAGAAAGTGCCCCAACCGTCCGGCCATCTCGATGTAGGGAGCGATCTCGGCGTACTCCTCGTGCGAGAGCGAGGGCAGATTGACGGCGTTCTGCACCACGCCCAGCTTGAGGTAGTCGCGCACCTGCTGCGCCAGCTGGATGCCGATGGCCTCCTGCGCCTCGTCGGTCGAGCCGGCGATGTGGGGGCTGAGCAGAACGTTGTCCAGGTCGAAGTAGGGCGAGTCCTTGAGCGGCTCCTGGCGGAAGACGTCGAGTGCGGCACCGCCCACCTGGCCGGACTTCAGGGCTGCAGCCAGGGCCTCGTCCACGATCAGCTCGCCGCGGGCGCAGTTGATGATGCGGACCCCCTTCTTCATGACGGCGATGGAGTGGGCGTTGATCAGACCCTCGGTCTGCGGAGTAAGGCCGACGTGCAGGGTGAGGTAGTCGGAGGCCTTGAAGATGTCGTCGATGCCGACCAGGGTGACGTTGTTCTCCCGCGCGATGATGGGAGCGATGAAGGGATCGTAGCCGATGACCTGCATGTCGAAGGCGTTGGCCCGGCGCGCGACCTCGAGGCCGATGCGGCCAAGGCCGACGATGCCCAGCGTCTTGCCGCGCAGCTCCTGGCCCTGCAGGGACTTCTTATCCCACTTGCCGCCATGCATGGTGGAGTTCGCGCGGGGAATGGAGCGGCCCATGGAGATCATCAGGCCGAGGGTGAGCTCGGCGACGGCGACGGCGTTGGCGCCGGGGGTGTTCATGACCACGATGCCCTGGCGGGTGGCCGCGTCGGTGTCGATGTTGTCGACGCCCACGCCGGCGCGGCCGATGACGCGCAGCTTGGGCGCGGCGGCGAGCAGGGTGGCGTCGGCCTGAACGGCGGAGCGAACGACGAGTGCGTCGGCGTCGGCCAGTTCGGCCGCGAGTCCATTTTTGATCTGGTCGGGGGTGACGATCTTCCAGCCGGACTCCTGCTGGAAGACGGCTAGAGTGGCGGGAGAGACCTTTTCGGCGAGTACGATCTTCACGATATGAACCTCAGTCGAGCGATGCAGGTAGGGTACTCCCCCTCCCCTGGAGGCGAAGCACTAAAAGTATTCATAATGCGCGACTTAGGTCCAATCCAGAACCGTAAAGTCTTGCAATCATTGGAGTTACACGCAAAGTCCAGAATAAAAAGGAGTTACGCTAGAGCGGGGGCCCGGATACCGTTGTGTCTGGTGGCTCTATTGTAGTGATTTGCAGCGCTTCCGGAGCCGGTTTAAGTCAAGTCCGGCGAGGTTTTTATTGGCTCTGGCAGCAGGCGGCTTGAGTTGCGGGCTAGCGTTCCGCCAGAAGCCCCTTGTAGTCTGCGTCGAGGCTCTTCCTCAGGCCTTCGAGGTAGTGGATATCGGAAAGCGCGGTGGCGCTTCCCTGAATCATCTCGTCGATTTGGGCCGGGGTGAAGGCGGCGACATCAGGATTGATCTGGAGCGGCGTGGCGCGGCGTTCACGTGGCTGACGAAGATGCTCGCCTGACTGTTGACGTACTGCTGTTGACCGTAGACGAGGGTGTAGCCGTGGGCATCGTCGTAAGACATGAGGGCGATGACGCCGGTGTTGCAGGCGGTCTGCCAGGCGGCGTCGGTGGGCCCGTTCCAGTGCCAGGGGAAGGTCCAGCTTGGGAACCGGCGAGTTGCGGTGAGCCTGGAACGCGGCGAGAAGAGCGATATTATGCCGAAGCGTCTCGGCGTTCGAGGCTGGGGTGGGCAACAACCAGTTGAACGTGGCTCAAGTCTCGGTCTGAACACGAGGACTCGCTCCTGGCTTTGGCAGGCCCACCTTTTCCGGTGGGCCTGCTTGTGTTTGCCAAGCGGAGAGGAGAGTTGGGTTATTTGTGACCGAACCCGGGTTGCAACATTGAGCAGCAGGCGTCGGTGCGGCCGCAGAGGCACTTGGCTTCAGCGGCTGCGGTCGGGGAGCGTTCCGCGTAGACCTTCTGGGCGGCGATGAGGCCGTCGCCGAAGCTGACCTTGCTGCCGGGGAAGGACTTGATGGCAACCTGCTCGAGCGCGCCGATCAGGGCGATGGTGTCCATGTAGTCGAAGAAGCCGAGGTGGGCGATGCGGAAGATCTGCCCCTTCATCTCGCCCTGGCCGTTGGTGATGATGGCGCCGAAGCGGGATTTGAGCTCCTTGACGACGACCCCGGAGTCGATGCCGGCGGGCGGCAGGACGGCGGTGGCGGCCGACGACGGCGCGTCGGGCGCGAACAGCGTCATACCCAGCGCGGTGACCGCGGCGCGGGTCATGGCGGCGATGGTCTCGGCGTTTTCGACCAGCTTTTTGCGGCCTTCGGCCAGGTCACCGGCCGGGTTGTCGGCGGTGGCAGCCTGGGCGGCGATCCAATCGAGCGCGGCGCCGAGGGCGGCGATCAGCGCGACCGCCGGGGTATAGGCGGACTCGCCGTTCTTGGCGTTCTTGCGCTCCTTGCGCAGGTCGAAGTAGTAGCGCGGGTTGGAGGTGGACTCCATGCGTTCCCAGGCGCGGTCGGAGAGGGCGAGGTAGCTGAGGCCAGGCGGAATCATGACCGACTTCTGCGAGCCGCCGATGAGTGCGTCGACGCCCCAGGCGTCCATGTCGAGGTGGGTGGTGCCGAGGCCGGTGATGGCATCGACGATAAGCAGAGCCTCGCTGTGGGTGTCCTTCAGCAGCTGGGCGACGCCGGGGACGCAATGGCGCACTCCGGTCGAGGTCTCGCTGGACTGCATGAGCACGGCGCGGGTCTCGGGCTTGAGCGCGGCCTTGACCGCGTCGAGCGAAAAGGTGCCGCCGTAGGGGGCGCTGACCACATCGACGGTGCAGCCGAATGCCTTGGCCAGGGCCGACCAGCGCTCGCCGAACTTGCCGGCGGTGAGGACCAGGACGCGATCGCCTGGAGAGGTGAGGTTCGAGACTGCGGCCTCCATGGCTCCGGTGCCGGAGCTGGAGAGCAGGATGACATCGTTCTTGGTGCCTACGAATTGCTTCAACTGAGCGAGTACGCGCGTGTAGAGCGCGCGGAACTCGGCGGTGCGGTGATGCATGTCGGCGGCCGCCATGGCGAACTGGGCAGCGGGAAGCAGCGGTGTCGGACCGGGCGTGAAGAGACGTGTCTTGCGAAGCATGCACCATTGTAGCGAGGTCGGTGCGCGGGCTACGGCAACGTCGTACGATTTTGCGAAATAATGATTCGGACGGAGAGTCGGACCAGGAGATGCGAGGATGGAGAGATGAAGATTTCCGACAGAGTTCAGGCAGAGATCGTAACCGCCATGAAGGCTAAGGATGAGCACAAGCTGACCACGCTGCGCATGGTGAAGTCGGCGATTAAGAACAAGGAGATCGACAAGCGCGAGGCGCTGACCGATGCCGAGGAGGCGCAGATCCTGACCACGCTGATCAAGCAGCGGCGGGAGTCGGTGGAGTCCTTTACCAAGGGCGGGCGGCCGGAGCTGGCGGCCAAGGAGCAGCTGGAGATCACCATGATCGAGGCGTATCTGCCGCAGGCTGCGACCGAGGAGGAGATCCGCCGGGTCGTACAGGGGGCGATCGCCAAGATGGCCGAGGGTGGCAGCAAGCCGGGGCCGAAGGACGTGGGACCGGCGATGCGGGTGGTGCAGCAGTGGCTGCTCGCCGACGGCACGCGGGCTGATGGAAAGCTGGTGAGCGAGATCCTGAAGGCGGAGCTGGCGAAGTAAATCCGGCCCGGTCTGCCGGCCACTCCGTTTGCGAAGGAGTGGCCGGGCAACCGGGCCGGCAGAGGCTGAGCGTTTGGTTCGATCGCGAAAAACTAGACTAGCTCGTCCTCGTCTTCGTCCTCATCCTCTTCTTCGTCCTCATCATCGTCGTACTCGATGTCTTCATCGTCCTCTTCGTCGTCCTCGTCCTCCTCGTCGTCATCCTCGAGGTCGTCCTCGTCGTCGAGATCATCTTCGTCGAGGTCGTCGTCCTCCATCTCTTCGTCCTCATCCTCTTCTTCGTCTTCATCGATGACGGCGTAGAGGGTGTCCAGGTCGGTATGGTGGGTGGGGGTGCTGAGCTTGTCGAAGATCGCGGCGGCATCGGGTCCGATGTTCCGGAGGGCTTCGTCGGGGTTGATCTCGTGCGTGTGGTTCGTCATGGAAGGTCTCCTTTGGAATGCCTGTCCGGTGTTGGATGCGGGGCTGCCCGCGCGGGTGTAGTAACGAAGTGAGAGCGAAACCAGAGCTACAGTGTCTCGCGAAAATCACTCCCGGATCGCGTTTTTCTTAAGAAAAAAAGCAACTTGAGGGACTGGTTTCAAGGTACATCTTCCGATGTCCTCTTTGGTCCGCTGTGATGCGTCTTCCCACCGAGGTTGGACGCGATGTGGGGAAAAGAGTCAGCATCCCTGTCCCGATTCTGTCCCGATTTTTCTCCTTGCAACGCCTTCTTCTATCGCTTATTAGAGGCTTTCCTGCTGTGTTTTTGGGAGCAGTTTGCGGGATCATTGCGCGATTGCAGAGGGCGTGGCTGCCTCGGCGGCGAAGGGGTCCAGCTGCGCCGCCGAGGGCCGGGGGGTGAGCAGGCTCACCAGAAAGAGACAGCCGAGCGAGGTGAGGAGAGCGGGGAAGATGGCGTCCCGGTCGGCCAGGGCACGGGGGAGATGGTGATGGATGAAGGCCGAGTCCCAGAAGACGGTAACGAAGGTGCCGGCTGCGATGCTGGCCACCGCGGCGCTCGCTGTTGCCCGCTTCCAGAAGAAGGCGGCGAGGATAACCGGCGTCAGTGCGGCCGAGTAGATGGTGTAGGCGTAGAGCGCCTTCTTCAGCACCGACTCGGTGTGGGTGGATTGATAGAGCGCCCACAACCCCAGCAGGACGACCATGAGCCGGCTGACGATCAGGATGCGCTTGTTGGCGGCCTCGGGGGCGATGTAGCGCACGAAGACGTCGTTGACCAGGTTGGTGGCGGGGGAGAAGAGATAGTTGTTGGCGGTGGAGATGATCTTGGCGAAGATGGCTCCGACCAGAAGGACGCCCAGGCCGAGCGGCAGTCCGTGCATGCCCGAGTAGGCGAGGATCTCGCGCGGGTGCTGGTGGACCTCGCCGGCGGGGAAGAGGGCGGAGCCGGTGACCGCGAGCGCGACGATGACGGTCTCGAGGATAGTGGCGCCGATGAACCAGCCGACCACGGCGCGGCTGGCATCCTTCTCCGACTTGGCGGAGAAGAACTTCTGGTACATGGACTGATTGCCGAGCATGAGCAGGCAGGTGGGGAGGAAGAGCTCGAGGCCTTGGGTCAGAGTCAGGTCGCCGAGCACCTGAAAGTGGGTGGCGGGCAGCGCCGCCTGCACCGCCGACCAGCCGCCGGCGAGGTGGATCATCACCGGCAGCGAGACCAGCATGCTGACGGTCGCGAGCAGGCCGATGACGACGTCCATGTAGACGACCGAGGACATACCGGCGATGGCGGTGAAGACGATAACGAAGGCGGCGATGAGGTACTTGCCCAGCGTGGGGCTGATGGCGTTGGGGAAGATGAGGTGCAGGATGTCGCCGCCGCCGATGAACTGGTAGCTGGTGATGGCAGTGTAGGTGAACAGGATGGCGATCACGCCGAGCACGCGCGCGGTCTGGTTGTAGCGGGCTTCGAGCAGATCGGGGATGGTGAACTGGGCGAACTTGCGCGCGCGCGGCGCGATGAAGTAGATGAGCAGCAGACCGGCCCAGCCTCCGGCTGACTGCCACAGCGCCGCGAAGCCGTGCCGGTAGGCGTTCTCCGCCCCGCCGAGCAGCGAACCCGACCCGATCCAAGACGAGAGCAGGGTGAAGATCAGCACAAACGCCGGCAGCGAGCGCCCGGCGACCAGGTAGTCGGCCTTGGTCTTGGTCTTGTTCAGGCGGCCGAGAGAGACGGCGAGAAGCGTGAGGGTGATGACGGCGAGAACCGCGGAGTAGGGATTGGTGGCGACAGCTCGTGCGGCGGCGAATGGATTCATGTCTGCTGGGGCTTAGTGTACAGCGAGGTGCGGCGCGGATTCTCCCCAGGAGCCCGCCCGTTGCGCTTCAGCAGCAGGGCTCGGGGGAGATGAGGCGATCCAGCCGCGGCCAGCCCAGGGCGATCTCCGCCAGATCGAGGCCGCCGATCTGGATATTCTGGCGCGCGACCGGAACAGCTCCAAGGCATTGATAGAACTGAACGGCGGGGTTTTGTTCGAGCACCCAGACCACCATGCTGCGGAAGCCCTTGCGCGCGAGCGATGAGGCCAGCGCCTGGGTGAGGGCCCGGCCGGCGCCCCGCCGTTGCGAGGCTTGCAGCAGGTAGATGGCGTAGAGCTCGGCGTCGTACTCGCCCGGCTCTCCCACTTGTCCGCGGATCGCTCCTCCATTGGCAAATCCGAAGATTCCGGCCGCGTCCTCGGCCACGAAGACCGACATAGGAGCGGTGCGAAACCACTCCTCCCACGTCTGAGTCCGCTCTACCTGGTTGAGTGAGTCGATGTACGCGTCGGGAACGACTCCCGAGTAGGTGGTCTTCCAACTGGCGACGTGAACGTGGGCGATCGCGGCAGCGTCCGCGAGGTTGGCTTCCCGGATGGCGAACTCCATCGCCGAACTGTAGCACAGCGGTGTGCCGGCCTCCCCACCACGGAGGACGGCCAGGCTTCGCGCTTGGGAGATAGACTGTTTGAAATACCGGTTCGCGGTGATACACGGAGTATGAATGAGAGCGAGTTTGGCTATCTTTGCCAGCATGGTGCTGGCCTGCGGGAGTGTTGCCGCACGGGCACAGAGCGCACCCCCCATCTCCTTGCACGTCGATCTGACCGACGCGCCGCGCAAGATCCTGCACGCCACTGAGGAGCTGCCGGTCCAACCCGGACCGCTCACCCTGGTCTATCCCAAGTGGATTCCGGGCGAGCATGGGCCGACCGGGCCGGTCGAGAACATGGCTGGGCTGGTGATCACCGCCAACGGCAAGCCGGTGGAGTGGCAGCGCGATAGCGTGGACATGTTCGCCTTTCACCTGACCGTCCCCGAGGGGGCGACCAAGCTGGAGATGAAGCTTGACTTCCTGGCAACGGCGTCGCCGACCGGCTTCTCCGCGGGGGCGTCGACCAGCGCCAACCTGGCGCTGTTGAGCTGGAACACACTGATCGTCTATCCCGACGGAGTGAACGCCGCTGCTGTACGAGTGGCGCCTTCGGTGAAGGTGCCCAGCGGTTGGAAGTTCGGGACGGCGCTTACCAGTGGGGGCACAGTCGTGGACAAGGACTGCCCGCTGGGGACGGTCTGCGGACCGACCACGCGCTTCAGGACGGTGAGCCTGGAGACGCTGGTTGACTCGCCGGTGCTGGCGGGGCGCTACTTCCGCGAGATCGCTCTGGCGCCCGAGATTACGCCCAAGCACTACCTGGATATGGCCGCCGATGGGCCGGAGGAGCTGGAGCTGTCGCAGGACCATATCGACAACTTCGACAAGTTGGTGCGGGAGACCGGGGCGCTCTACAAGAGCCGGCACTACGAGTCGTATCACTTCCTGGTGACGCTGTCGGATGAGGTGGCGCACTTCGGCCTGGAGCACCATCAATCGAGCGACGACCGGGTAGCTCCGCGGACCTTTGTCGACGATCAGATGTTTGTGCTGAACGGTCTGCTGCTGCCGCACGAGTTTACGCATAGCTGGAACGGCAAATACCGCAGGCCGGCGGGGTTGGCGACCAGCAGCTACCAGCAGCCAATGCAGGGCGACCTGCTCTGGGTCTACGAGGGCCTGACCGAGTATCTGGGCGATGTGCTGGCGGCGCGCTGCGGGATCTGGACGCCGGAACAGTATCGGCAACGGCTGGCGACCATCGCGGCGACCTACGACAACCGCCCGGGGCGCACCTGGCGCAATGTGCAGGACACCGCCACCGCGGCGCAGACGCTCTATGAGGCGGGCGGAGGATGGGACAACTGGCGTCTCAACGTGGACTACTACGATGAGGGCGAGTTGATCTGGCTGGACGTGGATACGACTATCCGTAAGCTGAGCAACGGCAGGCGCTCGCTGAGCGACTTTGCGGCCAAGTTCTACGGGCTGGGCGGCGACACGCCGGCGAAGGTGGTGCCCTACACCTTCGACGACGTTGTGGCCGGGCTGAACGAGGTGGCCAAGAACGACTGGGCGACCTTCCTGCGTTCGCGGCTGGACTCGCACGACGCTCACGCTCCGCTCGGCGGCGTGGAGAACGGCGGCTACCGGCTCTCCTATGCGGAAACCCCCAATCCATGGAGTGCGATGGAGGAGTCGGACAGCGGAACGGTGGACTTCTGGTACTCGCTGGGCCTGCATGTGGCGTCGTCGGGGATTGTGTCGGACGTGCTGAAGGAAGGCATCTCCGACACCGCCGGCTTTGGGCCGGGGATGAAGATCATCGCCGTGAACGGACGCGCCTTCACCCCGGCGGTGCTGCGCCAGGCGGTGCGCGAGGCAAAGGGGGCGGGGCCATCGCTTCAACTGATCGTCGAGAACACCGGCTTCTTCAAGGTGTTGACGCTGGACTATCACGGCGGCGAACGCTATCCCGTACTGCGCCGGATCGAGGGGACGGTGGATCGGCTGGACGACATCCTCAAGCCGGAGGCAAAGTAGGCTTTGCCACGAGGTCATTCTCACGTAGGCCGCGCTGCGAAGCCGTTCTTTCCCCGTCTATTGAGGATAGATGCGCTGTTAACCACTGAGGCGGGCCGATGCGATAGGGTGTTGAAGATGGATGGCCTTGGTGCGGCCGGGCGCCTGGCGCATCTATGTAAGTGGGTATCGGGGTGCGTAGGTGAGAGCAGGTGTTCCACGGCGGAAACGGCCGTTCAAGATCCAGAAGCTGGAGCAGTTAGTACGCCTGGTCCGCGAAAGCCACGAACATCCCATGATGGGCGAGCCGCAGCTGCCGGAGATGGTCGCGCCGGGCGAGACCGGGATCACCTTCCTGGGGCACTCCTCGTTTCTGCTGCAGATCGGGGGCAGGAACGTGCTGGTCGATCCGGTCTTCTCGACCCGCCTGATCGTGCTGCGGCGACAGCGGAGGCCGGGTGTTCTGGTGCCGGATCTGCCGCCGATCGATCTGGTACTGGTGACCCACGCTCATATGGATCATCTGGATAAGAACTCGCTGCGCCGGGTGATTCGAGCGACCCGGCGACTGCGGGGGACGGTGCCCGAGGTGGTAGTGCCACATGGCGTCGAGGACCTGGTGGAGTGGATGGGCTTCAGTCGGGTACATGGCCTGGGCTGGTGGGATGAGTTGGAGGTCGCCGACCTGCGGGTGACCATGACGCCTTGCCAGCACTGGGGAGCGAGGATGTTCCGCGACATGCACCGCGGCTATGGCGGATACGTGATCGCGGCGGCACGGGCGACGGGCCAGAGCGTCTACCACTCTGGCGACACCGCCTACTTCCCGGGCTTTGCCCAGGTGGGCGAGCGACTGCGGCCGGATGTGGCGCTGCTGCCGATCGGCGCCTACTTCCCGGATACCTACCGCTCGGTGCATACCAGCCCTGAGGAGGCGCTGCGCGGCTTCGTCGAGTGCGGAGCGAAGTGGATGGTTCCCATGCACTTCGGGACCTTTCGCCTGGGGCGCGAGCCGATGGAGGAGCCGGTCCAGCGGCTGGAGGCGGAGGCTGGGCGTTTGGGCGTCGCGCCGCAGGTGCGGGTACTCAAGGAGGGCGAGACCATGCGGCTGTCGCCGGCTGGCGGCGGCTCCCAGGTCTAGCAATACTCGCGATGTCTGAAGCCGCAATGCGCATCGCGGTGTTGCTCTCGAGCATCTTATGCGCATGATGAATCAGGCAACAGCAGCGACGATAAGTGCGAAGGCGAGTGGAACGTTTGCGATTGGCGGGGATCTTCCGGTAAACCGGTTGGGATTCGGCGCGATGCGCATCACCGGCGAGGGCATCTGGGGCGAGCCCAAGGACCGCGAGCAGGCCAAGAAGGTGCTGCGGCGCGCGGTCGAGCTCGATATCAATTTCATCGATACCGCCGACGCCTACGGTCCGGACGTCAGCGAGCAGCTGATCGGCGAGGCACTCTTCCCCTACAAACCCGGCGTGGTCATCGCCACCAAGGGCGGTCTCACGCGGCAGGGTCCGAACGTCTGGACGCCGCTCGGCCGGCCTGAGTACCTGCAGCAGCAGGTGGAGATGAGCCTCCGCTACCTGAAGCTGGAGCGGATCGACCTCTGGCAGCTGCACCGCATCGACCCCAAGGTTCCGGTCGAGGAGTCGCTGGGCATCGTCAAGAAGATGCAGGAGGAGGGCAAGATCCGCCACGTCGGCCTCTCCGAGGTCAAGCCGGCCGAGATCGAGCAGGCGCGCAAGGTGATCGACATCGTCAGCGTGCAGAATCTCTACAATATCAGCGACCGCCAGCACGAGGACACGCTGGTGTACTGCGAGCAGAACAACATCGCATTCATTCCCTGGTTCCCGGTGGCTGCGGGCAAGCTGGCGCAGCCGGGCGGCAAGCTCGACCAGGCCGCCAAGCGGCATGGCGCGACCGTCTCGCAGCTCTCGCTGGCGTGGCTGCTACACCGCTCCAAGGTGATGCTGCCGATTCCCGGCACCTCGTCGATCGCTCACCTTGAAGAGAACACCGCCGCGGCCTCGGTCAAGCTGAGCGACGCGGAGTGGAAGGAGATCGAGGAGTCCGCCAAGTAAGTAGGGCGCCCCACTGCCCGGGACTAAATTCTTTATTTAGTGTTATTTACGAGTGGTCGCCACTTGCAAATCATTGATTCTGGAAGGTTTACACTTAAAGATTAGATTCCAAAGGGGTTATCTGACAGCTTTCGAGAAAGCCACGGCTCTCACGCCGTGGCTTTCTTTTTAATCCCTACTTCTACTACAACAGGTTGGGGGGGCTTGAGTTTGAGGAGAAGGCCCCTTCTGGTTGGGGGAGCTCTCGCAGGGCTGAAGCCCTGCGCTCCCACCTGAAGTGCGGTCAGCGCGTTAGTGCGCTGCGTTCCCACCCTGCTGCGTTCTCGTGTTAGACAAGGGTTATTGCAGGCGAATGAGCAGGCCCTCTCCGGCTTCTACGATCAGCGGGCCGCCGACCGGGGCGCCGTCGCCGTCGAGGATGGTGGTGAGGGCGATGTGGCCGGGTTCGCAGTGGATGGTCTGGATGTCTGCGGTCAGATTGAGCACGATTTGGAACTGCTGGAGGGCGCCGGTGTGTGCATCGAGGAAGCTGCGGATGAAGGAGAGCACGCCCTGCTCAGACTGGACGTCATGGATGGCCCCGGCGTGGAGCGCGGGGTGGGTCTGACGCAGTGCCAGTAATCGGCGGTAGAGCGAGAGCATGGATTGTGGGTCGGCGGATTCGGTAGCTACGTTGGTGTCGAGGAGACCGGGGTTGATCGGCAGCCAGGGGGTGGCGGTGGTGAAGCCGGCGCCCTCGGAGGCGTTCCAGAGCATGGGAGTGCGCTGGGGGTCGCGGCCCAGGCCGATGCCGGGGCGAAGCTTCTCGGCGGTGTCCTGCACCTGTTGGGGGGCGATGGGGCCGTTGGTCATACCCAGCTCTTCGCCGTAGTAGAGGGTGGGGGTGCCGCGCAGGGTGAGCAGCAGCATGGCCGCGGCGCGGGCCTGGGACCTGCCGATGCGGCTGGCGGCGCGGGACTGGTCGTGGTTGCCCATGACCCAGTTGGGCCAGGCGCCTTCGGGCAGGGCGGCCTCGTAGTCGCGAATCAGATGAGCGATCTTGTCGGCGTTCCACTCGGTCTGGATGAGGTGGAAGTTGAAGGGCATGTGAGCGCCCTGGAGGCTTTTGCCGTAGTAGGCGACGAGGTTGGCGACGGGGAGGTAGATCTCGCCGATGAGCACGCGCTCGGGGTACTGGTCGAGCAGCTGGCGCATCTCGGCGACGATGGCGTGGGTCTCGGGCTGGTCGGCGGTGTAGGTGGGGAGGACGCTCCAGAAGTCGGAGGCGCCGGGGGTCCACTCCGGGTTGGGAGGGTTGTTGCGGAACTCGGGATCTTTGGCGAGCAGCCAGAGGACGTCCATGCGGAAGCCGTCGACGCCGCGATCGAGCCAGAAGCGCATGGCGGCGTAGATGGCCTGGCGCAGCTCGGGATTGTGCCAGTTGAGGTCGGGCTGCTGCTTGAGGAAGGAGTGGAAGTAGAACTGGCCGGTGGCGTCGTCGAAGGTCCAGCCGGAGCCGCCGAAGTTGCTCATCCAGTTGTTCGGCGGGCCTGTTGGATTGACGCCGGGGGCGGGGTCGCGCCAGAGATACCAGTCACGCTTGGGACTCTGTCGTGATGACCGGCTTTCGAGGAACCAGGGGTGCTGGTCCGAGCTGTGGTTGGGGACGAAGTCGAGGATGAGCTTCAGGCCGCGTGCATGGGCCGCGGCGATGAGGCGGTCGAAGTCGGCGAGGCTGCCGAAGATGGGGTCGACGCCGGTGTAGTCGGAGACGTCGTAGCCGAAGTCGGCCATGGGCGAGGGGTAGAAGGGCGAGATCCAGATGGCGTCGACGCCGAGCTCGACCAGGTAGTCCAGGCGCGATTCGATGCCGGGCAGATCGCCGATGCCGTCGCCGTTGCTGTCCTGAAAGGAGCGTGGATAGATCTGGTAGACCACGCCGTCTCGCCACCAAAGCTGCTGACTGCTCATCGTTGCTGCTACTCCTGAAACTGGATGGGGGCTCTGAGAGTGCTGCGGCATACCCCAGGGGCCAAAGCCCGTTTCTTTTCTACCCTTGAATGCCAAGGTTAAAGCCTTGGCCTACCTAGATGCGTGATCGCCGTGGCTTACCTAGATTCGTGTTGGCGATGGGGGTGGTTCAAGCCCCCCTTTCAAGTCAACCACCTTTCAACGGTTATTCGGGGATCGCGCCGGAGTGACCGGCCAGGCGCTCGGGCATGTCGGCCAGAACGTAGGTCATGACGGCGAGCGAGGCGATGTTCTTGCGGAACTCGACCGGGTCCACCTTGTCGAGTGTATCGGCTTCGGTGTGGTGCCAGTCGAAGTAGTGAGCGGCGGTGGTGAGCTCGCCCAGGCCGGGTACGCCGGCCTCCATCAGCGGCTCGATGTCGGAGCCGCCGCCGCCGGGCTTGATGGTGCTGGCGCCGACGGGCTCGAGCAGGAGGCCGATCTGCTTCAGGAGTTCCAGCGAGTGCATCTCGGCGTCGGTCAACTGCGGCTCGGCGGCCGGGCCGTTGGGGGTGGAGCGGCGCTCGCCGACCGATCCGTATCCGTAGCCGATGGGGGCTTCGGCGCCGCCGTCCATCTCGATGGCGGCGACCTGCTGGGTGATGGCGCTGCCGAGGCCCGTGCGATAGGCGCGCCCGCCGGCGCCGCCGTTCTCTTCGTTGACCCAGAAGACGACGCGGATGGTGCGCTTGGGGCGCAGGCCAGACTTGTGGATTAGATGGACGGCTTCGAGAGTGGCCATGATGCCGGTGCCATCGTCCTGCGCGCCCTGGCCGACGTCCCAGGAGTCGATGTGGCCGCCGAGTACGACGACCTGTTCGGGGTGTTCGCTGCCGACGATCTCGCCCATGACGTTGGCGCTCTCGACCTCGGGCTCAAGGTGGGCCTCCATGTCGAGGTGGACGCGGACGGGGGCGCCCTCGGCGGTGAGGCGCGCGAGCATCATGGCGTCCTCGAGCGAGATGGCGGCGGCGGGGATCTTGGGGGCGTCCTTGTCGTAGATCAGCGTGCCGGTGTGCGGCAGCTGCACGGCGAGCGGGGTGATCGAGCGGACCAGGACGGCGACCGCTCCGAGGGCGGCGGCGCGCGAGGGGCCGGAGACGCGGTACATCACGGTGCGGCCGTAGCCCTCGTAGGGCGCGTTGAAGACAACGATCTTGCCCTCGACGC
Source organism: Granulicella sp. (assembly GCA_035568455.1). GTDB lineage: Bacteria > Acidobacteriota > Terriglobia > Terriglobales > Acidobacteriaceae > Edaphobacter. The sequence continues at coordinate 43,196 of DATMOB010000139.1, forward strand.
CGGCGCGGCCCAGCTTGGCGAGTTCGTCAAAGTTCTTGACGACCACGACCTGGGCGTCGAGTCCCCCGGCGGGGGTGGCCACGCTCATGCCGAGGCCGAGCAGGTGGAGCGGCTTGCTGACGGGGGCGAGGATCGCGCCGGACTCCCGGCCGCGCACCCAGTGGGGCACCATGGCCTTTTCGACGGTGACGTTCTCGAGGCCGTCCTTGCGCATGAGGTCGGCGCTCCAGGCGACGGCGCGGGCAAGCGGCTCGCTTCCGCTGATGCGCTTGCCGATGTGGTCGCAGAGGTAGGCCAGGTTGGCGTAGCCGTCGTTGTCGTCGAGCGAGGCGGCGATCAGTTTCTTTGCGGGCTCGGCGTAGACCTGATCGAGCGGGTGGTTCTGCTGGCCGACCGCGTTCCCTGAGGCCAGCGCCAGGGTCAGCAGGCCGGCGAAGCAATTCTGTAGGGGGAGAGAACGCAGAGAACGGGCAGGGCGCGCGGTCGAGATCAAGATCAAAGAGCCTCCGAGGCTGGGCAATCGAGTGATGCAGCGAATGCTTTTGAGTCTATCGCGAGCTGCGGGGGAGGCTCCAGTACGCGGCTACTGCCACTGGGAGGTGTGGCGCTCGAGCCACCAGCAGGCGGGGGCGTTGGGTTGGGGGAAGAGCGATCGCGCGCAGGTCACGGGGACGGTGCCGATGAGGTCGTACTCTTCCTTCTGGCCCTTCAAGGGAGTGGCCAGGAACTGGTTGACCTGAACGACGCGATAGGCGGTGCCGCGTCTGATCCGGATCTGCAGCACGATCTCGTCGACCACATAGACGAGCAGCGTCGCCGCCAGCAGACTCAGCAGTGCGATCTTGGCGATTTGCTTCATGCGGCGAGCTCCGAGTGGGTTTGGGACTACCCTACGGGACTACTTTATTCGATGCCGAGCTTGTGCTGCAGCTGTTCGAGCGAGATGCCCTTGGTCTCGGGATAGAAGTACAGAACGATGAAGAGCTGAAGGACCATCATGGCGGCGAAGAAGGCGAAGGGAATGCCGCCGGAGCGTGCGGCCAGCAGAGGGAAGACGAGTGAGATGAGGGCGTTCATGATCCAGTGGGCGGAGGAGCCGAGGCTCTGGCCCTTGGCGCGGACGCGGTTGGGGAAGACCTCGGCGATGTAGACCCAGATGACCGCTCCCTGGCTGATGGAGAAGAACGTGATGTAGGCGACCAGGAGCCAGACCAGGGTGTTCTGGTGGCTGTTGGTGAAGAAGACGGCGGCGACTCCGCTGAGGCAGAGGGCGGTGCCGACGCTGCCGATGAGGAGCAGCGTCTTGCGTCCCAGCTTGTCGATGAGGCTCATGCCGAGCAGGGTGGCGACGAAGTTCATGGCGCCGATGAGGACGGTCTGGAGCGAGCCGGAGAGCTGGCTGAAGCCGGCGGCGGCGAAGATGGAGTTGGAGTAGTAGAGGATGGCGTTGATACCGGAGAGCTGATTGAACATGCCGATGGTGATGGCGAGGAAGATGGGCAGGCGGTAGCGGGGGATGAAGAGCGGCTCGGCGGCCATGCCGCGCTCCATGTGGATGGAGTCCATGATCTCGCGGAGCTCGGCCTCGGAGTCGGGCGAGCCCATCATCTTGAGGACGTCGAGGGCCTCGTCGGTGCGGTTCTGGGTGGCCAGCCAGCGCGAGCTGCGGGGGATGCCGTAGAGCATGATCAGGAAGAGCAGAGCGGGAATGCCGGCGACGCCGAGCTGCCAGCGCCACTGCAGGGCGCCGAGGTGGAGCAGCGAGATCAGGTAGTTCGACAGGTAGGCGAGCAGGATGCCGGCGACGATATTGATCTGGAAGAGGCCGACCATCCTGCCGCGCCACTTGGCGGGGGCGAGTTCGGCGATGTAGACCGGGCCGAGCACGGAGGAGCCGCCGATGCCCAGGCCGCCGATCATGCGAAAGACGAGCAGCGAGGGCCAGTTCCAGGCGAGCGCGCAGCCGATGGCGGAGATGGTGTAGAGGATGGCCATGATGCGCAGCGCCTCGCGGCCGCCGATGCGCTGGCCGAGGACGCCGGCGCTGAGCGCTCCAATGACCGTGCCGAATAGGCCGCTGAAGACGGTGACGCCGAGCGAGAAGGAGCTGAGGTGGAAGATGGCGGTGAGCTGCTGCGTGGTGCCGGCGATCACGGCGGTGTCGAAGCCAAAGAGCAGTCCTCCGAGGGCACCTACGATGGTGCTCTTCAGCAGGAATCGGGTCATCTTCATGCGACAGGGGTCTCCTGAAATGTCAAAAGCGGGATCGGAGGAATTGTAACTGTGCGGTTGCACTCCAGGGAATGTGCCTTTGGGTTCCGGCAATATTGCTTCGCGCTGCGGGGAATGTTGCCTTTAGGATGGGAGAGCTGGCAGGAGGGTCATGAGTTATCCGGAGATGCGAATTGGGATCGATCTGGGCGGGACCAAGATCGAGGCGCTGGCGCTGGACCGCGCGGGTGTGGAGCTGGTGCGGCACCGTATCGATACACCGCGCGACGACTACCGCGCGACGATTCTGGCGATGGCTGGGCTGGTGCGCCGGATTGAGCGCGAGACGGGAACGGTGGCGACGGTGGGAGCAGGGATTCCCGGTACCATCTCGGGCCGGACCGGGCTGGTGAAGAATGCCAACTCGACCTGGCTGAATGGTCAGGCGCTGCAGCGGGATCTTTCCGAGGAGCTGGAGCGCGAGGTTCGCATGGCGAACGACGCGAACTGTCTGGCGGTGTCGGAGGCGACCGACGGGGCGGCGGCGGGCGCGCGGGTGGTCTTCGGGGTGATTCTGGGGACGGGCTGCGGCGGTGGGCTGGCGATCGACGCGCAGATTCACAATGGACCGAACGGTGTCGCGGGCGAGTGGGGGCACAATCCCCTGCCCTGGCCGACGGCGGAGGAGCAGCCGGGACCAGCCTGCTACTGCGGCAAGCGCGGCTGCATGGAGACCTGGGTTTCGGGTACCGGGTTAGCGCGCGAGTTCCAGGAGGTGACCGGCAAGGCGAGGACGACGCGGGAGATCGTCGCCGGAGCCGAGGCCGGGGAGCTGGAGGCGGTGCACGCGCTCGAACGCTTCGAGGACCGGCTGGCACGCGGACTCGCCTCTGTGATCAATGTGCTCGATCCGGATGTTCTCGTCTTCGGCGGCGGGCTGTCGAAGGTGGAGCGGATCTACCGGGAGGTGCCGGCGAAGCTTCCCCGCTACGTCTTCGGACGCGAGGCGACGACCGCACTGGTGCCTGCGCGCTATGGCGATTCGAGCGGGGTGCGTGGAGCCGCGTGGCTGTGGCCGGCGAGGGTCGGCGAAACGGTTCGGCTGGGGTAGTTTTCTTCGAGCGAATTTGGCTCCATCGAAAGGTGGAGATTTAAACCAACCTAGCCAGGTCTGGCAGGCCGGGAATAACATGCTCAGGTCTTCGCAAGCGACAGATTTTGGTATTGGGGCCCCACCAAGAGCTACAGACGCGCGTTCGGGTCGACGAACTGCCGTCGATTTACTTGAGTCAGCGTTTCCGCGTACGGCCAGAGGTTTTCGGGCAATGAGTGAGAGAGGGAAGACAACCCGTCAGGCTGCATGGTTGCGAGGGACGCTGCTCACTGCGGCAGCCATCGGAGCGCTCACGTTTGCCTTTTCGCAGGTGAGGTCGGCGAGGGCCGGTGGCGAGGCGAATGAAGCCGCCGCGGCGAGTCAGGCATATAACGACAGGATCAGCGCGAAGTACAACTTTCGCTTTGGCCGGACGAAGCCATTTCTGCCCTCGAATGCGACCACCGAGACGGGTGACTTCATCGATCCGAAGCAGTTTCAGACCGCCGACTACTGCGGTCACTGCCACCAGGAGGCGCACCAGCAGTGGCGGGAGTCGGCGCACTCCAATGCGAATCGTGCGCCGTGGTATCTGAAAAACGTGGGCCTGCTGAATGCGGAGAAGGGGATCGAGTTCTCGCGTCACTGCGAGGGCTGTCATGACCCGATCGCGGTGGTGGCGGGCGCGTTGACGGAGGGATCGCCGAAGAAGCGGCCGTACGACCAGGACGGGGTCACCTGCCAGGTCTGCCACTCGATTCAGAAGGTGGATACGCGGGGAACGGGCAGCTACGTGATGGGCGTGCCGGCGGTGATGGTCGATGAAGAGGGCCAGCCGATCACCACGCGGCAGGTCTCGGACGCGGAGATTCTGACCCACCTGGACCGCCACAGCAAGGCGGTGATGAAGGACTTCTATCGGACCTCGGAGTACTGCTCGGCGTGCCATAAGGCTGCGCTGCCGCGCGAATTGAATGGATACAAGTGGCAGCGTGCGATCTTCCTCTATGACGAGTGGCAGAACTCGTCCTTTGCCAAACAATCGCCGCTGCCGTTTTATGTGAAGGATTCGGTGTCGACCTGCCAGACCTGCCATATGCAGCGGGAGCCGCTGAAGCTGGCCGACTACGGCGCGAAGAAGGGGCAGCTGGCCTCGCATCGCTGGCTGGGTGCGAATACGCTGATCCCGAAGTACTACGGCTTCGACGAGCAGGGCCGGCGCATCGTGCAGTTTCTGCAGAATAGCGTGTTCAACATCGACATCTTCGCCCTTGAGCGGGGCGAAACTCCAGAGGGCGGAACGCCTCAGACCGTGGTCGCTCCGCTGGGATTGACGTCGTTCCAGGTTGCTCCGGGCGAGCTGTTGACGGCCGATGTGGTGATCCAGAACAAGGGGATCGCGCACACCCATGTGCCGGAGCAGCGCGATATGTATGAGTCGTGGGTCAATTTCACGATGAAGGACGCGAATGGAAGACTGCTCGCCGAGAGCGGCTTCATCAAGCCGAACGGTGACCTGGACGAGCGCGTGCACAGCTTCACCAATCGGCTGATCAATGCGAAGGGCACACGGAACTATCTGCATGAGGTCTGGAACAACCGCATCGTGGCGTACAACAACACCATCCAGTCGGGGCGATCACAGGTGGTGCGCTATGCGTTCCAGATGCCGGCGACCGGTGGGCCGGTGAGCATCACGGCGACGGTGAAGTATCGCCGCTTCGACCAGCATTTTGTCGACTACACGGTGAGCAAGCACTATGAGCAGCCGGTGGTAGACATGGTGTCCCAGACGCGGGTGATCATGGTTGGCGAGAATGCTCCGGTGGCTCCGGGAGCGGAGGAGAACAAGGAGTGGATGCGCTGGAACAACTACGGCATCGCGCTGCTGGACGCACAGCAGTATGCGGCGTCGCTCGACGCCTTCGCGCACGTCGCCAAGATGCGGCCCGACTACGCCGATGCGTACACCAACATGGCGATCGTGCAGATTCTGTGGCAGCGGTTCGACGAGGCGCGGCCCAATCTGGAGAGGTCGCTCGCGCTTGCTCCGCGCAATGCGCGTGCGCTGTACTACCGGGCGCTGGTCGAGCGCAACGAGGGCAAGCTGGATCTCGCGATCACGGATCTGAATGAGGTGGCGAAGAGCTTTCCACGCTCGCGGGATGCGCATCGAGAGCTGGGGTACGCCTACTATCAGCAGCGCAAGTATGAGCTCGCGCGGGCCGAGTACGAGATGGTGCAGGGGATCGATCCGGATGACCTTGCGGCGCACTATCAGTTGTCGCTGGTGTACCGCCGGCTGGGCATGAAGGAGAGGGCGGCGCAGGAGGCGGCGCGCTTTGCCGACCAGAAGGATGATCCCAGCGCAAGCGCCTATGCGCTCGAATATATGCGCAGCCACACGGAGATCGCGAACGAGAGCGTTCCGTGGCACGTGCATGAGCTGGATGCGGTCGCGCCCGCGAGCGATCACGTGGCGACTGTGTCTGGAGCGGGTGGTGGATCGCAGTAGACGGCAGGCGATTCGCTCCGGTTATTCTGGTGCCATGTCCACAATGAATTCTCCCCAGTCTCCTGGTTCTCAAGAGGGCCCAATGCTATCTCCCGATGCCGTGGTGCCTTCCACGCAGACACCACGCGGGCGGGCCGGGCTGGTCTTTGTTCCGGGCGCGGCTCTGTTGCTTGGATTTTTGTTTATATGCGCATCGAGCGACAGGCCGGTACAGGCCTCGTCGATGCAGGGACGCGAGGCCGGGGCAGTGTTGTTCCACGAAAAGGGTTGCGAACACTGCCATGGCGTGGACGGGGTGGGTACCGATCGAGCGCCGGCGCTGACGACGGTGGGCAAACGGCGCAAGAAGGCGCAGATCGAGCATCAGATCGAACAGGGTGGCAATGGGATGCCGGCGTACAGCGCTGTGCTGCAGCCGGATGAGATCAAGTGGCTGGTGGAGTTTCTGCATGCCAAGCGCAAGGCTCCGAAGCAGCTGAAGGTGACGGGGGTGCCGGTGCACGGCGATGTGCCCGCAGCCTTGCCCGCGTCCGATCCCGGGAGGTGAGAGCGCCCCAGCGCGCGGGGTGTCGGATGTACCGCGATGCCCCGGCACGGCGTAGTCTTTAACCATCGCTGCACAGGCTGTTCCCTCGATGAGGGCGCTGTGCGAGGCGCAATCATGCGATGGAGGGTGGTTTGACGGTACAGAATATGGCTTCGGAGCAGCGGGAGATCGAGAGGCTGTTTCCCGATCTTCATCCACCGCTCGCCAGGCAGGCGGCGGTGATCGAAGCAGACCGCTGTCTGAACTGCTTCGATGCTCCCTGCACCGGCGCGTGTCCAACCCATATCGACGTGCCCAGGTTCATTAAGAAGATTGCCAGCGGCAACCTGCGCGGCGCGGCGCTGAGCCTGCTGGACGCGAATGTGCTGGCGGGGAGCTGCTCGCGCGTATGTCCGGTCGCGGTGCTCTGCGAGGGAGCTTGCGTAATGCATCGCCATCACCAGCGGCCGATCGAGATCGCCCGCCTGCAGCGTCATGCGATGGATAGCTTCCACGCGAGCGGTGGGACGCTGCCGAGCAAGAGCATGGAGGAGAGGACCGGGAGGATCGCCTGCGTGGGCGCAGGGCCGGCGTCGCTGGCTGCCGCAGCGGAGCTCAGGCAGCGAGGCTTTCAGGTCACCGTCTTCGAGAAGCGGCCGCTGCCAGGCGGCCTGAACACCTACGGCATCGCGGAGTACAAGCTGCGCGCGACCGACAGCCTGAGCGAGATTGAATGGATCGCTGAGCTGGGTGTGGAGTTCCGCTACGGCGTTGATATTGAAGGTGATATCGGAGTTGAAGGCAACGGTGCGGTTTCGCTGGCCGACCTGGAGCGCGACTTCGATTTTGTGTTTGTGGGTGTCGGTCTGGGCGCCATGCACCGGCTCGGCGTGCCCGGCGGCGATCATCCTGGGGTGGTGGATGCGCTCCAGTTCATCGAAGACTACAAGCTTGGTGCAATCACCGCGGTGCGGGGCCGCGTTGTGGTGGTGGGCGCCGGGAACACGGCGATCGACGCGGCGAATGCGGCCAGGCGGCTCGGGGCGAGCGAGGTGCGCATTGTGTATCGGCGCACGGAAGAGTGTATGTCGGCGTTCGACTTTGAGTATGAACATGCGAAGCAGGAGGGCGTGCAGTTTCAGTGGTGGACACAACTGGTCGCGGTGCATGCTTCAGAGACGGCGGTGGAGTGGGTTGAGTGTATGACGACGAAGACGGATAGCCAAGGCAGGCTGACGGTGGTTGAAGGTTCCAACTTCCGGATTCCCTGTGAGCTGGTGATCCCGGCGCTCGGTCAGTCGCCGTTGTTGGAGTTGCTCGCGAAGCTGCGCGACGTGCAAGTGGAGAACGGCCGGGTCGTCGTCGATCGCGAGACCGGGCAGACGAGCAATCGGCGCTACTTCGCGGGCGGCGATTGCGTGAACGGCGGCCGCGAGGTGGTCGACGCGGTCGCCGATGGCAAGCGCGCGGGCATGGCGATCGCGAAGCTGCTGGAGGTCGCGTATGTTGCGTAGTGCTCCCAATCTGGCGGTGAATTTTGCTGGCATCCAATCGCCGAATCCCTTTTGGCTGGCCTCCGCTCCGCCCACCAATAGCGGCGAGCAGGTGATGCGGGCGTTCGATGCGGGCTGGGGCGGCGCGGTGTGGAAGACGATTGGAGAGCCGGTGACGAACGTCTCCTCGCGCTACTCGTCGATCGATGGGAAGGGGCAGCGGATGATGGGCTTCAGCAACATCGAGCTGATCAGCGACCGCCCGCTCGAGGTCAATCTGCGCGAGATCGCCGAGGTGAAGAGGCGGTTTCCCATGCATGCTGTCATCGTCTCGCTGATGGTGGAGTCGAAGCGCGAGGCGTGGCACAGGATCGTGCAGCAGGCGGAGGATGCCGGCGCCGATGGGCTTGAGCTGAACTTCGGCTGCCCTCATGGCATGAACGAGCGCGGCATGGGGTCGGCGGTCGGACAGGTGCCGGAGTACACCGAGATGATCACCGCGTGGGTGAAGGAGAAGGCGCGCACGCCGGTGATCGTGAAGCTGACGCCGAACATCTCGGACATCCGCGTGATCGCGCGCGCGGCCAAGCGTGGCGGAGCGGACGCGCTGGCGGCGATCAATACAATCAGCTCGATCACGAGCATCGATCTCGATACCTTCATACCGCGGCCGAATGTGGGGGGAAGGTCGTCGCATGGCGGCTACTGCGGTCCGGCGGTCAAGCCGATTGCGTTGAATATGGTCGAGCAGGTGATGAGCGATAGGGAGTCGACGCTGCCCATCTCAGGCATAGGAGGCGTCGCGGAGTGGAGAGATGCCGCGGAGTTCATGCTGCTGGGTGCGGGCACTGTTCAGGTGTGTACGGCGGCGATGCACTATGGCTATCGCATCGTCGAGGACATGATCGATGGCCTGACGAACTGGATGAGCGAGAAGGGATTCTCGTCGATCGAGGAGTTCCGCGGGCGCAGCCTGGCGAAGGTGACCGAATGGAAGCATCTCGACCTCAACTACAAGGTGGTCGCGCGTATCGATGAGGCCAAGTGCATCGGCTGCGGTCTCTGCTACACGGCGTGCTGGGATGGAGCGCACCAGTGCATTCATCTGGACCGGGTCACGGGTCCGGTCGACGGACCGGTTGAGATGCATGCGAAACCGGCGACGATTGAGGAGGCGAGCAGGCGCAGCCTCACGGTCACGCCGATTGCGAAGCTGGACCCGCCGGCCGCTCGAGATCACGGCCCGTTCGCTACGCCGCTGGCACGGATTCCTCGCGTCGATGAGACCGAGTGTGTCGGGTGTAATCTGTGTTCGCTCGTCTGCCCGGTCGAAGAGTGCATCACGATGATCGAGGTCGATACCGGGCTGAAGCCAGAGACATGGGACGAGCGCAGCAGGGCGACCGTCGAGGGATCGACCTGCTGAGCGCCCGCTGTTCGCATCTTCAGACGAGCTGCAGATAATTTAAGCGTGGGAGTTGTGATGGCCTTGTTGATTCGCAACGGCGAAATTGTAACCAGCGAAGATCGCTACTTCGCCGATATCTATATCGAAGATGAGACCATTACTCGGATCACTCGCCCGACGGCAGAGGGCATCGATGTGCCGCCGGGAATGGAGGTCATCGATGCGACGGGAAAGCTGATCTTCCCTGGCTTCATCGATCCGCATGTGCACATCCATCTTCCGTTCATGGGGACCTTCGCGAAGGACACGTATGAGACAGCCAGCACCGCTGCGCTAATCGGCGGCACTACGACTTTGATCGAGATGTGCTGCCCGTCGCGGCAGGAGGACGCGCTTGCGGGCTATCGTTTGTGGAAGAGCAAGGCGGATGGGCTGAGCGCCTGCGACTACGCGTTCCATATGGCGGTGACGCACTTCGATGAGAGCACCGAGGCGCAGCTGCGCGAGATCGTGGCGGATGGAACGACGTCGTTCAAGATATTTCTCTCGTACAAGAACTTCTTCGGTGTCGATGACAGCGAGATGTACCAGACGCTGAAGCTGGCGCGGGAGCTGGGTGTTATGGTGACGGCGCACTGTGAGAATGCGGAGCTGGTGAGTCGTCTGCAGCAGGACCTGCTGGCGCAGGGCAAGCTTGGTCCGGAGTGGCATGAGCCCAGCAGACCGGAGACCGTCGAGGCGGAGGGGACGGGGCGGTTCGCAGCCTTCCTGGAGGTGACCGGGGCGACGGGTTACATCGTGCATCTATCTTGTGCGCCGGCGTTGAAGGCGGCGCTCGAGGCCAAGGCGCGTGGGGTGAAGCTGGCGGTCGAGGCGGTGGTGCCGCACCTTCTGCTGGATAAGAGCTACGCCGAACGCGGTGGTCTCGAGGGCATGAAGTTCGTCATGTCGCCGCCGCTGCGCGACCGCAGGAACCAGGCGGTGCTGTGGGGCGCGCTTGACGACGGGGAGATCGACACGGTGGGGACGGATCATTGCCCGTTCGACCTGGAGCAGAAGCTGATGGGCGAGGATGCGTTCCCCCTGATCCCGAATGGCATTCCGGGCGTGGAGGAGCGGGTGAACCTGATCTACACCTATGGGGTGAGGCGAGGGCGGTTGGATCTCCATCGCTTCGTCGATGCCTTGAGCACGCGGGCAAGCAAGCTCTTTGGGCTGTATCCGCGCAAGGGCGAGGTTGCGGTGGGCAGCGATGCCGACCTGGTGATCTACGCCCCGGAGTATCGCGGGACGATCTCGGCCAGAACACACCAGGTCAACTGCGACTACAGCGGCTATGAGGGAGTGGAGATCGAGGGACGGCCTGCGATGGTGCTGGTACGCGGCAAGGTGCAGGTGCGCGACGGGGTCTTCGTCGGCGAGCGCGGGCGTGGACGGTTCCTGCGCCGCGAGCCGCAGCTTGCGCAGGTGGGAGGCGTGGATGGCAACTAATGCGGACAAGGTGACCGCAGGCAAGGCGATCGCGAGCAACGTGATCGCGAACCTGCGCGAGCTGCGGGCTCTGACCGGCGATGCGGAGGGGGCACAGCGCGTGGCGTGGACGCCGACCTGGATGCGATCGCGGGAGTGGTTTCGCGCGAAGCTTGCGAGCGTGCCGGCGCTGCGCGGGGTCGAGCAGCATGTGGATGCGGCGGGCAACGCGTGGTACACGCTGCGCGGCGAGTCGGAGCGCGCGCTGGTGCTGGGAAGTCATCTGGACTCGGTGCCGAACGGCGGCTGGCTCGATGGCTGTCTCGGCGTTCTGGCGGGGCTCGAGGTGATGCGCGGTTTGGCCGAAGAGTTTGACGGCAGACCTCCGTTCACGGTGCGGTTGGTCGATTGGGCCGATGAGGAGGGAGCGCGCTTCGGGCGCAGCTTGTTCGGCTCGGCGGCGTTTGCGGGACGAGCGACGAGTGAGGCGGAGCGCGGACGAACGGACCGCGAGGGCGTGACCCTGGCGAAGGCGCTGGCCGAGTGCGGGATCCATGTCGATCGGATCGGCGATGCGGTGGCCGAGCAGCGGAATATTGCGGCGTATCTCGAGCTGCACATCGAGCAGGGACCTGTGCTCGAGCGGCTCGGGCTGCCGCTTGCGGTGGTGCTTGGGACCAAGGGCGTCGAGCGGCACGCGATCCGGTTTTATGGGCAGGAGGCGCATTCGGGATCGACGCCGATGGCGGTGCGGCGCGATGCGCTGGCGGCTGCGGCGAAGCTGGCGCTCGTGATTCGCACTATCGCGCGGCAGCATGCGGACGCGGTTTGCACGATGGGCAGCGTGAAGACCTTTCCGGGGATCGTGACCTCGGTTGTGGGACGCTGTGAGGCGACGCTCGATCAGCGCGCTCTCGATGCTGCGGTGCTTGCGAGCATGCTCGGGGAGGCGCGGGCGGCGAGCGAGCGGTTCGCGTCCGAGGAGGGGTGCACGGTCGAGTGGGAGAAGATCTGGAGCATCGAGCCGATCGCCTTCCATCCGGATTTAATTGCATTGTGCGAGGCGGCGATTCAGGAGGTCGCGGGCGGATCGCACCGGATGCCTTCAGGGCCGCTGCACGATGCGGCGGAGGTGGCTCGCCTGGGGGCGCCGACGGTGATGCTGTTTGTGCAGTCGCTGGGCGGGATCAGCCACAACAAGATTGAGGACACGAGGCCCGAGCATCTGGAGCTGGCGGTGGCGGCGTTCGAGCGGCTGGCGACGAAGACGATGGAGTGGATGCGAGATTCGGTCTGCTAGGGTCTCCCTCTCCCCTCTATTGCCGGCAGTAAATCCTTTGTTGCCTATGGTTTGCGGTGGTTACTGGCGCGCAAGTCATTAATTTTGAATAGTTTACGGACAAAATATTGGAAATAAATGGCTTAGGCGGATTCCTCCTGTCTGTTCTTTTCGATCGTGGGGCATGGTCGGGCGGAGGTGGAATGCGTGCCTCTTCCTCGCTCACGACGTTGTTGATTGCTTCCGCGGTGGCATCTTTGGAGTAAAGCGCGTTCTTGAGGAGGGGGTAGGCGTTTTCCATAACCTGCTCGCTGAATCGCTCACCAAACCCTGACCATACCCCGGCCGCTCACTAGGCTCTGGGACAGGAACCTGCAACCTTCAGGTGATGAGGCCTCTCGCGCGCGCGTATTGGTCGCGAAACCCCGTCCGCTGCCGTCAACCCTCGCCAAAGCTCATAATTCTCTGGCTGCAATCCTCTAACCGCCAGTAAGATGGCAGACACAGCAACAGAAGAACGAGCACCTGAGAGCCACCCTCGCATGCGCCATCGCGACTTCCTCGGATCCTCCGTCAGCCCCTCCCGCCTGGGAGCCGCACTCAACCTATCCGGCTGCGCGTGCCACCTCGCGTTCTGCTTCCTCTGCTTCACACTGTTGTTTGGATGCCGTTATCCCACAGGGAAACCTGCGGTCAAAACATCTCCCACTCAGACCCTGGATACGGCCGACGCATTCATCAATTCGACGCCTTCCGGTGCTGTCAGCATGACAAGAAGTTTTTTCCTCTCTCCCCCGTCGCTGACTACCGAATCGCCCGCGGCCCATTTTCGCCTTTAATTCGCCTAAACTGGTCCTATGGCGCCCCCGTCCACCCGCGTTTACCTTCGCTTCGCCCTCCGGGCCTCCTCCTGGCGGTGCGAGTTCGTGCCGGATGGAGCTTGGCGTACCGTTGCCCAAGGTTCTGACCTTCGCGAGCGCGGACAAAATCCGCGAGTTGGCTGAGCGAGGTGGAGGCCTGGGCAACTTGGAGTTCAGGCAGATGCTCGAGTACGGCATCAGCTGCGGCCGCGGCGGCGTGTACCTCAAGCTGTCACAGGACCAACTCGCCAAGCTCCAGTGACTCCAGCGCCGCCCCGGCTCGTTTCTGCTCGATTCTGTGGGGATCTCGGTCTTGAGCCAATGCCGTATCCCAGCCCTCACCCTCATAGGGAAGCTTTTGCCGTTGCTTCTGCTCTGTCCTGGTTCTGAAAATCCACATCGCCGCTTCCGCTCGATGCCCACCTTAGCGACGATGAGGCGGGCGCGAAGATGGGGCACCCGGTGTTTTGGGGAGCGATGGTTGCGGCATGGCCGAAGCCATGCCCTTCCGGTTTTACTTGCTGCCTGCGGGGGTGGCAGCCGGGGTGGGTGGGAGCGGGAGGCCGAGGTCGGCGGCGGGGGGCAGGGTGTGGGTGTCGTTCCACTGGCGCTGGGCGGAGCGGAGGCGGTCGCTGCGGCCCAGCCAGATGCCGATGGTGTAGTCGTAGTGTTCGAGCACGGGGCGGAGGGCGTAGGGGCGGTTGGAGCGCAGCCAGGCGGCCTCGTACATGTCGCGTAGAAGGGAGAAGGTGTCGCGGATGTCCTCGATGCGGCCGTTGATGCCGTTGATGTCGGAGATCTCGCGGGAGACGGCGTCGCGCTGTTTGCGGTCGGTGGCGTTTTGCAGGGTGTAGGCGCGTTGGTAGCCCTCGGCAATCTCGTCGGCGAGCTGGTACTCGAGGCCGATGAAATCCATGCGGCGGGCGCCGAGCTCCATGGCGTCGATGGCGTCGGGGTTCTCGAGGTTGCTGGAGGCGGCGCCGAAGAGGAGGGGGTCGTAGAAGGTTCCGGTTGCCCCGGGGGCGTCAGCGGCGAGCGGTTTGAGGCCGGCGGCGGCTCGCGCCTGGGCGATCAGGGTGAGAGCGGCCTCGGCGTGCAGGCGGAGGTCGTGGGTGAAGGGGCGGATCTGGGCGCCGATGCGCTGGCCGTCCTTGGAGAAGGGATCGAGCCAGAAGAGCGAGTTCGAGGCGTCGCCGACGTGGGCCTGGTCCTTGAGCACGGAGTGGGCGGCCATGAGCTCGAGCTGGGCCTGGTTGAGCTTGCCGGTCTGGTCGTTGTGAAAGACCTGGGCGTAGCTCTGTTCGAACTGCGGGATGGAGGACTCGCCATGCTGCCAGGCGGCGGCGGCGCCGAAGAGGATCCCGTACCAGTCCTGGTTGATGAGGCCTTCGCCGTCGTCGTTCCAGATGGTGTTGAGGGCGCCGGTGGAGCCCAGGCGCTGGCCGTCGCGGATGAACTCCTGGATGTTGAGCAGGGCGAGGTTGTTGTTGGGGTAGACCTTGCGGTAGTTGTTGACGCTGGGCGCGACCCAGGTCTCGAAGCCGGCCTTGATGAAGGGGTTGAGGAACTTGTCGTAGCCGTGGGGCTCGGGCGTGTAGACCCAGGCGACGGCGATGGTGGATTGCTTGAAGCTGGGCGGGAGCTGCTTGAGCAGGTCGGGTGCGTCCTGTGCCACGTCTCCCCAGAAGAGCAGCTTGCGGTGCAGGGGCTCGAGCGAGGTGACGATGCGCTGCATGAAGTCGAGGTAGACGGGGGCGAGGCCGCGGGCGTCGACGTCGGCTTTGGTCTGGCCGAGGCCGAGGTCGACGGTCTCGTCGGCGCCGATGTGCAGGAACGGGCCCGGGTATTCGGCGGCGAGCTGGGTGAGCATGCTGGTGGTGAGCGCGAGCGAGCCGGGCTGGGCGGGGGCGAGGACGGCGCCGTGGGGGGTCTCGGCCAGCGGCTGGTACTGCTCCCAGGTGAGGTTGTGGTGGATGTGGCCGAAGGCCTCCTGCTCGGGGACGATGGTGATGTGGTAGCGGCGGGCGTAGGCGACCAGGGTCGCGGCGTCGGCGGGCGAGATGGCGCCGCCGGGCGGGGCGAAGAGGGGATCGGAGGCGTAGGCGGCGGTGTGCTCGAAGTAGAGGGAGTAGAGGTTGATCTTGTAGGCGGCGAGGGTGCGGATGAGCTTCTTCTGGAACTCGAGGGTGGTGACGGGGCCGCGGGAGAGGTCGTCGTCGAGGCCGCGGTAGGCCATGGCGGGCCAGTCGCGGATGTCAGCGGCGTGGAGGACGGCGGGGGTGCTGGCGGTGTTTTCGATGAGCTGCTTGACGGTCTGGGCGCCGTAGAAGAGGCCCGCGGAGGTGTCGGCGGTGATGGTGAGGATGTGGGGTGCGGTGGTGATGACGTAACCCTCGGGCTTCATGGCGGGGTCGAAGTTGGCGACTGGATGGGCGGCGAGGCGGTTGAGCTGGATGACGAGACCGCCGGGGTTGGTGGTGGCGATGCCGCGGTCTTTGAGCGAGCTGGCGAGGTCGTCGGCGGTGAACTGGTCCTCTGCACCGGCGGAGGAGGCGGCGTCGCAGGAGGTGCAGAGGATGCGGACGCCGTTGGGCAGCAGCTGGTCGGGGAGTGGGCGCGCCTCGCGCGGCATGGGGATGAGGTGGGGCGGGGCGGGACTCTGGGCGAGGCTGGCGGCGGGGAGGAGCAGGGCCAGGGCAGAGAGTGCGGCGAGCGAGCGGAAGGAGGCCATGACCCACGGTAAATCAGGAGGCGGGGTGTGGGGTGGACGGTAATTCCGGGATGAACCAGGAGATGGGCGGCAAAAACCCGCTTATACTGTCAATATTCGGATAAAAAACAAGAGGGAACCAGGAAATTCAGGGAATTCTCAGATTGTTCACATACACTGATGCCCTTTTTTGGGAGCATAGCCCATGCGCGCGTACGGCATTAAGTGTGCCGCGAGACCGTCATCCCCGGGGTCGTATTCCTTCTGTTGTCTTCCACATGAGAGGTTCCACGATGAAGCGATTGCAAACGGCTTTGGCAGCGGCACTGGTGATCTCCACCATCTCCGCTTCCGCGCAGGTCTCATCTCCCACAACAGGTTCTTCCAGCACGACGTCGAAGACGCACAAGAAGAAGGCTCCGGCTGCCGCGGTGAAGCGCGAGACGGCGACAGAGCGGCAGATCCGCGAGTTGCGGGAGCAGATGCAGAACCAGCAGTCGGAGATCGACGCCTTGAAGCAGGAGAACGCGGCCAAGGACGCGGCGCTGGCGACAGCGCAGCAGTCGGCCCAGAGCGCACAGACGACGGCGGCGGCTGCTGTTACGCAGACGCAGGTGGTCAATACGAGTGTGCAGGCGAACACCGAGGCGCTCAGCGGTCTGCAGGGCACGGTGGCCGACCTGAAGAGCGCGAACAGCGGTCTGGCGCAGACGATCAGCGACGCCAAGAAGGATCTGACGGACAAGATAGAGACGCCGCCGGTGCTGCACTACAAGGGCGTGACGCTGACGCCGGGCGGATTCCTGGCGGCGGAGACCGTGTATCGGTCGCGCTCGGTCAACTCGGACGTCAATACGCCGTTCAACTCGATTCCGTACATGAACACGGCGCAGGCGTATACCAGCGAGTTCAACGCCAGCGGCCGGCAGTCGCGGCTGGCGCTTCTGGTCAACGCACCGACCAGCTTCGGGCACATGGGCGGGTACTACGAGATGGACTTCCTCTCGGCGGGCACCACCTCGAACGACAACCAGTCCAACAGCTACACGATGCGGCAGCGCGAGGCGTGGGCGACGATCGGCACCAACAGCGGCTTCACGCTGACAGGCGGCCAGATGTGGTCGCTGGCGACCGAGGTGAAGAAGGGCATCGAGGAGGCGCCGGGGATCGAGAACTTGCCGCAGACGATCGACGCTCAATACCATGTGGGCTTCACCTGGGAGCGGCAGTACGGCCTGCGCGTCTCGCAGCGGTTTGGCAACCAGGCGGTGGCCGCCAGTATTGAAGGGGCGCAGACGGTTCTTGCCGCCACGAACGCGCCGTACAACTTCTTCTTCGGTGCGGCCGGAGTCAGCGGCGGTCTGTTCAACCCGACGGCCAACTACAGCAACAACGTGGCTCCGGATGTGATTGTGAAGTACACGGCGGACCCGAGCTTCGGCCACTTCGAAGTCGGCGGCGTCGCTCGCTTCTTCCGCGACCGCTACTATCCGACGCTGCCCTTCTCGACGGTGCCGGCTACAAGCGTTCCGGCAGGTACGGGTACCAACTACACCGTGGTCGGCGGCGGCTTCTTCGCCAATGCCAAGGTGAAGGCGACCCACTATGCCGACATTGGCGTTCACATCATGCAGGGCGACGGTACGGGCCGTTACGGCTCATCCAACCTGGGCGATGTGACGGTGCGTCCGAACGGAACGCTGGAGCCGCTGCGCAGCTCGATGGGAATGTTCTCGCTCGAGACACACCCGACCAAGAAGCTGGATGTCTATGGCTATGCCGGCGCCGAGTACCTGCAGCGCACCACGTACGTGGCCTTTACCGCGACAGCTCCGACGACGCCGGTGTACGTGGGCTATGCTCCGACGCTGGGCCTGAACTATGTGAACTGCTTCACCGAGCCTCCTCCCTCGGGCAACACTGGTTACTTGCCGGGTGCGGGCAGCTGCTCCGTCCCTACTCGGGATATCGTCGAAGGGACCGCCGGGTTTACCTATCGCATCTACAACTCGCCGAGCAAGGGCCGTTTCCAGTACTCGATGAACTACAGCTACCTCACGAAGAACGGCTGGGAGGGCGTCGACAAGAACAGCCCAACTGGTTTTGCCGCCCCGAAGGCCACCAACAACATGGTCTACACCAGCTTCCGTTACTACCTTCCCTAACCGCAGCGGCTCGGCAATCGGGGGCATCCTTCGGTTGTCTGGGTGAATCAAGGCATAACCTCTGCCGTAGAAAAGGCTCACCTGGTCTTCAGGTGAGCCTTTTCTATTGAGGATCAGCGACGAATCAACGACGAACTGGAGTGCTCGAGTCCTGCCGCCCTCAGTTTCCACCCGTACGATGAATGCGTTCCTTATTCGCCATCACCAGGCGAAGAAAGTCGGCTTGAATGGGATTCTCGTTGCTGGGATTCCACGCCACCGAGATGCCCGTATAGAGCGTCGTCGGCTTGAGTTCGGCGAAGGCCACCCCGCGAGTGCGCAGGGTGCGCGCCCCCGACGGCACCATGGCGATGCCCTCGCCCGACTCCACCAGCGTCAGCACCCCCGACCAGGTGGAGGTCGTATTGACGATGCGCGGCGAGTAGCCGGCCGTCGTGCACAGCGCCAGAATATTGTCGAACAGTACCGGCGTCATCGTTCGATCGCACATCACAAACGGTTCGCCAGCCAGGGCGGCGATGTCCAGCGAGCGCCCCGCCAGCGGATGATCGCTCGGCAGCGCCACCACCACCGGATCGCGGTAGAGCAGCTCCGCCCGCAGCGTCCGGCTGAACGGCGCCTCCAGCGGACGGGTAAAGCCAATGTCGATCTTGCCGCTGGTCAGCGCTTCCATCTGGACCGAGGCGTGCATCTCATAGAGAGACAGCCTCACCTGCGGGCAGAGTCTTCGGTATTCGCGAATGATCCGGGCGAAGAAGCCGCGCGTGCCCCACGGAAAGAAGCCAATCGAGAGCGTCCCCAGCTCGCCCTTCAGCGAGCGCCGCGTCAGATCGATGGCCCGCTCGGAGGCCAGCAGCGTCCTGCGTGCCTCAGCCAGGAACATCAGGCCCTGCGGCGTGAGTCGAGTGCGGCGTTGGCTGCGATCGAGCAGCGCACCACCGATCTCCTGTTCCAGGTCCGCGATCTGTTCACTGATGGCAGACTGCGAGATATGGAGATGCTGGCTCGCCTTGGAAAAGGTTCCAAAGTCGGCCAGCGCGCAGAAGTAGCGTAAGTGGCGGAGTTCCATAGGGATTCCCGTTGCAGGTGACGAAGATGTGCTGCCCTGTTGCTCGCCTTCCCCCTACATTATATCGGCGGTTCCGAACAAAAAGGCCGGAAGAACCTGTGAAACCAATTGATGTGCTGCTCTGTCTTATTCTTACAAGGGAACTAATTTCTCGTTCCGCCCGAGGACCATTTCCAATATGTGGATCGTAAAAATTGCCCTGAGTCGTCCCTATACCTTCATCGTGCTCGCGATCCTGATTCTGATCGCCGCGCCGGTGGTCATTATGGGAACGCCCACGGACATCTTCCCCAATATCAATATTCCGGTGATCTCCATCGCCTGGTCCTATACAGGACTCAATCCCGAGGAGATGGAAGGCCGGCTTACGACCCCCTACGAGAAGGTCCTCACCACCCTCGTCGACAATATCCAGCACATCGAATCGACCACCGTCGCCGGCCAGGCCATCGTCAAGGTCTACCTGCAGCCCGGCGCGAGCATCGACACCGCCAACTCGCAGGTATCGGCTGCCTCCGAGTTCGAGCTGCGCCAGCTGCCCCCTGGCACCCTGCCGCCGCAAATTATCAATTTCAGCGCCTCCACCGTCCCCATCATCCAGATCGGCCTCTCCGGTAAAGGCTTGGACGAGCAGAAGCTCAACGACTACGGCCTGAACTTCGTACGCACCCAGCTGGTGACCATCCCCGGCGCCGTCATCCCCAGCGTCTACGGCGGCAAGCAGCGCACCATCATGATTAACATGGATCCCAAGGCGATGCAGGCCAAGGCGCTGGCGCCGACCGACGTTCTCACCGCGCTGGCGACCCAGAACGTGGTCCAGCCGGGAGGAACCGCCAAGATCGGGCAGGATGAGTACGACATCCACATCAACTCCTCGCCCATGACGCTCGAGGGTCTCAGCAACCTGCCCATCAAGCAGGTCAGCGGATCGACCATCTACCTGCGCGACGTCGCCACCGTCACCGACGGCAGCATCCCCCAGACCAACATCGTGCGCCAGGACGGCAAGCGCGGCGTTCTGGTTACCGTGCTCAAGTCCGGCAGCGCCTCCACCCTCGATGTCGTCAAGGGCGTCAAGACGGTACTGCCGCGGGTCGCTCTGACCCTTCCCCCGGCCTTGAAGATGACTCCCATCGGAGACCAGTCGGTCTTCGTGCGCGGCTCGGTGGCCGGCGTCATCCGCGAAGCCGTGATCGCCGCCGTCCTCACCGGCTTGATGATCCTGCTGTTCCTCGGCAGCTGGCGCAGCACGGTCATCATCGCGGTTTCGATCCCACTGTCCATCCTCTCCTCGGTGATCGTGCTTGGCCTGATGGGCCAGACCATCAACATCATGACCCTGGGCGGTCTGGCGCTGGCGGTCGGTATCCTGGTCGACGACGCCACCGTCACCATCGAGAACATCGAGCGCTACCTCGAAGAGGGCCACGGCCTGCACGACGGCATCCTCGAGGGCGCTGCCCAGATCGCTGTTCCCGCCCTGGTCTCGACGCTCTGCATCTGTATCGTCTTCCTGCCCATGTTCTTCCTCAGCGGCGTGGCGCGTTTCCTGTTCGTGCCCCTGGCCGAAGCGGTGGTCTTCGCCATGCTCGCCTCCTACATCCTGTCGAGAACCCTGGTCCCCACCCTCGCCATGTATCTGCTGAGCGCGCACGACCACAACGCGATCCCCTCGCGCAACCCGTTCGCCCGCTTCCAGCGGGGCTTCAACCGCCAGTTCGAAAAGGTGCGCTCCAGCTATGAGGGTCTGCTCTCCCGCCTGGTCGCCACGCGCAAGACCTTCGTTCCCGCATTCCTGCTCTGCTGCCTCTGCGCCTTCCTTCTGATTCCCTTCCTCGGGCAGAACTTCTTCCCCGCCACCGACAACGGATCCTTCACCCTGCACGTACGCGCCAAGTCGGGAACCCGTATCGAAGAGACCGCCCGGCTCTGCGACCTGGTCGAGCAGGACATTCGCAAACAGGTGCCGCCCTCCGAGATCGACAACATCCTGGACAACATCGGCCTGCCCTACAGCACCATGAACTTCCAGCACGCGACCTCCGGACTGATCGGCGCGGGCGATGCCGACATCCTGGTCTCGCTTAAAGCGGATCACCGCCCCACCGCCGAGTACGTGGCGATGCTGCGCAAGAGTCTGCCGCATGACTTTCCCGGAGCCATGTTCTACTTCCTGCCCTCCGATATCGTCACCCAGATCCTCAACTTCGGTCTGCCCGCGCCCATCGATGTGCAGTTTGAGGGGCAGGACGTCGCCAGCAACCGCGAGGTCGCCAACAGGGTGCTCGATCAGCTGCGCCATATACCCGGGCTGGTCGACCTGCGCATCCAGCAGCCCGACGACTATCCCGTGTTGACCGTCAACGTCGACCGGACCAAGGCCCAGCAGGGCGGGCTGTCGGAGAAGGACGTCGGCGGAAGTCTGCTCAACATGCTCAGCGGAAGCAGCCAGCTGACCCCGATGTTCTTCCTCAACTGGAAGAACGGCGTGAACTACAACATGCAGGTCCAGACGCCGCAGTACGATATCTCCTCGCTCAACGCGTTGCAGAATATCCCGCTGTCATCGCCCACCGCGAAGCAGCCGGAGATCCTGGCCGATGTCGCCAGCCTCACCCGCTCCAGCGAGATGCAGGTGGTCACCCACTACAACATCCGCCGCACGCTCGACATCTACGGCAACGTGCAGGGACGCGACCTGGGCTCGGTGAGCAGCGAGATCAACAAGATCGTCGCCGCCAACGAGAAGAGCCTGCCGCGCGGCAGCTTCGTCCGGGTACGCGGACAGGTGGAGACCATGAGGGCCTCCTACATCGGCCTGATCTCGGGACTCGCCTTTGCCATCCTGCTGGTCTACCTGCTGATCGTCGTCAACTTCCAGTCCTGGCTCGATCCCTTTATCATCATCACGGCACTGCCGGCGGCGCTGGCGGGTATCGTCATGTTCCTGTTCACCACGCACACCACCTTGAGCGTCCCCGCATTGATGGGAGCGATCATGTGTATGGGCGTGGCCACCGCCAACAGCATCCTGGTCGTCTCCTTCGCCAAGGATCGATACGAGCTGCATCGGGACGCCATCACCGCGGCCATCGAAGCCGGCGCCACCCGCTTCCGGCCGGTCATGATGACCGCCCTGGCCATGATCATCGGCATGATCCCCATGGCGTTGGGAGCTGGCGATGGCGGCGAACAGAACGCGCCGCTGGGACGAGCCGTCATCGGCGGCCTGGGCTGCGCCACCATCGCTACCCTGATCTTCGTGCCCTGCGTCTTCGCCCTGCTGCATGGCAGGCGCAGCGAGGATACCGTCCCCGGGCAGCCACACGAGCGCACCATCACCACCGGCGCATGAGAGACACTTCGGCACCCGCGGAGCGAATCGCACCCTTGAGATCGCATCCGCGGAATGACAGAGCGAGCCAATGGATTACGGAGAAAGCAGCATGACGAAGGCGAACGGAACCAACACCGATATGAGCAGCCCAGCAGCCCACCCCGCACCACCCATCGAACCGCTGGCCGGACAGAACGGGCTCGGAGGAGGCGCCTGGCTCGGACTGGGCGCTCTCGCCCTGGTGGTGGCCGCCATCGTCGCCTACGGCATCTTCACCCGCTCCGCGGCCGACCACGCGCTGGCCACCGAGAGCAAGGAGATGGCGATCCCCGATGTCGCCGTCACCCATCCCACCGGCTCCACCGTCTCCGATGAGCTCTCCCTGCCCGGCAACACCCAGGCCTTCGTCGACACCCCCATCTACGCCCGCACCAGCGGCTATCTCAAGATGTGGTACTTCGACATCGGCGCCCATGTGCGCAAGGGCCAACTGATGGCCCTCATCGAGACCCCCGAGCTCGACCAGCAGCTCCAGTCGGCCCAGGCCGACCTCAAGAGCGCGCAGGCCAACCTCGATCTCGCCAACACCACCTCGGCCCGCTATCAGAACCTGCTCAAGACCAACTCCGTCTCCAAGCAGGAGACCGACGTCGCCGTCAGCGGCGCAGAGGCCAGAAAGGCCGCCGTCGATGCCGCCATGGCCAACGTCCGCCGGCTCGAACAGATGCAGGGATTCGAGAAGATCTACGCCCCCTTCGATGGCATCGTCACGGCCCGTAACACCGACATCGGCGCTCTGATCGACGCCGGCCAGAACTCCACCCCGCAGGAGCTCTTCCACATGGTCTCGGTGGGCAAGCTCCGCGTCTTCGTCGCCGTTCCCGAGTCCTACTCGCCCGCCATCAAGGACGGCGATACTCCCACCCTCACCCTGGACGAGTATCCCGGACAGACCTTCACCGGCCGCATCACCCGCAACTCCAGCGCCATCAACATGGCATCACGCACCTTGAACGTTGAAGTCGACGTCGAGAACTCCAAGGGGCTTCTGCTCCCCGGAGCCTACGTCTTCGTGCACTTCAAGGTCCCCATGCACGCGACCACCCTCAGCGTCCCGGCAAACGCTCTGCTCTTCCGCGCCCAGGGTCTGCAGGTCGCCACCGTGCGCAATGGCACCGTGCACCTGGTGCCGGTCACCATCGGCCGCGATCAGGGTGCCACCGTCGAGATCTCCAACGGTCTGCAGCCCACCGATGCCGTCATCCTCGACCCCTCCGACTCCATCGCCGAGGGCCAGCAGGTTCGCGTCGTTACCCATGCCACCGCCCCGGCAGCAGCCAAGGGCGCCAGCCAAACCAGTGGCGCCAAGCCGGCGGAGACACGCTAATGGGACGACCCTCCGTATCGAACCGCCCGTCTGGACTGAAACAACCTGCCACCTCCAAGCTCACAGCCGCAGCCGCTCCGGCCCTCCTCGCCGGACTCCTGCCGCTGGCGCTGCTCACCGGCTGCATGGTCGGGCCCAAGTACGTGAAGCCCAGCGCCCCCACGACTCCCAACTACAAAGAGGCGCCCGCAGGCAGCGATCAGGCCAAGTCCTTCAAGGAAACCGGCGCCTGGCAGCCCGCCAAACCCGGCGACACCGCACCCCGCGGCGACTGGTGGACCATCTTCAACGATCCTCAGTTGAACGAGCTTGAGCCCCAGATCTCCGTCTCCAACCAGACCCTCAAGGCCGCCGCCGCGCGCCTGGTCCAGGCCCGCGCCCAGATCAAGTACAACCACTCCTTCCTCTACCCCACCATCGGCTCCTCGCCCTCGGTCATGGGCGAGCGCTTCTCCGACCAGCGCCCCTACTTCCACCTGACGCCCCCCAACACCGGCCTCGCCGACCTGCAGCTCCCCCTCGACCTCACCTACGAGGTCGACCTCTGGGGCCGCGTGCGCCGCACCATCAACGCGTCCAAGGAAGAGGCCCAGGCCACCGCCGCCGACCTCCAGACCGCGCTCCTGAGCCTCCAGGCCGAGCTCGCAGTCGACTACTTCGAGGCCCGCGCCGACGACGCCCAGGCCAAGCTGCTCGCCGACACCGTGCGCAACTACGAGGAGGCCTACCGCATCACCAACAACCGCTTCGTCGGCGGGGTCGCCCCCGAGTCCGACGTCGACCAGGCCAAGACCCAGCTGCAGAGCGCGCGCGTCCAGGAGAGCGACATCACCATCCGCCGCGCCCAGTACGAGCACGCCATTGCCGTCCTGCTCGGCCGCCCCCCGGCCGACTTCACCCTGCGCGAGATGCCGCTCAACGCCCAGCCCCCGTCGATCCCCGTCGGCCTGCCCTCCGAGCTGCTCGAGCGCCGCCCCGACATCGCCGCCTCCGAGCGCCGGGTCAACGAGGCCAACGAGCGCATCGGCATCGCCCGCGCCGCCTACTTCCCCAGCCTCAGCATGACCGCGCTGATCGGCTTTGAAAGCACCTCCATCGCCAGCCTCTTCAACGGCCCCAACCTGCTCTGGGCCGCGGGACCATCCATGTCGCAGACCATCTATGACGGCGGCGCGCGCAGCGCCGTCTCGCAGATGGCCGCCGGTAGCTGGGACGAGACCGTCGCCAACTACCGCCAGACCACCCTCTCCGCCTTCCAGCAGGTCGAGGACAACCTCGCCGTCCTGCACACCCTCCAGCTCGAGGCCGAACAGCAGCACAGCGCCACCGAGGCCGCCGTCTCCGCCGAGAAGATCTTCAATAACCGCTACGTCGGTGGACTCGATACCTACCTCTCGGTGGTGACGGCCGAGACCACCGCCCTGATGAACGAGCAGAACGATATCGACATCGAACGCCGGCAGATGGACGCCAGCGTTCTCCTGATCAAGGCCCTGGGCGGCGGCTGGACCACCGCCCAGCTGCCGAGGTACTAACACCCTAACCATCGCTCTTCAATGCACCGCGTCCCGATCACCGCCAAGGTGACCGGGACGCGGTGCATTGGCTGGTAGCACGCATTCATGCGAAAGCAGTTGTGCTCGGCACGCGGGCCGTGTTCTTATCGGTTCTGTCAGCCCGCTTCCCTAGATCATGGGCCACTGGAGAGTGCATGCATTACCACGTTTCACGCGGCGGTCAAACCTATGGGCCTTACACCCTGGCCGATCTGCAGCGCTACGTGGCCTCAGGCCACATCCTGCTCAGCGACCTTGCCAAGAGCGATGACATGCCTGACTGGGTCACCGTAGGCCAGATCCTGAGCCCCGCGGAACCCTCTGTCCCCGCCGCTCCCACAGAGCCCGCCTGGCAACAGCCCGCGCCGCAGACCCCGCCGCAACCCTACGCCGCCTCCACCCCGGCCTACGCCGCCCCCCAGCCCCCCAGCTACACCACGGCGAATCTCTATCCCGACCCGCCCAACCTGCACTGGGCTCTGGTCCTGCTCTTCGACCTGCTCACCTGCGGCCTCTTCCAGCTCGTCTGGAACTTCGTCATCGCCGCCTGGCTCAAGCGCGTACAGCCCAACACCAAGGCCGTCCTCTACTACGCCATCGGCTACGGCCTGCTGGTGATCTACAGCGGGCTGTCCTTCCCCATCTACCTCGCGCACCACCTGGATACGCATCCGCACTTCGGTGCCGGCCTTCTCGGCCTGGCCGCCTGGATCTTCCGCCTGCTCGCCCGCTTCAGCGTCAAGACCTCGCTGGAAGAGCACTTCAACGGACCCGAGCCCATCGGCTACACCATGAATCCCGTCCTGCTCTTCTTCTTCGGCGGCCTCTTCATCCAGGCCGAGCTGAACCGCATTAACGAGATCAAGCAGGCCATCCGCTTCCGGGACACCACCTATTGAGCCCCCAGGCACCCCACAGCCGCCGTCCTGCCCAGACCGGGCTGCCGGCGGCTTTTCTTCTGCCCTCTGCGACGCTGCCCACCGCGGCTCTTCTGGCAGCAGGTGTCTCCACCCTCCTGCTGCGCTTTCCGCCGGACCGCTACAGCTTCTACCCGCAGTGCCCCATCCACGCCTATCTCCATCTGCAATGCCCGGGATGCGGAGCCACCCGCGCGCTAGCCGCTCTGCTCCGCGGCCGACTGGCCGACGCCTTCCATCTCAATGCCCTGCTGGTCGCCGTCGTCCTTCCAGCAGCCACGATCTACGCCGCCGCCTGTCTCCTCCAACTGCGGCGCAGCGCAGAATTCCGACTCCTATTCCAATGGCCCACGCTGCCCGGCTCACCCCTCGCCTGGACCTCAACCGCAATCGCCCTCGCCCTGGCCTTCGCCGTCGCCCGCAACCTGCACAGCTGACCCCGGCAGCCATGTTTGACACCACCGAGCCCTTTAGCGCAGCCAGACCCGTTTGGCACCCCAGGGCGCTTTGGTTGTCACTCCGTAGCGCAGCGGAGGAATCTGCTGTGCAGGCCTCTGTTCACGCGAGAACGAACGCCATGCAACAACCAACTCTACTCCAAGCAAGAACCGCCGAAGCCCCGGCCAGTGGCAGGAGCTTCGGCGGTTTCATCACAACAACAAGGCGTTCGCGGTAACTAGGCGTTCGCGGTAACTAGGCGTTCGCGGTGACCGGCTCGGCCGCGGTCACGCTGGCCTTGCCGTCGCCCGTTCCGGGCTTGCGAATGTCGATGCCGCCCTTGAAGAAGGCGCCATCCTCGATCGAGATCCGCGCCGCGATCACGTCGCCGGTCAGCGACCCCTCGCTGCGAATGTCGATGCGGTCGCTCGCGTGCACATTGCCGCGCACCTTGCCCAGCACCACCACCTCGCGCGCCATGATGTTCGCCGCCACCTGACCATTGCGGCCGATCGTCACCCGGTTGCCCGGCAGATTGATCGCGCCCTCGATCTTGCCATCGATGTAAAGCGACTCCGAACCCGAAACCTCGCCCTTGATGATCAGCGACTTGCCGATCGTCGCCTGCTCACCGGTCGCCGGAGCGGACGCCAGCCCCGACGGGGCCGAGGGGGCAGGCCGGCTCGGGCTCGCATCGAGTGTGGGCGTGGTCGAACTTCCAGGACGGATCGGCTCGGGGGTCGAAGGGCTGCCAGGGCCGGGCTGATTGGGTTTCCACATAGTTTTTAATATCCTTTCGTCGCTACTCGTCTGCACGTTGATGTTCATGACTGCCATGCGTCGATTCATGACGGTCCAGGCCCGTCCAGAATCGCTCGCAGATCGCTCGCAGACCGCATCCTGAACAGCGTAAAGGGATCGGCAGCCGTACAGCGCCTGCGCTCTGCCTACCACGATACTACTCCGCGCCCAGCAGGAACCGCCCAAGGGAACAAATCTGGTACTGTCCTGGGAATTTCCTGTGGAAACGCCTGTCGCCCATAGCCGAAATCGCACCCAGCACGCCCATCCGCTGCCAAGCCGACCAGCGCAGGATAGCCGGCCCCGCATGCAGACCCTTCGCTCCGCTCCCGCGCCTCTGCTTCCCCTGCCTGCACTACCCCTGCCTCTACTGACCCATCCTGTACCGATCAAACCTTTACGAACCAAATCTTTGCGGACCCGGCCCTTCCAGGCCCAACCGCTTCTGTCCGCCTGCCTGCTGCTCCTTTGGACCTCGCCCCCCGCAACCGCCCTGGCCGCATCCACCCCAGCCGCCCCCAAATCCCACAGCGTGACCCTCGGCTCCCCGCGCCGCGTCCCCCGGGCTGCCACCCGACGCCTCTGCCGCCCAGGCCCCCGAAGACGCCGTCACCCTGAAGATCCGGCCTCTGCTGCTCGACGGCCGCCAGAAGGAGTGGACCACCGGCGAAGCCCACGACGTCGCCGACCGCAGCTTCACCATCCGCCGCGCCCTGCGTCTCAACGACTCGCTCCCCAACGACACCGCTGGGCACCGGATCTGGCACCCCGGCTGCTGGTTGACCGCGTCACCGGCCACGTCACCGCCCTGCACCTGCCTGACTTCGATCCCCTGGTCTCGCAGGTCGTCTGGTTCCGCGACTACGCCGCCTACTGCGGCATCGCCACCACCGCCAAGGGCGGCCTCTACGCCATCGTCGCCCAGATCGGAGCCAGAAAACCCGTGGTCCACAAGCAGCTAGCCCGCTGGCCCCAGCCCGAGCACCCCAGCCCCCCTTGCCAGCCCGCTCAGTGGCAGCGCCAGCCCGCGCGCGTCACCCTGCAACTGACCGGCGGCGACCCCCTCCTCTTCGACATCACCGGCACCGCCGCACTGATCGAAGACGGCGACACCGAAGACCCCTAGGGCCCACTCGGCGCTTTTAGCCGCGCTGGGAGGCCTCTGCCGCCGACCCCACGCGCAGAATCGTGGCCTCGTCGAAGTGCTTGCCCATGATCTGCACCCCGATCGGCAGCCCCTCCGCCGTCTCGCCGCAGGGCACCGAGACCCCGCAGATGCCCGCCAGGCTCGCCGCCACCGAATAGATATCGGCCAGATACATCGCCATCGGGTCATCGGTCTTCTCGCCCAGCTTGAACGCCGGCGTCGGGGTCATCGGACCGACGATCACGTCCACGTCCGCGAACGCACTCAAAAAGTCACGCGTGATCAGCGCCCGCACCTGCTGCGCCTTGCGGTAGTACGCGTCGTAGTAGCCCGCGCTCAGCGCATAGGTTCCCAGCAGAATCCGCCGCTTCACCTCGGCCCCGAAGCCCTCATCCCGCGTCTTCTTGAACATCGCCGAAAGCGTGTTCGCGTCTTTGGCCCGCAGCCCGAAGCGCACGCCATCGAACCGCGACAGGTTCGACGAGGCCTCCGCCGTCGCCAGCACGTAGTAGGTCGGAACCGCGTAGCGCGTATGCGGCAGGCTCACCGGATGAATCGAGCATCCCGCAGCGCGCAGCTGCTCGATCGTCCGCTCGACGGCCACCCGCACCTCGGCATCGAGCCCCTCGCCGAAGTACTCCGCCGGAACGCCCACGCGCAGCCCCTCTACCGGCTTCGCTACCGCGCCCACGTAATCGTCCACCGGCCGATCGGACGAGGTCGCATCGAGCTCGTCCTTGCCCGCCAGCACCTGCAGCATCGTCGCCGCATCCTTCACCGTATGCGTCAGCGGCCCGACGCGGTCGAGCGACGAGGCGAAGGCGATCAGACCATATCGGCTCACGCGCCCGTAGGTCGGCAGCAGCCCGACCACGCCGCAGAACGCCGCCGGCTGCCGGATCGATCCGCCCGTATCGGTTCCCAGCGACGCCACCGCGAAGCCAGCCGCGACCGCCGCCGCCGATCCGCCGCTCGATCCGCCCGGAACCCGGTCCAGCGCCCGCGGATTGCGCACCACGCCATAAGCGGAGTTCTCGTTCGACGATCCCATCGCGAATTCGTCGCAGTTCAGCTTGCCGAGGAGCACGGCGCCCGCCGCCTCCAGCCGCGCCACCGTGGTCGCATCGTAAGGTGGCCGGTAACCCTCCAGGATCTTCGATCCCGCAGTCGCGGGGCTGCCCTGCATCGTCAGCACGTCCTTGATCCCCACCGGCACGCCGGCCAGCAGCGGCAGCTCATCTCCCCGCCGCGCCAGATCGTCCATCTTGGCCGCCTGCGCCAGCGCACGCTCGCGGCTGAGCGAGAGAAAGCTGTTGATGTGCTTCGATCCCGGCTCCGCGCCATCGTCCGCGGCGATCCGCGCGAAGTGCTGTTCGGCAATCGCCGTGGCTGGAACCGCGCCCGCGGCAAGCGCCCCACGTACCTCGTCAATCGTCTGCATCATCTGGGCAGTACTCACCGTTCAATCACCTTTGGGACCTTGAAGAACCGGCCGTCGCTCTCGGGAGCCGCCGCCATCACTGCCGCACGATCGATCGAGGGCCGCACGCTATCGGCGCGCAGCAAAGCACCGTCGGTCTCGATCAGGCCGCCGAGCATCTCCCCCACCTGCGCCATGGCGGGCACTCCAGCGGTGTCGAGCTCATTCAACTGCGCAATATATCCCAGCACCGCATTCAGGTCGCGCTGCATGCGCGGCACCTCGTCGGCGGTGAGTTCGAGATTCGCAAGTTCGGCGACCCGAAGCACCTCGTCCACCGTAACCTTGCCCGCGGCTTCTCCCGCGAGCGGGCCTGTCTCACTCATTCACGTTTACCTCTTCAGTTCAAAGTGTATCCCGGTGATGGGCACGCCGGCGATTCGCCCCAGCTCATGCTGCAGCTGATGGCGCATCGACAGCATCTGCCCGAGCCACGCGCCGTCCGACACCGCAATGCGCAGGTTCCCTTGTTCAAAGCTGACGATCTCGCCATGCTCCGCCATCACCCGGCCACAGGCCACCGGCCACGCGCTGGCCAGACGATCGGCCTCCGGCAGTGCACGCAGGCTGCGCGAGAGCGACCCGCGCAGTACATCACGCATGCCCTGCATCCTGGGCGCCGGCTGCTTCACGCTAGGGCTCTTGAGCGTCATCAGAGACGAATCCGGAAGAGTGGGCGCTGCTTCAGAGGTTCACTCGGAAAAGCCGCCGCCGCCGAACAGAAGGCCTCCGTTAGCACGCACCATCCTGGCCGATCACCGCGGAAAAGGTGCGCAACAGGATCTTGATATCCAGGAGAAGCGACCAGGTTCGCACGTACTCGCAGTCCAGCGCGACCCGCTGTTCATACGTGAGATCGCTGCGGCCCGAGACCTGCCACAATCCCGTCACTCCCGGTTTGACCTTGCAGTAGCAAGCAAAGCGGCTGCCGTACTTCTCCACCTCAGCCGCAACGATCGGCCGGGGACCGACCAGCGACATCTTTCCGGTCAGCACGTTCCACACCTGCGGAAGCTCATCGAGGCTGTAACGGCGCAGAAACAGCCCAATCCGCGTAATCCGTGGATCGTGCCGCAACTTGTGGGTCTTGCGCCACTCCGCGCGCGCCTCCGGATGACGCGCCAAGTACTCCTCGAGCACCTCGGCCGAGTTGATGCACATGGTGCGGAACTTCCACATCGGGAAGAATGCCCCATTGCGGCTGATGCGGCGGTGCGAGAAGAAGATGGGACCGGGCGAACGCAGGCGTATCAGCAGCGCCACCACCAGCAGCAGCGGCATCAGAACGGGGATCGCCAGCAGAACCAGCCCAATATCCAACCCCCGCTTGAGAATGCGATACCGGAACAGCTTGGCCGGCCGGCTGTCGTCGCGCCTGACCGTCTCCAGAACCCGGTACCCCGTCTCTATGTATGAATACGAATCCTCCAACAACGCGGCAGGCCGCGATTGAGTAGATTGATATTCCTGCGGCATGAACACGTTCCTGATCCGCTCCGCCTGACCTGCCGGCCAGGCTTCGCCGTTCCAACTGATGCAATTAATGAATCGCGGATTTCGGCGAACATGGATCGAGCTTGCACTCTACCAAGTCACCAGAGCCAATACACACCCGCGCGTCTATTCCCTTCTTCTTACAAGCTGCAAATATCCCATAAGAGTTTCCGCATTCCACCAAACTGGGCGGCGCGCGTCGGAACAGGCAGACCTTGGGTGCTGGTTCAGTGAGGCAGTGCTTCCATTGCTTCATTCTACGGCTCGAGCCTACATTTGTTAACCCTGAATCGAAAGCTTATTCATGCAACGCTTCCTAGATTGAAACCCGACCCGTTCGCTCAAGTTGCATTAAGCTGGTTGGATGCAGGTTTACTCATCCACGTTGAATGATGTCAAAACGCTTCAAGCCAAGCGATTCGGTGATGACCGCGGCTGGTTCTCCGAGGTCTTCAATAGCCGTAGCTTCCACCAGGCAGGACTTCCCGACAGCTTCGTCCAAGATAATCAATCCTTCTCCCGCAAAGGGGTACTGCGCGGATTACATTATCAGCTCAGCAAGCCCCAGGGAAAGCTGGTTCGTGTACTCTCCGGACACATCTGGGACGTCGCCGTTGACCTGCGCCGCAACTCGCCCGACTTCGGCAAGTACGCGGGCTTCCATCTGAAGCCTCCCTCCGCCACCGACCCGCTCGAGATGCTCTGGATCCCGGAGGGCTTCGCCCACGGCTTCCTCGTACTCTCCGAGACCGCCGAGGTGCTCTACAAGACCACCGACTTCTACGACCCCACCAGCGAGCGCTGCATCGTCTGGAACGACCCCACCCTGAACATCCCCTGGCCGCTCGAGTTGCTCGACCAAGCCCCCACGGTCAGCCCCAAGGACGAAAAGGGAAGCCTGTTCCTTGAGGCCGAGCTGCCCACCGCCTGATTGGCTCCCGATCTGCAGTTGCGGGATGCCTTCCTGCGCGACCCGCTATCCGCGCTCGACCAGCCAGCGTTCGACCTCGGCGAGGGCGGCAATCGGCTGGTAGCGGCTCGCGCAGGCTCCCGACTCCGTTCCCCCGATCAGAAACGCCTGGCGCAGTCCGGCGGCGTTCGCTGCCGCCATGTCCGTGCAGCGATCACCCACCATCACCGACGCCGCCAGCGACACGCCGAACTCCCGGGCGCCGCGGGCCAGCATGCCGATCCCGGGCTTGCGATCCTCATGTTCGCGCCGGTACTCGCCTACGCCGTGCACCGGATGAAACGGACAGTGATAGACCGCATCGAAGCCCGCGCCCTCGCGCTCCAACTCCGCCTGCATCCATTGCATCAGCTGCTGAAAATCGTCCTCGCTGTAGTAGCCGCGGGCGATTCCCGCCTGGTTGGTGACCACGATGATCCTGTAATCGAGCGCGCGTGCCGCCCGGCACAGCGAGAAGATTCCCGGGACAAAACGCACCTCTTCAGAACGGAACAGGTACCCGGCCTCTTCATTGATCACGCCATCGCGATCGAGAAACAAGGCCCTGCGCGGCGTTGCGATATTCGTATCCTGCATGGCTCCATTCTACGAAGTGACGGCGAGCTACAACTCTGCCAGCACCGCTCGTAAAGAATCCTCCCAGCGCATCATCGTCCAGTCGAACGTCGTTGCCAGCTTGCGGCAGTCCAGCCGCGAGTTCTGCGGACGCCGCGCCGGCGTGGGGTACTCGGCGGTGGTGATGGGATCGATCTCCGCGAACGCTGTCCCTGGCTCGCTCTGCCGCTGCTGCCGGATCGCCTCCGCCGCGAAGCCGTACCAGGTAGTCTCCCCTGCCCCGGCCGTATGATAGAGCCCGCCCACGCGAGCGACCTCCTCCGCCAGCTCCCCCGCTCCGGTCGCTCCGACGTGCAGCTCGCAACGCCCCTCGCAACGTCGCTCGCAACGCCCGATGAGGTGCGCCGTCAGCCGCGCCAGGTCGCGGCTCCAGGTCGGAGCCCCATGCTGATCGGCGACCACGCGCAGCCGGTCGCGTTCGCGCGCGGCCTTGAGAATCGTCAGCAAAAAGTTCTTCCCCGTCGCTCCATAGACCCAGCTCGTGCGCAGGATCACGTGCGCGGCGCCGGACCGCGCCAGCTCCTGCTCGCCCGCCAGCTTGCTCGCTCCATAAACTCCGCTAGGCCGCGCGGGATCGGTCTCCGTGTAGGGCGACGTGCCCGCGCCGTCGAAAACATAATCTGTAGAGAAGTGCACCACCGCCGCGCCGATCGCGCTTGCCTCCTCGCCCAGAGCCCGCACCGCCGCCGCATTGATCGCATAGGCGAGCTCCGGCTCGCTCTCGGCCCGATCGACCGCCGTATAAGCCGCCGGATTCACGATCCAGCGCGGACGGACGCGACGCACCAGCGCGCGGACAGCGGCCTCATCGCTCAGATCGAGCTCCGCCCGCGAGGGCGCAATCACCTCCGCCACAGGGGCCAGCAGCCGCGCCACCTCGCCGCCCACCTGGCCCGACGCTCCGGTCAGCAGAATGCGCTCGCCGACAGCCACTTGCACCGGCTCAAGCCCGGCTGTCGTCACCCGTTTCGCCATCAGTAGACCTTTTCGTTCAACAGCCCGCGCAGGTACTGTCCGTAAGTGCTCTTGGCGATCGCGTCCGCCTGTGCGGTCAGAGCGGCCGCATCGATGTAGCCCAGACGGTAGGCGATCTCCTCCGGACATGCCACCTTCAGCCCCTGCCGCTTCTCGATCGTCTGAATAAAGTTCGACGCCTCGAGCAGCGAGTCGTGCGTTCCCGTGTCGAGCCACGCCATACCCCGGCCCATGATCTCCGTGGTCAGCTGCCCGCGCTCCAGGTACCAGCGGTTCACATCGGTGATCTCCAGCTCACCGCGCGGCGAAGGCTTCAGCGACCTGGCCACCCCCACCACCTGCGCGTCGTAGAAGTAGATCCCCGTCACCGCATAGCGCGACTTCGGCTTCAGCGGCTTCTCTTCGAGCGAGATCGCTCGCCGCTGATCGTCGAACTCGACCACGCCATAACGCTCCGGGTCCAGCACCGGATAGGCGAAGACCGTCGCTCCTGCGTTCGCCTCCGTGCGATCTGCGGCCTCGCGCAGCGACCGCGCAAAGTCATGGCCGTAGAAGATATTGTCTCCAAGCACAAGGCAGCAGCCCTGGCCGGCAAGAAACTCCTCGCCCAGCAGAAACGCCTGCGCCAGGCCATCGGGCGACGGCTGCACCGCGTACTGGAGCGATAGACCCCACTGGCTGCCGTCGCCCAGCATCTGCTCGAAGCGCGGCGTGTCCGACGGGGTCGAGATGATCAGGATCTCGCGCAGTCCGGCCAGCATCAGCGCCGACAGCGGATAGTAGATCATCGGTTTGTCATAGACCGGCAGCAGCTGCTTGGAGACCGCCTGTGTGACCGGATGCAGTCGCGTGCCGGAGCCTCCGGCGAGAATGATTCCCTTCAACGTGCAACCTCCGCGGTCGAGTTTGCTAGAGTCGCACGATCGCCGTAGTTCCTGTCGATCCATTGCCGGTAGGCGCCGCTGGTCACATGCTCGATCCAGGGCCCGTTTGCCAGATACCACTCCACCGTCTTGCGCAACCCGGTTTCAAAGCTCTCCGCCGCCGTCCAGCCCAGCTCCGACTCGATCTTGCGCGCATCGATCGCATACCGGCGATCATGCCCCGGCCGGTCCGGAACCGAGCGAATCAAGCCCGCGTGCGGCCGGTGCGCCGATCCTGGAACCAGCTCGTCGAGCAGCGCGCACACCGTGTGCACCACCTCGCGATTGGTGCGCTGATTGCCCCCGCCCACGTTATACGTCTCGCCGATGCGGCCGCGTTCGAGCACCGCCCGCAGCGCGCTGCAGTGGTCAGCCACATAGAGCCAGTCTCGCACCTGCAGACCGTCGCCATAGACCGGCAGCGGCTTGCCCGCCAGCGCGTTGGCAATCATCAGCGGAATCAGCTTCTCCGGAAACTGGAACGGACCGTAGTTATTCGAGCAGTTGGTGATGATCGCCGGCAGCCCATAAGTGTGCACCCAGGCCCGCACCAGGTGATCCGACGCCGCCTTCGACGCCGCATAGGGGCTGTTCGGAGCATACGGGGTCTGCTCATGGAAGGCAGGATCCTCCGGCGCCAGCGTCCCATACACCTCGTCGGTCGAGACATGCAGAAAGCGGAAGCCCTCGCGCTCCGCGCCTTCGAGCGTCTCGTAGTAGGCGCGCGCCGCCTGCAACATACTGAAGGTGCCGTCGATGTTGGTCTTCAGAAACGCATCCGGACCAAGGATAGAACGGTCCACATGGCTCTCGGCGGCAAAGTGCACGATCGCCCGCGGCCGATGCTCGGCGAGCAAAGAACGCACCAGCTCTGCATCGCCGATATCGCCATGGACGAAGCTATAGCGGGGATCCCCGGCCACCTCCGCCAGGTTCTCCGGATTGCCCGCATAGGTCAGCTTGTCCAGATTGACCAGCCGCTCGTCCGTGTTTCGCAGCCAATCCAGCACGAAGTTTGACCCGATGAACCCTGCGCCGCCTGTGACCAGAATCGAATCCGTCTTCATCAGGACCCCCACCTCATTCTTCAAAACGCTTACTCCTCAACGCCAAAACAATGCCAAAACTGGGAAGCCCGCATGCCGGGATGTCCAGCCGCCGGGACTCGCCCGCAATATGGAAGTGGCTTTCCCCACCGTCTAAATGAAGTATAGAAGATTGTCGGAGGGTTATTAGGGCACACACCCGCACCCGGCACGCTCTCCGCGCCCCATCCGGGCCGCGGCAACGCCGCCGATTCGCCTCCCGCGCCATGTAGAATCTCAGCTGAGGGCCTATAGCTCAATTGGTTAGAGCAGCGGACTCATAATCCGTTGGTTCCAGGTTCAAGTCCTGGTGGGCCCACCAGTTAACCTTTCCTCCGCATTGTCAGCCAGGCTGATGTCCGCGCCCAAAATACTTCGTTCGAAAGCAGTCCTGTCTTCTTGCCCGATTGCGTTGGCCCTCGCCCTTGAAAGGCCCACCATAGACCGGGTCGCGTTGGCACTGTCAGTCACGCATTCAAGGGACACCCGTCGCCGCTTTTCCGATTACTCGAGATCTGCTGGACCTGATTGTCGACAAGACGGTTCTCGCGAATCTTTGGAACTAGAACATCACGAAGTATTGCGTTAAACGCCGGGCAGTCAGTCGGCCCTGTGGAATCTTCGGGTGCACTGCGCTCGCTTATGCCCACAGCCTGTGCTCTCCCTCTAAATAATCCGAATCCAGTATGCAAGGATCAGGACTTCAAGGC